>CALCNX010000071.1 GCA_937899715.1 uncultured bacterium | reverse complement strand
TTGTCAGCAAAGACCAATTAAGCATTGTCAAGCCGCTTGTGGCGCTCTATACCTTAACGCTGGGCGTGGTCGTTATTCGTCGTGCGCTCAGTTCCGGAGCGCATCGCCCGAAGAAAAATATCCGCTTGATTCCCGCAGTAGGCTTTGTGGGGAGCTTTTTCGATTCTATCGGCGGCGGCGGCTGGGGCGCGATTGTAACGAGTTCACTTGTGGCATTAGGACGCGACGTGCGCTATGCGATTGGTTCGGCGCATCTGGCAAAATTCGTCGTTGCTACAACAAGCGCGATTACGTTTGTGCTGCTTCTGGGTTTTCATCACTGGCTTATTGTGGCGGGCGTTGTTGTAGGAAGTATGCTCGCAGCGCCGTTTTCGGTGATGATTGGCAATCGTATTCCTAAGCGCAAAGGGCTTATTATCGTTGGAGCACTCGTGATTGTTCTTAGTCTGCGCACAATTTTGCGGTCGTTTGGCGTTCCTGTTTGGTAAGGTGTTTTGCATTGCTTGTGGCGGAACGCAGATTTCAGGATTATCGGGATAAAGAAGATTTTCTACAATATTTCGACAAATACAATCATTTTTATTTTCATCCCACAAACCCATGCTTAACGCTGAAGCTGTCTGTCGTCTGCGCTTGGAAGGCGCACTAATCCTTGCTTCCAATTACTCTTTTTTACCAACTATGACCACACATCATTTTCCCGCACTTCGCCCCGAAGCTGCACTCTCGCTGGCAGATGAACTACACGGCAAATCGGCGGCTGAGGCGCTCGCAATCATCGCGGAGCGCTTTCAGGGAGAAATTGCTTTTTCCACGAGTTTTGGCTTGGAAGACCAAGCACTGACGCACCTCATTTTTGCTGAAGATTTACCCATTCGCGTCTTCACGCTGGACACCGGGCGGATGTTCAACGAGACCTATTCCACGTGGCAGCAGACGCTCGACAAATACAAGAAACCTATCGAAACTTTTTTTCCTAACACCCAAAAAGTTGAGGACATGATGACTACCAAAGGCTCATTCAGCTTCTACGAATCCGTAGAAAATCGCCAAGAATGTTGCGCTGTCCGCAAAATAGAACCGCTTGACCGTGCACTGGAGCGAATGCGATGTTGGGTGACGGGTATTCGCGCCGAACAGTCCGATAATCGCTCCACCATGCACTCTGTGGAATGGGATGCAAAACGTGAAATGGTAAAAGTGCATCCACTTTTCGATTGGACACACAGCCAAACCAAAGACTTTATTCGCACAAACAACATTCCTTACAACCCGCTCCACGACAGGGGTTTCGTTAGTATCGGCTGTGCGCCTTGCACAAGAGCTGTCCGCGAAGGTGAATCCTTCCGCTCCGGGCGCTGGTGGTGGGAAGACCAAAGCAAGAAAGAGTGCGGCTTACACGCTGGAACAACTCTTACGACAACCTTAATTCCGGCAGAACCGCATAGTCAATAAACAAATCGTCAAACAATTTTTACCCTTTATGAAACGCATACAGTCCAATACCATTACAGCCCGCATCAATTCTATTCACACAACAACTATTACTCCGGCAGCGCTGCCTGCTTCTTTTGTGCATCAACCAACCGTGCAGAATGATACGAGGACGGAACAACAAAAAACAGCACCGCAACAACAGCAAGCAAAACTCACTCCCAAGCTCTCTAACCAGCGCACTTCGCATCCTTTGGCAACAGCCTTCATTTTCGTTTTTCTCCTCTTCTCTTTTGCAGACAACCTTGCAGCGCAAGACTTGAAGCGCATTTCGGGCAGTATTACCGACAAAGAAACCGGCGCACTATTGGGTGGCGTAAGCATTCGTATCAAAGAAACCACAAAGGAAACCGTGATTGGTACTGTTTCCACAGGGGATGGGAAATTTTCGCTCCAAACCAAACTGCCCTTTCCGCTGACGCTCACCTTTTCCCGTATCGGTTTTGCCAAGCAAGAGCGCTTCATTACAAATCCCGATGAGCCAATCACCATTCAACTCAAGCAATCTGCTTTTATCGGTGAAAAGGTTGTTGTCTCCGCCTCGAAAGTAGAAGAATCCGTTGCAAAATCGCCCGTTGCGATTGAAAAACTCGACCTTCTGAGCATTAAAGATTCTCCTGCGCCTAGCTTTTACGACGCTTTGGAAGCAATCAAGGGCGTGCAGTTCACAACGCTCAGTCTGGGCTTCAAAGTGCCGAATACACGGGGCTTCACGAACACGACCAATCCACGTTTTTTGCAGCTCATAGATGGCGTAGATACGCAGGCTCCGGGCTTAGGCGTTTCGATTGCTAATACCGCCGGACCAACCGAACTCGACGTGGAGAGCGTTGAAATCGTGCCGGGCGCATCCTCCGCGCTCTACGGCATGAACGCGCTGAACGGCGTGGCAAATATCACGACCAAAAACCCGTTTATTTATCAGGGACTCAGCATTTACCAAAAAACGGGAGTGAACCACATTGACGGACGCGATCACGCGCCAAGTCTGCTTTCGGAGAGTGCTATTCGTTTTGCTGCGGCTTTTGACAATCGTTTTGCCTTCAAAATTAACGTCGGATTTTTGCAAGGCACGGACTGGATTGCGACCAATACGCAAGAACTGAACCCCAATGCAAATTCCTCCACGGGCTTGCTCGGTGCGGATAATCCTGCGAAAGACCCGATAAACTCTTACGGCAACGAGAACAACAACCGCCGCACTCTCACGCTAGACGGCAAACGCTACGAAGTGCGCCGCACGGGATATTGGGAAAAAGACCTCGTTACCGACGATTACCGCACGCGCAACATCAAGGCGGATGCGGGTTTGTACTACAACCTGACCGAAAATTTGACTGCTTCTTACACCTACCGCTTTGGCTCGTCAGACGCGATTTATCAACGCGGCAACAGGATTCGCCTCACGGATTACAAAATTCAGCAACACGTTTTTGACTTCAAAGGCACAAATTTCTTTGTGAAAGCATATTGGACGATTGAGAACACCGACAAATCCTATAACATTCGCCCGATTGGAGAAAACATTGATAAAGCCTTCAAATCCGACGACCGTTGGTATGCCGATTACACGAGTGCCTTCAACAGCACATCAACACTTGCCTTGGCAGACCGACTCCGAGCCGCTCGTACTGCCGCCGATAATGGACGTTTGCAGCCCGGCACGTCTACCTTTGACGCGAAACTCCGCGAACTTGCGCTTATCAATAATTGGGACATCGGCGGGCAGCTTATTATGCAGAACCAATTTTACCAATTTGAGGGACAATATGACCTGTCAAGTGCGCGAAACAACGTTGTGGATGTGCTTGTTGGCGGGAACTATCGAAATTTCGTCATCAAACCCGAAGGCAATAGTTTTACCAATCCCGATGCAAGTAACCCCTACGCACCGCTCTACAACTACAATGTCGGCGGTTTTGCACAAATCACCAAGCGCCTTTTCAACGACAATTTGAAACTTATTGCTTCGGGGCGCATTGAGAAAAATCAATACTTCGATGCAAAATTCAATCCGCGTGTGGCGGCTGTTTTCACGCTAGACAATGACCACAATTTCCGCGCGTCGTATCAGAACGGATTCCGCTTTCCGACACTCTTTGAGAACTTTTCCACGGTGAATAATGGCGGCATTATTCGCTACGGCGGCTTGGATATTCTCACGCAGCGCCTTCAGCTTTTTGAAAATTCCTATGTGCGCACGACGGTCGATAAATTTCAAGCAGCTATCACTGCGGATGTGAACAAAGGCAAAACCGCAACGCAGGCGGCGATTGATAACAAAGGCTTGCTGACGGTGAACGATTACACGTATATTCAGCCCGAAGAAGTGAATGCGCTTGACTTCGGCTACAAAGGCTCGTTCTTTGAGAACCGCGTCTTTGTTGACCTTGATGCGTATTACACGATTTACTCCAACTTCATTGACCAAATTGAAATCGCCGTGCCGAAAACGGGGAAAATCGGCGAAAGTGTTGTGGGTGGCGTGGATAATACCATTTTTCAAATCGCCAATCTCTCCCAACAAACCCGTTATCGGATGTGGACAAACGCAAAGAGCAAGTATTACAGCTATGGCGCGTCGCTGGGGGTGAATTACACCATCATCGAACGCTTCAATCTGACCGCAAACGTGAGCTATGCTGATTTGGAGCGTATTGACCGCCGCGACCTTAATTTGGAAACGCCCTTCAACACGCCCAAATGGATGGTGAATCTGAGCTTCGGCAACCGCGAAGTGCTGCCGAATCTTGGTTTCAACGTCGCCTACCACTGGCAAAGTGAATTTCAGTGGCTCTCGCAACTTGGCAACGGCACAGTTCCGGCATATGGCACTCTGGACGCACAGGTGAGCTATAAAATTCCGGCGCTGAAACTGACGGCAAAACTTGGCAGCTCAAACCTCTTGAACACGCGGTATTTGCAGTATATCGGCGGTCCGAATATTGGTGGGATTTACTACCTTGCGCTCACCTTTGATGACGTTTTAGGAAAATTGCAATAACCTTTTTCACTTATTTTGTGATTCTGATGAAACCATACTCTTTCGATTACCTCGACGCTTTGGAGGCAGAAGCAATCTATATTTTTCGTGAAGTAGCGGGGCAATTCGAGCGCCCCGCACTACTTTTCTCAGGCGGAAAAGACTCCATCACATTGGTACATCTTGCGCTGAAGGCATTTCGTCCGGGTAAATTCCCGTTTCCGCTTGTGCATATTGACACGGGACATAATTTCCCCGAAGCACTGGATTTCCGCGATAACCTTGCCGAGCGTATCGGCGAAAAACTGATTGTACGCCGCGTGGAGGACACCATAAAAGCAAAACACCTATCGGAACCGAAAGGAAAATTTGCCAGCCGCAATGCCCTGCAATCACACACACTCTTGGACACCATTGAGGAATTTCGCTTCGATGCTTGCATCGGCGGGGCGCGACGCGATGAAGAAAAAGCCCGCGCAAAAGAGCGTATTTTCTCGGTGCGCGACGAATTTGGACAATGGGAACCAAAACTCCAACGCCCCGAATTGTGGAATATCTTCAACGGAAAAATCCACGCAGGCGAGAATGTGCGCGTCTTCCCTATCAGCAACTGGACGGAATTGGACGTGTGGAACTACATCAAACGTGAGAACATTGCGCTACCAAGCATCTATTTTGCGCACGACCGCGAGTGCTTGGAGTACAAAGGGCAGCTTGTGGCGTGGTCGGAGTTTATCACGCCGGATGAAAGCGACGTTGTTTCTCGAAAGCGCGTCCGCTATAGAACCGTAGGCGACATGACCTGTACGGCGGCGGTGGAATCAAGCGCCGCAACGCTTGACGACATCATACGCGAGATAACCGCCTCCCGCACCAGTGAGCGCGGTGAAACCCGCATGGATGACCGCGTTTCGGAAGCAGCAATGGAAGACCGTAAGAAAAATGGGTATTTTTAGAGAAAGATATGGTATCAGGCATGAAGGAGAAAAAACTTTCTTATCTTGCTCTTTCGAGATATTTCATCATATTTCAAAAATCTGCTTGCGCCGCCGCCAAACCCACTTATTCTCTTCGGACAAAACGATGAAAACATACATTCTACCCGTTCTTCTCAGTGCTGTCCTGACAGTACTATCGGGACAACCTTTATTCTCACAAAAGAAAACATGGACTCCGGCGCTTGAATTATGCGACTGTCGGTTTAAGGTTGATAGTATTTACTTAGCGAATGCTCCTGCTCTGTTGCGGACAGATTCGGTTTTTCTGAACAGGATAGACAGCAGCTTCAAGACCCAATGCGGCTATCTCATCGTTCCCGAAAACAGAAACAATGCAACGTCAAAAAAAATCAAACTGCCATTTATTGTCGTCAAAAGCAAAAACCCGAATAAAAAGAAAGACCCGGTTCTTTTCACAAGCGGCGGACCAGGGAATAGTTCGCTCGGTTGGGCAAACAGTATAACAAAAAGTACACTGCTCCTTGATAGAGATTGTATAGCATTTGAGCAGCGAGGTACCAGATTTGCCGTGCCTTACCTCCGTAGATTTGACTTAGATAATGCCATTCGAGAATCATACAGAAAAAATCTGCCCAAGGACAGCATGGTCATTGAGGGAGTGAAGCGATATAAAAAAAATCTGGAAGCCGTAGGAATAGACCTCGCGGGCTATAATTCTGATGAAACCGTCGCCGATATTAGTGACTTGCTAACGGTGTTGCATATAGATTCTGTAAATCTTACGGGAGGTTCATATAGCGGCGGTCTTATGCTTGCTGTCTTGCAGAGTGATTCATCCCGTGTACGGTCGCTTGTTCTCGATTCTCCGTTACCAATGTTTGTTGCTATTGATGAAGATGAGCCTGTTAACCTTATTGAGGCTTTGAGTGTTTTGTTCAATTATGTAGAACGAGATTCGACGAATAAAACAGTCTATGGGAACCTGAGAGAACGATTTCATCGTTATTTTACATCTATTACCAATAAAACCTTTTACATTTCATATTTGGAAAAAGGCACAACTGATAGCCTAAAAATTCAGTACACCAAAAATGAGCTACTGGAATATATCACGGGAAATATGCTTAACCACACAACAATAAAGGATGTTCCTTTTATCATTACCGAAATGATACAAGGAAAGCATAATGTCTATATCAAGAAAAAACTCGACGATATTTTCAATAAAAACACCGCGCCCGATGGAATGCGGATGACTGTTTATTGTGCTGACCAAGCCGCTTATCACAATGAAGAAATTATTCATCAACTTTACAAGTTATATCCTTATCTGGCAGGTTATCGTATTAATGATGTCTATAAAGCAATGTGTGATTGCTGGAATGTGCCTCCTGTCAAAGCCCGAACAAAACAACCGTTTTATTCGGGCAAACCTGTTTTGACGGGCGACGGCGAGATGGATCCCGCCTGCCGACCGCTTTACATGAAAAGGATACAACATTATATGCCCAATTGTCAGAGTTTCTTATTTATGAATCGTTCGCACGGGGTAGGCGGAAAAGAATTTTTTGAGATGACACAAAAATTTATTGATACCCCATACCAACGAGTAGAACCGCCTAGTGTAACTATTATCGCTTACTAAAAATCAAATTTCAGAATCTCTCATCATCTGCCCTGCTCCATGTTCCACATCAAACCCCTTGCCCAACTCATCAACGAAGCCAACGAGACTGGCACGCACACACTTAAGCGAACACTCACCGCCACAAACCTCGTCGCCATTGGTGTGGGCGTGATTATCGGCGCGGGGCTGTTTTCGCTAACGGGACTTGCTGCCGCGAATCATTCGGGTCCCGCTATCACGCTTTCGCTTGGCGTTGCGGCGCTTGCGTGTGTGTTTAGTGCGCTGTGCTATGCCGAATTTTCCTCAATGGTTCCTGTTGCCGGGAGCGCCTACACGTACTCCTACGCCACGCTTGGTGAGTTTTTTGCATGGATTATTGGTTGGGATTTGGTGTTGGAATACTCCGTTGGTGCGGCAACGGTGGCGATTAGCTGGTCGCAATACCTAACGCGGTTTCTGGCAAAATACAACATCGTTCTGCCCTACCAAATCACGCTTTCCCCGTTTGAATCCGCCACACTTCAAGATGGCAGCACGGTCTCCGGCATTATCAATCTTCCGGCAATGTTCGTCGTACTCTTAATCACGGCAATCATTATTCGCGGCGCAAAGGAATCTGCGCTGTACACGACGGTTGTTGTGGGTCTGAAACTTATTGTCGTTCTAGTCTTTATCGGACTTGGTTGGCAATACATCAATCCCAGCAATTATCAACCGTATATTCCCGAAAACACAGGTACGTTTGGAGAATTTGGTATAAGCGGCATTTTGCGCGGTGCGGGCGTAGTTTTCTTTATGTTCACAGGCTTTGATATGGTCGCAACGATGTCGCAAGAGGCGAAAAACCCCAAGCGCGATATGCCGATTGGGATTATCGGGTCGCTGATTATTTGCACGATTCTCTACGCGCTCTTCGGGCACGTTTTGACCGGCATGGTACATTATACGGAGTTCAAAAACAGCGCCGCGCCCGTTGCTATCGCCATTGACAAAACGCCCTACCAGTGGCTTGGGCAGGCAATTATCATCATGATTCTCTTTGGATATACATCCGTGATTGTGGTGGATTTGATGTCGCAATCGCGTGTCTTTTTCTCCATGAGCCGTGATGGTCTCTTGCCCAAAATTTTTTCCGAAATTCACCCGCGCTTTCAAACGCCGTACAAATCCAATATTGTGCTTGGTTTATTTATTGCTCTCTTCGCAGGACTTGTACCCATCCGTGTTGTGGGCGAAATGACGAGTATCGGAACGCTTTTGGCGTTCGTGATGGTCTGTATTGGCGTACTTATTTTGCGCAAGCGAATGCCCGACGCACCACGCGCCTTCCGCACTCCGTGGGTTCCTGTCGTACCGATTTTGGGCATACTTTCCTGTGGCGTGATGATGGTTGCATTGCCCACCGATACGTGGATACGCTTGGTTATTTGGCTTGTACTCGGCTTAGGGATTTATTTCGGATACAGCCGCAAGCACAGCAACCTTAATCCCACGAAGGCATAACACCATGAAATCACGTGTTTTTGGTTATCTCCCCATGACCGCCTTTGTGATTGCTGCCATGATTGGCACTGGCGTTTTCACCTCGCTCGGCTTGCAAGTGCAAGCGATTCCGTCCGTTCCGGCAGTGCTTCTGCTGTGGGTGGTAGGCGGTATTGCTTCGCTCACGGGCGCACTGGCATACGCAGAACTCGGTGCTGCGCACCCGCGCTCCGGCGGCGAGTATCACTTGCTGGGAACGATTTACACACCTACGCTTGGCTTCATTGCTGGCATTGCAACGCTAGTGGCAGGCTTGGCTGCGCCGATTGCGCTTTCAGCAGTGGCATTTGGGAAGTACGCACAAAACATTATTCCCTTGCCCGAACCCGTCTTCACCGTTGGTGTTATTCTACTTGCCACGATTGTTCACAGCGTGAACGTGCGCGTGGGAAGCCTCTTGCACAGCGGCGTAACGTATTTCAACGTCGCACTAATTCTGGTGTTTATCGTTTCAGCATTTCTTGCCCCAACACCCGCACCATCACTTGCGTTTACGGCACAAGATTGGTCGCTGGTGCTTACGCCCGGTTACGCAGTGGCATTTGTATATGTGTCGTATGCGTATTTGGGCTGGAACACATCGGTCTATGTGATTGATGAAATTAAGGATGTGCAAAAAACGCTGCCCCGCTCGGTGATTACAGGCGTGGTAGTGGTAACGGCGCTCTATGTTGTGCTAAATTACGCATTTCTGAAAGCGGCTTCCCTGCCGATATTGGCGGGAAAATTAGACGTGGGCTATATTGCAGCACAAGGAATTTTTGCCGAGCGTGGCGCTGTCGTGATGAGTGCGCTCATAGCATTGGTGCTGCTTGCAAGCGTTAGCTCGTACTCGGTCTTGGGTCCGCGGGTGTGGAACGTGATGGGCGAAGACTATGCGCTTTTCCGCTTCGCTGCCGCCAAAAACAAGCACGGTGTGGCAGTTCGTGCGTTCTGGCTTCAGGCAGCGATTGCGATTACAATTGTTCTCACCTCTAGCTTTGAAGCCATTTTGATTTATACAGGCTTTTTGCTCAATGTGTTCAATATGCTGGCTGTTGTCGGCGTGATTATTCTTCGCCTAAAGCATCCTGATTTGCCACGTCCGTACAAGGTTTGGGGCTATCCCGTAACGCCGCTTATTTTTGCCGCTATCAGTTTTTGGATGGCTGCGTCGGTGGTGGTGGAGCGCCCGAAAGAATCGCTGGCAGTGCTGGCAACCTTTGCCATAGGCTTTGCGCTGAATGCCCGCAAGGGAGCACAAAGCAAACCGCCTACAGAGTAAAAATAATGGGGTTCTTTCAAAAGTCGTTCCAAAGAGCGAAATTGGGGTAAGACTTCCCCAAGCATTATGTTCTATGTTGGTATTCAAGCATTGGAAGGCGGAGCCTTCAAACGCCTAACGGATGTACGGCGACGAGCGGTGGAAAATTGATATTTAGTCCTCCTCTATTTTCTCTCAATTCAAATGATAAAGTTTATTACCACAATTATAATTCTTGGTTTTGTGGAAGTATATTTACTTCACGCACAATCGGCGCTTGTATGGAAAGAATTGCCCGGTCCCAGCAGTGAAAAGATAGTCTCGCTCGTTTCAAGAAATTCAATTGTATTAGTTTCTACCGACACACTGCTTTATCGCTCTTTCAATAATGGTGCCTTATGGCAACAATTTACCGTTGGTTCAGCTACCAGAACAGGTAAGTTATTGTCAACTAATAAAATATTCCTTCTTGCTTCCGATACGGTCTTTCGCTCCGCAGACAATGGTACGACTTGGCAGCCAATTCTTAGTTTACCGACAACCTCACGAACAGTAGCTTCACCAATAGTTTCTGTCGTTCAGGTTCCGGGCGCTCTTCTCGCGGTAACATGGGATTTTAAGATTTACCAATCCACTGATGATGGTCAAACTTGGCAAAATATTATTACAAGCGGATTAACATCATCAGACCGACTTTTAGAAGGGACATTCAAAGCATTTGATTCTGTATTAATCGCAAGCACTGCACGTGGGATTTTACGTTCCACTGATAACGGTTTGAAATGGCAATTAACCAGTACAATCTCTAGCGATGATATCGTATTGTTTGGTGGAATTTTATGTTCGGCAACAAGAATCGCAGGGCTTTTTGCCGTTTCCAGTGATATGGGACAAACTTGGCGTACGATAACAAATAATGCCTATCAGTTTACCTCTTCTCTATTGGTACAAGGAAATACTATGTTTTTAGGTTGTAGATCGGGGTTGTATCGTACCTCTCTTCTATCGGCAAATGCAACAACTGCAACATTACAACCTATACTGAATGGCTCAGAAACATATCCCGAGTCTCGCATTGTGCAAGCAACCGATAATCAAACAATTTTTGTAATTCAGCCTTCGGGATTGCTCCGCTCTCAAGATGGGGGTCTTACCTGGCAGCGGACGGCAGATTTGAAAATCATGTCGAATATTACCCTTTCTTCTTTAGAGAATGAACTTATTGCATTCGCAAAAAATCGTTCTGATAGAGATGGACGAACATTTATTTCGAGAGATGGTGGTCAAACATGGAATTTTATTCGATGGTTGAGTGGACAATCTTGGTTTGCTCGTGCAAGCCAAAACTACCTCGTTCAAAATTCCGGAAGTATTTTTCTTGCACCGCGTGATAGTCTGTTTACGACCGCTCGGTTCGAGATTATCGGTAGTTCTTCCCCAACAAATCCGTGCGGTTCCGGAAGCATTGTCACTGCTGATGGTGATATTGCCGCATATCAAGCATATTGTGGTATTTTCAATTCCGTGGATGGCGGGAAAACATTCAAACCAACTCGACCATATACTAATGGAATGCAATCCATTTATTCAATCATTGCCCGTGGTCGGTCGGTCTTTATATCGACAAACCGTAATTTATTCCGTTCCATTGATGGTGGAAATACGTGGCAATCTCTGCCCTCTCTAAATAACGCTACCACATTTTTCTCAGGTGCGTTAAACGAGTCCGACATTTTTGCGTATAGTTACAATTCCAATATGGGAGCATACCTTAGTTTTTATAAATCCAACGATAGCGGTTTAACTTGGCAAACGATGAAATTGCCTACTATCACACAAAATATTGCTGCAATGAATGTGCAAGCTAATATGCTCTGGTGTCAAACTATCTCTGCTGATACTATTTATCGTTCCTTTGACAAAGGTGAAACGTGGCACAAACAACCTCTTACTTTCCCTTCAGGTACTCTACTCAGTTGGCATATAATCAGGAATAGTATTTATGCCTCCATTCAAGAGCGTGGTCTGTTCTCTGCGGAGTTAGCAACTATTAGTTCAATAAAAGAACAACCGATTACTATATCGACACTTGCGCCCAACCCTGCCTCAGATAATACCAAAATTTCCTTCACTCTATCGAAATCAGCGGCGGTAACTATTGCGTTGTATTCTACATTAGGCAGTGAGATTTTACGGATTGAAAAAGGAATAATGTCAGCAGGAGATTGCGACATAATTATGGACACACACAACTTACAAACCGGAGTTTATATATACCGTCTCAATATTGATGGAGTTTCTAATAATATGGGTAGATTGATAATTATTAAATGAAAGATATCGATATGAATTTCGTAAGTATTGTCGGCTTGCTCGTAAGAGTGTTCGGATTGAGCATCTTTTTGCAAGACCGAAAGTATTCGAGATAGTAGCTCATCGTTATCGCAACCGCTGCCAACGCTTTGACCTAGGATTCTCGTTGATTGCGACGATCTATAATCTCTAACTCAACCACTTTTGAAAGAACTCTAATATCGCTTCATCTGTTACAACTTCAGAAATTTATCCTTCATACTTTATCCTTTCCAATCATGGACATTCTTCGTTTTATCACCGCCGGCAGTGTGGATGATGGCAAAAGCACACTCATCGGGCGCTTGCTCTATGACAGCAAGTCAATTTTGCAAGACCAGCTGGAAGCAATCGAGTCGCAAAGCCGCTCAAAAGCAGATGGCGAACTTGACCTTGCACTTCTGACTGACGGGCTTCGTGCCGAGCGTGAACAAGGCATCACGATTGATGTGGCGTACAAATACTTTTCCACCCCGCGCCGAAAATTCATCATCGCCGATGCGCCCGGACACATCCAATACACACGCAATATGGTGACGGGTGCGTCCAATTCCGACCTTGCAATTATTCTCGTGGATGCCCGAAATGGTATCATTGAGCAAACACGCCGACACAGCATCATTGCTTCGCTGTTAGCACTTCCGCACGTGGTCGTAGCAGTGAATAAAATGGATTTGGTCAATTTTTCGGAAGCCCGTTTCGAGGAAATAATTGCGGAATACCGCACCATTGCTGAGACGTTGGGCTTGAAAGACGTTCACTATATTCCCATATCGGCACTCGGCGGCGATAATATCGTGGAACGCTCACCAAACCTTGCGTGGTACAAAGGCGCACCGCTTCTGGAGTTTCTGGAAAACGTCGAAGTACAATATGACGTAAACACGACACATCCACGCTTTCAGGTACAGTACGTCATTCGTCCGCAAACGGAGGATTTACACGATTACAGAGGCTATGCAGGCACTATTTCAAGCGGTTCTTATCGCAAGGGTGATGCCGTAACGATTCTGCCGTCGGGTGTGCAAACGAGCATCAAAGCGATTGAAATTGCCGGGCACAATGCCGAGCCGATTGAGGTCGAAGAAGCGTTTGCGCCGCAGAATATTATTCTGCATCTTGCCGATGACGTAGATGTGAGCCGGGGTGATACGATTGTCGCAAGCAATGATACGCCATTGGTGCAGCAGGAATTAGAAACGCTTCTCTGCTGGATGGATGCAAAACCGCTCACGATAGGCAGTAAATACCTTTTGCAGCACAAAAGCCGCACCGTGCGAGCAGTAGTGCGCTCCATAGATTACAAATTGGATGTGAACACGCTTGAACGAACAGAAAACATTAGTTCCTTAGCTCTTAATGACATTGCAAAGGTATTGCTCAAGACCGCTTCCCCTCTTGTATTTGATTCATATTCCACATTGCGTTCCAATGGCGGTGCAATTTTGATTGACGAGACCAGTTATGGCACTGTTG
Organism: uncultured bacterium; assembly: GCA_937899715.1. Classification (GTDB taxonomy): domain Bacteria; phylum Bacteroidota; class Ignavibacteria; order Kapaibacteriales; family UBA4661; genus PH2015. The sequence continues at coordinate 70,590 of CALCNX010000071.1, read as the reverse complement.
GTGCGTGTCTACTTCAATAATTTCCTTACACAACTATGAAAACTGCATCCACCCTCACCCACCTCGAATGCAGCATGACCGGCGAGCGCTTTGATGCTGACCGCGTTTGGAATCTTAGTCCCACCGCGCAGCGCCCGCTTCTTGCACGCTACGACCTCCAAAAAGCTGCGGAAACTTTGACCCGTGAAAGCCTGAAAGAGCGCCGACGCGACCTCTGGCGCTACGAGGAAGTTCTGCCTGTTCGGGAGCAAAAAAACATTGTCTGCCTCTCCGAAGGCGGTACGCCTCTTGTCCATGCCAAGCGGCTTGGAAAGCAGATTGGATGCCTCCAAACGTACATCAAGGATGAATCGCCAAATCCGACGGGCAGCTTCAAAGCACGTGGTCAAGCTGTCGCTGTGAGCCGAGCGCTGGAATTGGGCGTACAATCGCTTGCCATTCCCAGCGCGGGCAATGCAGGCGGAGCAATGAGCGCCTACGCAGCCGCAGCCGGACTTCCGGCGTACGTGTTCATGCCCGCCGATGTACCGCTTGCCTTCCGCGCCGAGTGCAATGCCTTTGGCGCACATTTGACGCTTGTGAATGGGCTTATTAATGACTGCGGTGCGAAAGTCCGCGAGGGCGTTGCCGCGCACGGCTGGTTTGATGTCAGCACACTCAAAGAGCCGTATCGTCTTGAAGGTAAAAAAACGATGGGCTACGAACTCGCCGAGCAGATGAATTGGGAACTGCCGGACGTTATCATCTACCCAGCAGGCGGCGGTACGGGCTTGATAGGGCTGTGGAAGGCATTTGAGGAAATGGAGGAAATGGGACTTTTACCCAAAGGTACAAAGCGTCCGCGCATGGTCACTGTTCAAAGTACAGGCTGTGCACCGATTGTGAAGGCTTTTCTGGACGGCAACGAGCACGCACCGTTGTGGGAAGGAGCAAAAACGATTGCCGACGGGCTGCGCGTCCCTGTTGCTGTTGGCGATTTTTTGATGATTCGCGCCATGAAAGAAAGCGGCGGCACGGCATTAGCCATTGCAGACGAGGCAATGATAGAATACTCGAATGTGATTGCCCGCACGAGCGGCATTTTCCCTGCGCCCGAAGGCGGTGCTTGCTTGGCGGCACAGGTGGAATTACTGCGGCAAGGATGGATACAACCCGATGAGCGCGTTGTGCTCTTCAATACCGGAACAGGGCTGAAGTACGCGCATTTGTGGGGTTAAGAAGAGAGCGTTTTACATCCACTAGTCTGGACATTTCCTGTGGAGTGCGGAATTTTAATTCCGCCAGCATATGTAACCCCTCTCTAATGCTTGATGTGCTTTTTGCGGAATTAAAATTCCGCACTCCGATGTTACCAAATGTCCAGACTATTGACTTCAGTAGTCGGTAGTTCACTCCGCTTGGTCTGCGGCGGGCAGTTCGACAATAAAGGTTGCACCTTTCAGATGTTCACTTTCGCACCATACCTTTCCATTCATTGCCTCTACCAGACGCTTGACGATGGAAAGCCCCAGACCGGTGGAACTCTCTTGTCCGGTGGGCTTTGCTGAAAGCCGGGCAAATTTCCTAAAAAGTTTTGTTTTATCTTCTTCGGTGAAGCCCGGACCTTCGTCTTGAATCTCAAAACGAATTATTGTCTTACCACAATCATCAACCTGCTCAGAGGTACGCACCCAGATTTTTGACCATTCTGGGGAATATTTGACCGCATTGGAAATAAGATTGTCGAAAATTTGCTGAAATGCTTGAGCATCTACATAGACACTTGCGCCGATTGATTCATAAATCAAGACAATTCCTTTGTGAGCCGCACGGGTTTCATATTCTCGGACAATTTCGTCAAGAAGGTGCAACGATACAGGCGTTACATTGAAGTTATATCCACCACTTTCGATTTTGTTTACGTCCAGAAGATTCATAATAATATCAAGCATCTGGTCACAACTCTCGATAATACGCTGCGCAAAGGTCTTTGTTTTTTCATCCGGTGCATAATAGCGGTCGATAATTTCGGCACTGGTGCGAATGCCGGAAAGCGGATTTTTCAAATCATGTGCCGCAATTCCTAAAAATTCATTTTTTTCTTCGTTCAGTCGAACTAACGCCTCCGTTCGCTCAGAAATTCGCTCCTCAAGGTCTTCATTCACTTCGAGTAAATACCGTTCTGCCTCCTTGCGCACTGTAATATCCACACACGACCCCATATATCCGGCAAATGCGCCGTCCGGCAGGTAACGCGGTACACCAATATCTAATATCCACCGATATTCGCCACTATACTGAAGTAGGCGATATTCTAGGCTGAAGTTTTCCAGACTATCAAATGCCGTGCGGTACACCTCCATACACCGATAAGCATCTTCGGGATGGACGCTTGAAAAGCGCCCGTTCTCAACGGCTTGCTCCAATGTTACGCCTGTAAAAGAAAGCCATGTTTTGTTGAAATAAAAACACTTCTTATCAATGCCCGCCATCCACACCATAACCGGGGCGGTGTCAGCAAGTGTTCGGAAGCGCAATTCACTTTCAGCGAGGTATAGTTCGGATTCCTTTCTTTCTGTTGCAACATGAAGGATAGACATAAACCGATAGATTGTACCGTCATTCCGAGTAATTGGATAGATTGTCGTATCAACCCAATACTCGCTACCATTTTTGGCTCTATTTTTAATATCGCCATGCCATACTTTACCATTACTAATCGTTTGCCAAAATTCTTCCCAAAATTCCTTTGAGTGATAGCCGGAGTTCACAATACGGTGATTCATCGCAAGAAGCTCTTTTTCTTCATACCCCGACACAGAGATAAAAAGTTCATTGACAGAAATAATCCTCCCATCAACGTCTGTGACGCTGACAAGGCTACTGATATTCAGTGCAGAGCGAAAGTTATCCAGTTCCTTGTACAATTCCTGATTAAGCGCTTCCTGCCGATGATGCTCCACGCGTGCGACCGCTTCGTTCATTTCTCGTTTTACCGTGTGTGCGAGCTTCACAAGTCGATCTTTGATAAGATAATCGTGCGCTCCGGCTTTGATGCAGCGCACGGCTTCTTCCTCGCTAATCGAACCCGACACAACGATAATGGGAATATCGTTTCCCGAATCGCGGAGGATTTTCAAAGCGTCCAATGCGGTAAATTGCGGCATATTGTAATCGCAGAGAATGACGTTCCAACTCCTTTCATTGAGAGCTTTTAAGAAATCCTCGGCACAGTCAACGCGCCGATATTGAGGTTCAAATTCTGTCCGCAGTTGATGGAGGCAAAGTTCGCAATCATCCTCAGAATCTTCAGCGATAAGAACGTTCAAAGGTGTTTTGTGGAGAACAGGCAGCATAGTATTAACAAGGAGAAAAATGGCAACAATGTAGTTCTTACGGAACTTTTTCGATACAGACGAGACAACACCATTACAACACAATATGGACAATCAATATGAACAGCCAATAAGACATTACAATACAGAACTCACCGAAGAGACATTAAAAACTCGTACAGCAGCTAAAGCACCAATATTCTATTTGCATAGCCCAGGCAGTAAATACAGCACAGTACAGAGAAGTATGCACGATACTTTTTCAGAGACGAATCGTTTGATTTGTTACCAGCCAATAGAAGCCAACAGTAATAACAGTATCCACAAACTTTTCAAAAGTTACGGGCTTGACAATATAGCTATTTGCACCCAAATTATACGCTTCAATAATATCCGGCTCTTCTTTTGATGAAGTCAGGATGACGATAGGAATGGCTGCAGTGCGTGGATCATCCTTTATCATTTTCAATACTTCCAGCCCGCTTAGTTTCGGCATTTTTAAGTCCAGAAGCACTAATTTGGGTTGCTCTGCGCCTTTACGCGCCTCGAAGCGCCCTTCGGCAAAGAGAAAGTCCAGTGCTTCCTCGCCGTCTTCGACGTGAAAAAGTGCATTGGCAAGATTTTTTTTGCGGAGCGCACTAATAGCAAGTTCCGCGTCATCAGCATTATCTTCGACAAGCAAGATGTCAACTGCGTTCATAATTATTTTCTTCGATAAGAGTGGAAACCGTTGGAAGAATATTATTTGGTAGGGAGATGAAGAAAGTAGCACCTTTATTGATCTCTGCATCAGCATACACCTGCCCTCCGTGCTTAGTAATAACCCGCTTTACTATCGCCAGACCAACACCCGTGCCTTCAAAATCTCGTTCCTTGTGCAAACGCTGAAAGACATTGAAGAGTTTATTTGCGTACCGCATATCAAAGCCAACACCAGTGTCTCGCACGGCATATTCTACGCTCCCCGGCTTAGAGACCGCAGAAATAGAAATGACCTTATTGCTGGAATTGCGAGAATATTTGACCGCATTAGAAATCAGATTCTCCCACACTTGACGCATCAATCCTGCATCGCAGACAATACGTGGCAAATCACCAATCTCTATTGTATAATCAGCAAGTTCATTGTGTACATTGAGCGCGGCAAGAACCGACCGCACAAGCGCTTCCATATTGACATCCGAGAACTGCATGGTTTTGCGACCCAAGCGTGAAAGTGAAAGAAGGTCGTCAATGAGAACACCCATTTTCTCTGCGCCGTTGGTAATTCTGCCGAGCATACGCACACCTTCTTCGTCCAACATGGGTTCATAACGCTCACGAAGAACTTCTGCAAAGCCAGTTACCGAACGTAACGGAGCACGCAAATCGTGGGAAACCGAGTATGAGAAGGCTTCTAATTCTTTGTTAGTTTCTTCAAGTTGCTGATTGGTGATACCCAATTCCCTGTTAGATTGTTGCAATTGTTCGGTTCGCTCTGCCACAATACCCTCTAAGCGAGCATTCTTATCAGCTAATGCCATATTAAGCGCATGGATTTGTTCTTCTGCAGCTTTACGCTCGCTAATATCATACGTGATGAGAACTAAACCATCGTTCAATTTAGAACAAACATTTGTTCTCCATGTGTCCACACCATTAACTGGCACATGAACCTCAAAAATTGCATTCTCACCTGAATTTATTACCTCGCAGAATCGACTGTATTGCCCGGTTTCAACGACAAAAGGATAAAGCTGCAGCATAGTATGTTGCTGCATTTCCTCCAATGACCGCTTTGCACTTTTTGTAGCAACAGCATTCAAAAGTACATACCGAAAATCTATTATTTCTTCCCTTTCATCCCTCGCTGCCTCAATAACAACAATATCGTAAGGGGATGTATTAAGAACACTGTGTAGCAGTATTTGAGACCGTTTTTGTTCTTCTTCCGCATGAACTCGAGAGGTAATATCCAGCAAAAAAGCGAGCACTTGAAGCACTGCTCCATTCTCATCTCGCTGAAAAACCACTGCTCGGTCGGCAAAACACCTCCACGAACCGTCTTTATGCCGTAGTCTATATTCACGTTCATAGACCGTACAATCAGTTGATATTCTTAATTGCTCTGATGTAATGCGGAGTTTTGCTCTATCATCGGGATGTATCATTGTCACAAGAGAACTTTCATCTAAAGTCATCATTTCCTCAGTCGTATAGCCAAGTAGTTTTTCAAAAAATGTATTGACAAACTTAAAACCTCCCTTCTGAATATCGAATACCAGCATCAAACCGGGAACGGTCTCTAAAATTGATTCCGTGAACTTCTTTTGCTCCAAACTTGATTGATACATTTGCTCACGACTAGTCAGCAGTTTTTTTGTAATAAGGGCAAAGCTAACAAGGAACAAGATTACCGTTGGTACAGCAATAAAAATAGTCAACTTCGTGTTCCAAGCTGAAGATTTGTTATTAGCAGCAGCAACAGCTATCTTTTGGTACTCAACCTGCTGCATCCTTCCGCACACATGACGGATGCTGTCCATCAAATGTTTACCTTGCTCGCTGTTAATAACTGTCAATGCAGAACGAAGTCCCCCTTCTCTACGAAGTCGAATTGTAGAATCCGATATTATTAGTTTTTGGTAAACAAGAATATGGAGAAGACTATGAATAGTTTTGTTACTTTCTAAGTGCAAGTCAGGTAAGGATTGGAACAATGAGTCTAGGGTACGTCTACCCTCAAAATATGGTTCAAGGTAGGATTCATCACCAGTCAAAACATACCCGCGTTTCCCCGTTTCTACATCTTTTACAGCCGAAAGGATGTCTTCTATAAATACAAGTACTTGCTGTTCATGAATTATTGCCTGCGTATCAGTCTCAAAATGCAAGATAGCAGTAAATACATAAAATGCTGACCCAATGACCACAACCAAGACAAAGGCAAGCATTCCAAAAATTACTTGATTATATCGCATGGAAGGAGCAGAACAGACTTTTGCGGTAGATATTGTTCTTATTACTCTAACGTACACAAATGCGTACTAACTTCCAAATGATAGTTTCTCTGTTACGGTGAGAGCCTGCCATCCTTGCTTGCTTATCCCCACATCTTGATAAGAATTCTGCCAGTAGAGTCTTGACAATTATGACACCTGTTTCCAGATTCTCTCTATCCGCACTACACCAAAAACACCACAGCCATGCCAGCAGTCGGCAAACAGTAGGCATAGCCGCGGTTGGTAAACCGCATTTCCCCTGCATTGAACAGAAAAGATGTGCTAGAATGAAGATACAGATTCCCGCCATTTTCATTGCAGATACTCCCACTCCACGAAGCAATCACGTTCAACAAGACTTGCGATTGCTTCGTTTTTTATTGCGCTACAATCTCATATTTAACAGATGCTTACACGAGAACAAGGCGCAACGACAAGTTTCTGTACTTCCAATGACACTCTTGAATTCACAAATGCATTCCCTAGAAAAAATTCAACGTTGGGCGGTTCATCCGATAAAAGGGACAGTTCATCGGATGCTTATTGTACAATGGAACATAATGACATACCTTTGAGAGCACATATTCTAAAATTTCTCAATAAAAAAAATACCAAAAAAAAACACCACAGCCATGCCGGCAGTCGGCAAACAGTAGGCATAGCCGCGGTCGGTAAACCACATTTCCCCTGCATTGAACAGAAAGGATGTGCTAGAATGAAGATACAGATTCCCGCCATTTTCGTTACAGATATTCTCGCACCTCGAAGCAATTATATTCAACGAACCATCTGTTTGCTTCGTTTTTTTTTTGTGCCTCCATCATGCTTCAATCATAGGTTTAATGGGTCTTTTTACAGGAACAGATGACCTTTTGGTATAGAAAAAAATGACTTCCCGTCTAAAAATCACTGACTTTTAGGTACAAGGTTTCACGCTGCTTAGAGTGTACTTTTGTATTGTCATCATACCGCTTGTGGCGGTGTGGTGCAGTCTCAGTAGTTACTTCCTTGGGCAGTCGGCACAACTTTTCGGGAAGTACCAAGAAAAATGAGACACGGTAAACTATTTCTCACAATCATTTTTTCAGGAGGAACGTTGCTATGCGACCACTTCAACCATCCGTCATTGCCGGAGCAGTGCTTGTACTGTGTCTGGCTCTCTTGCTTCCGTTGCATAATCCACTTGAGCGTTTGGGTTATACACCGCCTTCCCAGCAAACATCTCCCACGCCAAAGGCTATCGGCAAGGAGAATATCTCTGCCTCAGCAGATATTCAGCAACTATCTGCGCCTGCAAGTAATACGGCTTCTATAAACAGTGCAAGCGAACAAATTCCATCTCCAAACGAGTATGTACACTCCAAGAGAGGTACAAAAGAACGACGAGTTTCATTTGAAGAAAAAAATGGAGCGAAAGAAGAGGACGAAGAGAGCGAAGAGGATGAAGAAAAGGGTGAGCATCCCGGCTATCAAGAGCAGCTCTTGATGATGCTCCGCGACCCCAAGACGGGCGAGATTCCTGATGGTATCGGCTATCGTGAGCGCGAGTTTTTGCGTAATCTACCTTCGCGGAGTGGTAAAGTGCGCGAACAAGGAAAAGAAAAAGGAACGGCAGAACTTCAGGCTTCCAGCATTATCTGGCAGACACGTGGTCCGCTCAATATCGGCGGGCGCACACGCACGGTTGCCATTGACGTTTCTAACGAAAATGTCATTCTGGCTGCTGGAGTAGGCGGCGGCGGAATATGGCGCTCCACGAACAAAGGGCAATCGTGGACACGGACAACTTCTACCCCGCAAGCCCCCAACGCCACTTCCCTTGTACAGGACAAACGCCCCGGCAAACAAAACATTTGGTACTGCGGCACCGGTGAGTTTTGGTATTCCGGCTTTCCTACAAAAATGCAAGGTATTCTCAAGTCAACGGACGGTGGTTTGACGTGGCAATCCTTACCTTCAACGGCAGGACTCAGCACGCTGCAAAATGTTTTTTCTGTTGTAGCAAACACAGCAAACCTCCTTCAGGATGAGATTATCGCAGCAACAAGTGGTGGCATCATACGCTCTGTGGATGGTGGCGTGTCGTGGACAACTGCCATACCCACATCAACATCGGCGGCAAGAACTCACGTCACCATTAGTTCTACGGGTGTTCTCTATGCGGTGGTTTCGGACGCAAACAGAAGAGTTTATCGTTCCTCTGACGGCGTAAGTTGGACAGATATTTCACCGCCAAATTTCCAGAGCATTACACAATCTATGCAGCGAGGCGTACTAGCTGTTGCGCCATCCAATCCCAATACCGTCTATTTAGCTTTCTCCAATCCATATGGCTCCAGTGGAATAATTTTCATGAAATATGGCTACCTTTCAGGCAATGGCTCCGGCGCAGGTGGAGCATGGGAAGACCGAACAAGCAATGTCATCAATTCTCCCGTCGTCAGTCTCTCGTCCGGCACACAAGGTGGATATGATATGCTGCTGGGTGTCTATCCCCAAAATGAAAACATCGTTTTTCTGGGCGGAGTCAGTTTTTATCGCTCTATGGACGGCTTCCAAACACCTTCCCAAGTGAGCGGTAACACGGGAATTCACTCTGACCACCACGCAATTACTTTTTTCTCAGACGGACGTGGATTGGCAGCAAATGATGGTGGGGTCTATATTTCTGTCGGAAGTGTCTTACTGACAGGTTCTATCCAGTGGTCGTCTCTCAATTCCGGCTATATCAATAGCCAATTTTATCATATTGCCATTGACGAGCAAACATCAGGCTCCAACGTTGTTATGGGTGGAATGCAGGATAACGGCACGTACCTGACAGCGACAAATGGCTTGGGCGCATGGCAAGGAACAGGCGGCGGCGATGGGGTGTATTCAGCTATTACCAAGTGGGGAACAAATAGAATGGTGTATTCATCCTATCAAAACGGAAATATCTATTCCCGTATGATACTAAACGGTGCAGGAAGCCTGAGCAATTATTCAACCTCAAAGATTGACCCTATTAATGCAACATCCAGATTCTTTATTCACCCCTACTTCCTTGACCCCAACAGCGACAGTGTGATGTATTACCCATCGGGCAAAGACATTTGGCGGCACGACAATTTATACTCTATTCCAGCAAGCGGCTATGACCAAATTGCCGGCTGGAAACAATTCACAAGCATCGCTCCCGGCAGCATCACAACAATCGCTGCTGCAAAAGGTGCAACCACTCGGCTTTACGTCGGCTCGCCCGGCTCGGTCATGCGCATTGACAACGCGCGGCTTGCCAGCCCGACAGCCGTGAACGTCTCTATCGGCAAGGGTTTCCCTTCCTTTGGCAATGTCCAATCAATCGCCATTGACCCCACCAATGCTGACCGCGCGATTGTAGCTTTTTCCAACTACAATGTCCAGAGCCTCTTCTACACTACTGATGCCGGAAATACATGGCAGCCCGTTGGCGGCAATCTTGAGCAGTTCCCGGACGGCAGTGGTAACGGTCCGGCGTGTATATCGGCGGCGATTGTAAATTATCAAGGAAAAACAACCTATTTTGTCGGCACAAGCGCAGGACTGTATTCGACGACCACCCTGAACGGTATGAGTACAACGTGGATGCTTGAAGACGGTGTACAGCCGGGCATAGCAATTATGCACATAGCCAAGCGCGATAATGACGGAATGGTCGCCGTCGCCACACACGGCACCGGTGTTTACTCAACGTTTCTTGGGGGCGCACCGCCTGTGAGCACCGTTTCACTAACGGGTTTTGTGCGTGATAACAGCTCACCCGCGATACCTCTGCAAGGAGTAACCGTTAGCCTCAGCAACGGCTTGCAAGCTGTTACCGATGCTAGTGGCGCATACAGCTTTACGAATCTTGCCAAAAATGTGTATTCCGTGAGTGTTACACTACCAAACGGCTATTACACTGCCACCAAAACCGTTCTCAAAGACCTCACCCAACAAAGCGGCACACAAGATTTCACGCTCTCGCCAATGCAAATAACAGGCAAAATCACATTAAACGCTATTGGACTGGCTAACGTCAGTGTGAGCGCAGGAGCGGGTGGAACGGCTCTGACCAATGCGCTAGGAGTGTACACAATTAACAAAGTCAATGTCGGTTCGTACACCGTTACGCCAACCTTAGCGGGCTATACTTTTACCCCGACAACCCGCACGGTTTCTTTAACCAACGTTCAAAACCCAGTTTCGCCTACTGTGTATGGTATTGCAAGCAATATCAACTTTACCGCAACACCGATTCCGCTCCTCACAGTAAGCCCACAAACGCTGACCATTGCATCGGCGGGGCAAAGTAACATCAGCATTGCAATTACGAGTAATGTGGCATGGACAGCAAACAGCAATCAAGCATGGGCGAGCGTTACCCCACAAAGTGGCAGCAATAACGGAACGGTAGCATTGAACGTGGCGCTCAACCCCACTACCGCGCAGCGCAGCGCAAGCATTACTATTTCGGGCGGTGGCATCACCAGAACGGTTACCATCACTCAAGGCGCAGGAACAGCAACACTCGCAGCTCCGGTTGCAACTGCCGCCACGAACATTGCGGGCGCAGGAGGGCTGATGAACTTCACGGCAAATTGGCTTGCTGTGGCTGGTGCGACGGGATACCAAATTGATATTGCAACAGACAGCACATTTACTCTCCTTGTGGCAAATAATCTGTCGGTACCCGGACTGTCCTACACAGCACTCGGCTGGGCATTGAAGCCGTACTATTACCGTGTTCGCGCAGTTAATGCCGGCTCGACAAGCCCCAATTCTAACGTCATTGTTGTTACCCCACCTGCGGCTGCCGCACTCACCGTTAGTCTTCAAACGCTTTCTGTAAGCGCATCGCAAATCACAACGACTGCGACCATCACCGCCAACGTCGCTTGGACGGCAAGCAGCAACCAATCGTGGGTTACGCTTCAGCAAACGAGCGGGAGCGGCAACGGATCGATGACCTTTACCGTTAGCACCAACACGACCACGAGCGCACGAACTGCAATCATTACCATTTCCGGCGGCGGCATCACCAGAACCATTGCCATATCGCAATCCGGCACTGTAGCCTCGCTCACGGTGAGTCCGGTTGCCTTTGCTCCATCCTCAGCAGGAATTACTAATTTCCCAATAACGGTTACCGCCAACGTTGCGTGGACAGTAACAAGCAATCAAGCATGGGCAACAGTCTCGCCCGCAAGCGGCACAAATAACGGTACATTCTCTCTCACCGTTGCTGCGAATGCTTCAACAACACAACGGACAGCCAGCATCACTATTTCCGGCGGAGGAATTACACAGACGATTACTATTACTCAAGCAGGGACAACCGTTACAAACACGCTCAACACAAACATCTTCCAAATCAATGCGGGTGCCGTGCCGGCTGTGAACGGTGCATATCCAGTCATTGTTACCGCCAACGTTGCGTGGACGGCTTCAAGCAATCAGTCGTGGGTAACAGTCTCGCCCGCAAGTGGTACTGGCGATGCAAACGTGACAATTCAAGTACAAACCAACACGACAACTCTGCAGCGCACCGCCGTTGTAACCTTCGTCGGTGGCGGTATTACCAAGACCGTTACCGTCATCCAAGCCGGTGTAACCTCAGCACTTGCCGCACCAACGATTACGTTCATAACGGTTCTCGGTACGACCTCCTTCCAAATCAACTGGCAGGCAGTGGCTGGCGCTGTTTCGTATCAAGCAACCGTTGCTCTTGACGCACAACTGACGCAGGGTGTCATTAATGGAAACACGACGACAACCAGCTTCACGGCAACAGGTCTGACGAGCAACACGCCCTATTACTACCGTGTTCGTGCCGTTGCTGCGGACGGCACGTTTGGAGCGTGGTCAAGTACGTTGTCCTATACAACTCCTCCCGTAGCACCAACAGCGCTTGCGGTAACAAATATCACCGCGTCTTCGTTTACCTTCAACTGGACAAGCGTACCCGGTGCAACGCGCTACGATGGGGAAATTTCGGCAAACTCTACATTTTCACCCCTGCGAGCAGCGTTTGGTACAAGTGTTGGAAATCCTGTTGCTACGAATTATACGATGACCATTACCAACCCGCCTCTTACTCCCGGAGCAACCTATTACTACCGCGTAAAAGCATCCGTAGGATTAAGCACAAGTTCGTATTCCAATGTTGTTTCCTTCACCGTTCCTGCGCTAGCGCTCACGCTCAAGACCAGTCCTAATCCAAGCGCTGATATTCTGCGCGTGGAGGTAGAAATTGCCGAGAGTGAAATCGTGCAGAATGCTGAAGCAAAGGAACCGCTTACGGTGCGCCTCATGGATGCGCGAGGAATTGTTCTGCAAGAGCGCACATTGTCAGGCACACTCAGCAGCGTGAACACAGAGTTCGACGTTCACGCCTTGCATCCGGGTACGTATTTCGTTGAAGTCCGCTCGGAATCAGGTAAACTCAATCTTCGCCGCACCGAGAAGTTTATTAAACAGTAAGGTATTCCCCTGAGAGATAAGCCGTTTTCCGAATGCGAGGAAACGGCTTATTACCTTTCTCGACACTCCATTTTCTATCCCAAATATGAATTTCACTATGAAAACGCTTGACATCTTTTTTCTCATGTTATGCTTTTGCACCGTTGGACTAGCGACCACCGCAAAGGCGCAACAACTGAATTTTCAGCGCATTGATAACGGCTTGCCAACAAATGTACAAGCATTAGCAGCGAACGAGACGAGTTTTTTTGCTGCTGTCTCCGGCTACGGTATTTATCGCTCGACGGATAACGGCGCTTCGTGGCAGGAAAGTTTGGCGAAAGAAGACTTCAGTCTTCAATCGCTTACGGCAACGTCATTCGGCGCAATCGCCATCGGCTATGACAAAGACTTTCTCCAAATGCTCGTCTATCGCTTCGACGGACAGCAATGGAGTCCGATGACTTCCTTCGGCACGATTGGCACGACGATACGAAGCATTGGCGAACGACGTGGTACGCTCTACATTTCCACCGAAGAAGGCTTCGGCTCTTCCACCGACCTCGGCGCAACGTGGGAAATAGCTTCCCTGCCCTCGCAATCCATACTCTCCACCCTCGTCGAAACGCCCGCAGGCTTATTTGTGTCATCAGGAAGTGACGGTATTTATACGCTCCCAAACGGCACATCGCCAACGTGGACAAAACTTGCCCCAAGCGGTCTTCCTTCGGATGCAAGCATTACAGCGCTCACGGTGTTATCAAACAACCTCGTGGCACTCAGTAACGGCACTGTCTTTCGCTCCCAAAGCAACGGCAGTTCATGGGAAAAAATCGCAACAGGGCTTCCTGCGGATGCACAGGTGCGCTCGCTCACGGCATCCGGCACAGTGCTTCTTGCGCAGGTGAGTAGCGGTAGCGGTTTGGACGTTTATCTGTACACCAATGGGGCATGGACAAGAACATCGCTCCGAGATATTCCGGCAGGAACTGTGCTTGCGGCAAATGCCAGCACTTCCGCTTGTGCTGTTCCTTTCACGGGAGTTTTTCGAGCAGCCTCAGGCACAACAGAATGGCAAGAGCGCAATACGGGCTTACCAAGAAACGTAGGCATCGCGTCGTTTGTAGCGTCAGGAATGAAGGCATATCTCGCCGCACAGAACGGAAAAGTATATTTGTCGTCCGACAACAGCGCATCGTGGCAGAGTGTATCTGACGGGCTACCGTCCAACCAAGCCGTTGTTTCCTTAACGTATATGTCCTTGTTGCAATCTCCGATTGCAGGAGCGCTGGCAGGTACTTCTACGGGTCGTTTATACCTTCTGACGGATAACTCTTCCACGTGGCAAGCTATCAGCCCCACTATCTCCGGCAGCATTGATGTTCTGCTCACTGCGGGTGCGACGCTGCTTGTGGGTGTTTCGACGGGTGACGTTTTCATCTCCCGTGATGTCGGCATGACATGGCAGCAGACACTTTCCCAAGCGGGAACGATCGTAGGGGCGACTATGCTTGGAGGCTCGCTTTTTGTTGCCACGAACGGGAAAGGTGTGATGCGCTCCACAGATTTCGGCTCAACATGGCAGGACTTCAATGCAGGGCTGATTGCGCTGCCGCAATCATTCGGCATACAAGGCATCGGAATCATTGACGGAATACTCTATGTGGGCGTGGAGCAAGCATCTCTCGGCTTTTCGGCAAGTTACCGTAGTGCGGGCAGCGCGGCACAATGGCAGCAAACGAATAACATCCCTGCAAGCAAGATGGTCACAACTGTTCGCGGCTCAGAATCATCAACGTTTGCAGCAACCCGTGCGGGCAATATCTTCCGTGTTGTCGGCGATGACTGGCAAGACGTTGGGCGATTGGAGAACATTCAGGCTTTCGGCACAGTAGATGGCAGTCTCGTTGCGGGAACCAAAACGGGCTTATTTCGTGCATTGTTAAATTCTCCTTTGACTTCTGTTCGCGCTGCAAATTCCCCTTCAAAGCAGTTGTCCACGTCATTTTCCATTAGCCCCAACCCTTGCCACGCTGGAGAACAGGTACAACTGGCATTCAACCAGACCAAAACAGGTTCAGTAACAGTGCGCATCCTTGATGCACTTGGGCGAATGGTAGCACTATTTCCACAAGGCACGATGGCGAGTGGTGAAAACAAAATAAATATCGCCCTACCGCACCGAATGGCACAAGGAGCATATTTTGTTTCGATTGATGTGGACGGAACTTACATCAGCACTGCACCAGTGATTATTCGCCAGTAGGTACGTGCTCGTACAACCATTTTTTGCGTTGTTCTCTCAGGTAAGCACGACACAATTATAGTATTCCCAAAGCCCCTTTGCGCAATCAAGCGCGGAAGGGCTTTTATTTTTTCTCAAGCAACAACCTTCTCTGCGGCATTATTACAGCGCTGGGCGGAACAGAAGTACAAAGCCTGTTCACTACAAACACGAATGACTCGTTGTGTAGCACTTCAACGAACCACGTTCTACATTCCCAATTTCTGGGCGTTTAATTTCTTTATCGCCAAGAAAAAATCCAAGTTTGGGCGGTTCATCGGATAAAAGGGACAGTTCATCGGATGTCTCTTGTCCAAAAAAATATAAACATATATTTTTGAGCAAATTTCACGACAAAACCAATAAAAACCACAGCCTTGCTGGCAGTCGGCAAACGGAAAGCAAAGCTGCGGCGATAAACCACATTTCTTTATTTCAGAAAGGAATGTCTGGTACAAAAATACAGAATTCCTCGCTATTGGTTATTAGGAATTCTCATTTAATAGAGCAAACGCAGATTCCCTATAATCTACGTTTGCTCTATTACTTTATAGCCGATATAGCGCAATCTCGGCTATCTGTATATGACTTTTGGGTATATATCAAAATGACCTTTTAGGATAGAAGATACTTACTTCGAGGTACATAAATCTAAGTGTGGGAACATCTATTTTTGTCCTGTGATTGTACTATTTCTTTGGTTGTTGGAAAAAGATAAAACAACTGGAATAGGACAAGCACATCACAAAAACACTTGTTTTGTGGTATCGTTCCGGTTAATGTTTTTCTAGGCAGTCGGCAAAACTTTTAGGAAACATTGTGTTCACGCCGGGATGAGGTAAAACCCATTTTTCCATACTTTTCTTAAAGGAGCGTATGCTATGCGACGCACTATATCTCTACTTTCTCGTCCACAAACACATCTGTTTGGGACAAACCTCACCAACTCGGAGCAGAAGGATTCGCACCTTCAGAAGAAGATATTGATAGAATCGATTCCGACACTCCGAGCTGTTCTCGTAGGCTTCTTCTTTACTGTGGCGAATTTTTTTCGACCCCGCTCAGTATGGTTCTTTGTTAACCATATTGCGATTTTTATTTTCTGTTTATTGGCTTTGCCGCTTAAGGCTCAAGTAGGCGCACTCAATGATGCTACATATTATCCATTTATTCAGGGATTTGCTGATAGCCTTGAGGCTCAACTTAAAAATAAATGTATTGGTTATCAGTTCACTATTTCTTACAAGAATTATACGAGTGTCGTCTCACGTGCATGGGGCGAGGCTCGGCGTTCACAAGACCCGCCTTCACGAGCAATGTCCGCAAACGAGCGCATTGATATTGCCAGCGTCAGTAAACTTATGACCGGAACGGCTGCGGTTAAATTATTGACCGCAAAAAATATTAGCCTTGATAGTTATATTTATCCCTATTTACCGCCTACTTGGGTGCTGGGAACCAATACAAAGCTCATTACGTTTCGGCAACTGCTCAATCATAAAAGTGGTATTCGCGGCAGCGGTGAGCTGGATGATCCGGGACTACAAGCTTTAATTGCCAATGGTGTTTTGCTTTCGGATATGAATGTCAATAGTTATCACAATGCTAATTTTTGTTTATTCAGAATCCTTATTCCGCGCATAGAAAACCCTCTGCTCTATCAGAATAATAACTCGCCCAATTATGGGGCAGATTTTATTCAACATATGCAGAATAATATTTTTACACCCGCGGGATTATCGAATATTACTTGTATTCCGCCATCACCTTATCCCGCCAAATCTTACCACTATCCATCTACATACGCTTATATATCAACAGACTGGGGCAACTTGACGAAAATAAGTGGCGGTGGCGGTTTCAAGATGAGTTCTGCGGAAATAAATAAATTTCTGAGAGAACTAAATTTTGGAAGCTCAATTGTTCCCGCATCTCTTGCAACAACAATGCAACAAAATCTTTTAGGCTATGATGTGACAGGGCTTACAAGTAAAGGGGTTCGGTATTACAAGAAAAATGGCGGAATAACGTGGTTCGGAACATCTCCTCAATGGTGGTCAGGAGAAGGTGCTGTAAGAAGCGAAGCCATTGCTTTTGCAAATGATGTTCAGTGCGCATTAATCATTAACTCTAATTTAGAAAACGAGGTAGATCAAGCATCTCTCATATTTAAGGCTTTTGATGCCAATATAATTTTACCGCCGCCAACAGGATTGAAGCTTTTCTTGGCGAATGGTAGTGACACCTCGGTAATATATGCCCAGTGGAATAATGTAGTTGGGGCATCAAAATATGAGTTACAGCTTGCTTTGGATGCGGGCTTTACACAAAGCCTTAAAACAGTTACCATTCCTACCACAGGGCAACCTGTCCAGCTTCAATCGGTATCGGGTTTACGCGCCTATACAACCTACTATGCACGGTTGCGCGGTATCAACTTTACGTCTGAAGCGGGAGCATATTCAAGCACAACACAAGGAACAACACGCGCACAGGGACCGACATGGCTTCCGGTGTCGAACCTCAATTCAGGCACAGGCTTTACTGCCAACTGGACACCTGTTCCCGGTGCAGTGAGTTACAATGTTCAAATCTATGTAGCTCCCATACCCGGACCACAGCCCACACCGACAACGGCAAACACCACAGCGACAAACTTTACCTGGAGTAATTTACAGCCCAGATTACAATATAATTATATCGTCAATGCGGTCATGCCCAATGGTTCTATTAGTACTGCACCCAGCATGAATGGTATTACTCTGCCGCCCAGCAAGCCTATTGTTAGCTCTATTACCAATGTTTCATCGTCAGGTGCAACGGTAAATTGGCAGCCTATCATTGGGGCACAATTTGTAGGAATTGATATTTCACGAACCCCGAATAATGCACAAATTTTCAAATCTGTCAATAGCACGACGACCGCTACAAGTCAGGTGTTTACAGCAACACTAGCACCCTCAACAACATATTATGCAAGAGTGTTCGCAAGCAATATGGGTGGTGGTCCCGTTAGCAGCGCTCAATCTGATTATGTTGCCTTTACCACTCCGGCAGCAACTCTCAATATTGATGTCACAACAATTTCAGCTCCGGCAGATAGCACCACCTTTTACACGGTTAATGTTTCATCGAACTATCAATGGACAGCATCATCGAATATTCCCGGTTTTTCGACCGTTTCACCTACAAGCGGCAATGGTAACGGGACAGCAATAATTCAAGTCCCCAAAAACCTTACGGTTCTACCACAGACATCCGTTATTACCTTTAGCAGCAATGGAATCAGCAAGACGATTACTATTACTCAGCCCGCCCTGTCACCAAAGTTAAATGCAGATGTTTCTCAAATTACTGCCGACAGCACGGGTTATCCTCTTGGTTACACGGTAAATCTGACCTCAAATACAGGTTGGTCGTTCTCAAGTAATCAACCATGGGTAACAGCCACTCCAATATATGGCGCTCTCAATGGTTCCTCGAAACTTTATATTCAACCGAACACAACAACCGCTACAAGAAATGCAACCGTCACTTTCACCGCCGGTCCGCTTGGTAATCAAGTTGTCAAGACAATTACCATTACTCAGAGCGGAAAAGTACCCGTAGCTCCAGCGGCACTCAATGTTAATACTACCCAACTTGCTGTCGGCGGTACTTCCGGTTCCTACACCGTCAACATCACCTCCAATATTGCTTGGACAGCAACGAGCAACCAACCCTGGGCAGTTATATCGCCAACAGCAGGAAATGGTACTATGGCAGCAACTATTCAATTACCTTCCAATGCCAATGTGATAGTACCTGCATCACGCACAGCCATTATCACCTTTACGGGCGGAGGAATTACCAAAACGATAACGGTTACACAAGAAGCATTGCAACCCGTGTTGCCAGCAGCACCACAGAATCTTGTTGCAACGGCAGCACATCAACAAAGCCTTACCGTACAGTGGCAACCTGTTTCGGGAGCATCCGCGTACGATATTCAATACGCTACCAATATGAATTTCACGGAGAATATAGGTTCGGTCTTTGCAAATAACCCGACGGTCTTAGCAAGTGCAAATCCGACATGGAGTCTGCCCGCAAAGCCCGGCACGACCTATTTTGTGCGGATGCGTACTGTTGGTGCAAATGGGGTGCGCAGCGAATTTTCTAATGTAGATACAGTTTCTACCCCGCCAAATCTTCCGCTCTTTGGCGCAGCAAACAATATCCTGCAAGACCAATTTCGCGTAAACTGGACAGTAGCAGAAGGTGCAACTTCCTACACGCTCCAAGTGTCAACGAATGCGACCTTCTCAGCTCAAAGCATCATCAAAACATTTACGAACATTGCCGGAGTAAATTGGTTTGTTGTTACGAATCAACTTCTTGGCACAAATCTCAAGGCAGGCGCAACGTATTACTACCGTATGAATGCCATCAGCAGCGCAGGTGTGATAAGCGCTTATAATTACCCCGCAAGCGTTTTGATTCCTTCATCGGCACTGACAGCACCGACAGGAGTTTCAGTTAATAATGTCAGCAAAACAAATTTCACGGCAACGTGGCAGACTGTGCCGAGCGCTTCAGGCTATGAGGTTCAAGTTTCGACAAATCTTAATTTTGCTGTTGGCAATACATCGTTTATTGTGCAGGGTGGCAATACGCTGAGTATCCCTCTAAGCGGTTTTCTGCCTAGTACAACCCGCTATATTCGCGTTCGCTCGCTTGATGCCAATAATAACAGTTCTGCCTATTCAAGCGGAATAATGGTAACGACACTTCCGCCAAGCCCCGCCGTACCGCTTGCAGCAACAAACATTGGCACGACAAGTTTTACGGCAAACTGGCAAAATTCGTCTGATGGCGGCACAACCACTCTCGAAATCATCTTTGATAGCGGTGTTCGCTGGCAGTACCAACCAACTGGTACATCTATGACCATTACCAATCTCCAAGCCGGTAGCATTATATTTTACCGTGTGCGTGCTAATGGCGGGGGAGCAATTACAACTCCTTTCAGTACACAACAAATCAAGGTTGAACTGCAAACTAACCAAGCAGGTATAGCAACGCCAACTGCATACATACCTACAAATGTTGGTACCACCAATGCGATTGCGCGATGGTCGCTTGTTTCCGGCGCAACGGGCTATGAGTTACAAGTAGCGTCAGATGTTGCATTCAAAAACGTTTTGCAAACTTATCCTCTTGGACAAGCTCAAAATATTCCGCAGCTGACTCTATCAAACCTTTCCCCAGGCAAGACCGTCTTTTACCGCGTTCGTGCGCTTGGTCCGAACAATACCACAAGCCCGTATTCTAATCTGGCAACGGTACTTACAATGCCTGAAACACCTGTTATTGCTCCAGCAACGAACCTTCAGCCTATCAACTTTACGGCAAACTGGCAATCTACTCTTGGTGCAAAGGGCTATAACGTACAAGCAGCAACGGACATTAATTTTACAAACGGTGTGATTAATGCTTCTGTATTAAGTCCGACAACAAATTGCACCTTTACCGTTCCGGCAGGAAAAACGTACTATTTCCGTGTACGTGCATATGGAGAAAGTGTAAGCGGTTTGTGGTCAAACTTCCAAACAGCCACATTGCCAACGGGACAGGTAAGCGGTTTGGTTGCCTTTGATGCCATCAATCCTTCGTCAACGAGCTTCACAGCCGAATGGCAGGCAATTAACGGTGCGGCAAGTTATACAGTTCAAGTGGCAACTGACCGTAATTTCAACTCCATTGTAAGGACTTTTAATAATGTCATTACAACAAGTATTGTAGTCAATGGTCTGCAAGCAGGCTGGACATATTTTTACCGCGTTACGGCAAATGCTACGGCGAAGAGCGTACTTTTGCAATCCGATGCGCCCTCCAACATCGTGGAAGTGGCATTACCCGCAGACGTACCGACAGCACTTCAAGCTACCAATATCAGCTCATTGGGTTTTACGATGAACTGGGAGCAATTAAGCGACGAGTCGGCATATATTGTTCAGATTGCTTCCGACGCAGCATTTACACAAATTATCAACGCCTTTGGCGCACAGGCACAGACAACAAGCCTGGATGCACAGCTTCCGATGGAAGGCACGGTCTATTATCGCGTTATCGCAGTCGGTAATAGTGGTACGGCAAGTAACCCATCAAACGTGATAGCTGTTACCCAAGCAGCAACGTCCGTACGGCTCTTGCAAAACACCATTCTCTCCAATGTACGGTTATTCCCTAATCCCGGACGACGCGGTGAAACACATTCGCTGGAATTTACAACGACACAAGGCGGCGAGGTAACGATTTCGGTAGTTGATGTTCTTGGTCGAGAAATCGCAATGTTAGAACAAGGTACATTTGCCGCCGGACAGCACACTGCCCTTTGGATGCCGCCCGTAACAATCGCACAAGGAGTATATTGGCTTCATCTAAAAATCAACGGTCAACAAATGGGTTCAATTATGGTTATGCTTCGTGATTAACACGGAACGGCTACTCTACAATAATAACAGCAATAAAGCCCTTTTGCATTTAGGCTTGCAGAAGGGCTTTTATTTTGTCAAGAACACAAGCGAGCCACGGCTTCAACACACTTTTTTATGCAGCTTTATGCAGCTTTATGCAGCACGGTTTGAGCGCCAGCGCTTCTCGAAAATGACAATAGTGAATGCGTAAACAGCAACGATAGCAAATGGAATGGCAACAAATCTTTGCTGAGGAAAGGCATACCAAAGAACAACTATGAGCAATGTCCGTACAACACTATGAAAAACACCCACCCAATGCTGTACAATCCAAGAGAACGGAAGCCACATCATACCTGTCAGAATACCAACCGTAAGCGGCAATGAAGTGTGGTCAACCAGATAGAATGGTATGGCAAGAGCATACGCAAGCAATGACATTGCGACGGTATAGAAGAACAGCGCATCAAAGGTGTTTTTAGGCTTAGTCTTGTCCAAAAAATTTTCGCCCGTAAAGCGTGAGATGAACATACCGAGGTACGCTATCATGCCCGTTGCAACGAAAAGAATGATGCCGACGGTACGCGAAGGAAGAAGCATACCTGAAACGCCCACCACTATCCATGCAGTAGTGCCGGCAAGAGGCATGGCGAGGAATCGGCGAGCAGAAAATTCGGAGCGCTGGAGGTCGAGTGAACGAGCAGTCGTAACCGTAGTTGGTGGTATCATTGTGCAGTTGCGAAATTGTACAAAAATCGTTTTTTGGTTTTGTACTCAAAACATATCAAAAAGTTACAGCTATCCGATGACAGCTGTCCAAATGCCATTTCTTACGTCGTGACTACCTCTTGCGACGTTTTCGAGGTTTTAGTCGGGGCTTCTTTTGCACTATTGCGGATATTGGGAAGTTCTATCGCAAAGACTGTTCCTTTGCCGGGCGCGGTGTCTTTAATCACAATTTTTCCGCCGTGATAATCCTCAATTATCCGCTTGCATAGGCTTAATCCCAAGCCCCAACCACGCTTTTTTGTGCTGAATCCGGGCTTAAAGACCTCGCGGCGCACTTTAGGCGACATACCTTTACCGTTGTCACAGACGAGTATAATCGTCTTTGTGCCACGCTGTTCCAAGAGAATATCAATGATACCGCCACCGGATTCCATCGCTTCGGCGGCGTTTTTAACGAGATTTTCAATCACCCATTCAAAAAGTTCGGCATTGATGCGGAGATTGATATTATCCTGAATACTTTTTTTGATTTTTACACGTTTGCCTAAGTGTGGCAGCCTGTGCTCGAAGTACAAAATTACGTTTTGAATAATCGCGGAAATATCCTCTTCCTTCATTTCCGGCAGTGAACCAATCTTCGAGAAGCGGTGCGAAATCTTGCTCAGACGGTCAACATCCTGCTCCATCTGCCCGACGATTTCGCGGACTTGTTCGGGATTTTCGGCATCTAATTTTGCAATCTCCAGCCATGCCAATAAACTCGAAAGCGGCGTTCCCAGTTGATGCGCCGCCTCCTTCGCTAAACCCACCCAAACGTTGGATTGCTCGGCAGTACGGACATAATTGAAAGCGATGTACCCCAGGAAAATAAATCCGGCAACAACTAAAATTTCGATGTAGGGAAACAGCATCAAGTTCCGCACGAGAATGGAGTTTGCATAATACACTTTTTGAATGACCATCTGCCCCAGCTTGATTTCGAGAGGTGGATAGACATCGCGCATTTCTGCAATGGTGCGCTTGAGGAGTTGATACTGCTGCTCTTCGGTCATCTGCACGGCTACGGCTGAATCCAGCACATTCAACGACGATTGCAAATACGGTTTCGACGGCTCGTCGTCTGCTCCGGCAAGAACGACGGGAAAATTGATTGTGGGCGTAATGCCTTCCAAATAGTAAGTGTAATCTACTTTGTCGTCCTTTTCGTTTTCGCTGATTCCTTTCTCCGCATAGTGCTGAATCACGTTCGCATAGAATTTCACAACGCTTTCTTCTTTTGCCCGCAGTTGCCCAACAAGGTATTGCGTGTAGAGAAGCACCGTTGCGCTGATGAGAATACCGGTCGTCAGAAGAAGAAATTTAATTTGATTTGCACCCAGCCCCGGCTTGCCAGGCTTGCCCGGTCTCAGTGCGGCGAGTTTTAGCGTTGGTGTTTTCATTGAGATACCGTAGATTAGGCGTTGAAGCCTACACAAAAACAAATGATAAAATGCAAGCGCTTACTGCAAAAGGCCTAGCACGTAATCTACGCAGATGTACGCAATTCGCCAAGCACAGCCCCCACATCAAATGAAATTTTCTACTGACGACCTGCTTTCTCTCACGACTCCCGATGGCGGCATAAAGTTTCATGCGGCTTCCAGCGCTGACAGTTTTGCTTTTTGCAAGCAACTTGCCACGCAGCACTACGAAAATTTTCCCGTTGGTTCTCTGCTCATTCCGCGAACATTGCAGCCGCATTTTTACAGCATTTATGCATTCTCTCGCCTGGCGGACGATATTGCCGATGAATTGCATAACGGCGACAGCGCAAGAAAATTTGCCGCATTGGGGGCACTAGAGCAGCTTTTGCTCCACCCTGACGATGTTCGGGGCAATCCAATTTTGACCGCCCTGCACGAAACCATGCGTATAAAAGCAATCCCCACCCTGCCGTTTCAAAAACTACTCACCGCGTTCCGCATGGATAGTGCTTTTCGGCAGGCTCAAACATTTGAAGACCTTGAGCATTACTGCGCTCATTCTGCCAATCCTGTGGGCGAGCTAGTGCTGAGGCTATTTGATTTGTACACGCCGGAGCGTGCGCCGCTATCCGATGGGGTCTGCACAGGATTACAGCTTGCAAATTTCTGGCAAGATTTTTCGCGGGACTTACCCATCGGGCGAATGTTTATTCCACAGAATATTCTTGCGGAATGTGGTTTGGAAAGCGCAGAATTACTTGCCCTGTATGCCGATAACACGCAAAAACCCGACGAAGAAGCGTTAAAATTGGTTAAGGAGCGATTTTTCCATGCGTTTACACTTCTTTTTCATAAAACAAAATCGTATTTTGCAATCGGCAAAGGCTTGTTGCCAAGCGTACCGCACACGCGGCTTCGTGCGGAACTTGCTCTTACAATCGCAGGCGGTGAGCAGATTCTTGCAAAAGCATATCGCAAACAGCATCAAATCTTGATTCACCGCGTCAGCATCTCCAAATCTGATGCACCGACGCTTCTTGCGCGGTCAATTCGGCTCTTTGTTGGATAATTTTTGTTCCTCCCTACATTTTTCTCTATTCCCGTCTGGGGGTGCCAGAATGGCTTCCATGCTCACATATTCTGCTGATTCCGCGTTAGACGACGTGCTTCCGCTTCCGCAACAAGGCACAACGAATTTTTTCTATTCGTTTTCGCTTTTGCCCAAAGAGGAACGCGAAGCGATTCACACTGTCTATGCCTTCTGCCGCTACACCGATGACATCGTGGACATTGACCATCCTACGCCCGGTGCAGCAATCAACGACTACTCTTCCGTTCAGCGAAAGCGCGAGCGTCTCGACCGATGGCGCCGCGAAGTAGAGCGCTGTTACAACGGCACATCCACACACCCCATCATGCTTCCGCTGACGGCAGTGGTGAACCGTTTTTCGATTCCGCAACAATATCTGCAAACGCTCATAGACGGCTGTGAACGCGACTTGGTGCAGAACCGTTACAAATCATTCGACGAATTGAAGGAATACTGTTACAGCGTGGCAAGCATCGTGGGCTTGATTTGTATTGAAATTTTCGGCTATAAGTACGACGAAACTAAAGAATATGCGGTCAATTTGGGTTATGCACTCCAACTGACCAATATCTTGCGCGACATCAAAGCCGACAGCGACAACGGTCGTATTTACCTGCCACAAGAAGACTTAGTGCGTTTTCATTATTCTGAAGAAGAGCTTATTGGCAACGTCTATAATGAAAATTTTGTGGAACTGATGCGCTTTGAATCGCGCCGCGCACGGGAATACTACCACAAAGCCCACGCCGCTCTGCGCCCCGACGAAAGTATCACGATGTTTGCCGCACAAATTATGGATGCAATTTACTATCGGCTGTTGGAAAAAATAGAAATTGCAGACTACAACGTTTTTCAAGGCAAAATATCCGTTTCCACGTCGCATAAAATCTTGATTACTCTGCGCTTGTGGATGAAGACCCATTTGCTTCTCAAAAAGCCCAAACACCCGTAGCAACATTTTTCTGAAGCTGTTCAAGAATAAAGAGCAGAAAAAGATTGTAACCTTTCGGACTGTGATTCGTTTTTTCCACAAAATTGTGTAACTTGTGTTTGTGTTGGGATTGGTGCTTCCACGCCTTATTCTAACACCGCTTGGCACAGTTTTCCACACATCATTTGTTTGCTTGACTATGCAATACACGTTTTCACCCGAAGAACTCACAAAAATTGAAGGAATCAAAGCCCGTTATCCTGAAGGTAAAGCAGCACTTATGCCCGTTCTCTGGATGGCGCAAGCAAAATGGGGCTGGCTTTCGGATGATGCCATGCGGTGCGTTGCCGAAACACTCACGCTGCCGCTTGCACACGTCAAGGGTGTCGCCACGTTTTACACGATGTACTTCAAAAAGCCAATGGGCAAGTATCACGTGCAGGTTTGCACCAATGTTTCGTGTATGCTGCGCGGCGGAGATACGCTCTTTGAGCAGGTGAAAACAAAATATGGCATCGGGCATAACGAATGTTCTGCCGACGGACGCATTTCGCTGGAAGAAGTCGAGTGCATGGGCGCTTGCGGGGGCGCGCCGATGATTGCCATTAACGAAGATTATCACGAAAACGTCAATTTTACGGAGGTGGAGCGCCTCATCGAATCGCTCCAATAATTTTGCCTTTCGATTCTCTTCTCTCAGTATCGGTGAAAAACTGATGAAGAAAATCTCACGGTAGCAGCATAGAAAAGGACTTTGAACCATGAACAAACAAGGACTACATTTTACGGACGCATCCCCGAACGCTCACAATAGCCAATCTCGGCGGGAGTTTTTGCGTACAGCCCTTGCGGTGTCTGTCTTTTCAGCAACCTGCGGCACGAATACACTGCTCGGCAATGTGATTCCCGACGACATCAAAGAAACAGGCTCAAAGCTCACAGGCATCTATACGCTTCAATTTAGCGAGTTTCCCGCACTCCGCACGGTAGGCGGTTCCATTCGCCTTCAAGTACCCGGTACACCACTTAGCATGGGACGTGTCATCGTAACAAGACTGACACAAAGCGAATTTTCATCGCTATCCGAACTCTGCACTCACGAGTTTTGCGCTATCGAACCATTTGCCAGTGGACGGTTTAACTGCGTTTGTCATGGCTCCGCCTTTGATGGTCGAGGCAAAGTGCTGAATGGTCCCGCAACGCGGGCACTAACCTCCTACACCACAACGTACAAAGCAGGGAGTGATTTTCTTCAAATCGACATACCAGGATTAGTCGCAGCTTCGGTTTGGGGTGATCAACAAGGAGGCTTTTCGCTTTCGCAAAACTATCCGAATCCCGCTTCTGGACAGACAACTATTGAGTACAACATTGAGAAACAATCGTTTGTCACCATTTCTTTGCTTTCTATTTTGGGAAAAGAAATTTCCGAATTGGTCAAAAAAGACCATGACCCGGGCGTACACCGCATTACGACGGATGTTTCAAACCTGAGCCGCGGTGTATATTTGTACCGCATGGAAACCTCGACCGGCTATACGCAGACACGTAAATTGACCGTAATTTAACTTTCTCCACTTCGTTTTTTGGAATGCGCTATGCTTTTTTGGCAAATGCTTCCGACCTCACACCGCCTCCTGCTGATGCTTGGGACTGTATATTTCGTCAATATCGCTTTACGAGGCGCTCTGACGCAGTGGCTGGCGCTCATGCCATTTTCGTCTGTTGGTAACGGTCAGTACTGGCGCTTTATCACCTATCCGCTTGCTTCCAGCAGCTTCTGGGAAATGCTTTCCTCTAGCGCGGTGCTGTACTTCTTTGCACCGGAAGTAGAACGGATATTGAATCCACGCCGTTTGCTGATGATTCTTGCGGTCTTCGTGGCTGTGCATGGTCTGGTGTATGCACCCGTCCTCTGGATTTCGAGCGCACCCCTTGCTGGAACGACTGCAATGGCGCTTTTTGTGCTGACGATGTATGTGTATCTTTACCCAACGGGCGAAGTATCACTCTTTGGCTTAATTCCTCTTCGCGCAACCATGCTCTTGGGAATTATGTTCATTGCCGCCATCGCGGGCAGCATTATCACGCATTCGTTCAACCCTGCTTCACTCATCAACGCCTTTGCTGATGCGGGCTTCGGGCTGTTTTTCGGATTCATATTCTCCCATCTCTATTTTGGAAAATTCTCCTCCGGCAATTTCACCCTTTTTCGCCGCGAAGAGCGTCCACAGCAACCCACACGCCGCGCAAGTACCCCTTCTCCGGCTTCCGTGGGGCGCTCCCCATACACCACCACCGAGGCAGAGCGCCGCTTCGCAGGAATAGAACGCCGTGTGGATGATGACGAGGAAGATTCCACCCCGCTTGACGAAGACCATTTGAACGAAATTCTTGATAAAATCAATGAAAAAGGTCAAGCCTCACTCACTCCACAAGAGCAGAAATTTTTGAAAGATTACGCGAATAAGTTGTAATCGTGCTAGAGCAAAAAAATCAAAGCCCAAGAAACCATTATGTGTGCGCTTCTTGGGCTTTTTTATTGTGGTAAAGACTAGTTTTTACGGGGTCTTCACAAAGCGCTGCGAAACGGTGCGCTTGCTATTGGATAAAATCACCGTGTATGCCGCACTTGCCCAGTCCTCAATACTGAGCGCTCTGGTGTCTTGCAGTGATTCATCTTCAAACACCACCTGCCCTAAAGGATTGATAATACGGAGGCTGTATTTTTCGGGGGTGCGTAGGGAAAGCCTGTCGTTTGCAGGATTCGGTGCAATGGTAATGTCGCTCACCCTTGTTGCCGCCTGCTGAAGCACAACGCTAGTTGCTTGCTGCCCCCACGTGGCTGCGCGAATAAACCCGACAAACTCAGGGCGAGCATCCGTGCGATTACGATAAACAACCGCATCGCTCCATGCAAGCGTAGCGATACGATTATAGAGCGTGTCGCCAAATTCAATACCATGCGTTACCAAGACTGTATTTGTGCCTTGTGGCGGCATGGGACGCGCCAACGAATCAATAGTGCGAGTACGCAACTCGTTCGTATAAAGCGTCATGGTCAAGCCCTGCGAAATTGTAACCGGAAGCCCTGTATTCATCAATACAGCAGTCTCAATGCAACGGCAGAACTCACTTGCCGCAATTCGGCTAATTTTGATGTTCAAGCGTTTGAATGTGCGCCCCACATTCATTGCCTCATTGCGACCGATGACGCTGAGTTGGCGTGAGTAATTCGCATCGCAGCGCATCCACCAGAGAGAATCCAGTGCGCCACCGGTATCATTTCCGGTTCCTGTTGGCGGCAGTCCACCGGGCGCGGTAGCATGGCGGAAAATGAGCGTATAACCGCCCTGCTGCAAAAGACTAGGATTCGTTATTTCTTGGGAAAAGGCACTTGCGAAGGATAGTACCGCGACGAGACAACACGAAAAGAAAATGTTCTTCATAAAAGAAGCAGAAAAATGGTAAGAATATTGAGCTTGAATTCAAGGAGTAGTAAGTGTGGAGGAAGTATTCAAAAAATGAAAATAGGTATTTTTCCTGAATCGCACAAGTGGCGGTTTCATGCTCTACACGCTCTTCCTACTCTTCACTGACCACCGCTTAACCGATACCCTACGCCCGATTCTGTCAGTATCAGCGCGGGACGCGAAGGGTTATCTTCAATTTTTCGCCTCAGTGCCGCGACGTGGACGTGGACGTAATGAGTCGCATCAGCGTACTGATTGCCCCATATCTCGCGTAAAATCTGCGAATACGTCAGCACTCGCCCTTCATGCTGTGCCAAAAATCGGATGATTCCATATTCCGTCGAAGTGAGCTTGACGGGGGAGCCAGCTTTTTTCACGACTCTAGCGGCAAGGTCAATTTCGACATCCCCTACGCAGACACGCGGCGTTTCCATACCTTTCGTCGCCGCATGGCGCAGCGCCACGCGCACACGCGCCAAAAGTTCGTGAGGCGAAAACGGTTTGGTTACATAGTCGTCCGCTCCTGCGTCCAGCATCATCACTTTATCCTGCTCGCTTCCGCGCACCGAAAGTATGAGCACCGGAACCGTGCTCCATGCCCGCACCGAGCGTAAAACCTCCACGCCTTCCATATCCGGCAAGCCCATATCCAGCAGAATCAAGTCAGGACGCACCATTGCAGCCTGCACAATTCCACCCTTGCCAGTATCGGCTTCAGAAACGCGATAACCACTTGCTTCCAGTGTAATGGTCAGCAAGCGGCGCATTTGCTCTTCGTCGTCAATAATGAGAATGGTCATATTTCTTTGTTATCCTTCCAACGTTGGCAGTTCCGCCCCTCGCGGCAACATTATTGTCATTTTCAAACCGCCGCTTGGACGGTTTTCTGCGTGAAGCGTGCCGCCGTGTGCCTCCACAAAGCCCTTGCTTATCGAAAGCCCAAGCCCCGTACCGCCTGCTTTTGCACCATCAGCACGGAAAAATTTGTCGAACAAATGATGAAGCGCTTCTGGCGGAACACCCGAACCACTGTCGGCAATGCTGATACGATAGCCGCTTGCTGTCTCTTGCAAGGCGCACTGCACCTGCGTTCCAGGTGGTGTGTATCGTGCGGCATTGAGCAAAATATTCACCAGCGCTTGCTCCAGCAAAACCGTATCGCAAAAGCAAAGCATCACATCTGATGCAGCATCAAAGCTCACGTTGCGCCGTGCAAGTTCCGTTCGCGTACGCTCCAGTGCGGCGTTAAGCGTATCGGCAAGATTGCACCACTGCTTGCGTAACTGTAAATGCCCGGCTTCAAGGCGGGTCATGTCCAGCAAATTTTCGACAAGCGTGTTCAGTCGGCGGCTTGCGGTCTGGATTTCGTTAGCATAATCCACATGAGCAGGTGCAAGCGGCGGCACGGCAAGCGCCAGCGCCTCCGACGAGCCGTTAATCACAGCAAGCGGCGTACGAAATTCGTGCGAAATAGAGTTGAGCAGCGTTCCGTAGAGCCGCTCCGATTCAGCAACAATGCGGCTTTGCTTTGCCAGTTCATTCAGTTCCTCGCGCTCCAGCGCCGATGCGATTTGTCCTGCGAGATTATCCAATAGCCCCTGCCAATCACTCCGAATACGCTCGCCCCGCACTGCCACACCCAGCACACCCACCACGCCACGCGGCGCAGAGAGCGTTGTGTAGTGCGCCCGCGCTGCCGGAAGAGTTGCCGTAAAGCGCCCCGCAGCGCGGCGATTACCAAATGTCCATTCGGCAATGCTCCGCTCTTTTGCATCGGGCTTAAAATTACTTGCTTCGTGGGGACTTTCCTGCAAGCGTTCATGCGCCATAGATGTGCTTCGTTCCGTTAGATAAACCGCCACATCAGCATCGAAAAGAGCACTAATGTGCTTCACACCGACGGCAACCACATCGTCCGTTGTTCGGGCGGAAGCAAGCTCGTGAGCCACGTCGTAGAGAGAGGCAGTGCGCTCTTCGCGCTTACGCACAGACCGTTCACGAAGACGAATACGGCTCGTCAAAATACCCAGTGCTAATGCAATAGCAAAGTACAACAAAAACATCAATCTATCTTCTAGCGAACCAATCACAAACGTGAAGCGCGGCGGAATAAACAGAAAATTCCACAGCGAGGCGCTCAAGGCTGCCATGAGCACAATGGCGCTACCACTCAGTGCTAACGCCGAAAGTGCAACTCCGAAAAGCATGATGAGTCCAATTGCTTGATAACTCAAAATTGCCAGTAGTGGCAAACAAAGAAGCGCCAGCACAACCGAAAGACCCGCAGCAAGACCGTAAGAACGCCACCGCGAGGTATTATCACCCGCAAAATCAGCGAACAGCGCCGACAAAAGTTGCCAGCGTGAATTTTGCTTTTCGCCACCAATGCGCGTTTCCCACAGCGTTTCGACGCGAACAACGTGCAGGTCAATCGTGCCACTCTCCTCAATAAGTCGCTCCACGATGGATGCTCTAGCTTGGTGCGCAGGCTTGCCGACGACAATCTGCGAAACATTGTGCTGCCGCGCCGAGCGCAAAATTCCCCGCACAACGTCGTCATCGGCAATCGTTTGAATCTCTGCCCCCAATTCACGCGCCAATGCAAGATTTTTCGCAAGACGCTGTGCACTCTCCGTGCTTTGAGGGCGCATCGTCTCTACGCTGAGTGCTATCCACGGCGCTTTCATGGTATATGCCATGCGCCGTGTCCAGCGTACAAGCTGCTCGGAATACGGGCTGGCGCTCACCGCCACAAGCAAGCGGTCGCCGGACTTCCACGTCTCGGCGATACGATGCTCGGTCATATATTCGTTTAATTGCCCTTCCACGCGCTCGGCAGTGAGGCGAAGCGCCATTTCCCGCAGCGCAGTGAGATTGCCCTTGCGGAAAAAATTCTGAACAGCCTGCTCCGATTTCTCCGGCGCATAGACTTTGCCCTCGCGCAGACGCTCCAAAAGTTCTTCGGGCGAAATATCCACCAACTCAATTTCATCGGCTCGTTCCAGAATTGAATCCGGCACGGTCTCGCGGACGACAACGCCAGTAATGGCGCGTACCGTGTCAGCTCGGCTTTCGAGGTGCTGCACGTTCAGCGTGGAATAGACATCAATTCCGGCATCCAGCAGTTCCAACACATCTTGCCATCGCTTGGCGTGGCGGGTTGGCGTTTGGTCACCTGCGGCGTTGGTATGCGCTAGTTCATCCACCAGTACAAGCGCAGGCTTCAGCCGCAAGACGGCATCGCAATCAAACTCTTCCAATTCAGCACCACGATACAATATTTTTTTTCGTGGTACAACCTCTAGTCCCCGCACTAATGCTTCTGTTTCAGCGCGTCCATGCGTTTCCACATAGCCCACCAATACTTGTACATCCTCGCTTCGGCGTGTGTGTGCCTCTTGAAGCATAGCATACGTCTTGCCAACACCCGGACTCATACCGAAGAAGAGCTTGAGTTTGCCACGCTTGAGACGCTCTTCGTCGGCGTGAATTTGGGCGAGGAGGTCGTCGGGATTGGGACGATTATGAGCTTGAATTGACATTACTTTTCCCTACAAATTTTGCTTTTTGATACGCTGAATGGCGCTTAATAAAGTGATTGTCCACCACCCCATACCGCCCAAAAACACCATTGTCAGCACCAATCCCAACACCAGCGGCAAACTTGGTGGAACATTTGTATTTGCAAGTAATATCAGACCATCAATAGCGATAAAAAGTCCTATTATCAAGCATCCAAAATTCCATGAATGATGCTCCATAGTGCTAACAAATGCTTGCTTTTGCGAGATTGAAAGTTCGTAATATCCTGATGGCATATTGATACCGTTTTGCCAACGAGCGGTAGCGGCGATAAACCACCGAACTCCGATGATGAACACCGCCATAAAGCAGTGAAAGACGAGGAAGCTATTACTGGACATCCAGCCATTTGCACTGCCGTCCAGACCAAAGTGTGTAGCAAGAATGCCTGACGGCATATCGAAAAACCGCACAATCGCATGAAGCAAATACACGGCAACAAGTGCCCAAAAGGTATTTCTTGTCCGCATAGACGTTCTCATTTCTAATCGTAGAACGTGAACTGTTCAGTAAATTATTTCGGAATCCTATCCAGAGCCATATTCAACTTCAAGACATTCACACGAGCCACCCCCAAAATACCGAATTGTGGCGATTCTACCGCACGCTCCACTAGCTGCTTCAGGGCTTGCGTTTGCGCCTCGTTGTAGGTACGTGCTTTTGCCACGCGTGGCACTTGTAATATGGCTGATTCAGGGCTGATATGAGGGTCTAAGCCACTTCCCGATGCAAATGCCATATCGGACGGGACTGCTTGCGTAGAAGCAAGGTTATTGCTTGCGCGAAAAGCTGCGCGGCGCTCTTGAACTGCTTTTTGCAGTGCTTCACTCGTTGGACCTTTGTTGCTTGCGCCGCTTGCAACCGTGCCGTAATCACACGCCGACGGGCGCGACTGAAAATAAATGGCGCTGTCAAATTTTTGTGCGAGCAGTTCTGAGCCAATCGCTTGATTTTGTGTACCTTTCAGAATACTTCCGTTTGCTTTATCACTAAAAAGACCTTGCCCGATGCCCGTTACGACAAGCGGATAAAGCACTCCCGTAAGAATTGTCATCACGAGAAAGAGGCGCAGAGCCGTGAGAGTAGTTTTCATGGTAAGAGAAAATACGTTCAAAAAATTGAGAAAATCAGACTAAATGCAGCGCCACAACGAGAATATCAATCAATTTAATACCCACAAATGGAACCACTACGCCGCCCACGCCATAGATAAGAAAATTGCGCCACAGCAGCGTCGAGGCAGGAAGCGGCTTATACGCTACACCACGCAATGCCAATGGAATAAGCGCAACGATAATAAGTGCATTGAAAATAATTGCCGATAAAATTGCGCTCTCCGGCGTAGCTAATTGCATAACGTTGAGTGTAGACAAAGCACCTTTGCCGTTTGTCATGTATAACGTTGCAAAAATAGCAGGAATAATGGCAAAATATTTTGCCACGTCGTTTGCAATGCTGAACGTTGTTAGTGCGCCGCGTGTCATCAAGAGTTGTTTGCCGATGTGGACTACTTCCAGCAATTTCGTGGGGTTACTGTCCAAATCCACCATATTTCCGGCTTCACGGGCGGCTTGCGTGCCGGAGTTCATCGCCACGCCAACATCTGCTTGAGCGAGCGCAGGCGCGTCGTTTGTGCCGTCGCCGACCATTGCCACGAGATGCCCCGAAGCCTGTTCGTCGCGTATGCGCTTTAGTTTTGTCTCCGGCGTTGCCTCGGCGATATAGTCGTCCACACCTGCTTCGGCAGCAATAGCGGCGGCGGTGAGGGGATTGTCGCCCGTAATCATCACCGTGCGAATACCGGACTTGCGCAGTTCTGCAAAACGCTCTTTTATGCCGCCTTTGACAACATCTTTCAAGTGAATCACACCCAGCACTGCGGCTTTGCCGTCAACAATTTCCGCCACCACAAGCGGCGTACCGCCTGTTTTGGCAATATCTTCCACCGAGCGCTTCACCTCAGGCGGAAAGGCAGCCCCTTGAGCATCCACGAACTTTTCGATAGCATCCGCAGCGCCCTTGCGAACGGAGCGTGAATCTACATCCACGCCGCTCATTCGTGTTTGTGCGGTAAAAGGAATAAACGTTGCTTGATGCTCCGTACCATCATGTCCGCGAATACCAAATTGTTCCTTTGCCAAGACCACAATGGAGCGACCTTCGGGTGTTTCGTCGGCAAGCGACGACAGTTGCGCGGCTTCGGCAAGCCGCTTGGGGTCAATACCGCTTGCGGGAATGAACGCTGATGCCATGCGGTTTCCCAGCGTTATCGTGCCGGTTTTGTCGAGAAGCAGCACATCCACATCGCCCGCCGCTTCGACAGCGCGACCGCTCGTTGCCAGCACATTACGCTGAATAAGCCTATCCATGCCACTTATACCGATTGCCGAAAGCAGACCGCCAATCGTAGTCGGAATCAGGCAAACCAAAAGCGCGATTAGCACCGGAACACTCAAAAGCGAAGGAATACCTTGCACCGTCAGCCCCGATGCGGTCTCAGAGTAAGAAGCAAATCCTTTCAGCGTAACAACCGCCAGCAAGAACACAATGGACAACGCCGACAGCAAGATACTGAGCGCGATTTCATTCGGTGTCTTCTGACGCTTTGCCCCCTCAACGAGAGCAATCATGCGGTCAAGAAACGAATCTCCTTGTTCGGTGCTGATGCGGACGTAAATTGAATCACTTATCACTTGCGTTCCGCCTGTTACGGCACTGCGGTCGCCGCCCGCTTCACGAATGACAGGCGCAGACTCACCCGTGATGGCAGATTCATTCACACTTGCAATGCCTTTGATGACTTCTCCGTCGCCCGGAATAGTGTCGCCCGCTTCGCAAATGACGATATCGCCGCGCTTCAGTTCGGCAGCACCAACGCGGTGTTCTGCGGAGGAAGGATAATTTGTGAGCAAACGAGCCATTGTGCCCGTGCGGGTTTTGCGCAGCGCGTCTGCTTGCGCTTTGCCGCGCCCTTCGGCAATGGCTTCGGCAAAATTGGCAAAAAGCACCGT
The DNA here is from genome assembly GCA_937899715.1 of uncultured bacterium. Lineage (GTDB taxonomy): Bacteria > Bacteroidota > Ignavibacteria > Kapaibacteriales > UBA4661 > PH2015. The sequence continues at coordinate 34,812 of CALCNX010000071.1, read as the reverse complement.
GAACCAAAGCCAAAGCGTGATTTGAAGCGTGAAGCCTGAAAATGTACCGTTTGCAACATCACGCATGACGGTCAGAGTGGAAAGCACCGCGCCCACCGCCACGAGAAACATGACGGGATTTTTCAGTTGCACACGCGGATTCAGTTTTGTAAATGCTTCCAGTGCTGCACGGCGCGTGATTGCTGGGTCGAAGAGGGATTGAGAAGATTGCATGATTGTTGATTATTTTGTTGTGAGTTTGTTCATTTTTGACATGTGCTACCCCTGGCGATACAGAAGAGTATCACCGAAGAAACAAGGTTTGAAGAAGTTTTTAGGGTGTAATTGGTTTTAATTGTTCGATTTGGCGTGCTGCTTCGCGTACAAGCTCGTATGCTGTGCGAGGGTCTATCTTTTCGGGCGTGGCTGCAGGGTTTCGATGCGCAATCCAGTCGCGGTGTCGCTTAATTTTTTTAAGCGTACCTGCCGTATCGGCAGAAATAATGGGCTTGACCATATCCAGCATCATATCGGACTTCCATCGTTCTATGTCATTACGAACTTGCTCTACTACCATTTGTCGTGTGATATTATCAACGAATAGAGTAACATCAGTAGCGATAAGTTTTTGAAGAAACTCAATGAGCAACCGTTCAAACATAACCCAGACGGAGAGAATAACATAGTCTTGAAGTACTCGCCTTGCGGATATAATTTGGCTACCCACCATTTCTACAGATACGTCCGCCAGCCCTGCATTTATAAGGAGTTTGGAGACGACAGTACTTTCAGATTCTCGGTCGTTATGTTTTGCGGTATTCTGAACGAGTGCCAGGCTTTTTTTCTGAAACTCATAGTCATCCCAGATTTTATCAAGCATTGACAAATACTTCATCGGGCGAAACCTCAAGAAGAATATCAAAAAAAAGTTCTTTGCTGATAGGCTTTACTCTTCCCAGTCCTCGCATTTCGGGGCGATACCATCCCTCTACAGGGACTTCTCTATACGGCGTTAGATTGACTTTTTCTTCGTTTTTTTCGCTATTGTGCACACCTTTAACGGTTGTTTTTAAATAGATACCAGAACTCGGCATAAGATAAAGGAGATAATCCGAATCAATATCACCGTGAATATCAACACGTCCTGCAGCTGCAATAATGAGCGCACCAACAGGCTCTAAGGATGCAACAATAGAGTGGCTATGTTTATTGCGAATGACCAATGTTGGTGCCGTGTATTCACCAACCATCATCTGTTCTAAAACAAGAGAACCTTGCTCAAATGAATAGTGTTCTTCGCCAAGCCATGAACGAATTTGAGCATATAACGACTGCAAGCGCTCTGCATATTGTTTTGCCACAAGCATTGCATTTACTTCTGTGTCTGTTTCCATCATGTACCTAAGCAAAAAGTGATACAAAAGCATTTATCTCAAACAAATGTACGGATTTTCTTTCACATTTATTAAAACACCTTGCCCACATTCATCAGCAAATGCTCCACTATCGGACCCAGCGAGAGCGCCGGAAAGAACGTGAGAGCGCCGACAATAGTGATAACGGCAATCAGAAGCGCAGTAAAAAGCGGTTTATCCGTCGGGAATGTGCCGAGTGACGGCGGCGTGTACTTTTTTCCGACCATACTTCCGGCAATCGCCAAAGCAGGTAGAATCACACCGAAGCGCCCCACCAGCATACCGATACCAAGTGCGATATTGTAAAACGGCGTGTCCACCGTTAGCCCCGCAAAGGCGCTTCCGTTATTGCCTGCTGCTGACGTGAAGGCATACAGAATCTCCGAAAAACCGTGTGGTCCTTGATTGTTCAGACTCGACAGCCCTTGCGGTATCAGCACCGCAATCATTGTTCCGATGAGTATTACTGCGCTCGGAGCAAGAATTGTGAGCATTGCCATTTGCACTTCAAACGACTCAATTTTTTTGCCCAAATACTCCGGTGTACGACCCACCATCAAGCCCGCAATGAAGACCGTGATGACAACAAACATCAGCATACCGTACATTCCGGCTCCAACACCGCCGAAAATGACTTCTCCAAGCATCATATTCAGCATCGCCATTCCGCCCGCAAGCGGTGAAAAGCTGTCGTGCATGGCGTTTACAGAACCATTCGAGGCGACTGTCGTGGTCATGCCCCAAAGAACGCTGTTTGCCATGCCGAAGCGTTGTTCTTTGCCCTCCATTTGAACAGAAGTTTGTAATACGGGATTGTAGCTTGTTTCCGACCACAACGATACTGCTAACACGACCAGCAACACCGACAGCATAGCGGCAAAAATTGTCCAGCCCTGACGCACAGAACCGACCATTTTACCGTAGGTGTAGGTCAGTGCCGCCGGAAGAAGCAGAATGGCAAAGACTTGCAGAAAATTGCTGAAGGGCGTAGGATTTTCAAACGGATGAGCGCTGTTCACACCGAAAAAGCCACCGCCATTCGTGCCAAGCTGCTTGATGGCAATTTGCGAAGCCGCAGGACCAAGCGGAATTACTTGTGAGCGTCCTTCCAGCGTTGTGGTCTGCACATAAGTTCCGGAGGATTGCACTACGCCTTGCGAAATAAGCACCACTGCTAAAAGAAGAGAAAGCGGAAGCAAGATGTAGAGCGTCGTGCGCGTCAAATCCACCCAAAAATTCCCAATACCTGTGACTTGCTTGCGAGCAATACCCCGCGTCAGTGCTATCATCACGGCAATACCCGTGGCTGCACTCACGAAATTTTGGACGCTCAAACCCAGCATTTGCGTAAGATAAGAAAGTGCCGCCTCGCCGGAATATGCCTGCCAGTTGGTGTTCGTCATAAAACTCACGGCAGTATTAAAAGCGAGAAAGCCCGATGTACCGCCAATGCCCTGTGGATTGAGCGGTAAAGCGCCCTGCGCAAGCATCAGCGCAAAGACCGCAAGAAAACCCAGTGCATTAAAGACGAGAAGCGCAAAAGCGTACTCTTTCCACGACATTTCTTCGCGGTCATCCACACCGGAGAGTTTATAGATAAAATCTTCAACAGGCTTCAGAGCAGGTGTAAGCCATGTTTTTTCACCCTGAAGCACCTTTGCCATAAAGCCACCCAGAAGCGGCGTACAGGCGATGAGAAGCCCGAAATAAAGGGCGATTTGCTGAAATTCTAAGGGTTGCATCTGCTTCTCCTAAAATCGTTCGGGATACAGCATTGCGTAGAGCAAATATCCCAAAAGGAGGACAGAAAGCACAAGACCAATAATAAATTCGAGAGCCATTGCGATTTGCTTTCGTACCGTGAAACACGAGTGATTTACAAAAGCAAAACTACGGCATATATTCTCAAGGTGTGTTCAAATCTACGGTGGTGGGTCTAAAGATTTTCTCAAGATTTTGTGTTCTTTACGAATCGTAGTGGTATTTGCAGGAGAGTACGGTGATGGCATCATCCGAAACCATGTACACAAGCCGATGCTCGTCGTCTATACGAGGCGACCAGCACCCTTTGAACTCGTGCTTTAGTGGCTCTGGCTTACCTATGCCTTGAAATGGAGTACGGCGAGCAGATTCTATCAATTCCAAAATTTTGAGCAACTTTTTGGGATTAGCGTTTGCCCAATCAAAGAGATGTTCAAAGGAGCTCCCTTCAAAGGCAATTTTCCTCATAGCTTTTCCTGCTGCGAATCAAAGAAACGCTGGCGAATTTGCCGTAGCTTTTCAACGTCGTTGAGGTCGTTAATATTTTCAATCGTGATAGAGTATTTCGACCTGCTTTTACGTTTTCTAATGCTGTAAGCAAATGCTGTTTATTCGCCTCGGAGCGCATCAGATACTCAGTTTCGTCTAACCCGTCGCGGTCAGCGAAATCGGTACTTTCGCCATTGCTTGCCTCTTCAAGAGGGGTATCATCAATGATAATTCGGAGCGTTTTACCCTGAAAAGTAGATTTTACGCAACTTGCCCAAGCATCGAAATTATCCGCTTGGACGGTATAGGTGGTTTGCATAATTATTCCGTGATTGTGATAAACTCGCGCAAAAATGGTTGTAAAGCAAAAATACAAAAAACACCTTTGGTGAGCAATGTGAGCATTACAAGCACCCCGCAGGCGGCACAAAACCTGTTCCCAACTTCTCAATCTGCTCTGCTATCGTCAGCAAACGCCAGTCGTGCCAGCGCTTGCCATGCACGGAAACGCTTATCGGAAGCCCGTCGCTGCTCATACCCATCGGCATGGTAACGATGGGCGTGGCTTGCAAGACCGTTGTGCAGGCAAATGGTGCGTGTGCTTCGGTGTAAGGAATTTTTGCGCCGTCAATCGTGAGCGGCGTTCCCATGCGCAGGTGTGGAAATGCAGCGTGTACGGCGGTGGGCGTGAGCCATACATCGTGCGTATCGAAAAATTGCTCGGTTGACTGAATTATTGCATCCCTACGGTCAAGAACACGCGCAAAACCACGCGGCGATTGCAAAAGTCCTTTAATGAGCGGGAGAGAACCGCCGCGAAAACTTGCATAATGGAAAGCCGCAAGCAAAGGCGCAATCAGTGTGCGAGGTACAAAAGAAGGAATTTCCGTCAACGTCTCCATCGTCATTAAGCGTCCCCACACATCAAGTGCATCATCCGCAGCCCGCTTTGTGTCTAGTTCGGCAGGAGCTTTTTCGATAAGTGTGCAGCCTTCTTCGCGTAAGCGCATGAGCAATGCCGAAAAAACACGCTCCGTGTCGCGTGAAACTCGGCGCTCGCCAATCGTGGGCGAGTACGCAATCCGCAGCCCTTTGAGCGGAACATCCGCAGCCGTAAGCGTGTTCTGAAGCGGCACGGGAGGGTTTTGCCACATTCGGTCGTCGTACCCCCAGAGCAATTCCAAGAGCATTTTCGCATCATCCAGCGTTCGCGCCATTGGTCCAACGGTTATCATCGAACGGAGCATTTTGGGTGAGCCGGGCGGAGCAATATGCCCGAAATCCGATAAACTCCGCTCCGTGGGACGAAAACCCACCACACCGCAAAAATGCGCCGGAATCCTGAGCGAACCGCCAATATCGCTACCAATCTCCAACGGCGTGAAGCCTGCCGCCAAAGCCGCTGCCGAACCGCCTGAACTTCCCCCGACGACATGATTTTCGTTGTACGGGTTATTTGTTCTGCCCCAAAACGTACTTTGCCAATCAAACGCAAACATGGGCAAATTGGTCTTACCGAGCAAGATTCCACCCGCCTTCTTCACCCTTTCGACCATCGTGGCATCGTAGTCAGGCACGTGCGAGCGCAAAAGCGGGTTCGCAAACGACGTTCTCATGCCCTTTGTAGCAAAGGTATCTTTTACAGTAAAAGGAATGCCGTGCAGTGCACCAGTGCTTTCCCCCCGTGCCAGCGCTGCGTCTGCTTCCGAAGCCTGCTTCAAAGCACCTTCTGCGTCCATGATGCAAATGGCGTTAATACGCGGATTGTGCCGTTCGATGTGCCGAAGAAGTGTTTCGGTCAACTCGCGTGAAGTAAGTTCGCGGGCGTGAAGACGGCGTGAAATCTCGCGGAGCGGCGTAAATGGAATGGTACTCATTTGCCAAGCGGGTTAAGAGTGAGAAATTGTGTATTCATCGGACTTGAACGTAGAAACTGCTTTGCGAAAATGCCTGTTCAATCGCGGATAAATGGTTGTATTTTTCCCTTCTGAACTGTAATACCAACTTTTGCAGCCCGATGACCACACCGTGCCGTGAAACATTGTCTGCAAACGATGATTGTATGCGTTTTGTACGTTAGCACGAAGGTCGAGAAAAGTGCTTGGTGACTGACTTTCGAGCAAGCGGATGTACTCCGCCACATAATCCATTTGCGATTCCATCGTGTCCAGCACCGAATTATGCCCGCCGCCGGTGTTCGGTCCCAGCACCAGAGCGAGGTTTGGGAATCCTGAGACGGTCGTGCCTAAATACGCTTCTGCACCAGTTTGTTTCCATTCGTCCATCAAATTTCGCCCTTGCAAGCCCGTGATTTCGATTCCCCAATCTATATCTGCCGCAATGAAGCCTGTTGCGAGAATTATCACATCAAAACTCTGCTCTTCTTTCCCCTCGCACCGAAGACCATTTTCGGTAAACTCTTGAATGGGAGCGGTCTCCAAGTGGACGTGCGGAAGATTGAACGTGGGGTAAAAATCATCGGAGACCAGAACACGCTTGCAGCCAAGCTCATATCTCGGTGTGAATTTTCGTCGCAAGTCGGGGTCTTTGATATGCCTCCTCAGATGCCGTTGAGCAAAAATCTCAGGAATACGACGCAGCTTCGTGTCGTGAACAAACGTATAACCGCTTATTTCATTTGCCCAGAAAATGCGCCGCCGCACAAAACGCTGCAATGCCGGAAAGCGCCGAAAGAGATTCTTGCGAAAGCCGGAGACTACCTTGTCGAATCGGGGCACAATCCATGCAGGTGTGCGCTGAAAGACGCTTAATTGCTTGACGAGTGGAGCCACTGCCGGAACAATCTGAATCGCGCTTGCCCCTGTGCCAATTACCGCGACACGTTTTCCCTGAAGGTCAATATCGGTGCGCCATTCAGCAGAATGAACAATCTCGCCCCGAAAACGCTCCATGCCCGCAAAGTGCGGTTTATTCGGGCGATTGAGCGGTCCTGTCGCCAGAAGGAGCATTCGCACTCGCGTTTCGCGCCCGTGCTGGTCTCGCAGAAGCCACACACCTTCTTTCTCAAGAAAATGTGCGGCGGTAACCGTTGTATTCAGCCGAATATGCGGCGCAAGGTGATTCTTGGCAATAACATTTTTCATGTACTGCCAGATTTCGGGCTGCGTGGAAAATGTGTGCGACCATGCGGGATTGGGCTGAGAGGCAATCGAATAAAGATTGGACTGTACATCGCACGCGCAGCCCGGATAGAAGTTATCGCGCCACGTACCACCAACGTCGGGGGCACGCTCAAACATGACGAAGGAATTTTTGCCAAGCTCTTGGAGCTTCAAAGCAGCAATCAAGCCGCCAAAGCCCGTTCCGACAATGCCAAATTCGTAGTCTGCCGTCATTGGTGTAGTCTTTTTCGTTGTTGGTGGGGGTTTTCAAAAAAACGATTCATCACAAACGCAATAATGCTTGTATAGCGCACCGGGAAAAGCCTTGCGAGCGCATCAAAGCCCCACGCATCAGCACCAATCAGCAAGCGGCGCTTCCGCTTTTCTATCGCCCGGAGGATTTGCCGAGCAGCGCTGGCGGCAGTTGTGAAAGCATTACGCGTAAATTCTTCGTGTGATTCGCTCACCATCGCTTCGGTAAAGAGTTCTCCGCTCCGGCGTGCGTTGTTCGTAACATTTGTTTTGATACCGCCCGGATGGACACAGGTGGTTTCGATGTTCGTGGTCAAAAGCTCCATCCTGAGAGCTTCGGTGAAACCGCGCACGGCAAACTTCGATGTGCAATATGCCAAATGCTGCGCCATCCCCGCAAGCCCGAACACGCTTGAAATGTTCACAATATGCCCGTCATTCTGCGCAAGCATAGAGGGCAGAAACGCCCTCGTCATGCGGATTACACCCATTTGGTTTATGCTCAAGAGCCATTCCGTATCCTCAAGCGTCATGTCCCACCAGTACCCGCCCAAGAGCGCAACGCCAGCGTTATTCACCAAAATCAGCCGCTTGCCGGACAAGGTAGGAAGAATTTTTTGTGCAAAGGCTTCGATTTCATCCGGCTTAGAAACATCCACGAGGTGCGTTTCCACCGACAAACTTTCCTTTGCAGCAAGCGCGGCAGTTTCTTGCAATGTTGTTGGATTAACGTCCACGGCAATTACCCGCGATCCTTTGGCGGCGGCTTGCAAAGACAGTTCCCTGCCAATGCCGGAGGCAGCGCCGGTGATGATGGTTGTGGAATTTTGGAAACGTGAGGGCATGAAAAAAAAAATGTGCTGTAAGGATGTTTGTTTGTCTTATCGCTGCATCAGAACTGGCTCCATATAGCAATCCAAAAACTCTTCCGTTACACCCCGCAATTTCCTTCGCTGGCAAAGCGCATAGAGTTCTTCAACCGCAGAATACGGAAAGAACCTCACGTTTAAGGTATGAAACTGTGGCTTGTTTGCTTCACGGACGACTTTTTCACGCTCGTTGTCGTCGGCGACAATCACATATCGCGTTGGGAATGGCGGAAATACATCGCAAAAATTTTTCATTCGTGTCAGACCACTTGTTACACCTGTTGAATGCTCAATTTCCATCACAGCAGGCATTAGTTTACCATTTTTGAACCAGATGCAATCTATAAGCAACGCGGCATGGATAGCTTCGCTGTGGGCAGAAATGAGCTTTTCGTCGCGCAGGGAAGCAATAACACCGTCGTATTCCGCCAATCGCTTGTTTTTGTAAGAAAACCCTTTATCATTTTGCGCAATCCATGTGCGGAAGCCAAGTTGATGACCAATAAAATACAACGCAATTTGAATCTGTGCATGGCGACGCTGCACCTCAATGTCCATTTCCACATCTGGCATGGCTTCAGGCAGTACCAAACTATCGTAATAGACTTCTACCGTTGGAACTTCCGAAATCACAATATCTGTGCTATGTTCTGTCGCAATGCCCTGTTTGTGCGGTGTCTCCGGCAACCAAATGAGATGTTTATGCCCACGTTTCACAACAGGCTTACCACCTGTGTTTTCAATGCGCCCCGGATAACAGTAGTAAAATTGGGGCGTGTTAGCAAGCAAGGATTCAAGCACACTCCGTGTATTGTAGCTTGCGCCCAAGATTCTGTCTATGTTAATTGGCTGATTTGGCACCAGTGCATTGGCAACGCGCCAGAGCATTTCCGTTGAAATGGAAGTAACACTTGCTTCCGATGAAGACTCGCCATTATGAGGGTTCCAGCGTTTGATAAAAATTGGACCCTCTGGGAGTACGACATCAACAATTTCAATTAACCCATGATTGCGAGGATTGATGTAGTTGTACGCTATTTCCTTCTGCAACTGACCGATAAACGACGCAAGATTACTTGCTGTGATTTGGTTCATAGACGGCTTTCAAATCCCGAATTGGATTGTGGTATAAAAAATCGTTGATTGAGAGCGCAAGCCCTTGTGCAGCTAAGTATGGAACTCCATTACCAATAGTTTTGAACATATCGGTCAGCGAAATTTCCGCCGGAATAATGAAATTTTTGGGTAAAGACTGTATCGCAAGTGCCTCCGCAACCGAGATACGTCGCTCTTTGTAGGGATGTAAATGAACCTCGTTGTTTCCATAGGCAGCCGTCGGCGAGTATCGCCAGCGATGAAGACGTTTGTAGGATTTTTTGAGGTCGTCGCCTTCAGGAATTGTTTGAAATTTTGGTAATCCTGCACGGGGTGTAAAATGATGATCTGCGTTTGCATGATGCACAACATCGTTCTTGCGAAACCAATGCTCAACAGTCAGCTCAAGCGGAATATCGGTAGGTTCAGGCTTCCAAGAGTCAGCTACAAATGGCTCCATTACTGCCCAAGGAAGCGCCAGCACCTCTGAGGCTTTGTAACGAGTGTGCTCTTGCCAAGGAAAATTCTTGATAAGCGGAGAACCATTTAATTTGAAACCCAAATCGCCCAACAAGGAGCGTTGAAAGCCCAGTAGAATTATTCGTTCCCTATCTTGTGGCACACCAAACTCAATAGCATTGATGAGCTTTTCCGTAAGATAATACCCCGATGCAATCAACTTTTGCTTCATCGCATCAAAAAATTCTCGATGCTTTTTAGTGTTGTACAATCCTTTCACATTTTCAAACAAGAAGAAATCTGGTTTTGCTTGGCAAATCAAATTCACATATGTCTCTGACAAGCGTCCATTTTCTCCCGTTTGTCCTTTATTTTTACCAGCAATGGAAAAATCAGGGCATGGTGGACCACCCAAAAAGCCTATAATATCATGCGTACGACGAGCTTCAGACATAAAATCTGGCAGTGAACCATACGATTTGTTTAACTGATACTCCTCAATGCTGCACGTGTGATGACCAAAAACAGGTGCGACAATGCCCAAACTGTTCCGCGAAGCCTCATAAACACTCATAAACGCTTTGTGATATTCATTCACAAAAAGCGTCTCAAAGTGCTCTGTGGTTTCAAATCCCAAATCCAAAAATCCGGCTCCGGCAAAAAAGGAGAATACGCCAATCGTAGGCTTTTGCATAATATCCATTCAAAGAGTGTGTCTATGTACAGTACAATAACGTCCCGAACCGCACTAATGCACGATTCGAGACGTTTCTCCATTTCTATAATCTTAAAACTGCCCAAATGCCGCATCCAGCAAGGCTTCTTGCTCAAGGTTATGCACCGCCGCAAATCCCGTTGCCGGACTGGCGCTTGCCTTCCGTCCGGCGTAGCGGAGATTTTGGCTAATGAGCAGCAACTCCGCAAAAAGTGGTGCAACAAACGACCATGCGCCCATATTTTTCGGCTCTTCCTGCACCCATACCACATTTTTTGCGCGTTCGTACTTCTGCAAAATCTGACGAACACGCGCTTCGTGGAACGGATACAACTGCTCCAAGCGCACAATCGCTACATCGTCAGCGCCAAGTTTTGTACGCTTTGCCACAAGGTCGTAATAGACTTTGCCCGAACAGAACAGTACTCGCTGTACATTTTCTGCTTTTACGGCGGTGTCGTCAATTACTTCTTGGAATGTTCCGCTCGTAAATTCCTCAATCTTCGAGACGGCAAGCGGGCTGCGGAGCATACTTTTCGGAGTCATCAGCACAAGCGGCTTTTTGAATTCGCGCTTGACCTGACGGCGAAGAGCGTGGAAAAGCTGTGCGGGTGTTGTAAAATTCCCGACAATCATGTTATCTTCGGCGCAAAGCTGTAAGAACCGCTCCAAGCGAGCGCTGGAGTGCTCGGGTCCCTGACCTTCGTATCCGTGCGGCAGCAGAAGCACGAGGCTGGAAGTCTGTGCCCACTTGGTTTCGCCGGAGGAAAGGAACTGGTCAATAATCGTTTGCGCACCGTTCATAAAGTCGCCGAACTGCCCTTCCCAAATCGTGAGTCCTTGCGGGCGCTGGACGCTGTAGCCGTATTCAAAGCCCATCACGCCAAATTCCGACAGTGCCGAATCGTAGATATAGAACGGATGCTGCCCTTGCTTCACACGGTCAAGCAAAATAAGTTCGCTTTCGGTCATAAAGTCCGTCAGCACAGCGTGGCGGTGGCTGAACGTGCCACGCGCCGCGTCCTCGCCCGTAATCCGCACGGGATAGCCTTCCACGAGCAATGAACCAAAGGCGAGCGCTTCACCCATACCCCAATCCAAGCCTTTATCCTGCGACACCATTTCTCCACGCCGCTTCAGCAAATCTGCCAGTTTCGGGTGAACGGTAAAATGCCCCGGAACAGTACTGAGTTTTTCGCCGAGGTCACGCACAAGGTCAGCGCTGATGCGAGTATCGGACGAAGTAAACATATCCACTTGCGGCGGGCGCGGCAGTTCCTTTGGCTTCGCTTCTTTACTTGCCGCAAAAGCATCGTCCCAGCGCTTTTGCACATCGGCATAGATTGCATCAGCCTCTTCGCGGGAAATAAGTTTTTCCTCAAGCAGATGGTCGCGGTAGAGTTCGGATGCAGCAGGCAACGTCTTGATTTTTTTATAGAGCAAAGGCTGTGTGTATGCGGGTTCGTCGGTTTCGTTGTGCCCGTATTTGCGGTAACACATGAGGTCAATAATCACATCTTCGCCAAATTCTTGGCGGTACTCAATCGCAAATGCGGCTGCCGTGAGCACAGCCTCCGGGTCGCCGCCGTTCACGTGCAGAATCGGTACTTGCAGCATTTTGCCGATGTCGGAACAATAAATCGTGGAACGTGCATCCTCCGGCATCGTCGTAAAGCCGATTTGGTTATTGATGATAATATGAATCGTGCCGCCGGTCTTGTACCCACGCAAGCGAGCCAAGTTCAGCGTTTCTTGCACTATTCCCAAGCCCGCCATTGCGGAGTCGCCATGAACGAGAATCGGCAACACTTTGGAAAATGTTTTATCGTTTATCTCATCAATCCGCCCACGCGCCATGCCTTCCACAACGGGGTTTACGGCTTCCAAATGGCTTGGATTGGGCGCTAGAACGACATCCACTTCCACTCCGGTTCGCGGATGTTTGTATTTGCCCTGTGCGCCGAGGTGATATTTCACATCGCCGGAGCCTTGATAATTCGGGTCAAGTTCGTTTTGGAATTTCTTAAACATGGCAGCAGCCGATTTGCCCATGATGTTGATGAGCGTATTCAAGCGTCCTCTGTGCGCCATGCCCATATAAACATCGGTTACGCCTCTATCGGCAGCAAATTCCAAGATTTTGTCAATCGCAGGCACGAATACTTCACCGCCCTCGACCGAAAAACGCTTTGAGCCGACAAACTTCGTGTGGATGTACTTTTCAAAGGATTCCGCTTCCACGAGTTTAGCGAGAATACGGATTTTTTCATCGCGGGTATATTTGGCGTGATTATAGACTTCCTCGAATTTATCGCGCACCCACGCTTTTTTGTCCAGTTCGGGAATGTGCATAAATTCCACACCGATTTTGCTGCAATATGTATCGCGCAGAAGCGTGAGAATATCACGGAGCGGAGCGCGTTTGATGCCGCCCAAGCCGCCTGTATCGTACTCACGACTCAAATCCCAAATCGTCAGCCCATAATGGCTGATGTCCAATTCGGGATAGTAATACCCCTGCAAACCAAGTGGATTCACGTCTGCGTAGAGATGCCCGCGCACCCGATACGCATTGATGAGCTGAACAACTTTCGTTTCCTGCTCCAACACCTCTGCCGTATCGCCGTTGAAAAAAGGATTATTATTCAAATCAACCGACCATTTGAACGGCTCGAAGGGGATGTGCAGACTGGCAAAAATTTGGTCGTAGAAATTATCCTCGCCCTTCAGCAATTCTTCGATATAATTCAAGAACTCACCCGACTCCGCACCTTGAATAATGCGGTGGTCGTAGGTATTGGTAATGGTCATTACTTTGCTGACCGCCATCGTTGCCAGCATTTGTGGCGCAAACGCTTTCATTTCTGCTGGATAATCAATCGAACCTGCCGCCACAATCAAGCCCATGCCTTCCATCAGACGTGGAATGGAGGCGTTTGTGCCAAGCATACCCGGATTGGTCAGCGAAGCCGTTGTGCCGGAAAGGTCGTTTACGTCGAGTTTGTTCACGCGAGACTTTGCAATGAGGCTGTCATATTCAGCAATGAACTCAGCAAACGTCATGTTTTGCGCGTTCTTCACGCTTGGCACGACCAGTCCACGCGAACCGTCCTTGCGAACCGCATCCACAGCCAAGCCCATGTTCACCGATCCGCGCTTCACACGCACAGGTTTTCCGTCCTGCCGCGCAAAAGCATCGTTCATACCCGGATATTTCATGAGCGCCCGCACAATAGCCCATGCAAGAATATGCGTGAAGCTAATTTTCTTCTTACGGCGGCGCGAAAGAATACCGTTAATCACATTGCGATTTTCTTCCAATGCTTTAATCGGCATCGTACGTACGGTCGTTGCGACAGGCACATTCAAACTTGATTCCATGTTCGTTACAACGCGCTCCGCTACGCCACTTATCGGCACAATCGAATCCAGCGGACCAAGAAAAATCTTGGGTTCAGCCTTTGCCGGAGCGGGAGTGCTTGTAGGCGCTGCTTGAGCAGGTGGTGCTTGCACAGGCGTAGGGTTAGGAGCCGACGACGAGCCATTGGCAGAGCCATTTGAATGACCATTTGCGCCATTGGTGTAGCTTGCTGCTGCGCTGCTTGGCGGTGTGGGCGTGGCATACTGAGCCACTGCTGCGGGAAGGGCATTTGCCGGAACACCTAGTTCCGTAGCAATTTCAGCGCGATTGGCATCAAAATACTCACGCCAATCAGGCGCAACCGCGTCCGGCGAACGCAAATACTCGAAAAATAAGTCTTCCACAAAAGCGGAATTCATGGTAAGCATAATAACAAACCTTTGTGTAGTAAAGTAAGAAAGGTAAAATCGTTTTTGCTAGGTTTTACGGGGTGTTTCAGTCAATTTTTGCTTTTGTACAAGCAAATACCACAACTTAGGAAAACCTGCGAGATTTTCCACAATGTTTTTCGTTCTGAGACGGCGAATCTGTTGATTTTTGCGTAAAAAAAGCGCAATTTGTTATTGAACCTTTGTACCGTTCTGGACTTAACTATTTCTTTTTTCTTCTGCTATCCAATCATGGCTACTATTGCAGCAAAACGAACACCCCGTGCTATCCCGTTACCCAAGGGTACGGCACGTATTCGCAAGGATGTAGTGCATCTCTCACGCCCCAAATATGACGGCTTGAAGATGTCGTTGCGTGATTTTTTGGACTGGGAACGCGAGCCGGACGGCTGGAAATATGAGTGGAATAACGGTATTATCGAAATTAACGAGGTTTCTATGAGAAATACGGAGCGCAACATAGCTGACAACATCCTATTCGCATTTGAACAAACTCCTTTTCGCAAACAGCGCCATACGCTTCTTCCCGAAACCGACTGCCTTTTGCCAAGTGGTCAAGTTCGCAGACCCGATATTGCCTATTTCACTCATGAACAGATTCAAGCCTCGGCACGTGGAGAACAGCCAGTTCCAGCTTTTGCGATTGAACTCATCTCCAAAAATGACCGTGTTGGTAAAGTGGACGAAAAACTTGCGGAATATTTTGCTTCGGGTGTGCTGTGCGTGTGGCATATTCTGCCGGAATCTCGTCGCGTGAAGGTCTATACATCGCTGAAAGATGTCCGGATTTGTAGCGATGAAGATATATGCTCTGCAAGTCCGGCACTAGATTTCACCATAAGAGCCGATGAAATTTTTGCATAATTTTACTCCCGCACAAAATCACTCTTCCCACCGCGCTTTTCCATAAGTCTCACTTCCCGAATCACGATGTCGTGCGACAGTGCCTTGCACATATCATACACCGTAAGCGCCGCCACGCTTGCGCCCGTCAGTGCTTCCATTTCAATACCGGTTTTCGCGGTAATACTTGCCGTGCAGTCAATTACTATTTCTCGCGCCTCGCTGACAGTGATCTCAATGTGGCAATGTTCCAATGGTAGCGGATGACAGAGCGGAATGAGATCGCCTGTCTTTTTGGCTGCCATAATACCCGCTATGACGGCCGTTTGAAAGACCGCCCCCTTCGCAGTATGAAGCTCTTTACCGCCTGTTTCGTCCAAAAGCTGTAGAATCTCTTCACCGACCGCGACAACAGCACGAGCACGTGCAATGCGCTTCGTGGCTTGCTTCTCGGTAACATTCACCATTTGGGGCGTGTTTTCGGCGGTAAGGTGCGAAAGCATTGCGGGGGTAATTATGAATTACAAATGAGGAATAAGAAATTACGAGCGAGGGACTTCAATGAGAGCGCTATGGAGTGCTTGAAATGGAAGTAAAGCACATTTGATGCGGGAAGGAAATCCACGAACTCCCGCGAGCGCACGGAGAGGTGAGTTTGCAGCAAGAGCACTGTCTTCGCCATTCACAAAATCCGTCATTTGTGCAACCATTCTGAGCACACCTTCACGGGTTTGTTCCCGTACGGCTTCAGTCATCAGCGAAGCCGAGGCTTTCATAATGGCACAACCCGTTCCTGTAAACGAGACCTCCTCAAGCCTTTCTCCTCGGAAACGGCAATAGATTGTTACTTCATCGCCGCAAAGCATATTATTTTTTGTTGCCGAGGCATCATACGATTCAAGAGCAAAGAAGTGATGCGGCTTAGAGCTATGCTCAAGAATGATAGATTTGTACAAACTTTGCGCTGTGCTGCTAGTAGTCTGTCCCTCTGTATTCCCTTCACCCTTCATACTTTTCCTTGTACTTTCTCATAGTTCATCGTCATCAATACCGCCTTCTAAGCCACCAATACCGAGGTGATACTTCACGCACTCAACCACTTCTTTCATTTGAAACGGCTTGGTGATATAATCCACCGCACCAAGTTGCATCCCTTTTTCGCGGTCAGGCACGGTGCTGAGAAAAATAACCGGAAGCTGCGGAGCCATGATTTTAAGCACTTGGCAGGTCTTATAGCCGTTCAGACCCTCCAAGATAATATCCAAAAGGATTAAGTCTGGTTTGAAGTCCTGCACCAACTTCAATGCCTGCTCCCCCGAATGGGCAGAAAACACATCAAAGCCTGCATCGGTAAGAATTTGGCGGAGGAGTTTAACACTCATTTCGTGGTCGTCCACAACGAGAATAGATTTACCGTATTTTTTCATGGTCTCTTTACAGCCCAATTGGTGAGGGAATGGTATTCACAAGGACTCCAATATCGTAAAAAATTCACTTTTGGTGAAATAGATTTCAGGAAAAATGAACTTTTATGACAAATTTTACGACACAAAAAAGACCACCGCACACTATCCTGTGCGATGGTCTTCAAACATTAGCGCGGCAAAACGCTTAAATCGGCGGATTGGCGGGAGTATTTGTGTTGTTATCCCTTTCCAACGACGGATAGGGGTAGAAATTTCGGTTTCGTTCTGACTGGAAGGACGACGGAGTCGGCGGCGCAGGGCGACCAAAACGGCGCTGGTCTTCCATACGCATTCCGGTCAGAAACAGTTCTACGCAGCGCTGGGCGTAAATCTCTGTCAATATCGCGTCTTGCGTCATTGCCCCGGAATATGTTGGCAAATTTGCACCGATGCCGTGCGGGTCGGCAGTGGCACGTTTGGTACGAATAGCGTTTATTTCCGTGACGGCTGCCGCGAGATTATTCTGACGTGCTTGTGCTTCTGCGCGAATGAGCGCCATCTCTCCCATACGGAAGACTGGCATAGCAACGTCCGCAGCAGCAAAGAATGTTGCGGCGAGGTCATCCACATCAAATGATGCTGGTTGCGTACCTTTACGCGCATTCGCCCGCATAAAAAACCGCAGACGCGCATCGGTTGTATCGGTGAAAACAGGCGTTCCAAAGAAGTCGCGCGGCGCATAATTATTACCAACAATAACATTTTGATAAATCGGGTTACGGTTCAGCTGCGCGTCATAGCGAAAAACAGAAAGCCCTGCGGCGGCTGTATTGACGGCAGTTGCTGCCAGAATAGCGTCCGCATTACGCCCTGCCATCAGCAAAAACCGCGCTCGCATTGCTTGAATGGTATTGCTCAGATTAAAACCACCCGCGATAACTGTTGCCGTGAAGTTTGCATCAGGAGCATTCGTAGTAATTTGCTGTGCCGCATTGTCCAGAAGGCGAATTGCTTCGGTCAATACTTCTGCACGAGGACGATAAGTAGCCCCCGCCGAAGCAGTACCGACCGTAAGCGGCGCTTGCTCGAAATACATTGCCAAATGCCCCAGGCTCATCGCCTTATAGAGCGAAGCAAGCGCTATCAAGCCTGACCGCGAACCAGCAGGCATAAGAATTGACGTATTGGGCGCATTAGCAAGAATGTTGTCTGCCATACCAACGACGCGGTAGGAACGCTGCCAAATGGCGAGAACGTCGCCACTTTCTGTCGGTAATTCTGCCCCGCCCACTTGCAAATCAAGCGGATTCTGGAAGGTCGTTGTTACGCCGAGTTCGCGCGTCGTTATGCCTGTGCGTGTGATGTATGCCTCTATGGTTTGGGTGGCATAATATTGCTGCATACCAACTGCCAGCGTGAACAAGCCCTCGCGCGTGGTCAGCACTTGGTTTTCAGCCGCCGCATTCGGATTCACATAGTCCAAAGAGCAACTGCTTATTCCAAAAGCGAGGAATAATGCCGCAAGGACGTGAAAAAATCGTGTTTTCATGGTAAAATGGGTAAAAGTAATTGATTTGTAAATTTTGTATTATCTAAATAATCGGCATCTGTCATTCCCGCGAAGGCGGGAATCCAGAAAATATCAACAAAGCCGTTTTGATCTATCGTGAATCACCATCTGTCATTATACCTTCAAGAACCAACATCTTGTGCAATACCATTTTCCAACGTGAACCAATCCTCCGCTAAATCTTTCCAGTCGGGATTATGATCTTCCACAAGTCGTAACTTCCACGCACGATTCCACTTTTTGAGTTGCTTTTCACGATGAATAGCGCTTGCAACATCACTCGTCTGTTCGTACCAAACAAGCATTGCGACATGATATTGCTTCGTAAAGCCATCCGATAGGCCATTTTTATGTTCGTACATTCGACGCTGCAAATTATTGGTAACACCGATATAAAGCGTACCGTTGCGTTGACTGGCGAGAATATAAACGTAGTAGTTTGACATAGAATGGTGCGATTCGCGTAATTTCGGAATTTATGTTGTGTTCTGGATTCCCGCCTGCGCGGGAATGACAATTGTGATTGGCAGAATTAAAACGTAAGTGTAAGACCAAGCGAGAAACTGCGCGGAAGCGGTACTTCCACAAAGTCGAAGCCGCGAACGGCAGTGCGCTGACCGCCCGCATTCACTTCCGGGTCCCAGCCTGAGTATTGCGTCAGGACAAGCAAGTTACGCCCCGTGAGCGTGAGACGTGCTGCACGAATACTCATAAAGTTCTCAGGATTGATTTCGTAGGAAAGCGCCACTTCGCGCAAGCGGGTAAAGGATGCGTCTTCCACCCAATCGCCCAAGAGCGCGAATTTTGCTTGATTCCACCCAAGCGGCAAACCACCTTGACGGTATGACGGGAAGTTGTCGCGCAGCTCTACGCCATACTCCGGCAAACCGCCGTAGTTGGAACTCACGCCCACACGGCGCGTGAAATTGAAGACATCCTGCCCGTACATTCCGTCCACCTGCACACGAAGCGAGAGCTTGCCGAGCGCAAATTCATTGATGAAGGACAAGGTAAAATCGGGGTTTGGGTCGCCAACAACTTTTTGCAACTGTACACCCGTCGGCTGACCGTTTGCATCGCGCTGCGGTGTACCGATACCGTTTTTATCCACCGTACCACGCTCACGCTGGGGCAAGCCTGCGGGAGTAAGCAAGTATGAACCGTCGGGCTTACGCGCTCCGTAGAACGTGCGGAACACGCCAAGCTGCTGCCCGTTTACGACAGCCACTTGACCAAAGCCGTCGGTAATTTGCAAAAAGCCACCTTCTACGCCATTGATAACGCTACGGTTTTGGTTGTAAATACCTGTAAGTGTCCATTTGAAATCATCGGTTTGCACCGGAACGACGCGTACAAGAAGTTCAATACCATTGCTTGTGAGCGTTCCGACGTTTGCCAGAAGATTGGAAAATCCAGTTGTGGGCGCAAGGGTGCGGTTCAAAAGCAAGTCGGTTGTTATTTTGTTGTAATAGCTGAATTCAACACCGATACGGTTTTCCAAGAGCGCAAAGTCCGTTCCGATTTCTAATTCCGTTTGACGCTCAGGCTTCACATCCACCGAGCCAAGCACCGTTGAGGGTTGCAAACCCGCAAGCCCTGTGAATGATGCGGGATTATAGTTTGTGAAGCGTGTATAGGCACCGATTGCAGTGAGACCGCCCGATTGCCCCCACGCAGCGCGGATTTTTGCCGTTGGTAGGATTTTTGCCAATTCGCTCTCTTTCCAGAACTCCGACACCAATGCCGAACCGCTCACTTTGGGAAAGAACTGAAAACGGTTTGCCGCGCCAAAGACCGACGAAGCATCCATGCGAAGTGCGCCCGTAACGAAGAATGTGTTGTTGATTTCAAAACTTTGCTGCACAAAAGCGCCATAAATGGCAAACTCTTCGCGGCTATCACCCAATGCCTGCCCCACTGCACCACTTGAGGCAACAACAGCCACAGGCGCAAGCTGTTCAGACTGCGCAGTCAGTTGGTCTTTGCGCTCGTACTGGAGCGTACCACCAAGTTGGGTGATAGATTTAATATCATCGCTAATATCGCCTCGGTAGGTGATATTGAGGTCATTATTGATAGCTGCAACGTTGTAGGTGCTGCGACGGGAGAAACCGCCCGCCAAGCCCGGCGTTGTCGTGCCGCGCGGAATAAACGCGCTGCCGATTTGGGAGTACGTGTCGAAACCAAAAACATAGTTCACACTGAGTCCCGTAATCGGAATATAATTCAACTGAAAATCCCCCGTCAAACGGCTCGTATTATTGCTAAAATCAAAGCGGTCAATCGCCTCAATCGGATTGGTGCGTGTAACAATCGCTGGTGGGCTGAGCTGAGGATACACGCCATCCACAGGTCGAGGGTCAATATAGTTTTGAGCAAAGATAAATCCGGTGAGTGAACCGTATGCATTATTCAAACCGCCATTCGGAATTTCTTTGCTGCTGGAATTCACATAATTCAAGCCCACCGAAGCCGTGAGATTATCGCTCAAGACCTGCTCTACTCTAGCGCGAGCGCCAGCACGATTAAAACTTGAACCGCCGACGATGCCTTGATTTCCGGTCTGATTGACCGAAAGGAAATACTTCGTGCCACCCGAACCGCCTTGCGCCGAGAGATAGTTGTCAATACCCCATGCACGACGAAAGATATAGTCTTGCAAGTCGTAGCGTTTAATGGCAGAACCGTCAGGGTTTTTATCCGAAACAATAAAGGTATTCGGTGCTGACCCAGCATATAAGCGCAAAGGCTCTTGATTCACGGCGATTTTTTGCCGCAAATCATCCGTGTTGACGCGGGTTGAGAACGTAATGGTCGGAGCGCCCGTTGTGCCGCGCTTGGTGAAAATTTGTACAACGCCGTTATTTGCCCGTGCGCCGTAGATAGCAGCAGCAGAAGCACCTTTGAGCACTTCGATACGCTCAATATCATTGGGATTCATATCCACCAAACGGTTTTGCGCATAGCCGCCCAAGTCCACGAGCTCACGGGAGTCGTTATTCACAATCACACCATCAATGATGTAGAGCGGGTCAGCGCTGCCGGAGAACGTATTCGTTCCGCGAAGGCGTACCGATACACCACCTGCGGGATTACCCGAATTTTGCTGAATCTGTACGCCCGCAATTTTACCTGCCATAGCAGCATCAATAGCATTAGCGCCGGTTTGCTGAACGTCTTTTGCATTCACCGCACCGATTGAGTTACCGAGCGTCTTGCGGCTGGAAGCGACGGATGTACCCGTTACGACAACTTCATCCATACGGGTAATGTCCTCTTCCAGCTTCACATCCAGTGAAATTGTATTATCGTCGCCAAAAGTGATTTGGCGGCGGAACTGCTTGTAATTGATTGCCGAAACGACAACGCTATACTTACCTGGAGCAAGATTAGCACTGACAGTATAGTTTCCTTGCGGGTCGGAAACGCCGCCAAAACTGGTTTTGTCAATCCGTACCACAACGCCGCGCATTGCGCCTTTTGCGTCTTTGACGGAACCGGAAATTTTGTACGCTCGCGTTTGCGCTCGCAGCGTCAAGGCGCTAAGCGGCAGCAAGCAGACCATAAAAATCCACACAAGCTGAGTGATGATGCGCTTGGGCGGAATTGGTAGAAATGGTTTCATTGAACACACCTCGTTTGATGAGAAAAATGGTTGGTGGGAGTCTTATTTCTTCAAAAGCATTTCCATCAAGACTTTCGCGCTCCCGACACCAATTTGCCGGATAAGTTCGCGGTCGGTCTCGTCGCCCACTTCGTAGGTAAGCGCCGGAGCAAGCAATTCACGGTCGAACCATCGCCCCGATGTAGCGCCATTGGGCGTTCTGGGAGAATCAGAAATTGTTACCTGATACGCAGGAAAAAGCGCTTGGGTGCGCTCAAGCCACGTTTCAACAAATTTACTGCGCTCAGTGGCAGCAGCGTTATACTGCTTGTACGCAGGGTTACGGGCATATTCAGCACTATCGGCGGCGGTGTTCATGGGCGGATTGCTCACCGTGTAAAAAATATCGTGCTGCGTGGTGTGAAAATCTACCCCAAAAACGAAGCGGGTTTGAAGCGAATCACGCATTTTGAGCAAAGCATCACGCACGGCTCGCGGCTCAGGTTGGTTGAAATTCAGCCAATCGCGGTTCAGGTCAACTCCGTGGGCGTTATGCCTCCAGTGCCCGCCATCAACGCCGTCAGGATTCATGCACGGTGCAACAAAGACGCGGAATTTTTGGCGAAACTCCTTCGCAAGTGGCGTGTCTCCGGCAAGCGTTTCCACAAAGGGCAACAGCGCAAGCGTTCCGGTATGCTCCGGCGGATGCTGACGGCTGACAATCACCACACAAGGCGCATCGGGAGCAGCTTCGGCAATATCCAAGCGAATAAGGGATTTTCCTTGCGAAGATTTACCAAGCGTACTTTTTTTCACAAAAGGCAGCTTTGCTAGATTTGTGCTCCACGCCTCAAAATCAGACGATGTAAAGAGTTCATGCCCCGAAACCCAGAGTGTATCACGGCTGAGAGTTAATCGTAATGTGGCAGATGTCGTTTCGCGCCCGGCGCTGTCATAGTGCACTTTGTAGAAGGCGGCATCAATCGGCGACCATGAATGCCAATCGGCACTTGGCTTGCGGGAGAGCTTGGGAATATAGCGATGACGAGCCTCACGGTATGTGAGCGTGAGGCGAATAGTTTTGACAGAAGGAGAATTTGTCCACGCCTTAAAACCATACCACGCCGAATAGTTCACCGGTGCATTCTCCGGCGCAAGCACCGCTATAAACGTCGAATCGTTCACCATTTGCATATCGTTCAGACGTGCACCATCGAACTCATTACTGAAATAGACTCCTGCGCCCGCAAAAGCAAAGGTACGTTTTTTCTGAAATTCGACGGGCTTGTCGTTTGTGTTGAGCGAACCGGGTGGGTCGTACGAGTATGCCCTCGTAGAATCTGCGGACATTCGCAAACCGGCTTCTTTCAGGATTGTACGTGCTTTTGCCGATGTTTCGGCAGAAATAGTTCTCGTACTTTCGGACGAAGAACTTGTCGTCTGACGCACGGTGGAACAAGCGCTCAATACTGCAACGGCAGCCATCATCAAAACGAAGAGGCGTAGTAATGTGTGGTTTATCATTGGTCGGACGGAAAAAGAAGGAGAAAGTTTATCATGCGTGGGAAGCTGCGCTTGCAAGCGCTACAACCTCTGCGGCGCAACCCCAATTAACGGTATAACCGGAGCCGCCGTGCCCATAGTTATGTATGACGGTGCAGCTATCCGATAATTGCTGGCTTTCGAGACGAATTTCTGTTCGCCCGGGACGCAATCCGGCTTTGTGTTGAAGAATATGCGGCGCTGCGAGAGAGGGTTCGATAGAGGAGCATCGTGCAATAATGCCGTTCACGGTAGCCTCGTCAATACTTGTTTCCCAGTTACCTGTCATTGCCACACCGCCTAAAATCACATCTTCGGAGCGTGCAATCGTGTAGGTGGCGTGTTCGCTGTGGTGGTCGTCTGCTTCGATGGTAACGGAACGGTTCGTACCTGGATTTTTGACGACAACAATTTGCCCGCGAATGGGAAACAAACTATCATCGCCGACAAGGTGCTTTGCTTCAAGACCTGTGCAATTCACGATAATACGACTTTTGCCGGATATTTCCGAAAGACTTTTTACATCACCAATGTCAATTCTTCCGCCACGCTCCTGAAAACGCTGCATCAAAAACGGTAAATGCTTGTGCGGTTCGGCAATCGGTACTTCGGCATAGAACCCCGACGGGAACTGCCCCTTAGAGAGCGTGGGAAATTCTGCCAAAATCTCATCTTCCGTCAGCGGACGATAGACATCCACTGCCTCAGACCACCACGCATTACCGCTTGTGGGCTTAGGCAGCAGTTGGAAGAAGCGCGTCATGGTGATGCCTGCTTCGGGCACTTGCCGAAGGAGCATCATTTCTTGGAACGTTGTGCGCGACCAGCCCAGAATGCGCTCAATCGGTTCTGCTTTGTAGGGGAACCACAGCCCGCCCGCCACATCGGACGTGGTGTTTGGCGGAAGAGTCCGCGAGATAATACGAATGTCGCTGAAGCCGGCTTCTTGCAATTTCACCCCGCAAGAAAGCCCGGAAATGCCGCAGCCGAGAATGGTAATGCTCATAAATCATGATACGTTAAGTCGTGACTTCAAATGTATTTACATCCGATTATTTTCAATCAATCCCTTTACCAAATCATCGCGGACGCGCCCATTCAGAACCTGCTTTGAAGCCTTTGGTAAAACCTTGACCAGTCAACTCACCGAGCAGCAAACTGACAACAAAGACAATGATGGATACGATGCGCAAACGCTTTTTTTGTGTAGCCGATAAGGTATTGTAAAAGCTCACCGCAAATGCGGCAATGCTAGCACCAAGCAATAAAGAAGAGAATTTTTCCATAGTATGTTTTGATGTGGTAAGAAAACAAGTACGTTGTGAATAGTTGTAAAACCTCATGTTTCTACCTAAAACGACGCTCTATCTACCCTCGTATCGTGCATGAGCGCCGTGAAATCAATGTTTTCGCGGCGGTCGTTGGCATGAACGGAAAAGACCTTGTGAATGTGATATTTGTAATCATGCTCGAAGCGAGACATTTTGTCAATCGCCGCTATTTTTGCATCCTTCGGAACGGCATAACGAGGCTTGTCGTCGTGAGCAGAGCGCAAAGTATTCAGTTCCCAATCGCCCATAATTGCCGTGCCCTTAAAAATAACGTGTGTGTCTGTCCAGCTATGCTTTGGCGCATGAATGAGATAGAGCGGCTCGCCGCCAATATCAAGTTTGGAGTCGTGGTCGAAAAAATATACATTATTGAGCATTCCCGCAATGCCTTCAAACCCGCGCTGCAAGTGGACTTCTGCCTTCGGAAATGCACCCTGCATCTCACGCGCTGTTTTTGGGTTGTAATGGTCAATGTGCGTGTGGGTACAGAGAATGTACTTCACGTCTATTTTCCGCTTTTTGCAGACGTTATACGCTTTTGTGGCAGGTGATTCCTGATGGTCGGGGCTGTAGGGCGGCAATTCGAGAATTGCTCCTACGCCGTTATGGTGCAAAAGCCAACATCCCGTTCCGAACCATTCAAAGCGCCCCATGAGCAGTACGCCTTTGCTCCATTCTTGAACACGTGTCCGTTTAATCATTGTTTTCCTTTCTCACAGTAAAAAAATGAGTGTTACAAACCACTTTACGGCTCTTTGATGTCGGCTCGAAAGAACGACAACACCCCTACACCACGCTTGGTAACAAGCCATGGTCCGTCATAGACCACCGCAGAGGCGGGGTAAAATTTATTTGGAATGTATGAAATGCGTTCAGCCCGAATGCCTTCGCGCAAGCGGACGCGCACGAGGTTACTACCCTTCGCTTCTACGCTTTCAATCCAGCCGTGAGCGTCTAAAACAGTTTTATTTCCTTCCTGCAAGCGCCCATCAATCTGAAAAGCATCCTTCAGAGAATACGATACGCCCTTGACGATAAGAGAATCGGAAGAACTCGTAATATGGCTTGCGAAAGGGGCGAACTCCAAAAGCACTGTTCGTCGTGCAGAGTCCGTAAATGAGGCTTGGCGAAGGCTTGGTGAGCCAATATCTATCGTATCTTTTCCGCCATAAAAATCTCGTTCTGTGAGGCGAAATATCTGCCCGGCAAGTTGCTCGTAGCCTTGCTGAGAAAAATGGCAGCCATCGTAGCCTTGAACTGCGTTTGCGGCTACAACCTCTATATTTGGCAGAAACTCCGGCAGACGGCGCTGCTCTTCACGAATATCACTTTGGTCAAGGTCATTACAGGAATTTGGGCGTATCTGCACAACATAAAGACGTTGTACTGCAGGGTAGTCCGTTTTCCACGCGCGATAGAGCGCTGCAAATTTTTCCGCGTACCCTAATCCTGCATTTGATTCGCCCTGATACCATACGATACCGCGAATATGCTTTGCCAAGCCGGACTGACGAGCTAGATTGAGCGTGTAATCATAGATTCCTTGCGGCGGAACCTTACGAACGGGCAGGTGCATTTCAATACTTGTGCCCCCCCAAGCAGGATGTAGGGCACAAACAGGGATGCCGTGCTCTTCTACGATATGACTTGCAAGAGCACCACCCAAGCCGCCAATATGAGAAATTGCGGAAGTTATTTTATTCGTCGAAGCCATAGTCTGCCACCACGAGAAATTATGACCATCGCTATTTTCATCGAGGCAATATGTTCGCAAAAACTCTCCTTTGGAGGACATCGGCACTTCTCCACCGACCATATTCGATTGCCCGGCAAATAAGAACACATCGCCCGCAACCAAGCTATCTCGCTGCACAACAATACTATCTGCGCCGTTTTTGAATCGTACACCTAGCCTTAAGCTATACTCCACGCACTCTGCTTTGAGGCGAAGCGTTAGAGTAAAACGGGCTGCTGAACTTGTTGCTGACTTCTTTGAACGAGGTGCATCTTTTGTTGAAAACGGTGCAGCATTATTGTTGGGCGAATACACAAGCGGCATAGAGACTCGTTGTACAGCAATTTCCGATCGCAGTAGTATCGCATAAACGGAATCAACCTCTTTACGATTAACAGTCCCAGAAAGCAGTACCGATGCGGAATCCTGTGCATCGCGCGCAAAGAACTGAAAGTTCTGAGGAAATGTAATATCTAACACAACAGCACTATTTCCGCAATATCGGTTAAATACCTCTCTTGACTTTGATTCACCTAAGATTTCTGCTCTTCGGCAATCCTCACAAGCCGCATCACGCCTACCCACACCAACTTGTGCAAGAGCGCGGTACACATACAATGCCCCATTTTGACGGAGCTGGTTTTTATACAACGACCTTGCGAATAAACTATCTGCTTGTGCAAACTGCCCTGCTGCCAGAGCAAACATTCCATCAAAAGAATCCTTTTCCAATGTACTTCTTAACATACTTTGCGGATGATTTTCAAAGATACTCTTGCGCAGATGCAAAGCAGCATTCATGTCTTCAAATGCCCCATGGTAATCTTCCATAATGAATGCAACCATAGCACGCATAAAGTAGGCATCGGCATACCGTGGAACGAGTGAAATGACCCTAGAGAAGCCCTCCAGTGCCGCTCGGTAGCTACTGCCCATACCGTCGGATTGCTGAAGGTTCGCCGTTTTAAGATTTGCCATTGCCATTTGCCAGTGCATTTCTGCTTCTTGCGTTTGCTGGGGTCGCGTACGCTGGGCAAAGACTAGGTGAGACGGCAATAAAATCGCAATAGCAACAAAAACAATCATCCGCATTGACACACACACCTTTGGTAAAGCCATTATGCTTCTGCGCTTTCTAGCGGCATATCGCGCATTGGCAAAGTGATGACAAACTTCAAGCCGCCTTGCTTGCGGTTTTCAGCCACAATAGAGCCTTCGTGGGCATCAATAATACCTTTCGTTACTGCCAATCCCAAACTCGTGCCATCTGTTTCCACGCCGGGTGTACGATAAAATTTATCAAAAATTTGCCCCAAGGCATCGCTTGGCATTCCCGGTCCGCCATCAGCAATCACAAGGCGCATCTCTGCTTTTATGTCTTTTTTCTTACCGTTATAGGGTTGCTTCGAGACGGCAATTTTAATGGGCGTTTCTTGGGATGCATGCTCGGCGGCATTTTGCAAGATATTGACCAATGCTTGTTCCATCAGAACAAAATCCATTTCGACGCGCGGAAAATCTATCGGAATTTCAACGTTCACAATGTGGTCGGACAACTCCCGTCTCAACCGCGCCATGGCAACCCCTACTAGGTCACTCACCTCGCACCATTCTGTGTGAAGATTGATGTCGTCTCCGTCCACACGGGTTATATCTACAAGATTTTCGACGAGATGATTCAGTCTGGAAGAGGCTTTACGAAGGCTTTCCGCCAGTTTAGCACGTGATTCCTTGTCGTCAGCGAGGTCTTCATCGGCGAGACTGGAAGCAGCAAGACTAATTTCGGCAAGGGGCTTGCGAATGTCGTAGGAAATAGAATTCAGCACAGTCGTGTGCAAACGCTCGGCTTCTTCGCTTAGTTGCGTTTTTTGAGCTTCCTCGTTCAGGGTCTCACGCTCTAGTGCTGATGAAATCTGGCTCACAAAGTTTTCCAACAGCGTCTTTTGGTCAAGCGGGAATATTGCCGCCCGAAGCCGAACACCCATAACGCCAAATTGCTCTCGCGGCGATGAAAGCGGTGTATAGTAAAATTCCGAATTGGGAAGCGTAGAAGTAAAGCGCCCTGCGGGCTTCTGATTCCCAAAGACCCATGCAGCATTAGTGTACTCTTTGTCCTGAATATCCTCGTCCAGCCGCGCAGTGCTTGATGCGTGAAGAGCATTGTCCAAAAGGTCGCCGTCGTGCTGCACAAAAAAAGCTACTTCAGCACGGAACGTTCTCCCGATATGCACAACCGCTTTACGCAACACCTCGTCTTTTGTTCCGGCAGCAGCAAGGTCTTTAGCGAGATGATACAGAGCTGCCGTGCGCTCCTCACGGTACCGCACGGCTCGTTCTTGGGTTTTGGCGCGATTCGTCAGCACGGCAGTAATGACCGAAATCACAAAATACATTCCAAACATAATACCATCGGCAGTAGAAGCAATCGAAAAGGAAAATCTCGGCGGAATATAGAGAAAATTCCACAAGAGACCACTGATAAAGCCAGCCAGCAAGACAGGTCCACGACCGAAATAAAGCGCAAGCAGCGTCGTGGTGGAAAGCAAAATCATGCCGTCGCTTTGGTAGCCGACAAATTGTGGTAAAAGCGACGCTAAGCCAGCAACGGCGCTTGCTAGGCACACTGCAACAATGTATTCTTTCGGCGAGGAGCGGAACCGTGAAAATTCACTCGGAGCAAAGGTTTTGCGCTTCTCCGGCGCGGCTTCTTCGACGCGAATAGCATAGACATCTATCGTACCACTTTCTTCAATCAGTCTGTCAATAAAGGTTTTTGAAGAACCTTTGAAAAATGCCACTATCCGCTTCCAGAGTGATTGCTGCGGCTCTGCAAACGGCTTGCCAACAATAATTTGTGACACATTATTTTGCTTTGCCGCACGGACAATACCACTTACCAAATCATCATCTACGGTCGAAATAATTTCTGCGCCTAATTCTCGCGCTAAGGTAAGATTTTCGGAGAGACGCGTACGTGCGCTGTCGCTCATTTGTGCAGAATTTTCGACGCTGACCGCAACCCACGGTGCATCCATCGAATAGGCAAGACGGCGTGTCCAGCGTACAAGCGCCTTTGAGTAAGGACTAGGACCCACCGCCACCATAAGACGCTCACCGGCTTTCCACGTCTCGGCTATATGCTGCTCCTCCATGTAATCGCGCAATTCTTGGTCAACACGCTCCGAAGCAAGTCTTAACGCCATCTCGCGCAGCGCCATCAAGTTCCCTTTGCGAAAGGTCGTATTGGCTGCGTGGTTAATAGCATCGGGATTGGAGAGAGGAATAATTTTACCCTCAGCAAGACGCTTCAAGAGCTCATCGGGAGCAATATCAATCAGTTCAATTTCATCTGCTTCTTCCAAAAGCGAGTCCGGTACGGTGTTAGTGACCGCCATGCCCGTAATCTGGCGCACAGTATCAATGCGGCTTTCGAGGTTACTTACGTTGAGGGTCGTAAAAACATTGATTCCATTATCCAGTAGTTCCCGCACATCCTCTGAGCGCATCAGATGCCGCGCACCATCAGCGTTTTTATGCGCAAGGTCATCGACAATAACAATGTCGGGCTTACGCTCCAGCACGAAGTCAATATCTATTTCATCGCTTGTTTTTGTATCACTGCTCTTGGTATCGCTGCTCTTTCCATTTTTAGAAATATACTCTAAATCGCCCAAGAGCGCATCTGTTTCGGGATGAAGATTCATCTCCAGACTGGCAACGACAACAATTTTCCCCTCACGCTTGCGTTCATGCGCTTCATGGAGCATAGCGTACGTTTTACCAACACCGTCGCACATTCCAAAAAAGATTTTCAGTTTGCCGCGTCGCTCTTCTGCATCATCTCGTTGGAGTTGTTCAAAAACTTCTGCGGGCGTGGCGGCAAGGGGTGACGGCAAAGAGTCCTCGAAATCATCACTATTGGCAAGTGGTGACGTGGGAAGAGGTGTGTCGGACGACGTATATGAACTGACCATATTGGGGACGAATCCGTAATAGTAACCTTCTTTAGAAACACGGCTCAGAAGCAGTGTAGCAGCAAGGGTTACCGTAAATAGTTTTCATTACAAGCGCAAAATACCTCTATTTTCGATTTTTAACAAAATGTAGAAATACTCTGCTTTTTTGAGAGATTCCTAAAGGATTCCTAAGCAAATAGCCATAAAAAATCATATTTCATAAACAAAGTAATTTGTAAGAATGTGGATAATTCGCTAAATTACAATGTATCAATTTTTTAGAGCTTTTCAGAAGCACTCCTACCTATCGCAACACTTTCTGCTTACAACTAATATCATACTTTCCTACACCTTAATGTCTTTGGAGGCAACAATGCCTACGTTACATCCCTCTTCGACAATCTTTAATCCGCACTACAACTCTATCAATACCACGAGTAAAATTGTCGTGGCGTTTGAGCGCATCTCCGAAGCCTTCCGTGTCATGCTTTGGCAAGCAAGCAAAAGCACAGGATTATCGCCCCTCCAAATCCAAATACTGACCTTTTTGTCATTCCATCCCTCGGCACAACGCAAGGTGTCTTACTTGGCACAAGAATTTAATATGACGAAGCCTACAGTCAGCGATGCGATTAAGTCGCTCGAAGAAAAAGGGCTTATCGAAAAGGTCACGGAAAAAAATGATACGAGGAGTTACACCATAAACCTAACAGATAAAGGTGATACGCTATCACAAGAGACTTCACTTTTTGCTCAAAAATTCAACGAAGCGCTTGGGGGAATGCCGCCTATTGAGCAGGAATTTCTTTTAGAACATCTTGTCTCTATCATTCATTCGTTTCACAAAGAAGGAATCCTAACCATACAGCGCACCTGCTTTACGTGCGCCTTCCACGCTCGCAATACCATGAATCTATCCTCTAGCACTGATTCTTATTGTCGCCTTCTTGACCAGAATCTTCATTTTTCTGATATTCGACTGGATTGCCCGCATCATGAGCTAAAAGGAGGCTTGGCATGAGAGGATGTAGCAGGAATTTAATTTTGAGAGCATTACTCCACTTACATTTGCTTGGGGTTCTGCTGACTGTCCAGACGTTTGCTCAAAGCCCAGCACTTTTTGAGGAAGAATCTAGTATGGAGCACAAAAACTGCTCTCATAGCATTCCAAGTTCGACGAGCACTAAATCTCAAGCATTTCAAAATTTTCTGAGCCGAAAGCAATCTTCCAGCCTGACCGCAAGTCTACAACGAGGCTACGATGTGCTCCGCTACGATCTCTTCATGGATTGGACACAAACATTATCTGCGACGAGCGAAATAGGCAGAGACCGCCAATTTAATGGCATTCAAACGATAACACTCCGCTTAGATACAGAAAGAGGCTCTCTTTCCTCCTCTGCCATTACGCTCAACGCTTCCCAGATGCGAATTGACAGCGCGTTTTGGGGTACTGAGCGGGCGCAAACACTCTTGCCAAGCGCAATAGCTGATAGCGGAACAATCAACCTTGTGCTTCCTGCCAATGCTCGTATGGGCGACACCTTACGCCTGCGGCTGCACTACACACACACAAGCACCATCAACGACGATGATGGCACAGGTTTCATGCTCTATCGCAAGGGGCGCTTAGGTACTATTCGTACTGGTAATGATTCGGTATTCATTCCACAACGCCTTGCTTATACCATGAGCGAACCCTACGGTGCACGGCGCTGGATGCCCTGCAACGACACACCCAACGACAAAGCACTTGTGAGCATAACAGTTCGTGTTCCTCGCGGTTATCAAGCAATAGCCAACGGGCTTTTGCAGGAACGCCGCTTGGATTCTTTAGGCGGCGAGACGTTTGTCTGGAAGCACACCTCACCCATTGCGCCCTATCTCATGGCTGTCTCAGCTTCAGTATTCGAGCAGTACCGCCAGTGGTACAAGAGAGTTAGCAATCCTAACGATAGTATCCCGGTAGATAATTATTTTTGGAAAGAAGATGATACGAACCTTCCATTTAACAACAAAAATTACAACGCCCGAAAATCATTTGAAATCACCGTTGGCACGATGGAGGCATACTCGCGTTGGTTCGGGGAATATCCGTTTGAAAAGTATGGTCACGTAATAGCACAACCCTTTTTCGCCGGTGGCATGGAGCATCAAAGCATCTCTACCATCAACCGTTCGTGGCTGCGAGGCTCCTCTCCTGCGGGCATTGCTCACGAACTTATGCACCAGTGGTTTGGCGATAAGGTCACGTGCGCTTCATGGGAAGACATTTGGCTCAATGAGGGCTTTGCAACATACGGCGAGGCGCTTTGGTACGAGTCGTGGGGCGGGCGCTCGTGGAATATGGTTGCAATGCAAGGCTTCCGCAGCGGCTACTTTGCAAGCAAAACGAATATGCAGTCGGTTTATGTAAACTCACCAACTTCGATTGACGATATTTTCAATTATGCCACTACATATGCAAAAGGCGGCTGGATACTTCACACCTTACGCCGAATCTACGGCGATAGCGTATATTTCCCCGCCATGCGGCTTTATTTGGCGCGATTTGCCTTCAATGCCGCGTCAACACGAGACTTGCAGCAAGTATTTGAAGAAACTATACGGCAGCGCCTAACGCAAGTCCCCGTGCCCGTTAGCAATATCTTCCAAGAATGGGTCTACGGAAGCGGACACCCTGTTTTCGGTGCAGCGTGGCGAGTAGAACAGAAAGTACCTTCTCCAACCAGCAGTTCGCTGCTTTTTCGCAATATTGTCTCCCTTTCGCAACTTCAAACGGGAGCAAACGTGCCGAATGTATTCCATCTACCTGTCGAAGTAACATTTATGAAGTTTACTCAGATTGGAAGCCGCCCCGATACCGTACGCATTGTACGCACTATAACCATGAACAATCGCCGTGAGCAAATAACATTCGATTTGCCCTTCGAGCCTGATAGCTTGGTGATTGATGAAGCTGATAATATCTTGTGCGAAAAACGAGTTGCACAATTTAGCACGAGCGCACAAGAAGCACAACTTACGGTTTACCCGCAGCCAATTCACATCGGCGAGAGTTTGAATATTGATTTGTCGCTTGCCTTCGAGCGTACGATTACGATGGATGTAGTGAATGTGCTGGGGCAGCAAGTAGCCCTAATCTACGAGGGCTTGGCATCCCCCGGAATACATCTTTTTCGAGAAACACTCAATCTACCGACAGGCACATATTTCCTGCGATTGCAGACAGGCTCCGGCACAACGACACAGAAGTTTATGCTCTTACCCTGAGAAAAGAAAACCCCGCACAAAAAAACGTCTTTTTGTGCGGGGTTTCGGTAAGTATTGCTCGAAATGTTCCTAAAACCTAAATCCACCACTTATACCTATCCATGCACGACTATTGATAGGATATGGAGCAGAGGTAATAGTCCAAGATGCTGGAAATATCTCCGGAAGGTTATTTCCATACTGAGACCAAGAGAAATTAAGAGTGGGTCCAATAAAAACAGCAAAGTGTTTTGAAAATTCATGCCCATACAAAAATCGGAAGTGAGCCAGACTTGTAGAATAATTCCAAAAACGTGTGCCAGTACCTTCAAAAGTGGACTCGCCTAGGATACTAATATCAATGTAATCATTTTTTGACATATAAATTTGTGTTCCTATGCCGTATCCAATCGACCATAACGTAATACCATTAAAAGGCTGCAATCCAAAACTCCAGAGGTTATAGAAATTTTTGTTTCCAGTCCGTAATCCAAAACGAATAAACCGTGTCTCATCTGTCCAAAGGTCAACGTGCAAACCCTGCGCAGCAGAAAAGCTCAATAGTCCCAGCATTACGCCTTCGTTATTCTCTGCGATGTTAATAAGCCCAATTTGCGCACCAGTAACGGTAACAGCGGTGTTCAGAATCCCTGCAATTTGAAGCCCGGCAACGTTTTTCGCATGATTACTCACGCCCGCACCTTGTACGCCATGAACGTTTTCGGCAATATTCAGAACTCCCGCACCTTGGACACCGTACAAATCACCCGCAACGTTGACCACACCTGCTCCTTGTGCTCCTTCCACTTTACCACTGGCAATGTTCATAATCCCGGCACCTTGCGCTCCAGACAAGCCTTTTGCAGCAATGTTCAGCACACCTGCGCCTTGTGCCCCGTCAAATCTTCCATTCACGATATTGGCAATTCCCGCACCCTGTGCCCACGCCGCATCACCACCAACGATATTGATGACACCTGCACCCTGCACACCGTTTACATAATCGGTCTGAACGTTAAAGATACCCGACCCCTCCACACCTTCCAGAGCGTTTCCCACGCCGCCGATAAGATGCAAAGAAACATTAGAAACGATGCGCTTTCCGGTGGCTGCCTGTACAATATTGCCCACCGCAAGCGGCGCAACAAAGCCGATATTAACGGGAATCGGCATATATGCTTCACGGGGGAAAAGTGTCAGCGATTGCGTTGTGGTAGTGCTGATAGCTGTGGTCGTTGCGGTTGTTTGCGCTTGTGTATGGGTGAAGGTAAATACAAATGCCACAACGAGCGCTGCTGAGAATAATAAAAGCGTTTTCATAGTATAGAAGAGTGAATGAGCGAAACTGTAGAAGCAGCCTCCGGTTGGCTGGCTCACCATAAACTGGCTTACTATGAAAAAGCCTAGAAGCGACGTTGGGTTACAATTTTTTTTGATTTGGCTCACAAACCCGCTACAATATGCTCCACAATCGGCTTTGCGTGGGCACGACCATTCTCAATAAAAATACTCCACGTCTGGCAGCCGCACATCACCGAACCCGCCACATACAGCCCACTCACGTTGGTTTCAAACGTATCGGGGTGAAATTCCGGGATAAGCTTATC
>CALCNX010000070.1 GCA_937899715.1 uncultured bacterium | reverse complement strand
GAACGATTACCTACTTCTTTCTAACCATTTACACAAAACTTCTTGCACACTCTTACCATCATTTTTTGGGTTTTGATAATACTGAGCATCCTCGCTCTTTTGGGAGTATGGGTCAATAGATTGCGCATTAAAGCCATTAACACGTGGATTTTGTCAATCGCTCTTTTGTCCGGCATTTCGATGACGCTCTATTCCTTGGGCATCGCGGATGTTCCGTGGTATGCCTTTGCAATCGTGTTCGTCTTTTATACGTTGGGGTTCGGCTTCTTTTTTATTGCTGTTCCTATTGCTGGCACTGTCTCGGTCATGCGTGAAGTGTTTGCAGAAAAATTTTACACGCTCATGCGCTTTAGGGAAAAGCCGCTTTCATCGTTTCATCTGGGGCGAATGTTGTTGCTTGGCATAAGTGTCGGTGCTATGTATTCTGCCTTAATTACATTTTTGCCGTACTTTGGCGAGCGTTTTGGTCTTGCTTCTTTTGCAAATGTTCATTTGACCGCTAACTACTACACCTTCCCTTTTCTGATGCGTTCAGCATTTCCCGCATTTTTGAATATCATTGGTACTATTTCGCCAATCTCCTTTGTCTTCTTGGTTGCACCGCCTCTGCTCGCTTATCGCTTTGTAATGCGCAAATATGCTCCCTTTGCTGCTCTCGGACTCTCCTCGTTGGCATGGGGCTTATTTCAAGCAACGCAGGATATGAGCTTTTCGGCTGTTTTTGTGGAGGCTACCCTTCACGCAGGTATTGGGTTTGCGGTACTTTATTTTACTGATGTTTTGGCTGTGTTATCATTTGTCATCATTGAGTCGTTTTTGATTTCTTTTGGTTTATTTGCCGGACATCCACTCGTGGCGTTAGCATTGAGTGCCATACTCGGAATCATCGTTGTAATTGGTATTATTGCTTATCGTAATGCGCCGGAAGTCGTCAATGAAGCTGATTACAAGCCAAGTTTTCTTTCGCTTTTGGAAGAAAATGCGCGAATGCATCAAGAAATTGCTGCCGCCAAAAGCGTCCAGCAAAAACTTCTTCCGCGTTCACTGCCAGCTTTCGATAGTGTTGTTGTCAGCGCGGCGTGTATTCCCGCGTATGAAGTGGGTGGGGATTATTACGACTTTTTCCCCCTCGACGACAAGCGGCTTGGGGTCTTGATTGGCGACGTATCGGGGAAGGGAATTTCGGCTGCGTTCTACATCACGCTGGCAAAGGGTGTGATTGTCTCGCAGGTGCGCGGAAGCGGCTCCCCGTCGGACGTGCTGCATCGTGTGAATGCGCTGCTCTATGGCGTAATGGAGCGAGGCAAATTTGTGTCCATGATTTACGGCATTTACAACACCGAGACGCGGGAATTCGCGTTCTCTAATGCCGGGCATAACCCGCTTGTCGTGCGGCGCACAAGCGGCGAAATGAGTACAATTTCCGCAAAAGGCATGGCTATCGGGCTAGACAAAGGAGAGCGTTTCGAGCGAGCTGTAACAACGGCAAGCGTAACACTGGAAAAAGGCGATTGTATCTTGCTTTACACCGATGGCGTAACCGAAGCCATGAACACCGCTCATGCCGAATACGGAGAAGAACGCATGATGCAAGCCGTCCAAACAGCCCCGCTCAATGCTGCGGATATTGTTTCAGCAGCGCTGGCAGACGTACGAAAATTTGCGGGAAAAGCGCATCAACACGATGATATTACGCTGGTGGCTCTTCAGGCGGTGTAGAGAAATACTCAAACAAGGTAGAGGCTTAAAATGTTGCTGTCTTGCATGGGTTTGGTATTTATACGATTATGCGGGTCAATGGCGAGATGGAAACGCAGCAGGTACAGATTGTGCGGTAAAACATCCGCAGAACGTAATAATTCTCAAGCCGTCGGAAAGTGTATTCAACACTATCCAACGGCTTAAGGATTGTTTGTATTGATGGTATTTGCTCGGCTCACAAAGTTTTCTTATTTTGGTGCTTGTCTAAACAGTGCATTCTTTCCTTTCACTTTTCCTATATGCTATGCGTTTCTCTCCGATAGCCTCGCGTCTATCCTTATCGCTTGTAACTTTCGTTTTTGTCGCTTGCAATCAGAGCACTCCAACTAATAACGCCACAGGCACGACCACACAAACCACGCAGCAAACAGACTTTCGGGTCTATGTGCAGCAAGGGAATCAGTTGGTGCAGAACTCCGTCGTTTTCGACCGAGATATTAAGGATTTTACCTACGCTTGCTTGCGCGATATGTACTATTGGAACGACAAAGTACCGACAACGATAGTACCATCATCGTTTGCAAGTCCTGAAGCGATACTCACGGCTTGCCAAGTAAAGCCCGAAGACCACACGTCGTATTTAGTCAAAGATGGTACTGCGTTTTTGAAGGCACTTTCCACCGGGGAATCAACCAGTTATGGGCTGTCGGTGAAATTTGCTGCTGCGGACGACTTGCGTATTGCTATGGTACAAAATAGTTCACCAGCGGCGGTGGCAGGTTTGCGGCGCGGGATGAAAATTCTGAAAGTAAATAACGGCTCTATTCGTGCCTTTGAAGGCGTAGCATCATTCGGAACGACAAATTTTCCGTCCTTGAGCTTAGACATCCAAGATTCGGCAGGAAATGTTATCAAGAAAGACCTAACTCCTGCAACATTTAACGGTAAAACGGTGCTGAAAAGTTTTGTTTCCGATGTTGCAGGCAAAAAAGTCGGGTATTTACTGTTTACAAGTTTTACCCAAAGTGCTATTGATGAGCTGGAAACCGTGTTCGCAACGTTCAAATCGCAAAATGTGACGGAACTTGTGCTAGACTTACGATATAACGGAGGCGGTAGTGTTGTCACTTCTCAGCGCCTTGCAAGTCTTTTGGCTACACAACTGAGCGGTACAGTGTTTGTTCGCCAAGCGCACAATACCCGATACAGCGGTCTAAATTCGGAGCTTGCTATTGAATCCCGTCAGAATGCTTTAGCGCTTCAAAGGCTCTTTGTGATTATGACTGCTAATACTGCTTCGGCAAGCGAACTTATTATCAATGGCTTGAAACCGCACATTCAAGTGCTTACGATTGGTTCTACTTCCTACGGTAAGAATACCGGTTTTTATGCAATTCAGCACACGAAATCGGACTATGTGGTGGCAATCGTTAATACGCTTTCGCAAAATTCACTTGGTGATGGTAATTACAGCAACGGTTTCACGCCGACTCGGGCAGAAGAGGATGACGTAACTTCTGATTTCGGCGACCCGAAGGAAAAATGCTATGCGGCGGCGATTTCGTATATCACAAAAGGAGCATTTCCTGTGGTGACAGCGAAGCACGCTGCGGAAATTACTTCGTCGCAGCAATATCGTCTTATCCGTGATACGGACGTATGGGATAAAGCGCCTATGATTCTGCCCCTCCCGAAAGGTTGGCAACTTCGATAGTATCTGCCAAAGGACAGCCCGCCTAGATGTTGCGGGCTGTCCAGATGAAGTAGATTTGGGGCTTTAATGCGAGAATCTAAAAACATGAAATGTGATGACATCTGAGGTCAAATCTGCCTATTCAAGATATTTTACTTATCCTTATCTAGGAGTGCAAATGCCAATCTCTCGGTTCTTTGTGTATCTTCCGATACTTCTTTTGGCGATGTTTTGTGCCGTACCGCCGAGTATAGCTCAAAATCAGACTTCAATGACCGATAGTCTTTATATTCGTCGTTTAGAAAATGTTTGTAAAGTGTGGGGGTATTTGAAGTATTTTCATAGCGGCATAAATCGTGAAAGCGCATGGGATGATGTTCTTGTAAAGACTATTGCGGATGTCAAATTAGCTCAATCGCAGGCGGAATATCTTGCTGCTATGGATAGATTGATTGTCAGTGCGGGAAATGTAACAACGGCAACTGTGCCAGCGCCCACCGTTCCTCGTGAACTGCGCTTGAGGGTTGACTACTCTTGGATGAACAATAGACAAATGTTGAGTTCGGAGTCAATAGCCGCACTGGAGAAGGTGCAGCAGAACTTTCGCCCGTTTTTGAGCTATTATATTGAACCTTCTCCCGTGGGAACACCGCAAGCACGCAATGAAGACCCGTATCCTTCGATGACCTATCCCAATGAACCATACCGTTTGTTGGCATTGTTTCGTCATTGGAACATTATCAACTATTTTTATCCCTACAAAGATACGATTGGTCGCCCGTGGGAAGCAGTTTTGCCGGAGCTAATACCAACATTCATCGGGGCAAAAAATTCAATGGAGTACTACGCTGCTGTACGGCATATGTCTTCACAAATCAATGACTCACATGGTTTTGTCAATAGCGGCTTATTCGCAAGTTTTTTCGGCTCCGCATCGCTGCCAGTAGAATTTCGATATGTTCAAGGGCAAACCGTAGTCTTCAAGATTCCATACCGTCAAGACTGGTTAGAAAGTATTGGATTTGGTTCCGTACGACCAGGGGATGTGCTCCTGAGTATAGGCGGGATTTCGGTTGATACCTTGCGGAAGCGTCTGCAACCAATTGTTCCGGCTTCTAATATCTCTGCTCTCAATCGGGATATTAATTCATACCTGCGATTCGGAGACGTGGCAATTATTGATTTAGTATTTCGGCGTGGAGCGCAAGAATTTACTATGCGTATGACACGTCCTTCTTCAAGTTCGGCTTCTACAAATTTTGTAAAGGACGAATCACAGCCTTGGAAGATCATGGACAATAATATCGGATATGTGGATATGGGGCGATTGCAGCGTGCAGATGTTGCGAAAATGATGCAAGAGTTAATGAATACTCGTGGTATTGTGTTTGATATACGAAATTATCCCAATGGTACAATGTACGACATTGGGGCTTATTTGACTGCGCCTGTGCCCTTTGTACGCTTTACTTCGGTGAATCCCAGTTCCCCGGGTGTGTTCTTACCTGGAGTCTCAAGCACAAGGGGAGAAATAACGCCATTAACTGAGCCATATTTCATCGGAAAATCAAAGGCTTACCAAGGAAAAACTGTCGCCCTGATTGATCAAGAGACACAAAGTCATGCAGAATTTACAACGATGTCTTTTCGTGCTGCGGGCGCAAAGATTATTGGAAGTCAGACCGCCGGAGCAGATGGGAATGTGGTTCCAGTGCGGCTTCCAGGCGATGTTTTATTGTACTATACATCGCTTGGAGTGTTCTATCCTGATGGTAAAGCAACGCAACGAATCGGTATTGTGCCGGACATACAATTCCGTCCAACCGTTGACGGTATCCGTGTCGGGCGGGATGAGGTATTAGAGCGCGGCATCAAAGAAATTTTAGGCACGACTTTAATGCCGTCAGAATGTACATTAGAATTACAAGCTGCAATTAGTCCTAATCCCGTAGCTGAGACGGTGCAAATAGAATTTGTCTTGCGCAATGATGAATCGCTTTCGATTCGATTGTTCAACGTTATTGGGCAATGTGTCTGGCAAAGTGCATTT
Source organism: uncultured bacterium (assembly GCA_937899715.1). Taxonomy (GTDB): domain Bacteria; phylum Bacteroidota; class Ignavibacteria; order Kapaibacteriales; family UBA4661; genus PH2015. Next base: position 77,625 of record CALCNX010000070.1, on the reverse strand, counting down.
ACGGGAAAAATGGGAAAAAATGTTACAACTGTAAATGTGTCTTCGTTAGCAAGTGGTTTATATTATTGCTCAATAGTCTCCCCCAGCGCATCTTGCCAAACAGCTATACCGATTATCAAATCAAGATAAATTCAGTTTGTCTGCCCAAAAAAGCCTGAAGAACAAGAAATTTTCGTTCTTCAGGCTTTTTATTTTGCTAACAATAAAATTTTGCTAACTTTGTGCGCAGTCCCGTACAACACACTGTTTTTCAACCGTTTTGCGACCAATGACTTCACCTGAATTTGCGCTCAGCAGCCTCGATGATGACCACTTTATGCGAATGGCGCTCAGGGAAGCGGAAAAAGCATACGAAGCAGACGAAGTACCGATTGGCGCGGTGATAGTCCATGAAAACCGTATCATCGGGCGCGGGTACAACCAAACCGAGCGTTTGCAAGACCCGACTGCTCATGCTGAAATGATTGCTATCACAGCAGCAGCGTCGCATCTTGGCAGTAGAAGACTTCTGGACTGTACGCTCTACGTGAGCCTGGAACCGTGTTCAATGTGCGCCGGAGCAATCGTGCTGGCGCGAGCGCCGCGCTTGGTCTTTGCCACCACCGACCCCAAAGCAGGGGCGTGCGGAACGCTCTACAACATTGCACACGATGAACGCCTCAATCATCGGTGTCAGATAACAAGTGGTATTCTGCAAGAAGAAAGTGCAATGATGCTGCGTTCATATTTTGCAAAATTGCGCAAAAAGTAAGTTCTCAACAACCAGTTCTTTATGTCTGAACGCCTCGAACCCGCTTTGTATCTTGTTCCTGTGCCGATTGGCAATCGTGACGATATAACGCTCCGAGCGCTCAAAACGTTGCAACGCGCCGACATTATCGCTTCGGAAGATACCCGCACAACAGGACAATTACTCGCTCTTTACGGTATTACGGCTCAACGTTTGCAAAGTTATCACGATTACAACGAGGCTCATCGCGCGGATGAACTCATTCGTGCCGTGCAGGCGGGCAGCGCGGTCGCAGTGGTAAGCGAAGCAGGTTCGCCCTGTGTTTCCGACCCCGGATACAGGCTGGTGCATGCGGCGATCGCAGCACAAATAAGCATTGTTCCGCTTCCGGGCGCAACGGCACTTATCCCTGCGCTCTCGGCAAGCGGTTTGGCAACACATAGCTTTATTTTTCTAGGCTTCCCGCCACAAAAAAAAGGGCGCGAGACCTTTCTCCGCAAAGCGCTCGCGCACGAAGAAACGGTGGTGATGTACGAATCTTCGCACCGCATTGTAGCGCTTTTGGAAGAACTCACAGCACTGGGCGCAGGAGCAAGACGAGTCTGCATTGCCCGTGAACTAACAAAAATGTATGAAGAATTTATTCGTGAAAATCTCGACGATTGCTTGCAACGACTTGCCGCACGACCGTCGCAAAAAGGAGAGTTTGTGGTTATTCTGGAAGGGAAAGGGGAAGGTGAGGAAATGACGAATTAGGAATTAGGAATTACAATTTGTTTGTGATTTCTATGTACGATAAGTCGCTTCGTGAAACAGGCGCACAAGTGTAGAAATTCGACAAAATATAGTTCGTACTTGGTAATTCGTGTTTTTTCTCACAACGTGAGTTTTACCACCACGTTATTTGCTATCACCCAGCATTGTGTTCGTTGTGTTATGTTCATTACATTTGAAGGTATAGACGGCTGCGGCAAGTCCACGCAGGCAAAACTTCTTGAGGAGCGCCTACGTTCCATCCTGACTACGCCCATTGTTTCTGTCCGCGACCCTGGTCATACGGGCATTTCCGAATCCATTCGTGCTATTCTTCTCGACAAAGCGAATACCGCGATAACTGCCAGAACAGAGTTATTGCTATACTCGGCTGCACGGGCGCAGTTGGTGGATACGGTTATTGCTCCGGCGTTGCAGTCCGGCAGTATTGTCCTTGCCGATAGATTCACTGATTCCACTATTGCGTACCAGTCCTTCGGGCGCGGCTTGGCGCTTGAAGATATTCGATATGCAAACGCCGTGGCAACAGGCGGAATCGTGCCAAATTATACGTTTTTTCTCGACGTGCCGCTTCATCATGCCAAAGAGCGTTGCATGGATAAAAGTGCTGATAGAATAGAGCTTGCGGGCGATGAGTTCTTCGAGCGCGTTATCGCTGGCTATCATTTCCTTGTGAGTAGTGAACCTCAGCGCGTTCAGCGTCTTGACGCAACGCTTGAGGTGGACGTACTCCATGAGCAGATTTGGTCGGCTCTCTATGCGGTTTTTGCTCCTGCATTCTGATTCTCTGAATATTTCCCACCGACGCAGTACACCTCTTCTATCTTCTTCACCATTACTTTCCTTGGATGCTTCGTAAACTTCGTCACGACGAACTCTTACAGCAACGCCTTACTAACGAATCGGCGCTTGCCGGGGAGCGCCATCCTGTCTCGCTGCTCCTGCACAACATTCGCAGTCTCTACAATGTTGGTTCGCTTTTTCGCACGGCGGATGCTGCTTTGGCGCAAAAACTGTACATTTGCGGCTATACGCCTGCGCCGCCGCGCAAGGAAATCGAAAAAACTGCGTTGGGTGCGGTAGATTCGGTTCCGTGGGAATACCACACAAGCACTGTGGAGGCGGTGCTAGCGCTCCGGGAACAAGGGATAAAGGTGTTTGCGTTGGAATTAACCTCCAATTCACGTTCCGTGTATTCTTTTGAGAAGGAAGACTTTCCGCTTTGTCTCGTTTTAGGGAATGAAATCACCGGCGTAGATGATAATGTTTTGGATGTTTGTGACGGGGCAGTGGATATTCCGATGTATGGGGTGAAACATTCGCTGAACGTGGGTGTTGCTGCGGGTGTTGCGCTTTTTGAGGCGGTCGCTGCATGGCGTAGAGTAGGGGGCTAAATATTTAGCACTTGAAAATGACCTCAAAACTTGCGTATCTTGCAAATTGCTATTGTGTAATCATTTCGCAAGAATATACCGCTCAATTTTTTCGCCTTCAATGAGTATCGTTATCGCCGTACCGTCACACCCTATTTTTGAACCACTTCTCACCAATGCCGAGGATGTTTGTAAAAGCATTGGCGCGAGGCTTTTGCGCGGCACAGAACAGGAATGTAGCGCATGGCTGGCAAGGCACGTTGCCGACGTGGCGCTTGTTACGCCGCTTGGTTATGCTCGCGAATCCCTCAAAACAGACTTGCGAATTGTTCCGGTGAGCGCACTAACACTGGACGCGCTGACGTACACAGGTTCGATTTATCTGCATAAAAATAGTTTCGCTGCAAACGCGAGCGAGGTACGGTGCGCCTCACCCGCAAAAGAAGATTTTTTGATGATGATGGGTGCTGCGGTATTAAGCGAAAAATTTGATTTGGAATTGACGGTTGAGAAAGAGCAGCGAAGCGTTTCAGAGTTGCTTCGCGCCGGGTATGACGCTGTTCTGGATTATGGCTTTGACTCGGCTGAGGAGGTAGCCCTTGATATTAGCGATGAATGGAGTGATTATTTTGGCGAATTATTGCCAGTGGCAGTGTGGGCGTGCCGTTCGGAAGAAGTTCCCGAAACGATTGGTGAGATATTATCTGCTTTCCGCAATCCCGACGAACCGACTGCGCGTGATATTGAAGAAGTGGAACATCATGGTACAACGGCACGGCGCATCGGCGTTGTTTCGACTGCATGGAATGATGAAGTTGAAGAAGCGTTGCAGCGTACCATAGAGCTTCTTTTTTATTGGCAGTTCATACCGTCGGTTGCTGCCACGAAATTGTGGATGCGCGACGTATTGGAGCGGCTTTGAGTATGAAAATTATTGGTGTTGTAATGGCAATCATAAAAGAAATTTTTCTCGTAGCGCTCACGAATGAAATTTCTAGCACGGTCTTTGCATGAGTGTTTTTATTCTATGAAAAAACTTTGTTCTATCAATCACCGGAAATCCGGGTTTGTATTATGAAACGTTTAGCGATTACTTGCTTCGTTCTGTGCTTCGTCACTTGCTTTGCATGGATATTTGCACCGCCATCAGCAACGAGCCAGACCGTAACAGGTCCTGAGCAGGACTGTTTTGGTGCGTTGCCTATTAACCGTACTCTCATCACACAGCAGCTATCCTATAAGGGCAGCGGTGCGAATACGAATGAGATTAGTAGCGGGTTTGGCTGCGCGAACTCTCCGAAAACCAACAGTTCGTGGTACCGTTTAGACGTTGCCGCAGACGGTTTTTTGGCATTTCGGATTACGGCTTCCAATGCGGCTGACGATTACAACTTCCTCATTTTGAAGTTCCCCGCAAGTGCCGCTAATCAAGCAGCGGGGTGTGTTTCTGCGTTAAGCAGTGCTTCCAATATCGTTGCTTGTAGTTTTGCTCCCGGTAGCTCCACGGGGCTTGATAATACGCTCGCAACGCAATTTGATGCTTTCCGTTCGGCACTTGCCGTAAAACGCGGCGAGACATATATGATATATGTATCCAATAAAACCGGCGGAAGTGGCTTTACAATGGATTTCAGCGCCTCCACCCCGGGTGTTATTCCCACAGCAACGACGTTCCCCACAGCTGCTGTTGCCTTGAAAGCAAACCAAGCAACTTCTTGTGGTGCTTCCAGTTCGCTTCTTATGACATTTTCCGAGCCTATCTTGCGCGGTTCTGTTCAGCCGAGCACGTTTACCTTGACGGGAAACAATCAGACGTTTACTATCAATAGTATTGCTTGCGCAAACTGTCCTACCAATGGGCTGGACAGCAACACCCGAAAAGGTGTCAGTTATACGCTGAATTTTACTCCCGCTATCAGTATTTCAGGCACATATACTTTAGCGCTTTCGAGCACAGCAGGTGCAGTTAACCTTCGCAGCGTCGATAATGCGCTTCTTGCCATGCCAGCAACGCCTGTTATCGTCAACGTCGGCACAAATCTCCCGACAGTTACATCCTCGCTTCCCATTGCCAATAACACCACAACATTTTGCTTAGGGCAAAGTGTGACACTGACTACGCCCGATGCGGGCGCAGGAACACAATACCAGTGGTTGCGCGAAGGGAATGGCGGAGCGCTTTTGCCCGTTATTGGCGCAACGAACCGTAATCTGAGCGTTACCGGCAGTTATGCTTTCGCCGAAACTCCTTCGACCGATAGCTCATCGGTTGTGATTGTAACGCGCACTGTCAATTTCCGTGTGCTTGTCACTGATGGTAATGGGTGTGTCCGTACGTCCAACCCCATTGCGGTCAACGTTAGTCCGGGCTTGCAGGCGAAAATTTTGAATGCCCCGACGGATGGAAATGACTTGCGTCCCTGCCGTAATGAAGGCGTTACGCTTGTCGCCGAGTCGGGCTTCCGCTCCTATCTTTGGTACAAAAACTTTCAAGCCGTTGACACCGCAAAATCTACCACCTTCTTCGTCCGTGATGCAGGTGTCTATGCCGTAGAAACGGTTGACAATTTAGGATGCCGTAATCTGTCGCTTTCCTTTACTATCACCCCGCGCGATGCGGTTATTCCCGTTATTCGTGGGGATTCGGTTAATTGTGCGAATCCTGTAACCGGAAAAGCTGATAAACCTATCACGCTTTCGGTCACGCCCGATGAATCCTTCAGTACCTATCAGTGGTTCGATAATGCTACCAAAAAAGCCATTTCCGGCGCTACGGGTAGCACCATCGCTGTTACCACTGGTACATATTACCTGCAGGTGAATTCAAGCAGTGGGTGCGTGGTTACATCTGCTACCTTTACTGTTAATGTTGGTGCGATTCCCGTTACCCCAATCATCAATAATATAGCGGGCGGCTTTAATGTTCAGCTTTGCCCCGGTTCATCCCAGCCACTCTTTGCTACCGAGGGTTTTGACCGTTATCAGTGGTATCGCGGAGGAATACCGATTGACGGTGCTACATCCCGTCGTTACGATGCGAAAGATTCAGGACAATATGCAGTACAGGTCTTTTCTAAGCAAGGCTGCCCCAGTCCATTGTCAAACCCACCTGTTGTTATTAGTAATGGTGCAATTATACCTGGTGTGGTCAGTTCTGCTTCCAATAGTTTCACAACGTGTCGCGGTACGTCGCTTCAACTTAGCATTACTATTCCTGATTCCTTGCTCTTAAAAGCAACAATCGAATGGACGCGAGCATCCGGTGGTGGTGTAATCGGAACATCTCGTACGCTCACCGTTACTGATGCTGGTCAATACAAAGTTTCTGTTCAGTTCCTGAATAATATCCCGTGTCCAATTTCGACAACCGTAACCGTTTCCGTCGTAGATAACCCAATGCCGGTCGTTGTTACGCCGACAGGTGGTAATACTTACTGCCAAGGCGGTTCGCTCACATTGGATGCAGGTGATTTTGTGTCGTATCAATGGTTCTTGGGCGGCGTTGCCATCTCAGGCGCAACGATGCGCACGTTTGTTGCCCGCGCTCCCGGCTCATATAGTGTACGTGTAACGGCTTCTGGCGGTTGCTCCGGCACATCGGCGGCGTTTGTGGTGCAAGAACTCCCTGCGCCTTCATCGCCTATTATTCGTTCACGAAATGGCACGTTGGAGCTTTGCCCGAACGGTACACTTGAGCTTTTTGTCGAAAATGCTGATGCTGCGCTTACCTATCAGTGGTTCAAGGACAATCAAGCATTGGCAGGGCAAACGCGTACATCGCTCACCGTAACGGCTATTGGTTCTTACACCGTCGAAGCAAAAAGTGCTAACGGCTGTACATCACGTCCGAATGCGCCGTCCGATGTGACCTTGGCAACGCTCCCCACCGCTCCAACATTACCGGCTACAATTACAATTTGCCCTAATGCAGATACGACCATCACCGCACCTGCGGGCTTTATGGGGTATCAATGGCTTTCCGGTGTTGGTAATGCAGCACAGCCGATTACGGGCGAAACAAATCGTACATTCCGTATCGCAAGAGCAGGTTCGTTCAGTGTTCGCGTTACCGATACAAAAGGTTGCATCAATACATCCAGCACCATCACCGTCTCGCAAACAGTGGTGACGGTTACTATCACGAAGATTGATGCCGGAGTGCGTTACCAAGCATCGTCCACGCCTCGCGCACGACTCTTCCAGTGGCTCTTGAATGGGACAAACGTTGCTGGTGCGACAGATTCCATTTTTGCACCGCAATCGGACGGTTCTTATAGTGTGCGTGTAACGGATATTAATGGTTGTGTGCAGACATCAAGTGTAGAGCGCTTTGAAGTTCCAAAGCCCAAAATTCCGATTTGTACTACTAACTGCGGTTCATCTACCCCAACTGTTCTGCCGGTTGTGCGCGGAGATAGTGCCTTTGCTGCTCCGGGTGATACTGTGATATTTAGTGTTACGATTCCTTCGCTCGGTACGCTGCAAGCGGGGGCAAAAATTGACGCAACTGTATGTTTTAATGCAACATTGCTTGAACCTCTCCCGCCACTTGCGGCAGGAACAATTTCCGGCGGTGTGCGTTGTATTCCATTGACACTGACAATTCCAGCAGACCCAACGTCATCGCTCTTTAATTTGCCTTTCCGTGCGGCTCTTGGAAATGATAGTGTTACTGCTCTGGTAATTAACGCACGACTTTCGCCAGGCGGTGCCGCACTTCCGTCGGCAGCAAGCTATTTCCGTCTAACAACCATTTCCTACGCCGGAGGCGCACGTCTTATCGGTCCAGCGCCACGGATGCGCCTCACGCCTTCGCGTCCGAATCCGGTGGGCGATGATGGAGTTATCAGTTACGTTATCGAAAACGCACTGCCGAATGAGCGTTCTGTGGAAGCAGTAACCGTAACGATGAGCGATGTCTATGGACGAGTCGTCAAGACGCTTCCCGTAACGCAGATTGTTGGCAAAGAAGGAGAAATACCGTTCAATACTGCCGACCTCGCGCCGGGTGTGTACTTCGTAACGGTGCGCTCACGCGGTGCGGTGCAAGTACAAAAAGTCCATGTTGTGCGATAAAAGGTTGTACCTCGTTTTCCCCTCCTTTCAATCAAGGGAGGGGAAACGACGGTTCTATCACAGGTGGGCGAGTACGTAAATCACGCAACATTTATTCTCGCTCCGGCTTGTGCGATAATATTTCTTTTGTATCTTCACCCTGTGTTTATGCGGTGTTGTAATTGACGAGGCTCTAAGTCTTTTCATAACAGCAGGGTAGGCGGAAGATTAAATTATCGCATTCGATAAAAATAATATGCAATTGTGTTTTCTTTTTCACAAATTGTGTTGAAAAAAGAATCTTCATCGCATCCAAACTGTAAATACTGTAAATGTAAAACAATGCTACTTCTAACGTAGCACGAATCACGTTGTTTGTTCTACCAAAGTACCGCTATGCTTGTATTCGTACGACATTGGAACGCCCGCAGTGGGAACGCTCATAGTGAGAGCGCTCGTAATGAGAGTGCTCGTAGTGAGGAAACTCACTCCGGGAGCGCCTCTAGCGATGCTAAAGGCGGTAGAGCACACGAAATTGTTGAGAAAGAGCGCCTGATTGGCACATATTCTATATCCGCAGAGAGAGTGTGGTTCACTATGAAGCACGGAATTAAACGGTTTGTTGTTACTTGTCTTTTTGCTGTGGGCATCTTTGTTCTTGGCGAGAAGGTTCATGCGCAAAGCTCTTCGTCCGGCGGACAACCACAGAAGCAGGTAACGTTTGGCGGCTTTGGTGCTATCAATATCAATCAGCACGCGGCATCGTTCAATAGTTTGCCCGGTGTGCCGATTCTGCTTTTTAATGGTGCAACCTCGCAAAACGCGCTCAATCTCAAGAATCAGGTACAGTTCGGTGCTTCGACTGGCTTAGGCTTTACCATTGGTGGCTTGGCAGACATTCCGATTGCGGATGCCTTAAATTTATCGTTGCGTCTGAGCTATGCGACGCACAATGCAACGCTTCAGGCAACGGAGGATTTGCGGCGTGTGGGTTTTTTGAATACGCGCGGCGATTCTGTTACCTTTTTCACGGGTTCTGCACGGTTCAATCTCACGCCCAATCTTGGCTCGGTCGGTATAGAGCCGCTTTTGGCATGGTCGCCGCTTGCGTCCGTGCCTAACTTACGGATTTTCGGTGGTGCTCGTGTTGGGTTTATGATTCAAAACTCATTCTCGCAAGTAGAGCAACTTCTTGACCCCGTGAGTAATACGGTGTGGAATAACGGTTCCATTGAGCGCAATAATATTCCCGGGCAGGCAATTCCAAACGTGCAGTTACTGAATTTGACGTTGACGGGTGGACTGGGCTACGAGATTCCGATTGGACAGTTTATGCTTGCGCCGGAGGCGTTTTATTCCTATGCACTCACCCCGGTTGTGAGCGGCATTGCGTGGAATGTCAATACAATTCGTGGCGGTTTTTCGCTGCGTTATGTGCCAGAGAATCCACCGCCGCCAAAAGAAGACAACCCACCGAAGAAAGTGCCGGAAACAATCGCCCAAAATACGCCTGACACAACAACAAAAACACCACCCCAAAAAGATCCGCCACCGCCTGAACCGCCGAGAGAGTTTAAGAAACAGCCCGTGTTCAAGCACGCGGACGAAAACCCCAAAGGCAGCTTGAATGCTTCGATTTCGGCGTTTATGGTGGATAGTACGGGCGTGGAAGTACCGCTTGTGCGTCTGAAGGTAGAGCAGTTCTTTGCATGGCAGATGTATCCGCTCATGAATTACATTTTCTTTGACCAGAACAATGCCAATATGCCGGACAGGTATCGGCTCTTCAAAACGAAAGAAGAAACGCAGAATTTTAGTGAGCAGGATTTTCACAACGTCAATATGCTGCGTGTGTATTACGATGTGCTGAATATTATTGGCAGTCGTATGCGCTCACTCTCGAAGGCGAAGATTCAGCTTGTGGGCTGTAATAATAATGTTGGCTTAGAGGCGGGAAATATTATGCTTTCCTATCGCCGTGCGGACGAGATTCGGCGCTATTTGATTGACATTTGGGGCGTGGATTCGTCGCGTGTAACCTTGCAAGCCCGCAATTTGCCGGAGAAACCGACGAAATCGCGTGATTCGCTTGGGATTGAGGAAAACCGCCGCGTTGAGATATATTCCGACGTGTGGGATGTCCTGAAACCAGTCTTGGTGAATGATACCATCAATATACCCGAACCGCCAACCATCCGCTTCCGCATGAATATCAAGGCAGACGACGGCGTGGCTAAATCAGCGCTCAATGTCAATCAAGGTGAACGCTCACTCAAGCTCTTTTCCATGCCCGGCAAGCCCGATTCGACATTGGATTGGAACCCGATTATTGACTGGAATACCATTGCCGACCAATCTTCTGCGCCAAGTACGCCCGATGCACTGAAATTTGGTCTTGATGTCGTTGACAAAAAAGGCGAAAAGGCAAATCCGAACGGCTCTATTCCTGTGGAACTTGTAACCGTGAAGAAAAAGCGCGAAGCAGGGCAGATTGACAAGCAGTTGGCTATTTATCGCCTTATTTTGTTTGATTTCAATAGCCCGTCGGTGGGAGCGAATAATTCACGTATCATCAATTCGTTTATCTTGGACAATCTCAAAAACGGTTCAAAGATAGATATTACGGGCTTTACGGATAAACTGGGCAATCCCGACGTGAATATGAAACTTTCATCCGGTCGTGCAAAATCCGTTGCGGACTTCATTAAGTGGCGCGATACCCAAGCGCGTGGTGTCGGCGGTTCACGTCCACAATACACAAACGAAACCCCCGAAGGTCGTATCTATAATCGCTCGGTGGAAGTCCGCGTCGAAACGCCGGTCATCATTGAAGGTAAGCCGCAGGAAAAGCAATAAGCAATCTCGCGGTGTACAACCGTGTGCAGTTGTCTCGTCTGAACAAATGGGAAACGTCAAGGAAAGAAGTATGAAGAACATTGTCGTTATTGTCTGTGTTGTCTGGGGCATGGTGGCTCCCGCGTTTGCCGTAGCGCAAACCGATTCGACCAAAACCCTTAGAGTTGGCGGCTTTGTGGGAGGAGTTCTGAATCAACACATTGCAAGTTTTGCCACTCTGCCGGGCATTGCCACCGGACGCACGGGCGACGGCGTTCTTTTTAGCGGTGGTGCGAGTGCTGGTCTGACGCTCGGAGCGCTTTTGGAATATCCATTGGTAGATTTTCTCAGTCTGGGGCTTCGCCTTAGTTATGCAGGAAATAGTGGTCTGCTGAAAGCGCAAGAAGCGCAGCGCATTGGTGCCTTGAACGCTGACGGCACGGCAATCACATTCTACGATGCTCTTTTCGGGCGCGAGCTTCAGGCAAATCTTACTTCTATTGGTGTGGAGCCGCTTGCGGTGATTCATCCCTTCATGCAGGATGGACTTCGGAATTTGAGATTTTATGCCGGAGTGCGTTTAGGGCTGATGGTGCAGCATACCTTTAGCCAAAAAGAAACGATTCTCAGTCTTACCCCCGTTGATGCCGCTTCTTCAAGTGTGAATTTCAATAACCTTCAGCGCGAACGCAACGTTCTGGCTACCCAAGAAATTCCTCAAGCACAAACCCTTCATGCAGCTGTAACGGCTGGCGTTGGGTACGATATTAACGTCGGTTCACTTGCTATCACGCCCGAAGTATTCTATGCGCTGGGGCTGACACCGCTTGTTGCAAACACGTCGTGGAATTTGAATCAGTTGCGTGGTGCAGTAAGTGTGCGTTATACGCTTCCACCTTTGCCCCCTCCGCCTCCGCCCCCACCACCAAAGCCGGTTCAGGCTGTAGAGGCAACGATTGCCGCTTTTACCACCGACACTTCCGGCGTGGAAGTGCCGCTCGTACAAATCAAGGTGGAAGAATTTGTGTCGCGCCAGATGTATCCGCTTTTGCCGTACATATTTTTCGATTACAATTCCAGCGTCATTCCGGCACGGTATCATCGCTTGAACGGGGAAGAAACGGCTTCTTTTAGCGAAAATAAATTTTTCAATGCCGACGCTATGCGCGTTTATTACGATGTGCTCAATATCATCGGGAAGCGCTTGCAGGAATATCCGAAAGCGACTATCACAATTACCGGCTGTAACGACCACGTGAGTCCGGGCGAATTGGATAATCTTGCGCTCTCGCGCTCACGGGCTGACGAAGTGCGCCAGTACATCCGTCGGACGTGGGGCATAGACACGGCGCGTATGGAAATCCGCCAGCGTAATTTGCCCGAAAAGCCTACAAACTCAAAAGATTCGTTGGGCACGGAGGAAAACCGCCGCGTAGAGATTGCCTCTGCGACATGGGAAATCATGCAGCCATCACTTGTCTATGATACGCTGCTCGTGCCGTCGGCTCCCGTGATTCGTTTCAAAACGAGCGCAAAAGCCGAAGCAGGTGTTGCGAAGTCAACAATCAGGGCATTTCAAAACGAGCGCACACTCAAGCAATATACGGCGCTCAATGCTCTCGACCCTGTTGTGGAGTGGAATACGGCTCGTGAGCAGTCCACCATTCCGCGCTCGGAAGACAAAATGAAATTCAGCTACGAAGTCATTGATTCCGAGGGACGCTCTGCAATGCCTATAGATTCTATTCCGGTGGAGCAGATAACTATTCGGAAAAAGCGTAGTTTGCGCATTAAAGACAAAGAAATTGACACGTATCGCCTCATCTTGTTCGATTTCGACAGTCCCGAAGTCGGTCCCGAGAATGCACGTATTATCAAGGGCTTGGTGCTGCCGAATGTGAAACCGCAATCAACGGTGCAGGTGTCGGGCTTTACCGATAAACTTGGCAGTGCAGAGGTGAACCAGCGTCTCTCGGAAGGACGCGCCCGCAGTGTTTCCAATCTTGTATCGTCGAAGCAAACAACGGCGCGGGGCTTAGGAGCAAAAATGATTATTTATCCGAATGAAATTCCCGAAGGACGCTTCTTAAGCCGCACGGTGGAGGTGCGTGTGGAAACTCCAATAGACCAGTAAATGATGGTCACGGCAAGAAAATTTCTCAACAAGGGGCAAGAACGCAAGTTTGCCCCTTGTTTGTTTTGAAACTTTTGGTAAGTTCAATTCTGCAAGAAAATTAAACTTTTTACTGCTTCTGTCGTATCTTACGATAAATCACAAATTACTTTTTGTTCCAAGTGTGAGCGTATTTATGTGGCATCGTTTCTGTCTTTGCATCTGTGTCGTCTTTGGTTTAGTGGCTATGTTGTCGGGAAATGTTGTACGGGCGCAGGACTCCGCTCAGACTGTTTCGTCTCTCAAGCAGTATATCGGGCAGATGCCATCGGAACTGCTGAAGCAGGAGCCAAAAATCCAAAGTCGTTTGCAAAAACTCTTAGGCAACAAAGAATATGAGCGCCTTCAAGAGCGCTTTGCGAACCAATCGCCCATAGAACTTTTTGGTGATGTCCTTATTCTGCGCGGTGAAAAGCCCTTCACGCCCGGCAATCCGAAAGCTATCGTTGGTATCGGGCTTTTCACGAATAAAATTCATTGCGCACTTGTGGAAAATAGCGGACGTTCTATTTTTAGCGAAGATTCCAAGAAAATTCCCAGTGAATTTAATCGCTTTATCATCATCACCGACAAACGCGCTCAAGAAGAAGCCGACAAAAAAAAGAAATCCGAGACTCCCCCCGTTGACAAAAAATAATAGTCTGCGACCGCAGCAACGTAAACTCCTCTCCACCACCCACGATAATTTGTTTCATTATGCGTTCAAATCAAAAATACCTCGCTCTCTGTGGCGCATTACTACTCGTTCTGCTGGCGTGCAATAGCAGTGCCGAAGAGAAGAAAAAGGATGCTTCCCGAAGCGCTACGGAGGCACAAGAACAACAAAAGAAAGGCACAAGCACCATGACAAAAGTCGTCAAAACCGAAGCCGAATGGCGCAAGCAACTCACGCCGGAGCAGTATCACGTCACCCGCGAAAAAGGTACAGAGCGTGCTTTCACAGGTAAATACTGGGATAACCACGCCAAAGGTATCTACAAATGCTCGAATTGCGGGTTAGAACTTTTCAGCTCCGATACAAAATTTGAATCGGGTACAGGCTGGCCCAGCTTTTGGCAGCCACTTTCGCCGGATGCAGTGAAAGATAATATTGACCGTTCTTATGGTATGATTCGCACCGAATCGGTTTGCGCTCGTTGCGACGCACACTTGGGGCACGTCTTTGAGGACGGTCCGAAGCCGACGGGCTTGCGGTACTGCATGAACTCTGCATCACTGGAATTTGTAGAGAAGAAGTAAGCATTGATTCAGCATTAATGACATTCCAATAAAAAAAAGCCGCCTTGTTTCAAAGAAGCAAGGCGGCTTTTTATCGTTTATCCGTCCACGTCTTATTTTACAACGTGCAGCAACTCTTGTACAGTCGCGCTCGGTGTTTGTAGGCGTATCATGTACGCACCAGAAGAAAGCTGCTCTGTTCGTACTTCTAGCGTATAATCACCAGCACTGTGTACGCTTTGTAGAAGCGTTGTAAGTTTTCTGCCCATGAGGTCGTAGAGTGAAACTTCAAGCGGTACTGCCGCCTCGCGGACGACGTAGCGAATATGTGTCACATCCTGTGCGGGATTGGGGTAGCACGATGCAAGCGAAACAGCGTTCGTTATTTCTTCCTGCAAACGCACCGATGTAGTGCGTGCCGTTGCGCCGATTGCCCAATATCGAGCAGTAGCATCATCAAAATTGAGCGTCGAAGTGCTTTGTAGTGCGGTAAGTTGGTTCATAAACTGAGCTGGATCATTTCGGATAATGCTGCGGGCATTCTGAATAGCCGTCCACGAACTATTCATTGTGCCGGAACGAAGCAGCAGCAATGAATCTTCGGGAGCGCCGTTCAAATCTTCTTCAACATATTGGAATCGTGCGTCCGCTCTAGTGATTTGCTGCACGAGTGTACCGCTTTTCTCAATCTCATAATACCGATTTGCTGCTTGTATGCCTTGCCCCAACTGCACAGTGTTGTCTTTATTCGTTTGCCAGCGACGGACGCGCAGTTGTAATGGATTGCCATTTTGGTAAATCTGCATACCCAAGCCGCCAACATCCTCGTTTACAGCATCTATGCCAATCGGAGCATTCGCCGCTACTACATTTCGCGGAGCCGTCAGCCCGATATATGCTTTGGCAGAATTTGTATTGCGCACCGTGCTTGCGCGAGAAGAAAACGGGGTGAGCGTACCAAGCGTGCGTCCAGTTGCGGGTTCGGTAATCTGTACTTTGGAATACGCTTCCACAAGAAAGGAATTGTTACCGCCCATTTCGATATTTCGTCCGTTCAAATCAATACTGCCGCGAGCCGTTGCAATGGTTCCATACACTTGCAGTCCCGATTGTTCGGGTGAGAACGATGTGATGCTATTGCCCGTGTTTTCTTGATTGCCTAAGAGTGTCAGTACATTACTTGTGGCGCGTATTATCGTGAGGTGTTCTAAGCCACTGCGTATGTATGGTAAGTCCACATTGTACGAATTATTTGCCCGTCGTACCGTGCCGTCGGCATCAACGGTCGAGACCGCTTCCGGTCCAAAATTAAAGCGTCCGGTGTTTGTTGATGGCGCGTAGCCAGTTGTGCCGCGAATACCCATCGGAGCGCCAATTTCGGTGAACCCCGTATTGAAATTGTCTTGTACGGGATACAATGCCGTTCCGCCATTAAATACAAGCGATGCGAGCGAACCACCAACGAGCGTACCTGCTAAATTATCGGGCCCTGCCGGACCGCGTTTTTGACTTGCATTGTCTGAGCCTGCTTGCGGATTGCGAGCCTTGTTCATATCAGAAGAAATGATTGCTGTCGTGCTGAGTGTGAGGGTGCTACCGGCAAGATTACGCAGATTAAGATTGCCGCGCCGTAGTTCAATAACGCCGAAATTATTCATATCTCCTCTGCGTCCACCGTCCTCGAAGCGGCGGATACGACCATCACTTGTTGCGAATGGTATGGGCACAAGCGGACGCAAGCCGCCACTTGCCGAAGCTGCCGGAATCAAGCCTTCGGCAGTCATTACTTGCATATCGGGCAGGTTCGGGCGTGTGTCTGCGTAGGCGCTGGCAGCAACGCCGCCATTGACAACACGGGGAAGATGACCATTCAAACTAGTGGTGTATTCGGGTCCCTGAATGACTATATTATCGGCTTTTATCACCTGCGTAACATTGCTTGCACAGTTAATAACGAGATTGTGCGGTCCCTGCACACCCGAAGGAAACTCAATGTTGTCCATAATATCGCTTTGCTCACTGTCATATTGCAGTGTTGTGGTCGCGCTTGTGTTAATGGGCGTGTCGTAGGGAGTGTTTGGTGCCGCAACAATCAGGTTTGAGGCATTTTGCACTGCCGCATCAACAAGTAGTGTTTGTGGCGGTGTGAGGTCAATTTGCTCACGATTGGTAGAGCGCGAAAGCGTAATGCCGCCTAAAAGTGAGGCAGTACGAAAGCCAAGATTAACAATGCGAGCGGTATTGCCGCCGTTGACAGACCAAACTGCATCAGGGACATTTGTGCTGCGCAGGAATCGTACTTGCTGCCCTGCGGCTTTTGCCGAGCCTTGCATCAGCAAAACCCGCGAAACGGTTATATTGGGCGGGAGTATTTTGATGCCGCTTCCGCGCAAGGTTACGCTGCTGTAATTCTCCACAGCACTGGATAAACGAGAAGGGTCGTTTGCGTCGCCATTTTCACCCGAAGGCAATAGTGTCGAGCGCTGAAGCAAGGTTTGGTCTCCTGCGCGAGAGTATATGACCGTTCCATTAAAGCGGACATCGGCAGCGTTGATTGTACCGACGGTGTTGGTAAATTCCACCGCACCACCGTCTTCGACTACAAATGAGCGCAAACGCGAAGCAGGGGTAAACGGCGGACTGGGAACATTTGTCGCAGAGATTGTTCGTGCAATAATGGTAGGGGAGGCAAGTTGCAAGACCGCATTATTCATCACTTGAATTGTTCCGCTTGTTGCGTAGCCTTCATTGGCAAGGAAAGAATCACCTTCCACGCGCACTGTCCCTCGCTTCACGATAATATGCCCAGCCACAAAATTACCCTGAATCGTACCCACAGCACCTGACGGGTCATCGTCCAGATTGGTAACATCGCCTGAGGGCATCACGCCTAACTCAAATATTGCCGTGAAAAAGCCATTTTGTCCGGCGGCTGCGGCATCGGTATAGACAGGTGCATCGGTTGTGCTCCATTGCTGCGGCTGAGTGATGATGCGGCTCGCACCGCGAAAGACAAGTGTGGAACCGGCACCGATAACACTTGATTTATTCAAGAAGACAGGCAATGAAATATCGGTGCGGTTGATAGCATCGCCAATATAGGAACGAAGTTTGCCGTAGATGCGCAGTTCGTGTGCGGGATAGGGGCGAGCGCTGGACATATCGAAGCCTGCCCATGTCGTTGTGATGGTGGCAAATGTTGTAGAGATGTTGAGGTTATTACATTCCACAAACGCATTTTCGATTTTGCCGTCAAACGTTGCCGCACCAATGCTTGCACGGGTGGCGCTGATGACATGGCGTGGTTCAATAAAAACGTTGCTGCTTGCAGTGGGAACAAGTCCGCCCGCAGCGTCTGCATTGATCCACACGCCGCTTCTGAAAACTTGCCATGTGGCGGGGTCTGACCAATTACCCGACTGACGCGAGCGGAAATCGCGCCCGTTGCCGCCGACTTCGCTTAAAGAAGGAGCCTGCGCCGAAAGCTGTGGAACGAGCGCACTATTCAAGCAAAGAATAGAGAAGACCGCAACAAACGAAAGAAACAACAGATGATGCTGTTTCCGACCGAAAAGTAGAGTGTGCATATAAGAGATAATGAAAGTGAAAAAAATGGGGGGACTAATTATACTGGATACTGATACGCTGTGGGACGAGCAGAGAAGTATCGTCTCGAAGAATAAGTATTCTGCAATTTACATATTGCCCACCGCGTATGGCTAATTGGCTTTGTAGCCGAGGAAGTCGTATGGTCATCTGTGAATCATTGGCAATCTGAACTACACTTGCTTCAGAGAAGATAACACTGCTTACAAAATGGTGTATGAGATTGAGAGCCGCCGTGTATGTATAAGGAACACCAATGAGTACCTTGCGGACTTCGGAGAATCCTTTGCCCGTGAGGGTGATTGTTGTACCGATCTGTTGTGATGTATCACTAAAAGAGCGACCGGAATTGGGCACGACGGATGTTACCTCAGGCATTTGTTGGGCAGGTGTGATAAAGGCTTCAAAATCTTGTGCGATGGTTAATCGCCTGCCGCCGCGTGCTGATACTATACGCTCGACAGGGCGAAATCCATATCCACTCCGTATCGGACGAATAATAATCTCTTCCGGGTTCTGCAGTAGAGAGGCTTGAAGGAGAAAGTTATCGGAATCAAAAATATACCAACCTTGACGAGGATTGCTAAAGATAATTTGCTGTCTGAGCATTGTCAAATCAGTTTGTCCCGAAAGGTTTCTTGAAGGAATAGTCAAAAAAGATCGGCACTGTCTAAAGGGGCATTAGCAAGCATAATCTTACCTGTAATCATGCCTTGCGCCATGACGAAACTGCTTGGTGCGGATGCAGTACCAAGTTTAGTTGCTACATTCAGTGTGAGGAAGCCTTGCCTAAACAATTGTGCCATAGTTGTAATAACTGCTTCTGTGGGAAGAATAGCCACAATCCGATTGCTGCTCACAATCTTATAGGATGTTATCGGTAATTTATCAATCCCAACAGACTCTACATTCAAAAAGTTTTTGCCGATAATCGTAATGGTATCTCCTAAATAGCCAGCTTTCGGCGAAAAATCCGTAATCTCCGGCAAGTTCGTCGGTACGACCGTGCGGTCAGTGTCGAGGTCTTGCGCCTGGCGGCAGGAGAAGAGAAGGAGAGTCAAAACAGCACTGATGCCGAAAATGTGAAGAAGATGAGAACGCATAATGGAAAAGATAACGATGAGCAAAGTTTGAAGATAATACCGCTTAGAGATATGTGATATTTACACGCTGCGGTGCGACGATTGAACCTTCATCAGTAAGGAGATAGACTTGGCAATTATAGGTTCTGCCCGGAATTGCCTTTGTTCCGTCCAAGCGTGGAATGGCTATGCTAATCTTATTGTCGTTTTCAATGGTTATTGCTTTTGCTTCCTTGTAGCCCAGCGTTGTGGAATATGGGTTCGCCAATTCAAGAGATGGATAGGGCGTGACTATCACGGCTTTTTTTACTTTATTGAAGCCCGTCCCACTGAGAACAATCGTTGTTCCTGTTTCAGACCAGCCGTAGGAAGCGCCGACACCGGGAGTGATGGAAGTAACCGAAGGTAAGCGTTCGGGCGGAAGTAGTGTTGCTTCAAAATCTTGACCACCGATAATGTCGGGATCTTTAAGAAAGCGGCGTTCACCGGGAGCAAAACTATATCCGCTTTTGAACGGGTGCAAGACTATTTCTTTTGAATCATCTCCACCCAAATCGATGCCATACCCATTAAGAACAAACCAGCCTTTCGGAGTTCCAAAAGTCTTTGTTGCTGAAAGGGCATTTGTTAATATAATTGCTGTTAAATTACTCAATGGCTTCGACAGGTATAAAATCGTGCTATCCAAGGGCTGTTTGTCAAGAGTAATTTTTCCTGATGCTGTTCCCCATGCACGGACAAATCCCTCCGATGCTTTTGTCGTACCACGTCCGGTTGTAATGCTTAAATAGAGAACACCGTAAGGAGGTTGTCCAAATTGGGGCATCGGTATTACGGCTTGAATACGACTCGGGCTTTCCACTACTACCGAGTCAAGTACCAATGTATCAAGCATAACTCGCTGTACATTTACGAAATTTTTACCATTGATTGTTATTTTTGCTGACCAGTTACTCGCTTTCGGCGAAAAATCGGTAATCTCCGGCAAATTCGTTGGCACGACCGTGCGGTCAGTGTCGAGGTCAATTGGTTGGCGGCAGGAGAAGAGCAGGAGCGTTAGTGCAACGCCCGTAGCGATAGTGCGAAGAATATGAGAATGCATAGATACTTGAGAAAAAGTGATGAGGTAATTTGTGTGATTAGATGTAGGTAATGCTAATGCGCTGTGGAGCAAGCAGCGAGCCTTCATCGGTGAGTAGGTAGATTTGGCAGTTGGTGTACGTTTTGCCGGAAACGGTTTTAGTTCGGTCTAATCGTGGCAATCGTATGGTGAGTTGGTTGTCGCCATCAATCGTGAACGTTGTCGCTTCTGCATAGCCATAGGAGACCGATGTACTGCCGGGGCTTGAAGGATACGAAATGCCGAGCATTACTTTCTGAATCTTTGCGAAGCCTTTGCCACGGAGAACAACATCGGTTCCGGTTTCTGCGCCACCGCTAAAGGACGAGGCAGCGTTTGGGGTAACGGATGTTACTTCCGGCAGTTTTTCAGCAGGTACCGCTTTGGCTTTGAATTCATTATTTCCCACTGCCTGTAAATTCTGAATCAGTACGTTGCTTTCGGTAGGAGTAAAAGTGTAGCCGCTGAGGAATGGGCGGATATTAAAAACAGCACCGTTGATGACTGAAGAATAAAGAACCCCGGTATTTATACTTGATAGCTGTATTGCGTAGAAGCCGGACGATTTCATGTTGTAATCCCGACCGCTAATGGCTTGTCCTGTCCAGTTTTTAGGCGAATGTGTGGCCACCAGTATGACATTATCTAAGGGAGCGCTGTCAAAACTTACAAAGCCGGCAATGCTGCCATTGGATAGCCCAATTACTTCTTTGGATTCTGCTATTCCGAGTTTGGTTACAACTGATAATTTGTAGATACGGTCGCTGATATAAAAATGACTGTAGGGAATATAAGCACTTATTTGATTTGGGCTTTCGACCACAACTGAATCCAGTGTAAGTGTATCCATCATTACTTTCTGCACATTCACAAAGTTTTTGCCTGTAATCGTTATTCTATCGCCCATCCAACCCGCTTTCGGCGAAAAATCAGTAATCTCCGGCAAATTTGTTGGCACGACCGTGCGGTCGGTGTCGAGGTCAATGGGCTGGCGGCAGGATGCTGTGAACATCATTAAAACCACACAAACACCTGCAGAGTAGAAAAATTTGGTCAACATAGTGAGGGAATAAAAAAGTGAAAAATTAGAAGCGAATAGAAACACCGTAGCTCACGCCGAGCTTCGGACTCATAAACCATGTGCCGTCAACTTGATAAAAAAGACTGCTTGCCTCAGCGCCGAGCATAAATTGAGTGCGGGTGTCGGGTGAATATGTTACGCCGACCATTCCGCGACCCAAGCCGCCAACTTGCGTTGCGCCAGCTACTACGTGGGCGAACGGAGAAAACGTGCTTTCAGGCAGCATCGTGTAGCGATATGCCAGACCGCCCCACACCAACGTCGGATTCTGCTCCACGCGAAATTCAACACCTTGCGGATTCATAAAGTAATACCGTTGGAAAAATGCTTCTTGTCCGGCTTCCAGACCGATGCTGTGCTGTGCGGAAAGAGCGTAGAGCGCAGACAAAATCGTGTTTGTCGGGAATCGTTCTTGCGAAGGAACCGTTGCCCAAATAATGGAGCGCGAAACGATGCCACGAGCACCAATGCTGAGACCAAGGAGCGGTGCGGGATGTGTTGTCAGCGTTGGGGGTGTGTTTGGCGGTGCTGTCGGCGGCGTGGAATCCCTTGCAGCAATCATTCGCGGCGTAATGGATGCCTCGCGTGTGGCTTCGGAAAATGGTACTTGCACTTGATTTTGCGCTGCCATTGGCGCTGATGAAGTCATACCTGTCGGCGACGCAAGAAACGTAGTGTCGCGTCCCGATGAACGCTCGACAATAATCGTGCGCTTGATGACTGTTTGGAACACGGTGTCGGCTATGACGAATGGTCGCGGTGATGTTCCTGCCGAAGACCATGGAGACGGTTGGTACGGAGGCACTTGATAGGGTGGTGTTCCTGCGCCGCCATTGTTTCCGCCCATACTCATATTCACATCATTGCCAAAGCTGTTTCGTAATTCATTACCGAATCCATTGCCGAAACTGTTGCCGGAGCGCATGAGCCATGCCGTGAGCAGCGAGGACAACAGCGCCACAAGCACCAGGGATGCACTACGCCGAAACGCACTTCCCATACGAGACGCTATGGTTGGCACGGCAGCTGCTTCGGACGAAAGAGCGCTAGACGCGCCGCCTGACGAGGCAAAAATTGGCGCAGGTGCTACGTCATTGTCGTTTGCTGCGCCGAAGCCCAGTCGTGCAAAAATTGCATCGCCACTGGCTGCGGGCGGCGTGAAGGCGTATTCGTCTGCGGCGATGGCGGAATTGATGTGCATTTGTTCTTTGAACTCAGCCCGAAGGTCGGTGTCGTGCATGAGTGCCGCGAAGAGGCGCGGCTCCTGCTCTGGGGCGAGCGAGCCGTCCAGAAAGTCGTAGAGCAGTTCCGTCAAATTATCAGAAGATTGTTCGTAGTTCATGGTCGTGAGATAATAGTAGCGTGATGTTTACAAGTGTTGGTCAATATCCGCCAGATACGGCGCGAGTATGGAACGGATTTTTGCTTGTGCGCGGTGGACGCGGCTGCGGGCGTTGTTCTCGGTCGTGCCGATAATCTCGGCAATCTCTTGGAACGAGCAACCGTCGTACTTACGCAGCACAAATGCTTCGCGCTGGTCGTCTTCGAGCAGTTCTAGGGCGGTGATGATGAGGTGCAAAAGTTCGGTCGTGCCGTACTCCTGTTGTTTCTGGTGCAAATCGTTGTCGTGCAGGACAAGCGTAGGGCGGCTGTCGCGTTTGTGATTCAGGCACAGATTTCGCGCAATCCGCAGCAAAAACGCCGGAACATTCGTCATGGTGCGTTCCGACTGCGCGGCATTGTAAAAGCGGACAAAGGTTTCCTGAAAAATATCTTCCGCTTCCTCCGGCGAGGCGCTCATGGCGCGAACACAGTAAGCATGGACACGCTTACCGTGTCGGGCGTAGAGTTCGCGGAAGGCGGCTTCACGCGAGCCGTCGGAGTTCTGAAGCAATCCGAAGAGTTCCGCATCAGAAGAGGTTGAATATGCTGGCATAGAACTTGGCATCTTGAAAAAATTATTATTGGTCGAATCTACAAGGCAATAACACAGGAGACGAAATTTTGTTGCAGCACGTCAGACAAAAAATGTTCGGCAGGCGTAAAATAAATTTATGGGAGTCCTCAATTCGCAAACTGCGCTTTCATAATGCTCCACGTGGGCAACGCTTGTGCGCCCGTCTGGTCGCTCCAACGGCTAATCGCCCAAAAACCATTCGGGAAGGAAGCAATCGTGAAGCGGAGCGTTCCGGAGAAAACATCGGGAGCACCTGAAAGCTGATAGTTCGGCTGAAGGCGGTAATCGCTCACGTACACAGCAGAATCAGGCGAGAGAAGTTCAAAGCGGTCGTTGGAGAATTGTAGGGCGGGGGCAGACTGCGACGGAATTTTTGCCGTGAGTGCGATAAACGCTTGGCGTTCACGCGTAACGTTCCACCCAGCAAACACGCCACCGAACCGCGCTGAGGCTTCCGCCGACGGCTCAAAAATGTAGCGCCGCGTACCTGTGGCAGACGTAGCACCCGTATCGCTCGAAACAAGGCACTGTATGTAGTTCTCCACATTTTTTTCGCGGAGTGCGGCTTGAAAGTTCGTAACGACTAATTGCGCCGAGGTAGGCGGCTGGAACGAGGAACGGCGCGTGTCCGGCGGCTCCGGCTCGCGCGTAACGAAGATGCAGCTTCCCGCGAGCACGAGCAGCAAAGAGCAAGCGATGATACTTTTTCGGGGCATCGTAATGAATCCTTATCCAGTGTGAATCTTACAGGCGGTCGTATTCGTCAGGTTCTCTATCCGCAATACTTGCCAAAGCAGAATGAAAAGCACTTCGCGCGAAAGTTTGGCGGCGGCTTGCGAAAAAAACGTCTGTTTCTTGACGCTGAACCTCGTGAGAAATCGCTAATTGGATAGCAGTTTCGACGCTGATTTGTTGCTTTTCAGCCAATACTTCCAAATGATTATAGAACTCATCATCTATGCTCAGGGTTTTCATCAGAAATACTCCTTAATAAATGTTCCGGGGGTAAGAACACGGAGATTATAGGGTTTTAGATCTGTCTGTTGAAAGTCTTTGAGGTTGTGTGTTACCAAAATATCGGCTCCATTATCAAGGACAATTTTGGGGGGAATCATTTACACTCCCATTGCCAAAAGTTCCTCTCGTTCTGCCGAAAGGGCGCTCCATTCCTCAACCTTCGCATCAAGTTCTTTGCGCTTTGCGTCGTGTAAGGTCAGAACGGTCTGCACATTCGGTGCGGCATAAAAATCTTGAGATTGCATTGCGGTTTCCGTCTCTTCAATTTCTTTTTCCAATTTGCTTATGTGCGCCTCGCAGTCCTCAATTTGCTTTGCCAATTTGCGTTCCTCGCGCTGAAGGCGCTTGCGCTCCTCGCGGTCGAGTGTGGGCGCTGGTGTGCCGTTACTTGTCGGTGCGGTCGCCGTAGTCGTTATCGGTTTGACTACTGGTGCGGTCGGGGCTTCAGCAATGGGCGCGGCTTGGCTTATCGGCTTCGATGCTTGGGGTTCGTCCGTGTTTGCAGCACGTTTTTCATCGGCGGATGTTTTTTTCGTGGCTTCCAGTTCGCGCAGTGTGTCCATGTTCTTCAAGCGCAGGAACTCGTAGATGTCGCCCGCAAATTCTTTGATATTGCCGCCGCGAAATTCCACTACTTTTCCCGTCAGTCCTTGCAAAAAATCGCGGTCGTGCGAGACCACAATCAGTGCGCCGTCGTAGTCCATGAGCGCCTGCTTGAGTACGTCTTTGGAGCGTATATCAAGGTGGTTCGTCGGCTCATCCAGTACGAGTGCGTTCACGGGTTCCAAAAGCAGTTTTGCCATCGCAAGGCGTGATTTTTCGCCGCCGGAGAGCACTTTTACTTTTTTATAGACCGAGTCGCCGCTAAACAGGAAAGCACCCAGCAAGTCGCGTATTTTCGTACGCATCTCACCTGTGGCTGCGCGGTCAATGATGTCCAGCACCGAAGCATTGGGGTCGAGCATTTCCGCTTGATGCTGCGCATAGTAGCCGATGCTGACGTTATGCCCCAGCCTGATGATGCCGGAGGTCGTCTCGTCCTGCCCAACAAGCATTTTAGAAAATGTCGTTTTGCCTTCACCGTTTTTGCCGACAAACGCAATTTTATCGCCGCGCTCCACCGCAAAGTCAATGCCGCGTAAAACGGTCTTTTCGCCAAAACTTTTGACAACGCCTTCCGCCTCAAAGACCATACGCCCGGAGCGCGGCGCTTCGGGAAAGCGGAAGTGAACCGAAGCGGTATCTTCTTCCTCAATTTCGATGCGCTCTACTTTGTCGAGTTGCTTGATGCGTGATTGCACCTGTACGGCTTTGGTGGCTTTGTAGCGGAAGCGCTCAATGAATTTTTCCGTGTCGGCGATTTGCTTTTGCTGGTTTTTATAGGCGGACATTTGCTGTTCGCGGCGCTCTGCCCGCATCTGCACGTAACGCGAGTAGGCGGCGGGGTAGTCGTGTACCTTGCCAAGCGTGATTTCAAGGGTTCTCGTGGTGATAGCATCCAAAAATGAGCGGTCGTGCGAAATCATCACCACTGCGCCGTCGTAATTTTTCAAAAAGTCTTCCAGCCACGTGAGCGACTCAATATCAAGGTGGTTCGTCGGCTCGTCCAGCAAGATATAATCGGGCTTGCGCAAGAGAATTTTTGCCAACTCAATACGCATTTGCCAGCCGCCGGAGAGTTCTTCGGTCATTTTAGTCAAGGCGCTTTGTTCAAAGCCAAGCCCCGTCAAGATACGCTCTATCTGCCCACGAATGTTCCAGCCGTCGGAGAGCGCAAAACGGTCGTTTGCGTCGGAAAGTTCGTGCAAAAGCGCGTCATATTCTTCGGATTCGTGGTCGGTGCGGCGTTCCAGTTCATCGGAAATTTCGTGTATGCGGTCTTCCAGCCCCAAAATTTCGGCAAATGCGGTTGCGGTTTCGTCATAGACGGTGCGTCCCGTTTGCGTGATGCCGTCCTGCGGCAAATAGCCGACGGTTAAGCCGGAGGATTTGTGCAGTGCGCCGCCTTCGGCTTCCTGCAATCCGGCAAGAATTTTGAGCAGCGTGGACTTGCCCGCACCGTTTTTACCGACCAGACCAACGCGGTCTTTGGGGGCAATCATAAAAGAAACATCGTCGAAAAGGTACGTTCCGCCGAAGTGAATGGAAAGGGAAGAGACTGTGAGCATGATAGTATCAAGGTTTGAGGATAGTGGTATCCTACAAATCTACGAATTTATTTTATCACATTTTCACTTTATCACATTCACGACCCTTTGCTGTACAGTCGTTTCGCCCGACAAACGGAGAAAATATGTGCCTGTCGCCAGAAAGCCTGTTTCCAGCCGCTCGGAGTATTCGCCCGCTTCGTGCAGGGCGCTTTTGATGGTGCGGACAAGATTACCTTGTGCGTTGTAGAGCGACAGGGAAAGGTTTTGCTTTTCGCTCACGGTGTACGTTACCTCGAAATGCGTATCAGCAGGATTGGGAAAGGCGCTTTGCAGGGTGAAGGCTGGTGCTTGTGATGAGTTAAATAGACGTTTGCCGCCAGCAGTGCAGGTTTTTATTCTGAGCCAACCGCTAAGGGGCGGCAAGATGAAAATATTACTATTTGGCGATGAAGACGACGTAGGATCTCCCCATTGAAATTGCGATAATTTGATTTCGGTGAGGTCTGTATCGCCTGCCATTGCTTGCATGGGAATTCTATAAAGAATACTTTCTCTACCCATCCAGAATTGGCGGGGAATTTGAAAATATCTTCTTCCACCTTGATATTACACACTTTGCCCAATAGGACGTATGTCGCTTGATGAGAGTAATTGCGCTAAATTGCCATTTAACGAGAATATCCCGGAAAAGAGCGGCAGACTTGCTCTAAATAAATCGTCTAGCGAACTACTTTCTGAGGAAATATAAACTTCGAGACGTATTTTATCGCCCGGAGCAGCGGAATCGGGAACAGCACGTATGCCGGGGCGAATTACAATATCATCCGCCTTTCTTAACCTAGCATACGCTTGAATTTTTGTCGAAAGGGTGTCTTGCAGTTCTGAATACACAAGTAATGTTCCGTCAATACTTCCCGTTTGCAGTGGGTTGATGATGATTGATATAGGCACTGTATCTCCGCGAGCAAGTATCTTTGGGTCGAGGTCTGAAATTGCCATCTCACGGCGAGGCGATACAAGTTGCAACCTGCTAACCGTGACAGGATTTATCCAGCGATTGATAAGAAGTGCCGTTTTGACTGTTGGATAGCCCACAAGAATCGTATCAAGACGTGGGGGAACGAGTTTTAAGGGACTACCCCTTCCAACAAGAGCATTTTGTACAACTTGTGATTGCTGCGCAGAGCCGCGTGTAAAGGAAATGGTAAGGGGTGCTTGCATTACACCGATGTCTCTTGGGAAGAATCGTCAAGGGATTTGAATAGACTGATTTGGACTTAGAAGAAACATTGTCACATCATCAATAATCTCAAAATTCAGACGAGCATCCGAGATTGTCAATCTGCGAAGGATAACGCTATCCGCGCTTGTATTGCGAATGATGAGAAATTTTGTATCGCTTGTTTCTCCCAATGAAACCGCTCCGAAATTGACTGTCGTTACTTCCAGCGTTTGTGCAATGCTCCGATGCTGCACAAGTCCCGTACAAATGACCACAAGCATTGCGAAAAGAATGTTTTGACCTAATTTCATGACAATTCTCCTTAATTTTTTGGTGTGATAAAACGGTAACGAAGCGCTATACCGCCTTGCAGGGCATTGCCCCACGAGAGTTCATTTTGTGCGGTGATGGCTGTCAGCGGAACATAATACCGCGCAAAGGGCGCAAGAATCCAGTGTGCGGGATATTCGCTCTCCAAATAAATTTCGGAATCGAAGCCTGCAAAAAGCGCAAATTGAAATTGATTCAGATAGCGTATCTGTCCGCTTTGCTGATTGCGCGTAGCGGTTGCTTTTCCCTGAGAATCTACGAATCGTACGGGTGAGTTCTCTGAAATACTTTCTTCGTACTCATACTTGCTTGAAGCCGATAAGGTAGTGTTGATACCAATTTGCAGGTAGAGCGAAGGCGCGTAGGTCGCCGTGATGGGTATGGGTAGCACGCGCACTTTCAATGATGGCTCTAACCCAAGATTGAGCATACTCAATTTTAGTGAATGGCGAATAGCTATCTCTTGTCCTATACCATTGACACCGACTAGAATATTTTCTTGCTGGGTAAAACCTACGTTTGATGAAAACAAATATTCTCTGAAATCCAGTAATAACCAGTTTGTGAGCGTATAATCAAGGGAGATTCCGACAAGCCAATTCAGTGTGGTTTGTGTGCCGTATTTCTGCGAACAGCACGTGGGAAGAGCATTCATGCCCCGAAAATTCGCCGCGTCCATCGTGATGGGGCGGTAATCCATGCCGCCGTACACGCCCACGCCAAACAAGGAAAATTCTTTCGTTCTGGGGTCATTCGGTAACGCACTTGTTTGAGCATATCCTGCGGAGGCACTTAACAAACCCAGCAGACACCACATCAAGAGCAGAGACTTGTTCACAAATTTTTTCATAGAAAAACTCCGATAAAAAGGAAACAACAGGTTTACAACTCCTAAAGATACATTGGTGCGGGAGAGCCTCCAAAAATTTTGGGGTGAAACGGTCGGATTTTGGGGTGAATGGAAAAATGCTCAAAAAAGAACTTTTACAATGAGAATCAACAATCTCTGAAGCACACTTTGATAGACAGCGATTCGTCCTGCATCCGATTCATCCAAAAAATTCCTCACTTCATCCAAATTTTCTACGGTTTATCCGAAGCCCTGAACACCGAACGGATAAAAAGAATAAATTCGTCCCATGATAAAAGTCACATTGCTCACAAAGGAGAGGGCAGCGCTGCCAAATGCTTCCAAGAGAGGTTTTGTAATGGTCAGAGTTGTGTGTTTGGTTTGGTGATGTATAGAGTTGTGTGTTTCGCCCAAGTGATGTTCAAAGAATGTTCAGAGAGAATATAATCCCTTCTTTTTAACGCCTCATTTCCTCAGTACCATGATGAAATTCCGTTCCCTTTTTGTGATTCTGCTGGGAAGCTGTTTATTGTCTTCGTGGCAGCCGCTCTTTTCGCAGGGCAGTGATATTTACGGCACAGGTATTCGCATTAACCTGAATGATGACAAAACGAGATACATTCGTTTTCTGACGTGGCATCAGATATGGTTTCGTTACTTGCAGACCAACCCCAATTCCTACATTCAGGAGGCAGCCGCTCCAAATTCCTTTGATATTGGCATACGCCGCTCACGATTCCTCCTGCATACGCAGATAGACAAAGATTTTTTGGTCGTGATGCACTTGGGCATCAACAATCAAACTGAGTCCACAGGCGGTGTGGGTGCGCCCGGTACAACAGTTGACCCGACACTGAGCGCGAAAAAACCACAAATCTTTTTCCACGATATTTATGGTGAATTGCGTGTGGCGGGCGGAAATACTCCCACCGATGATGGTTTGTTCTGGGGATTCGGGATGCACTACTGGGGCGGGCTGTCCCGTATGACCATGTCGAGCACATTGAACTATATGGCAAATGATTCGCCCGTATTGTGCTGGCCCACCATCGACGCAACCGACCAATTTGTACGGATGATTGGCACGTACGTCAAGGGCAAAGCGCTTGGTTTTGATTATACCTTTGCTTTCGATATGCCGTTCCGCTTCGGTATCAACAACGCTTTCACCAATCTCACCCGCGATACCACACGGGCTGCAAGCAATTACTCTCCGAACCAGCTTACAGGCGAATTGAAGGGCTATCTGGCGTATGAGTTCTGGGACAAAGAAAATCGCACTCTGCCATTTACTGTTGGTTCGTATGTCGGTACGAAAAAAGTGCTGAATGTCGGCGTGGGCTTCCAATTCCAGCCGAATGGAATGTGGACGAATAAATACAACACAGAAACACGCCGCTATGATACCGCAAACACGGATTACCGTGTTCTCTCGGCGGATTTCTTCATGGATTTGCCTTTGCAAGCCGGAAAAGACCCCGATGCGCTCACCGTTTATGCGGTCTATTACAACTATGCAATGGGACCGAACTACATTCGGAACATCGGCATTATGAATCCCGTCACGAGTGTTCGTGCCGTTGCCGGTTCGCCAAATTCATTCAACGGCGGCGGTAATGCTTATCCGCTTGTGGGCACAGGACACGGCGGATATGCTGAAGTCGGGTATGTTCTTCCCGGGCGAGTCAAACTCCTGAACGACGGTATTTTCAGCAACACTCGTATTCAGCCCTATCTGGCTGCTACCGTCGGTAGTTTTGAAGCGCTCAATCAGCCGTATCTTTTGCCTGAAGCGGGTTTTAATTGGTTCTTGGAAGGTCATCATGCACGGATAAATTTCCACTATCGCGGTCGTCCGGTGTATGATGCGTCGCGGAACTTTCTGGAAACCAGAACTGAGTTTATCATGCAAGCGCAAGTCTATCTTTAATGATTGGCTCTATCTTTAATGATTGGCTTTATCTTTAACGATTGGATTTTTGATTATTGCTGTGTAGTTTGAAAAACGTGACGTGTTCAGGTATTGTGTGAGAAGGAAGCCGTCTTTGTGTGTCGGCGTACCTGTTTGCTCATAGTTACTAATCCCAAAAAACTACGTTTACAGCCACAGCAAGAAATTTTTGTAGTGAATCCACATAATTCTTCTTGTCTCATCTTTGTTCTTCCATAGTATGCAAACAGCAGCAAACAGCGCACATCATGCGCACGATGCGGACTATACCAAATCCTACAATATCTGGAGCGTCATTGGCGCATCATCGGCGGGAACGCTGATTGAATGGTATGATTTCTATATTTTTGGTTCATTAGCGACCGTGATTAGCACCTATTTTTTTCCCAAAGATAACGAGGCATTTGCGACGATTGCTACATTAGCAACGTTTGCCACAGGCTTTATAGTACGCCCGTTTGGAGCCATTATCTTCGGTCGTTTGGGCGATATTGTCGGTCGCAAATTCACGTTCTTGTTGACTCTTCTCTTGATGGGCGGTTCAACCTTTGCGATTGGTCTCTTGCCCGGGTTCGCTCAGGTTGGTGTTTTGGCTCCTATTCTTCTGCTCACGCTCCGCTTACTGCAAGGCTTGGCGCTAGGCGGCGAATACGGCGGTGCTGCAACGTATATTGCGGAGCATTGTCCGGACGACAAACGTGGCTATTACACGAGCTTTATCCAGACCACAGCAACGCTCGGTCTCTTCGTTTCGCTGGGGGTGATACTTATCACCAGACAGTACATGGGCGAGGCGAGCTTCAAAGAATGGGGATGGCGGATACCATTTTTGATTTCGATTGCACTCGTGGTTATTTCGTACTTTATCCGTATCCGTATGCAAGAATCGCCGATGTTTGCACGGTTGAAAGCATCGGGCAAGGCATCGAAAAATCCTATTACTGAGAGCTTTGGTAATTGGTTTAATCTAAAATTTGTTCTTTTGGCACTTTTCGGTGCAACAGCCGGGCAAGGTGTAGTCTGGTACACAGGACAGTTCTATGCGTATTATTATCTCCAAACGATTCTTAAAGTTGAGTATGTGACGGCTACACAGGTGATTTCGATAGCGCTATTGATTGGTACGCCATTTTTTATTTTGTTTGGTTGGCTCTCTGACCGCATTGGTCGTAAGTGGATTATTATGGCGGGCTGCGCTATTGCAGTCGTGTCCTATATCCCGATTTATCAAAACATGATAGGTGCTGCTGGCTACACACCAGAGTACATCAAGTCTGTGAAAGATTCAACGACAACTGTTTTGAACAAAAAAATTCAAACGCTTACACCTGTGGCTGCTGGCGCAACAGAGGAGACGCAAGGATTTTTTAGCTTCATGCTAAAGCCAGACAAAGCCATCAGCGCTCGCAAAGATATTGTATCAGCACAAAAAGCAATCGCAGAAGCATCGGAAGGTGGATTTTCACCCATTGTAGCGGTTGCTATGACAGAAGCAAAACTGCTTCCTAAACCCGATACAACCATGCTAGTCTTCTGGGTCGTGATTCAGGTGCTGTTTGTAACGATGGTTTATGGACCGATTGCTGCGTTCCTTGTGGAGCTTTTTCCGACAAGAATTCGCTATACGTCCATGTCGCTGCCGTATCACATCGGCAACGGTGTTTTTGGCGGGCTGTTACCAACTATCGGGGCATTTATGGTCATCAATACGGGCAATGCTTTCGCGGGCTTGTGGTACCCGATGATTGTTGCCGGCATTACTTTTGTTATTGGTTCATTGCTGATTCATAATAAAAAGCGTCATAGTCTCTGGGACGAGCTTGAACACCTGCGCGAGGAAGGCAAGGCAGTCTAAGTACTACAATACCTTGTGGTAATTGGAATAATTGGAAGCAGAGAAACAACAATTTGCGTGGGCATAGAAGCATCATTGATTCTATGCCCTACATTTGTTCTCTGCTGAAGCCCATATTTAATCCTTCTATTGATATTTTTCAGGATGGGACTGTATGAAGAATACGGATAGTTACTTGCCGCCTGCTGTTACAGAGCAAAGTCGGACTACTATCCTGAATGATACTCAAAATCTCGGTAGTGCCGCCGAAAAGCGCAATCTTCGGTTTGTCATATTAGCATCGTCCATCGGAACATTATTTGAATGGTACGATTTTTATTTATATGCGGGGTTGTCGGTTTTTTTTAGTAATCTTTTTTTTCCGAAAGGCGATGGCTTTGCGCAACTATTGTCAGCGTTTGCGGCTCTGGGAGCGGGGTTTGTTGTTCGCCCGTTTGGAGCTCTCGTCTTTGGGCGCTTGGGAGATATTATCGGGCGGAAATATACATTTATGATGACCATGATTGTCATGGGCTTTGCAACGGCTCTTGTTGGGATTTTGCCCACATACGAGCAAATCGGCATCTCGGCAACCATTATGCTCGTCCTGCTCAGAATGGCACAGGGACTGGCGTTGGGCGGCGAATACGGCGGGGCAGCAACATACGTTGCCGAGCACGTGCCGAATAATGTACGCGGCTTCTACACCAGTTTTATTCAAACCACTGCCACACTTGGCTTTCTCTTTTCGCTTGTCGTTATCACCGGCACGCAGTTATGGCTGGGAGATGAAGACTTTAAGGCATGGGGCTGGCGAATTCCATTTTTGGTGTCGTATTTTTTACTTGCTGTGTCGTTGTACATAAGGCTGCAATTACGGGAATCTCCCATCTTTGAGCTGCTCAAAAGTCGTGGGCACACATCCAAAACGCCCATCAAAGACAGCTTTGGGAATTGGTATAATCTTCGGTATGTCTTGCTTGCACTTTTTGGAGCAACGGCAGGGCAGGGCGTGATTTGGTACACCAGCCAGTTCTATGCGCTGTTTTATTTGCAAACTATCTTGAAAATGGATTTTCTGACCGCAAACGTCTTGGTCGCTATTTCGCTTGCCGTTACAACGCCTTTTTTTGTTTTGTTTGGCAAATTATCGGACAAAATCGGACGCAAACCTATTATGCTCGCAGGGTGTATGCTTGCGGCTTCCAGCTATATTCCCATCTACAAACTGATGAGCGCGGCGGTGCATCCCGATCTTGATTTTCTTGCTCTGCCGCTTGGCGTTGTCCCGATGCCCGTGTCTGTGAACTACGTCGTTGTTGAATTGTGCTTGCTTGCGCAGCTTCTCTTTGTGGCGATGGTCTATGGTCCGATAGCCGCTTTTTTAGTGGAATTATTTCCCACAAAAATTCGTTATACTTCTATGTCATTCCCGTACCATATTGGGAATGGCATTTTTGGCGGACTCTTGCCGCTCATTTCCACGGCGATTGTCAGTTCCACGCAGGATATGTTTGCAGGTTTGTTTTATCCCATTGGAGTTATTATCATCACGGCACTGATTATGGCATTTTTTGTGCATGAAACCAAAGACCGTTCCTTGCACGATGAATAAACGAAAAAAGTCTTACACGCAGAGGTAAAAAAATGCTCAATAACGCACCAATCAATGACAAGCTCCTTATTGCTGCCGGTGTTACGCTCACCTGCACGGTGATTATTGGTGTGTGGTCGGTGTTTCAGTTTGAAAAACTGTACATCGAAACCAAAAAATTTGATGAATACTGGCTTCCAAGCATCAACACCGCAAACAATCTGCAACGCTCATTGACCACGCTTCACGGCACGTTGTACAGTTCATCGGGTATGAGTGAATCATATCGTGCAGATTCCACTGCAATACAGAGCCGTCAATCAAAGCGAGAAAGCAAAAGTGCTCAAGATTTGACAAATGCCATAGCGACGATGCGGCAAAGTTATCAGCGTTCCGTGCGGTCGGTGGCGGAGCGCGAGTTGCTCATGCGCTTTGACAGCACTACCAAAGAATATCTTCTGCGCTATCAACGAGCCTTTGCACTCACACACACGAACGGTAGCAGGTCGAGTAATGCAGATAGCGTGTTCGCTGCTGTTGCCGAGGCAAATAGCGTGTTCGGTGAATTATTGACCATCAGTAACAAATTGATAGATGATAATTCGCGGCGCACCGATGAAGTTGCTTCCGAAATACTCCGCCATTTCCTGTTCTCACGGTTATTGGTGACGGTGAGCCTTGTGGCTGCGATTATTATTTCGCTGGGTGTGAATTGGCTCATTGCACGCTCCATCGTGCGCCGCTTGCGCTTGATTCAAATAGCGGCAGAGCGTATTTCGTATGGTAATCTTCAGGTGCAAATAGCCATGAACGAACCGGATGAGATAGGGCGGCTTGCCCGTGCTTTCAACCGCATGACGGCGAATCTGAGGGAAACGCTGGATAATCTCGCCAATGAGCAGATACGCGAGCGGCAGGCACAGCTGGAAGCATTGCAGGCACAACTTGCGCCGCATTTTTTGTTCAATAGCCTGACAGCGCTTGGTGGTCTGATAATGAGCAATAAAACAGCCGCGATTGAGTTTTTGGAAAAACTGTCGTACACCTATCGTTATGTGTTGATGCACCGCCAGCAACATTTGGTCACGGTGGAAGATGAACTCAATTTTGTGCAGGCATATACATTTTTGGCTTCGGTTCGCTTCAAAGAAGGGTTTGATATGCAGATGGATGTTCCCAAAGAATATCTGCACTACAAACTTCCCTCCATGACGCTCCAGCTGCTGTTGGAAAACGCCGTGAAGCATAATATCCTCTCTGCTCAAAACCCTCTTCGTATATCGCTTACAGTAGAGTCCGAGCAGCACCCCGTTACCTTTCAGCAAGTGCCATATCTTATTGTTCAGAACAACGTACAGCGCCGAACAATGAGTATTAATGATTTGATGATGATAAGTGCAAACACGCAGCAAAACACGCTCACCGATAGTACCAAAGTCGGTTTGCATAATTTGCAACACCGCTATCTTTTGCTTACCAATCAAACACCGGAAATTATCGAAGAGAGCGAGCAATTCACAGTTGTTTTACCACTGATTGCGCCGGGATTCATACCTGAGTCGGCATTGCAAGACAACGACGAAAACAAGTTATGAGCATTTGCGCCCGCAAAAAATTCCCGTTTCGTGTGCAATTTCTGTATTTTACGAACACCATTTGTCTCTCATTCTTCCGCCGCTATGAACGTTCTGATTGTCGAAGACGAAGCAATAGCCATTGACTGGCTCAAAGCACAACTACGGGAAGTTGATGATTCCGTTACCATTGTGGGCGAACTGGACAGTATTCAAAACGCTGTGGAATGGCTGCGTACGATGCCGCCGCCGGATCTGGCATTTATGGATATTCAACTGGCAGACGGGCTTTCGTTTGAAATCTTTACGCAAGTTCATGTGCCGAATCCCGTTATTTTTACAACTTCGTTTGATGAATTTGCTCTTCAAGCATTCAAAGTACACAGTATTGATTATCTTCTCAAGCCCATCACGAAGGTAGATTTGCAGCGCAGTTTGGAAAAATATAGGCACTTGCACGAGATGTATGTGGGGAGCGTGGCTGCTGCGGCTGCGGACAAGAGCGCCGAAAAAGCGTACCAAAGTGAACAACAAGACTCAAACGCAAACATAACACGTTTAGTTGAGCAGCTTTTGCAGGCACAGCCTGCGCAGAATAGTTCGCGTTTGCTCGTGCAGCAAGGCAACAAAATGCTACCGCTTGCGTATGATGATATAGCTTTTATCTCATCGGAAAATAAATTAACCTACATCACAACGCACGACGACAAGCGGTATATCAAAAATCGCTCTCTGGATGAACTGGAATCGCTGCTTCCCCGTGAAACATTCTTTCGCATCAATCGGCAATTTATTGTTCACGTGGGCGCTGTCAGTAGCGTCCATTTGCAGCAGTCTGGCAAGCTCAAGGTCTATCTAAAACCACTTCCTGCCATATCGAAGGAAGAGGGAAGAGATACCTTTGTAAGCCGTGAGCGATTCTCCGATTTTAAGGCGTGGTTGGGGAAATAGCGATAAGTAATGCGAATTAAAAAGTGAAAAATTTTGACACGGATTAGATACGATTTCGCGGATTACACGGATTTTTCAGAAAAATATGACCATTGTGTTGTGTGCAAAAGTTCCTCAATATCCGTGTAATCTGTGCAATCCTCTTCAATCCGTGTCAAAAATCTGTTCTTGAAATTAACTTTTAATTGGCATCAATATTCCGCGATAAGAGTAAATTAGATTTTTGGGAATACTTTGCCCGTTCATCGCGTGCCTCACGCGTTATTTGACTAATCGAAAATGAAACAAATCTTTACTGCTGTGTTTGTGGCAATAGTGCTTATTGTGCCAAACCTGTCGGCGCAGTCAATAACCGTTATTACTCCCGATTCACTTGCAAAGAGTCGGAAATTCGATTTCGAGAAGTCGCTCTGGCGCTGGCATTCGGGCGATAATCCTGAGTACGCAAAAACAGACCTTGACGACCGAGCATGGGACACCACATGTACTTTCTGGGTAATGAGCAGCGCACCGGAGAAGTGGAATACAATAGGCTGGTTTCGCCTCAAAGTACATGTAGATTCTGCTCTTGAAGGCAAGCCGCTTCTTTGGCAAATGGCGCATAGAGGAGCGTCGGAGATATTCATAGACGGTGTTCTCGTGAAAAATTATGGCAAACCCGCCGCCACTCCCGACCGCGAAGAACCGTATCGCCCCGGATATGAAGCCTTTGTAGCGGTTGTGCCTGCAAGTAGTAATCACGAACACGTTATTGCTGTGCGTTATTCCGACACAAAGGCACGTGAGCGCAGTTCTCGCTTGCTCTTTAAGGTCTATGGTGTGGGCTTTGGTCTGACCGTGCAATCTGCACAAGGGCTGTCGGCGCATATCAACGATGTCAGCGACAGCACAATGGGGATTATGTTTATTGCCAGTGTTTTAGGTGCATTGGCAATTCTACATCTGCTCCTTTATTTTTTCAATGCACGTTCCAAAGAAAACCTTTATTATAGCTTTTTTGCTATTGGTCTTGCGCTTAGTCAATTTCGGCAACTATACCCTTTCGTTGCGCACCTGAACATTGAAACAAGTATTGTCTTGCAATCGCTCAATATTGCGTGGCTTCTTATGGGTTTGATGGGCGGTTTGGGATTTTTCTACAATGTGTTTTATCCTCGCGTCCCTCGTCAGTTCTGGCTTCTTGTTCTTGGAGCTGTTCTACTCATTGCGTCTATACTCTTCGATTTTGCCGGAGCAATTGATACATACCTTCTGATATTGAGTAGCGTTATTGGTGTTGAAATGGTGCGAGTTCTGGTACTGGCAATTATTCGTAAGCGACCGGGCGCATGGATACTGGGCGCGGGCGGTTTACTCTTTGTTCTTAGTGCGACGATTACTATTTGTATCGAAAGCCTACCGCTCATGCAGCCCTATCGCCCAACGTGGCTGTATGATGTTTCCGGACTTGTACTTTTTCTCTCAATTCCTTTTACAATGTCCATTTATCTTGCCCGCAAAGTCTCGAAAACCAATAGCGACTTAGAGGCGCAAATCGTCGAAGTCAAGCGGCTTTCCGATAAGGCGATAGAGCAAGAGCGCATTAACGCAGAGCAGCAAATACAGCGCACCTTGCTCGAAGCCGATAACGCCCGTAAAACTGCCGAATTGGAAGAGGCACGAAAATTACAACTCTCCATGCTGCCCCAAAAAATGCCGCAAATAGAAGGCTTAGATATTGCAATGTTCATGCAGACCGCAACAGAGGTTGGCGGCGATTACTACGATTATTCCTTGCACAAAGACGGTACGCTGACCATTGCAATCGGTGATGCAACGGGGCATGGCGTGAAAGCCGGTACGATGGTCGCGGCTACAAAAAGTCTCTTTTCAATGATAGCCGCCGACGGCTCACAGACTGATTCTACCTCGCCAATTGGAATGTTAAAACCAAGTTCACCGGCGCTGAAAAGCATGAATATGCGTTCAATGTTTATGGCACTTGCGGTGGCAAAAATCCGCCAGACTGCTCCAAAAACCTACACGGCGCGTATTGCAAACGCCGGAATGCCCTCCACTCTGGTCTTTCGGGCACATGATGGGTCGGTGGAAGAGGTGCTCATAAAGTCCATGCCGCTTGCGACAATGGCAAATTTCCCTTACCAAGAGCGTGAAATCACACTTTCTTCCGGCGATGTACTGATACTGATGAGCGACGGTTTTCCGGAGCGTTTTGACGATAAAGACGATATTTTGGGCTATGACGTGGTGCAGCAGATTTGCACAGAAATCGTGGGCTTGCGGGCAGAGCAAGTTATCGCTCACCTCGTGGCAGCAAGCGAGAAATGGTCAAAAGGAGCGGTGCTGAATGATGATATGACCTTTGTGGTGGTGCGGGCAGAATAAAAACGTTATGCACTCTTCCTGATGGGCAATTCAACAATAAAGGTTGCCCCTTTACCCAAATCGGACTCGCACCAAACTCTGCCATTCATAGCTTCCACCATTTTTTTGACAATAGACAGCCCCAAACCTGTAGAATACTCGCCTCCGGTCGGGCGAGCTGAAAGGCGAGCAAATTTGCCAAAGAGCTTGGGTT
The DNA here is from genome assembly GCA_937899715.1 of uncultured bacterium. GTDB lineage: Bacteria > Bacteroidota > Ignavibacteria > Kapaibacteriales > UBA4661 > PH2015. The sequence goes on along the minus strand of CALCNX010000070.1, from coordinate 38,570 downwards.
TGTCATCATCGGATAGACCGGGACCTTCGTCCTCCACTTCCAAGCGGACAGAGTGCAGGGTGCTTGAAACTCTGATGAATACTTGCTTGCCGTGTGGTGAATATTTGACAGCATTGGAAATGAGGTTATCCAGAATTTGCATTGTTGCTTGTTCATCGGCAATGATGGTGCTGGAATCGGTTTCTTTGTGATATCGCAACGAAATGTCTTTTGCCTCTGCTAGCGGCGTGTATTGAGCAATGGTCGTCTCAACCATAGGCGTAATATCGAAGTCCACAAAATTAAATTGCACCGTGCCTGACTCCAAGCGGTTGACATCCAGCAGATTTCTCACGAGTTGAAGCATACGGTTAGCAGTCGCAACAATTTGACGGGTGATTTCCGGCACTTGTTCCGGTTCTGCGAATCCGCTTTGCACCAACTCTGCCAGCCCGTGTACCGCGCTGATAGGGTTCTTGAGGTCGTGTGCCACAATGCCGATGATTTCGTTTTTCTCCCTGTTCAAATCATTCAACTTCTCGTTTTGCTCCTGCAATGTTGTATTAGCAAGTTCAATTTCATGCGCTTGGTCGGTTTGAATCTCCATCTGACGCTGGATTTCCTCGTTTGCGGCTTCTAAGTCGTTATTCTTTTCTTGCAGTTCGGCTGTGCGCTCTTCTACGGCACGCTGAAGCGTTTCGTTTGCATCGCGGATAAGGCGAAAGTTTTCCTCTTGGGCACGGGTTTTTTCCTGCTGGAGAATTTTGTATTGAAGAGAAAGAACAAGAGAAAATAGCAGCGATTCTATAATTGCACCGAACTGGACGCTATTGCGTATGATGATAGTATTTGGCAGAATCCCCATTGTCATTAGCAAGGTGAGAGTGCTACCAAACATCAGCGAAAAACTACCAATCAAAAAATATAAGTGCTGGCGGCTAGGCACGCGCCATGCGATTCTGAGTGCTGCGCCATAGCAAATCACAACAACCAACAACAGCGACGATGACATGATGATATTGGTCGTCAGATAATCCATAAACGTCACCGCCGCGCTCACAATGAAGAGATAGACCGCCAAGCCACGTAGAACAATATCAAAGCGCCGTGAGAGCTTTGCCGTATTCAAAAATGTCCGTGTGAAGAAAACCAAACCAAAGAGCGCAAGTCCAATCGAAAATATCATGGAATACTGAAGTAGGTTTCCGCTTTCCGGTAAAATATATTGCGCTGTAAATCCATTAAAGGTTGCCGTATAAAACAGCACACCGCACATATAGAGAACATAAAAGACGTAACTTCTCGCGCGGGTAAAGGTAAAAAGAATGATGTGATACGCAATCAGAATCATCAATGCGCCCAAAAGCAAGCCATAGAAGAGTTGCCAATGATTGCTGTACGCGATAAATTCTTCGTTGCGGTGCAGAATGATAGGGATGACGGTAGTGCTGGTAGTTGTTACTTTGAGATAATACACGTGAGGCTGGGAATCTGCCACATCTAAGCGCTTGATGAACGTGCGGTATTGGACTTCACGTCGCGAAAATGGCAGATAATCGCCCATAACATAATGTGTGTAGTGTCCGTCTGTGTGCGGGCTGTAGAGTTCGATGCTGTCTAAAGTAGGGAAAGGGATTTCAAGAAGCCAGTCGTTTTGCTGCGCCGAAGGATTACGCAGTGCAAAGCGCAGCCAGTACGCGGAGCGCTTAAAACCGAAGGAAAGCGTTTGTTTTCCGTAGGATTTCCACCGCGAAGCCATTGCGGGCGCGGCAACAGCGTCAAATGTTAATGTTTTCTCTTTATCTTCACAATACTGAACCTCAGCACCAATTTCAAGATGCCCTGTATTTGTCGGCAGCACAAAGACGTGTGCCCCCGCGGACGAAGTGTCGGATTGTGCGTCCTTTTGCTTCTGACCGAGCATTGACGTTGGGGTCAGCAAAAGCGCATAGAGCAGCAAGAGTATGGTGGTGATGAGTGGTTTCATGAAGTAATTTTTCTTGGGTGTTATCCCTTCGGTGTTTTTCCTTTCGCTGTCTTCACAGCTAGTTCCTTATGGTCCCTCTGCAATCGGTAATTCAACGGTAAATGTCGAGCCTTGCTTCGGCACACTTTCTGCGCGAATGGTACCGCCTAGAATATCCACGAAATTTTTGCAAATTGTTAAGCCTAGCCCTAGACCGCCGTATTTGCGATGAATTTCAATATTTGTCTGGCGGAATGAATCGAAAATACTATGAAGTGCTTCTTCTTCGATGCCAATGCCGCTATCTTGCACGGTGATACGAATACCCCGTACGGTCGAAGGTGCGTTTGGCTCGTGTTCTGGGGTCTTGGACTCATCATCATTAGGCTCAAAAATGAGTTTCACAAAACCGTTATCGGTGAATTTTACGGCATTTCCCACAAGATTGAAGAGAATGAGGCGAACTTTCGATGTATCCAGTTGGAGGTGATTGACGAGTGCTGTACTGACCGTCGCGGAAATTGTCACTCCTTTATTGCGGGCAGGTTCTTCAAACATGGCGACGACCTGACGGCAAAGGTCGTGGAGCGATGTAGGCTGAAGGTCAATTTGTACTTGGTCGCCGTGCATTTGGGAGAGGTGCAGCATATCCTCAAAGAGCAGCAAGAGGTGGTGCCCCGATGCGTGTATGCGCTCGGCAAATTCTCTGTGTTCCGCATCCGTGAGCATCATGGTAAGAAGTTGGCTGTAGCCTTGAATGGCAGTGAGTGGTGTACGAATTTCGTGGGAAATTGTATCCAGAAAAGCCCGTTTCATGCGCCCGACCTCTTCCGTTCGCTCTTTGGCAAGCGAAAGTTCGTCGTTGGCATTGTGGAGCAAGAAATTTGCTTGTGTAAGCTGCCGATTGGTCTCTTGCAGTTCCTCGTTGATAACTGCTACGAGGTGTTCGGCTCGCTTTTTTAAGCGGTATCTGTTCCAAAGAACAAGTATCAGCGCCATAAGAGCAACTGCACCTAGCGCCAGAGCGTATTGTAAACTTGTGTTGGCGCGATTTTCATTCGTCAGGCGTTCTATTTCCACTTCTCGTTTCGTGCGTGCAATACGCTCTTGAACAGCCTCAATATGCTTTTCCAGTCCAATGCTAAAGAGGGAATCACTGAGGGAAATATAATCTTGTTGTAATTTGTAGGCAATCTTATTTTCCCCAAGTGCTGCATAGCTTTTTGCCAAAATTTCTTTCAGCCAAAGCGGATAGAGGCGGACACTATGCGGAATTGTTCCGGCACGGTTTGCGTACTCAATAGCACGGCGATACAATGCCGCTTTTTCGCCGGGTGGTGATGTTTGCTCTGCACGAACAAGCATAACGCGAGCTGCATCAATAAGCGGGCGGATATTAGAGTAGCTAACGGGCTTGAGTGTTTGCTCAAGCGTTAATGCGGTATCAAGCATTGCTTGGGCAATTTCGCTTCGTCCTGCCCTTTGCGCCACTACGGCATAGCTGCTGTACAAATATGCCACCAGAGCAATATCGTTGAAAGCACTTCTGCGTCTAATTTCCAACGCATAGACAAGGTTCTTTTTCGCAGAATCAATTTCTCCCAATCGAGTATAGCTTTCGGCTCTGTACAAAAAAAACGCAACACGGCGCTGTGCTGCTACCGTAGTAGCCGCCATAATCGGTTCGGCATTAGAGAGGTAGGTGAGTGCTTTTCGTGGTTTATTAAGATGATTATGAAGCGCTGCCAGATTAACATTTTGGCGAAAAATAAGTTCTGTATAAGAAATCTCTTCCGCTCGTGAAAGTGCTGTCAAATGATAGTCTATGGCTGCCTCATAGATTCCTTGTCCTTGATACAGTAGTCCCAGACGGGAATAAATAAGCGCTACTTTTGCTTTTTCTCCAAGCGCAGAGTAGTGGTCAAGAGCCAGATGGAGGGTGTCGGCAGCAGCGTTTGTGCGGTTTTGTATGCGGGCAAGCGTACCAGCAGCATAAAGAAAGTCTGCCTCCAGAAGCGGTGTCCGCACAAAGGGTAGGAGCGCTCGTCCCTCATAAAAAAAACTTGCTGCTTGTGCTGCTAAATCAAGATCATCTACGGCAGCGAAAAGTAAGCGAACATATTCGGCATCCTTTTGTCCGGCTGCGCGGCGCTGTTCAATTGCAGCGAGGGTGCTGCGAGAGTTCTGTGCAAGACCGATGTCATGCGACACCAAGAAACAATAGAATGCTGCTCCTATCCACCGAAGGGAGACAAAAGAGGCTCTTCGCCAAAGACAAATCCATTGTAAGCTAGTCATAGTGCCATTTTTCTTTTTTGTCCGACATCCTGCCGGAAAAGCGTTCCCCTCAAAAACCGCTCAATCATCGTCATCATCAAGTATTTATTCTTTCGTAAAATCTCCGATAATGCGCGTGATTTCTATTTCTGCACGTTTTGCGTCGGCAAGTGCAGTGATAAGGCGGCTTTCGGCGCGAATGTAGTTTTGTTGTACCAGACGTAGGTCAATAGAACTCATACTGCCTAAGCGAAATTTTTCGAGGGCGATATCTGATGTGGTTCGTGCTATCCGCACATTGTCGCGTTCCAGCTGCACGAGCGTCTTGCTGTTTTGGAAACTACGGTACGTTTGCTGAAGGCTTGCTTTGAGGCGGTTCTCAATATCTTGATATTGCAATTCCGCCGAAAGTGCATTCACCTTGGCATTTTCAATTTGGCGCTGGGTATTAAAGCCGTTGAAAATATTTACTTGCGCCGTTACACCAACGTTTAAGCCATTCGATTGGCTGGTTTGGATAACACCGGTCTCTGCATCCAGTCCGCTGAAATTGTAATTTGCGGTGGCGCTCAAGGTTGGGTAGTGAAACGATTCTGCTTGGCGCACAGCGATTTGCGCCAGTGCATTGCTCACCGAAGCCGAGCGCAGCGCAGCGTTGCGTTTGGAAAGGCGTTCTTGTGCCTCTGCGAGCGTGATATTTGGCAAAATAGCGATAGAATCATCTGTCCGAAAGGGAGCATCGTCGTATCGTTTTGTATCGCCAAGCAGTTGCAAAAATGCCGTTTTTGCATTGAGCAAGACCGCTTCTTGGCGCAAAAAAGCAGCACTGTCAGCATTGTAATCTACGCGAGCATTTTGTGCGTCCAGTTCCGAAGCGCTTCCCATTCGGGATTTTGCCTCGGCTATCGTCAAGCGTTCACGCGAAAGACCAAGTGCTGTGCGCTGTGCACCAAGCAACACATTCTGCTCGACTACGGTGTAATAGCTGGTCATTACCTGAGCAATGGTGTTCTCCACCGCCTGCCGAAGCGCTAGGTCGCTTTGCTTCTGGAGTTCGGTAAGGTTTTCGCGGGCAGCAAACATCTGCAAGCCGTCAAAGAGTGTCCAGTTTAATTGTATCGAAGCGTTAGAGCGGTCAGTTCGTGCACCGGTACGCTCTTGACTAGTACCACTAAAAAAATATTGCTTCACATTATCACGGCTTTCGTTCCATCCCGCATTCATATTCACTGTGGGAAGCATCCCTGCTGCGCCGAAAGCCTTTATACCTGTGGTATTATTTTCGGCAATCGTGGTTGCATTGCGGGCAATCCGAATACTAAAATTCTGTTCTAATGCAATACGAACCGCTTCATTGAGCGTAAGAAATAAGGGTGGTGAGGATTGTAGAGAGGACTGATTGGGGGATAGTTGTACGGGTTGCTGTTGTGCTATAGTTTTCTGTATCGGTAAAATCGTCGTGCAGAGAACGATGGTCATAATAACCATCAAGGTCGGTAGAGGTGTTCGTGTGGAGAGCATGGAATTTTAGAAAAGAAAAAAGGCGGTAGATGCCGCCTTATCAATAGAGAAAATTTCATGGAGTTTTAACAGAGTTTTAATCCTCGTTAATCTATATTGTTTCTATGGCTTATGCAATGGTGATGAAACGCAAGCATAAACGAAAACGCGGAGGCAGTGTAAGAATATACAACGGCAACAAGCGTGATAACAAAGACGAAGAAGACAAAAAGGCAGCGCTAACCAACGGGCAGGAGTGAAGCGTTTTTTTTAGACCACTTCAATAGCTGCCGAATACGTTACCTTACGGTCTTTGGCAAGCGCATAAATTTGTTCGATAAGAACTTCTGCTTGAGCATTTTCGGTATCGTCAGCTGCTTCATATGCGTCAGCATTCGGGTAGGTATAGATTTCTTGAAAGTGATTGCGCTTGTTTTCAAGTTCACAGACACCATACGACGTACCATTGGTACTTAAAAGCGGCTTCAACTGACGAACAAGCTCAATATATTGGCTGCGATGTGATTCCGGTATTTCATATCCGACAGTAAAGATAACTTTAGCCACAGCTTGTCTCCACAATGATGAAAAAATGAGTGATAATTTTAGAAAAATCTGTTTGAAATCAGGTAAATCCTGTGCAATTTACAATCTAAAATACGAGATACCTAAAGGAAAATTGTAGCACTGTAAGTTATTTTTTACGACCGTCCACATTATCATTCTTTTATTATTTGTCAGAGTAAACTTTTTATACTACTTGAGCATCTAATTAACAATATCCATCTATTCTCCTTTTTTTCTCTCTTCAAGGAGGGACGACCTATGAACAATCTGAGTATTTCCTCGCGTACTTCCCAGCATAGTCTTGGTGGGCGTAATCGAACACTAGTGCTTTCTGCCGTACTGTTTGTTTGTCTTGCTGTCATAGCTGCGACGGCAGTAGGTTGCAGCAGTGTACAGGGCACGAAATCCGATTATTTCGGGTATCGCAATAATATACCTGCTCCGGCACCGGAAGCAGAGCAAGAAGTTTCACAGCAAGCATGGACGAATCCGATGCAAAGCGGGATGAGCAGTGCAGTTGCTTTTGTTCCCGTCGTTACCCCTTGGTATGACGGCTGGAGTATGTTTGCCCGCCCATCAGCCCGGTTCTGGGGCGCATACGATAGTTTTGGCTGGAATTCCCCATGGGGTGTCAGTTCTGCCTTCGGTTATGGTTACAGCGGCTGGGGTGCCAGCCCTTGGGCATTTAACAGCTACTACGACCCATTCTGGGGCTATGGCAGTTCCTTTATGTTCTACTCCTCGCCGTGGCAGCGCTACAATCCATATTTTGGCGCTTACACACCCTTTGGTTTTTATCGTCCCCTTGGCTACTGGAGCAGCCAAAACTTCACGTCGTACAATAACAATTTGAATAACGGTACGGTAGGAATTGGTACGAGTGATATTTACACGCCTTCACGGATGCGTGATGCTGGAGTACAACGTGCATACGGCAATAATGCTGCTGCATACACGGGGTCAAGTCCTAACTCTACTTACATTGGCTCATACAATACCAATGGAGCATCGGGCGGAGCATTGATGCGGGGTCAGGGCACGGGCGCAGAATACAAGCAAAATAATCCCAATAACCGCGCTTCCCAGTACAATGGATACAGTGCTGGTGCATCGGGTAATGCTGCAAGTAACTACACAAATTATTACAGCGGCTCTACCACAAAGTATAACAGCTACAACGGTGGTAGCGAGGCAACACGCTATTATCCGTCTGCGCCAACAACCACGCAGGGCGGGCGTTCATTTGGTGGGTATTCCAGTGGCGGTGGCTACTCCGGCGGTGCTTCGTACAATAATAGTTCCTCCAGCAGCAGCAGTTGGGGCGGTAAATCCTCCGGCGGTTATTCCGGTGGCGGAAGTTCTTCTGGTAGCAGTGTTCGTAGCAGTGGTTCCTCCTCCGGTGGTAGCAGTACAAGCGGCTCCTCTGGCGGCGGTGCACGGAGCCGAGGTGGCCACTAAGGCAACCATTTGCTGTGAAAATATTTTGGAATACTGGTTTTTGTGAAGTTATCTGTGGCAAAACAGCGCACAATCAAAGCAGTACTTTAGCATAGAATACTATCAGGCAGGGCAAAGAAGGGTGAAACGCTTTTCTGTCCTGCCTTTTTTATAAATTGTCATCAAGACTTAGAGTTATCATTTTGCAACAACCTTACTCAAGAATGTGATTCAAACATTCATGTACAAAAAAATGGAGTGAATAACTATGAAAACGGATTGCGCAAAAAATAGGATGCTTGCTTTATTGGTCTTAGTGGGCATAGTCATAGCAACAGGCGTGCTGCCATTGCACAGTCAAGCGGTGTATGTTGAAGATGCACTTCGATATGCACAGCCGAACGGACTCATCACCCCTCGTGCCGGGGCTTTAGGAGTCGCCTATTCCGGCATTGCAGACGACTACGCGGCGCTCTACGTCAATCCTGCGGGGCTGACGATGCTTCCACTGGCAGAATTTTCGGTGAGCGGGCAGTTTAATATCTATAACAGCACCGCGACGCACTTCGGCACAGCCACTTCCGTCAATCGAACATCACCCTTCTTGGGTCATATCGGCGTTGCCTTTCCAGTGCGTGTGGGCGATGCCGGAAATTATACGATTGCTTTCGGCTATTCGCGCGAAAGTGATTTTTCCGGTGGAGATTCGGTCGTAGGCTTTAATACTACCTCAAGCCTCATTAACTCGTGGGTCTTAGGACAAAACAGTGCTACCTTGAATGGAAATCCGGCGTGGGAATTAGCATTGGCAGATGTGGTGAACGGGCGTTTTATTACACCGCTCAGAAATAATCTTCAGCAAAATGTGAGTATTCGTGAGCGCGGTGCAATTAATAATCTGAGTATCGGCTTGGGAGTGGATGTTACCAAAAACTTGTCACTCGGATTGAGTTTTATCGGCACCTTTGGCGAGTACAATTATCGTCGTGTCTTTCAAGAAAGCGATGCTCAAAACCGCTATACGCGTCTTGATACGAGAAATCTGACTGATATTGACTTTCAGCGCCTGCAAGCGGTGGAGTTTGTTGACCACAGTATCGGGGGCAGCAAGCTCGTTGCCGGAGCACAGATGCGGTTCGGGGATAATATTCGTGCGGGTGCATCCTTTACGCTGCCGCTTGAGTATCGTATCATTGAGCAGATAAGCAATAGTAACGTCGCTTTTTTCGATAAGGGTGATTCTGCCTTTTACAACCCCAACGACCCGACCCCGCAAACCATCCGTTTTACTATACCATGGAGCCTCAATGTGGGTGTGTCGGCATTTGTGGCGGGTATCACCTTCACGGGCAGTGCTGAGGTTACTGATTTTACATCGGTGCGGGCATCCGGCACTGCGATTGATGCAACAGCAATACAGCAAGCCGCGACAACGCTTCTGACAACACAGCTTAGAGCAGGGGTTGGTGCAGAGTACGATATTCCCAATATGCCGCTAGTGCTGCGCGGAAGTTACTCCTACATTAGTTCGCCGTATGTGAAGTCGGAGACGGGTGGCGTTACATCCATTATCGGTGCAGGTGGCGGGGTGTATGTTACACCGAATTCAAGGCTTGATGCTGTCTATCGTCTCAGCCTTCGCACGTTTAATAATCTCCTCTATAACGGAGCCTCATACCTCAGTAATCAGGCATTGAATCAAATAGCAGTGCAGTATGTTGTACGATTCTAAAAAAAATATTTGCATTGTTCATAAAAAAGTAGTAAGTTTGAAGTCTGTTTTAGATAACAAGCAGTTCATAAAGAGTTACTACTTAAACAAAGACAAGTTATGCCTAATCACGTATCATCAGAAAAGCGCGTTCGCCAAGACGTAAAACGCCAAGCGTATAATCGCTTCTACAAAGTCATGGCAAAGCGTGCTATTAAAGATGTTATCTCCTCAACCGAAGTTGCCGATGCAGAACAAAAATTTCGCCGCGCAGCACAGGTACTAGACCGCATTGCGGACAGAGGTATCATCCACAAAAATTATGCAGCAAACCACAAATCAAAACTTGCTACGCATATCAATAAGTTGAAGAAAGCAGCCTAAGGCTCGCTATTTTCCTGCACCCGTAGCTCAATTGGATAGAGCATCTGACTACGGATCAGAAGGTTTGGAGTTCGAATCTCTACGGGTGCACCAAAGCCGCGATTTATCGCGGCTTTTTCTTTTTTGGGGGACGCTGGAGGGACGTTTGCATGAAATTCTCTCTTTTTTACACAATTCCCTTGCATACGTTACACGTGAAACGTATATTGCAAATGTAATTAAAAACGAAGCCGTTTGACAAGCTACCAACTACACCAAACGGCTTCACATCCAAAAACAACTTTTCGGAGAATGGATTATGGCAACTGAAGCCAACAACAATTTTACGCAGCTTTGCGTAATGCCCGCGACGATGCTTGGTAATAGCACACCCGCCGATTTTGAGCAGTTTATCCTCGACGAAACAGGCTGCCGGATACGCTTTGCAGAAGAGGTGACAACTTTGCCAGGTCAAGGTGGTGCAGGTGGCAGAAAAGACCTGTTTTTCTGGATTTCAAATGAGGATATAATGAAATTCAGTGTACGCCGCTTTGCGCTTGACATACGCTGGTGGGAAGATGTGCTGCTCAACGGGAACGGTTATATCTACGAAGCATCTGTTTTGGAGAGATACCCGAATACTTGGGCAGAATAAGTAACGCAACAGCAACGCCCCGCGAAAGCGGGGCTTTTCTCTCTACAAATGGAAAAATACAGCACAAACCAAATGATCGAACTCACGGGCGTATCCAAAGCCCGCCTTATCCAATACCGCACAGGGCGTGAAGTCAAGCGTGGGGGGAAGGTTGAGTGGTATGAAGCACCGATTTTAGACGAGTCGGACTTTGAGCAAACTGTCGAAAATGGGCGTGTCAAAATGTACTACTATGACAGCGCTCTGGAAAAGATTCGCGCTCATCAACAAAAACCTTCAAAGCCGCAACAAGGCTGATTTTTCAAAATGATTTTTCTCTTTTTTTCACAATTCCCTTGCATACGTTGCACATGTAACGTATATTTGTATTGTAATTAAAAACGAAGCCGTTTGACAAGCTACCAACTACACCAAACGGCTTCACATCCAAAAACAACTTTTCGGAGAATGCAATATGCAAAGCCAAACAGTAATTCACAAAGACAACATCGGAAAACCGCTCTATGAGCAAAATGCCGGAACCATCTACGAAATCCCGGACTATGAAATTGAAAGTGATACCGACAACCCAAGGTTTTTATTCGCTGACATTCCCACGAGGCTGCTGTTGCATTGTGCCAATGGAACACTGGACTTGCAAGCTATCGCAAAACAGCAACTTGCAAACAGGGGATTAGACGAAAATGGCAACTGGGTAGGCTTCAAACTCAAATAACAACAAGTAGCCCCGCTTCACAAGCGGGGCTTTTTCTTTTACTCTCTTGGCATTATATCATGAACAACAAATCAGAATACATAGAAGCCGAACAAGGCTATGAAATTCAAGTCGGTGATAAAATTCTCATCAAAAGTTTCGTTAGCACAAGTGTTTACACAGTTCGCAGAGTCACAGCGAAATATTCTTTTGTCAAGTACAACGAACACGCCGAAGGTCGTTTTCCTCGCACTTATTCGTGGGGCTTTCAATCCTTACCAAAGGAACGATGGAATATGACTGAATACAAAGTGTACCGCAAATCAGAACAACTCACTTGATAATTCAGTGGGTTGCTCTTCTTATTGCAGTATCGCAACCGCAATTTGTGCGAATATCACATTGAGTGTCTGATTGCTGGCGGATTCATTGAAAAATCGCAGCGCTATCCGCATCTCGTCATCCTTCGCAAAGTAGAAATCATCTTCCATGACCATCTCCAAGTACGCAGCGCTCGTGATTGGGTCGGTCTTTTGCAGCACTGCCAGAACAGGAATTTCAGCGTCTCGTGTGCCACGCCGACACGCCAACAGAAACCGCCCGATATTCGGGTTCGGTTCAAAGCGCACCGTTACTCGCACGTAGTACGTCGCTCCTTTGCTTGTGAGTACAAACGGAGATTGATTTGTTACCTCTTCAAGCGGCGAATCGTCAACAACAGGAACACTCAGATTGTGGTCGTGCCACGTCTTTCCGGCAACGGTGGGGGATTGCACCGCATCGGATGAGTACGAATACACCAAGCGTGTCAGCGCACCTCTGTACGAAAGCGCATTCTTGCTTGGTGGTGGCGTATATTTTGCCTCGTGTTTAGGCTGCGTTGTGCGGCGTTTCTCCGCTTGCTGTGTAGGCATTTTAGTCGGGAATGGTGAGAAATTCTACGTCGGCATGACCTGTTTTGTAATCACTCTCGCATTTGAGCAAGACCGCATAACTGCCAAAGGCTGCAAACTCCGGCACAATCGACATATCCAACGGGAAAACATCGCCCACGTATAACCCGTTCAAATCAGGACGCATCTTGATTTTTCCCGTCAAAAGCGACATATACCGATGCCCGAACCGTTTTTGCATTGCCCGGCATACCGCATTTGGCAAGCCGCTCTTCTCCTGCGTTTGCGCTGCGTAACCCGTCCACTGGTACGCATCATTTACCGTACCCTCAAAAGCATTCGGTTTTGCCACATAATCACCAACAACAACGGGGTAAATAGTCAATCCATCGCCTACTTTTACCACTTCGTGAATCCGTGTCACACCCTGCGATATGATTGCATTGTTGTGATAGAGAGCATTGACATTGAAGCCGTCCGATTGTAGAAACTGCCCGCTATCGTCGGCAGTTTCAGCGCTGGCTGTGGGAAGATTGTGCAAGAAAAAATGACAGGCAAAATCAACCTCGCTCTGGCTGCCGGATTGAGCAGCAAACGTCGAGGTGCGGTCGGATTCGGACGGCATACGGATTTCATCACTTTTTGCAGCACGAATCGTGTTCCCGCCTTGCTCAAGGTCAAAATCGTAGTCTATAAACTGCGTGAGTGCAATAGTATCATGTGCTGCTGCTTGTACGTTCTGCAAAATCCCGCCAAACCGCAGTGTAAGCGTGTTTGTCCGGCACTCATTCAGCGTTGGCACAAGAACAAGTTTTAGGTAAAAGTTTTCCGCAAAATCGTTGAACCAGTCCCACATATTTGCAAACATATCGCCGTTGCCCCACCCGTGGTCTTTGTCGTTGGAGAGCAAGCCGCCGATGCTTTCTCCAAGCGCCGTTTTCCGAATTTGAGCGATAAACCGTAAATCAGAGAACGGTACTTCCGTTATCGGCGCATTGTCGCTTTCAGCAGTTTGAGCATAGAATGTATGCGGTATTGCGAGGTCAAAAGCAAAGATAGCCGCGTTGTCGCGTGATAGTTTCCTATACCATTTTTGCAGTTCATCTCGAACCCAAAGGAGGAAATTTTGGAGAGGAACAGTCATAAACGTATGCCCATTGCTGAACATACGAGCCCATTGTACGCTATTGCCGTCGTTGACAAATGTGTCGTAAATGTACGTTTGCGCCACTGCCGCCAGCGACGACGGCAAAAATGCTGCCAGCGACACCAACGCAGCCATATTGAGCGCCTCCGCAATAGCGCGGATGACGTGAACAACGGTAATATCTACCGTCAATTCAACGCTGTCGCGCTGCTTCTTTGCTTTGAACTTTGAGGTAGGAACGCGCTTCTGCACTCCCTCAAAAACCCGCGTAAAATTGTCCTGTGACAAACCTTCATCACCAAAATCCGTTGAAAGAATCCAAAAGTTTGAGAGCGGTACTTTGGGACCAAGTTTTTGGGCGATAACCTGCACAGCATAAATCAAATATGCAATAATCTGAGCAAGAAGCCCCAAAACACCACCGCTCACATCTGGCGGCACAAAGGGCGGTATGCTGCCTGTTTCAGTGGCATATTCAACAATCCACGTTTTTAGTTCACTCGGAAGCGCCGAGAACTTGAGTTTTATCGTCAGTTCGGGCGTGTTGTAGAGCGAAATCGGTATCGTTTCAAAAGCGGTTGTGGATTTGAAATCGCTGGTCAGAATGGCATTGGGCGGGAAATTTTTGATGATGGGCGAGGCAAGTGGCACGGTGTCCGAGGGAATAAACCGTAGCTCGTAACGCCAGCCATTCTGAGCCTTCCAACGATGCTGATAAATGACATTTTTCATAATAGTTCTTGCCGTAAAAATTTCACGGAGTATTCCATTAAGCCGCCCGAAGGCTCACTTTTGGAGTGTTCGCTAGGTTCTACTTTGAGCGGGAACGTAATGTCATATTCCGCCAGAAAACCCGCATCCTGCCAGCGCTGCGTCGTACAGCCCAATATCCAAACGTGTTTTTTGCGGAGCAACTTACGCAGCTTGGCGTAGTGCGAAGAGGTTTGCCCGGTGCGTGTGTCATTTTCGCGCACAGCGAATTGCAGAAAGCGTACCATAATCACCATGCGCTCTACGCGGCTTGTTTCCACGTAGCCACCCAGATACTCAGTCGTTTCGCCTTGTGTTTCAAAGTCCGGGTCGGCAATGAGAATGTTGTAGGTTTCGCCCGTTGCCGGAGGTGTTTCAGTGTTGGAAGAGGCAAGTGTTATCGTGAAAAAAGCCATTAGTACGTCCTCCGTTTCTTTTCTCGCTCTACAAGCGCCACCACGCGGTCGCCGCGCACGGAAAGTTCGCCTTTCGGCACTTTACCATGTGGCTCAAAATTCAATGCCCGTTCCACGCGCTCCAAACGGTTCGTCGTGCGCTCTAAGGCACGTTCCAATCCGCCTGTATTCAGCGTTTGCGGTGCGGATTGTCGCATCATAGCAGCGCTGCCCACAGGTGGCAGTATAAGGCTGTTATTCGGCATTCCGGCAACAAAATTTTGTGCTGAAAGTGCAATCGGTTTCATCACAGGTGCAAGCATCGTTTGAGCCTGTGCGCCCGCTTGCTGAACATTGACGACCACATAGCGTACTGTCTCCTTGATTTCTTGTTGAATCTGCGGACGGTAGTAATCAAGAGGGTTCCCGCCTTGAAACATGAAGTGCAGCAAGTCCTTGTGCCTAAGCGTGAGGTGCTTCGGTACAATCGTTTCGTGGTCGGCAACGCGGATAAGGTATTTGTCGGGGTCGCTGCCCATATTGGGCAGGGCAAGGGTGCTGCGCCCGCGCTGCGTACCGTCAAAATCCACAACACCGTCCTTGAAGCCCAGCGCTGATTTTGCCACAGCGATAAGCCCTTGAAACGCCGCGATTGCCAAACCCGACGCAACCGCACCACCAATGGGACCAAGTTGCGCGAAGGACTGTCCGAAAATCTGTGCCACCAAGAGCGGTACGATTGCTTGCAGTTGGTCAAGGGCGACCTTGAGCAATGCCGTTCCTGCATCCTCGCCTTGCAAAATAAGCTGCGTGAATTGCGCTCCGGCTGTTACCACAAGCTGCTCGTACAGTTTGCTTTGGGTCTCAATTCGTGATTTTTCTAAACTCGTGCTGAGGTCACGGGCAGCGTTGTATTCAGCATCTATGCGCTTTGCATCTTCCAAACGCCCTTCTTGCTCGGCACGAAGTTTTTCGGTCAAAAGTTGCTCCGCTCTAAGACGGGCATTGTTGATAGCCGAATATGTTGTTCCCAAGCGGTTTGCCGTGCCATCCAGAAGTTTTTGCTGTTCTGTGAAGGTCGCTTTCACTGCTTCCACAAGCCCAAGGCGCAAGCGGTTAAGGGCTGCTTGCGGATTGAACTTTTTGAGCGATTCGTTCATCTTGGCAATACCCGCTTCGATATTGAATGCTTTCGACAAATCCACCGTCGCACCAGCGCCTTGTTTCTCAATTTCCACGCGCCTTTGCTTCAATGCTTCCAGTTTTTCGAGGTATTCCACGTAGGAAATTTCGCGCTTGTTGAGCGATTTCAAGAGGTCTTGTTCTTCTTTTTTGAGGTTTGCCAAATCCTCATCTTTCTTTTTCTCTGCCTCTTGTAGGGTAGTGTCATTGAAAGCAGAAAGCAGCTTCTCACGGATGTTGTACGAAAGTGAGACCGCAGCATTGGTGCGGCGCAAATAGTCGGTTTCCAGTTGGAAGCGCTGCTCTTGATACTGCAATTCCGCATCCAAACGAGCGCGGCTGTTGTTGCCGATAGTTGCCAATTCCGCATCGCGCTTGCGTTTCAAGCCCAGCAGCGACAACTGCAATTCCCGCTCAGAAGCATTTTCGATAAGCTGAATACGCGCTTCTTCTGCCTCAAACTCGGTTTTAAGCTGCTCCTGCCGCAAAAGGTCAGCGTATTTTTGCTTGATACGATTGCGCTGCGCTTCTGCCTGCGGCGTTTTAGCGATAATCGAAAGCAGTTCCAGTTCTTGCTGTTTTTCGAGTTCCTGACGCTTCAGTTCACCACGTTTTACGGCAGATTCCACGTCCTTTGCCTTGACCAAATCCGCTTGTGAACGCACGGCATCCAGTTCGGTTTTGAGTTCGTCGCTCCGCTTTTTCCGCTTGATTTCATCCAGCAGATTTGCCCGGTCAAGTTCGTACTGCTGGTTGATGAGAAGGCGTTTGTTGAGTAGTTCGCGGTCAAACTCGGTGCCGTTTTCCAAGATTTTCTTCCGTTGGCTTTCTACGCGCTCTTCCGTCTTTTTGCGGGCTTCTGCGACTTCTTCGTCACGTTTTACGCGGAGTTTTGCGGCTTCAGCGTCTAGTTTATCCGCTTCGGAATCATTACCGTTGTCACGCTCACGTGTGGCAGCATCATCTTTTGCATTGATTTCCGCTGCTGCCTTTTTCTGAATAGCCTGTATTTCCGCTTCGCTTGCAGTTTGAATGGCGCGGAGTTCTGCCGCAAGTTTCTCGTTGCGCTTGCTGATTTGCTCATCCACAAGTCGCAATTCTGCTGCATTTGCATCCGCCAGCGATTGAACTTTGCGCTGGTTTTCATCGTCAATCGCGCTCTGGCGCAGCTTGGCGATACGTTTTTCGTTTTCCTCCTTCAGTTTGGCAAGGTCGTCTTGGTCTTTTTTCTCTTTCTTGTCGCCATCTTTTTTACCGATAGCATCCAAGATTGCTTCAATTTCTTTCGCCTGTTTTGCCGTCAAAGCCTTGTTTGTTGCGGCATTCAAGAGACGCTGTTCAATGGCTTTTTTCTCTTCCTCAACCTGCTTTTTGAGCAATGAACTTTCGTTCTTACGCAGGTCATTGGCAGAGATTTTCAAACTTTCATAGCCGTCTTTGATAGCGGCTGCGCGGTCTTGCGTACTTTTTGCATTTGCCGCTTGGTCAAGCGCGGCAAGCTCGTCGGCAGCTTTTTTGCGTAAAGCAGCTTCTTGTTCGGTGGCAAATTTCTTTAACCGAATCCCTTGGTCAACCGTCAAGCCCTCTACCGATTGAATTTGCTGTAACGCCTGTAATTCTGCGGTGAGCCGGGCATTTACCACGCGTTTTTGTTCATCGGCAGTTACGCCCTGTTTCTTTTTCACCTCGTCAAGCTGCTTGCTGTAATCCGCCGATACCTTGCCCAAACTATCCTGAACGCCTTGTATCGCCTTGTCGAGTGAGATTTCCGCAGCTTTCTGATTGAAGCCGTTGGAGAACGCCGCACCTGCATTACCACCAATATTTCCCAATTTTGCTACAGCCTGCGCAAAATTCCCTGATGCAAGCGCATTACCAACCTCGCTCACAGTATTTCGGAACGACTGAAACATTGTAATTATGCCGGAGACAACCGCCCGCACGGTTTCAATCGAAACCCGCAAGAAATCAAATGCCCGTGTCAGGAAAGAGACCGATTCGCCCGCATTCTGCGTAGCGGACTTTGTTTCGTTGGTTGCCCCAACAAACTGCCGAATCCATCCTACAACGGCGCTCACAACGCCCACAACCGTTTGAAATGCTGCGACAAAAACGTCTGTAACGACTCCCGCAACAGTCTTGATAAGTGCAATGATTTCGGATAAAAGCGGCGCGAGGTCTTTCCA
This sequence comes from uncultured bacterium, assembly GCA_937899715.1. Classification (GTDB taxonomy): domain Bacteria; phylum Bacteroidota; class Ignavibacteria; order Kapaibacteriales; family UBA4661; genus PH2015. The sequence goes on along the minus strand of CALCNX010000070.1, from coordinate 20,868 downwards.
AAGCTGCTGAAATTTCTGTCCGGCATCATTGACAAAAGCCAGAAAAGACGCTACAAGGTCGTCAATGAATTTCTTGAATGGTTCGATGTTGTTGTAGGCATAAATGAACGCTGCCACAAGTGCAGCGACAGCAGCAATCGTGATACCAATTGGTCCCGTGATAGCTGCAAACGCTGATTGTGCGAAACCACCTAATTTCCCCATAATGCCTTGCAAGCCGCCTAAATTCTGTATTGCACCTGTTACCCCGTTTTTGATACTGTCGAATGCACCTTCAGGAATAATGGCTTTTATGCCCGCCAAACCCGTCAACGTTGGTGCAAGCTGATTCACCGCACCGATAGCAGCACTTACGCCGCTTCCAAGCGTTTGTTGGATACCAATAAACACATCTTCGACTTGTGCTTTGAGACGCTTCATAATTGCATCTGCTGTCCCCAGACGAGCATTTGCCTGTGCCACAGCACCATCTGCGCCCGCAGCACCTTCGCCGACTGCTTTTTCAATCCCCGCTTTGAAATCTTTGTAAGTTTTGACGTTATCCAGCAAAATGCCCGCAGCTGCGCTGTTTTCGGTGCCGAAAATGGTCATAAGCGTTGCATTACGCTCCGCAGCGCTGCCTAAGCCGTCCATGCCGCCTTTCACCTTCGCTAAAGCAGCATCCAAGCCCTTGGTAGTGAGAAGTTCACCCAATTCTTTTGAAGATGTACCCATTTTCTTCAATGATGCTTCTGCGGGACCACTCGCTTTTTGAATGAGACCAAGCACGTTCCGAAGCGCGATACCAGCCTCAGAGCCAGTTTTACCACCCACAGCCAAGACCTGAATTGCTGCGGTCGTGGAAGAAACATCCAATCCTGCACCCTTTGCAGCGACACCCACCTGAAGCATTGACTGTGCCACTTGTGGAATCTCTGCCGCACCGACCTTCGCTGATGCTGCCAGAGCATTCATCACGTCGGTACTCGCAGCAGCGTCTTTATTCGCGTCACCTGTCACCAAACCAAGTTGAAGCATGGTGTCCACGATAGCATTCATGCTGGTCGCCGCATCATCACCCGAAGCCGCCGAAAGCAAATTTACGTTGGTCGCCATGAGCGTCAGCGCGTCGGCATTGTCTGCCACCTGCGGACCAAGTTTCGACAAAATCCCCTGAAAACTCTTCAATTGGTCACTGGCACTACCACCGAACTGTTTTGCAAGGTCGCGTCCTCTGTCTCCCAATTTGTTCAGCGCCTCGCCGGACTGTCCCGTAACGGCTCCCACCGCAGCCAGTGTTGATTCGTATTCGTTCCCAACATTTATCACGTCATTAAGCGCACCAGTGGCTGCCAGAACGCTCTCGCGGAGTTGATTTGCATTAAAAACCTTTGAAAATACCGTCTTTGCACCTCCTAACGACTGTTCTACGCCATCGCTGACCGCCTCGCCAATATCTTGACCAGCTTTCTTCGCGCCCCGTTCTGCCGAAGCAAAGCCTTCTTTAATGGCGTTTCCGTCAATCGAAATGCTGATATTCGACAGCGACTTGCCCGTCTCCACACCGAACTGACGGGCTTGGTCAATAGCCTGGCGTATCGCGCCTACGAAGCCCGATATATCAAGTGTCAGTTGTCCCGTCAGTGCTTGTGCCATCGTCGTAGTTTCGTAAAATGGTCGTTTCTGCGTAGCTGAGAAGTATCCAGAGTGGCGTGTCCAGCGCTTGCTCATGCAAAAGGGGATTACCGTCTGTCAGCATATAAATCAAGAAAAAGAGCGGGTGCGGCGGCTCTTCTTCTACGGTTGGGATGTAGCCTTTTTCTTCCTTGAGGTATCGGAGGCTGTCTCTGTCGAGTTGTCTGCTTTCTTCGCCGGAGTGAAAGCAATGCCAGTACCGCTCAGGGAGTCCTTGATACCAACGAAAAAACCCGTCATCACCTCTTTAATTTCTGCTGTGGACAAATCTTCCATGTCCTCAAGCCGTGCTTCGACCGTCGCTGCCGTATATTTTTCTTCGCTTTCCGGCACGAGCAAAATTGCCATTGCACGGAAGAGCAAACCTTTTTTCAGCAATGCTGAAATAATCTCTTGAATCGCTGACCAGCCAATATCCTCTCCTGACTTGTCGTCATTCATCAGCGCATTGATGAAGGGCATTACCTCCTCCAGCGTTGCCAGCATCGCTTTGTACTGCCGTCCTGTGATGCTGTCGCCCGTTTTGAGTGCGTAGCGCGAACCATTGATGGTGAAAATCTGTGTGCTTTGCATGATGCGGTGCATGGTAAAAAGTGAGAAAAGAAGCCGCTCCCGCTCGTTTTGACCACAAACGGGAGCGACAAAAACATTCCATCGAGTTTACGACTTAGAACTCGGCGGATTTGTAATACTTACCTTTCGGCTGCGTGATAGCAACCGTTGCCGATGTTGCCGAGCCTGTTAGCGTTGTGCTGATAACAAGGTCATCGGGAACATCACGGATTTCAAATTTGAAAGCGCGTTCTGTCCCTTTGCCAGCCCGTTCCGAGCGCTCCGCAACTTTGGCGATGCCATAGAGCGTGTACTCATGCTTGCCGTTCGCCTTTTTCTTGGCAGTATCTTCCTTGATGATTTGGTAATACTTGTTCACATCGGACAGAAAATCATCAACTGCGATGTCGTTGGACAAGAATGTGCCTTCAAACGATACCTGCTCGGTTGTAGCAAGGGTGAATTTTTCTTCGCCCTCAGCTTCTACTTCAGTTTTACTGCCCGTTGGAACACGCTTGGATTCTTTAATCCATGCCATGAACTCGTCAAACGTGCCTGTTGCAACGAATGTACCGTCATCAACGGCAGTTTGCGGGATTTCCCGAATCCACATCTTGCCCGAACCGTGATTAAACGGTGCTATTTTAGCCATTATGCTTCTCCAATTATTGTGAAAATGTTGTGAATAAATGTTTTAGTAGGTGTACAACTCATAGACAATCACGCCGCGAATCAGAAGCAGCGATTTTGTCTCCGTTGCACGTTCAATATCCTGTGCTGAAGCGGTCGGATACGAGATTTTCGGAATTGCTCGCTCCTCGCTGTCAACAAATTCTTCTATCAAAAGATTGCGAATAGTGCGCTCCACAAGGTCAAGCACCCGCCAGCTTTCTGTCTCCAATGCGCGTAGATTTGCAGCGCTTTTCGGAGCAGAGTAGCCCACGGAAAGTACAAATTCACGCTGTACCAAAAACGGCTCGACGGGCATTCCGCCTTCATCAGTTTCCGCTTGCTTGACCTCGCCGCCCATGAAGCAGTACACGTAGGGAAACTTGTAGCTGTCCCACTTGTTTTCGTCAAAAGCCAGCAAGAGCGTAAAATCTGGCAATTCGCTTGCCAGCGCAGTTTCAAACTGCTCTTGGAAATGCTCAAAGCGATTATTCGCCATCGTTACCGTCCGTTGAATACTCGTGAAAGTTCTTTCATTACGTCGCTGACCAGCACAGGTAAGCCTTTTGCTTCAAATTGTGCTTGTGCGGGCGCTAGAAACGGGCGTTTCGGGATGCGAACACCGCCATTTTTGATAACCGCCAGCGCAAGCGACTTGTAGTACGGGCTGCCTGTTTTGTAGAACATCGCCCAGAAATACTTGTGCATCTTACCCTTCGTAGCAATAAAACCGCCTTCTTCGTGAATGCGGGCATACTGCAATGCTGTTCCATACCGCACCGTTGCAGCACTTGCCGTAACGTCCACCGTGAAAATTCCGCCTTTGCCGTTTTGCCCAAAGGAGCGATACAACGCGCCGGAATTGATGGCAAGCTGCTTTGAGCGCGAGGGAGCAATGAGAGATTGGGACTGTCTGGGCGAGAAATCCATGTTCTGCCCGATAAATCCTTGCATCAGCACGGGAAACCGCTGCATCCCCTTTTTCAGGATGTTCGGCATTTCCCGCTCTACGCGCTCTAATTGCTCCACAAGGTTGCTCATAGCATCTTTTTACAGCGTTGGAAGTTTGTACTGCCCAAGCACAGTTTTTTTGCGCCTGTCAAGGCTTGTGAAAACTCGCGTGAGGTTACCGCCTTGAAAGGTCTGGGTAACATTTTGTTGCCCTAAGCGATTTTCGCCTTTACCACTCTCTTTGAACGCTATCGCCAGTGCTTCCACGAAGAACTCCTTTACATCTTCCGGCAACGTCGCTTCGGTAAAGCCCACCCGCAGCTTCACAATGCGCTTTCCGGCAATTGTTCCCGAAAACGAGAGGAAAAGGATGCCCGGTATGCGGTCAAGAGCGTGTTGCTGACCGATAACAAGAGTCGGGGCTGCAAATGAATCCTCCTGAGAGGATTGTTCCACAAACTCCACGGGAACGCGGTTAAAGGATAGTTTGTACTCTTTTTCCGCGCCGTCGAGCGTGTGCAGCTCTTCTTTTGCCACGAGCGATTGCCCGCACCAGTTGTTGCAATGCTCAATGATTGCCGCAAGGCACTCATCCAGCATTTGCTGTTGCTCCTCGCTCACGTCGGAAGTCTCTGCGTAGCGGAGATACCGAGCCAGAAGCAGGGGATAGCGAGGTGTGTAGGGCATGGCTTATTCCTTCGTTGCAGGTTCCTTCGCCGCAGTCTTTGCTTTGCCGTCAGCGTACTTTTCCGCAAAGCCGCCTTTAATCAGCTTTTCAGCTTCTTCGGGTGACTTTCCGGCAATCTCGCCGACGTTGTAAGGCGGAACCGCTTTGAGGTACTTGATAATGACCATATCGTTTTTCATATCAAAAGCCTGTATATCGCACCAACGCTTTGCGTGGTGCGCTGTGAGTAAATTCGTTGATTAAAAAGGAATGCCTTACGCACCCCACTCCACTTGATTCTGAACAACCATCGCTTTGCGATAGCGCGTATTGAAGTCGTGCCGAGCCACAACGCGCACCACAGCTTGCAGACTGGACACGCCGGAGACGATTGTTCCCGTGCCGTCGTCGTATGCAGCATCCAAAATCACATCGAATTCCATTGACTTTGATTCGCCAATGAGAAGCTGCGAGAAGTCTGCAAGGTAGATTTCCGTGCCGAGACCGCTCACGCCCAAATCTTCTGGCAACTGCGTGGAAACGCGGTAGGGAACATTGCGAAGTGTGCGATTGGAAATCATTTCGCGCTCAAAAACGGGATTACCAAGACCATCCGAAATCGTCATCAAATAGGCTTCGGTGCGTGGTGAAATAATCCATCCCAAGCGACGATTTGGCATATTTGCACGACGCATTTGCAGCATCATCGTAGCGAAAACGCTCCGAATGTCCTGCAAGGACGGGTTGTTGCCATAGGCATCAGCGATAACGTGTGTCGGAAAGACTCGGTTCCGCATACCGATTGGCGTGTCCGATGTGCCGTCACCGCGAATGAATGCTATATCCTCACGGGTTGCCATCGCTGCTGCGAGGTCGTCGCGGACAATCACATCCACCGAGTAATCGGCATTGTCCAGAAGGCGGTACGACATCGGTACAAGACCAACAAGCTCTTTCTCTGCCAACTTCACGTCTTGATTGAAGCCCGGCTGCGAAGGAACAATCGCGCCTGTCTCACTCTTGTAGTGAACGATTGCGCCAACGTCCTGCGCATTGAACGTGAGATTTCCGCCCGGCATTGGCAGCACTTGTGCGCCCAAGGAACGCACAACGGCTTCCGAGCGAAGCAGCGCAATAATCTCCGTCGCAAACACTTCGTTCACGAGGAAGCCAGCACTGGCGGGATTGCTCACCGTCATTGCCTTTTGTTGCCGTGCTGCGCCGTCCGTCATCAACTGTTTAATGCGACCATCAATCTCACTGTTCGTTTCGGCGTATGCAGCCTCGACCATTGCCTCCAGCGTTTTACCTTCGCGCTTTGCTTTTACCGCATGGCGCATACAACGCGCCATCATCAAACCTTCCGATTTCTCGGTGTAGGCTTTGTATGGTGCGTAGGGGTCTTGCTGTTTTACCTGCACTGTTTGAGGGGGAACGGACTTGCGCCCTTCTTCCACACCCTCTTTGTGCCCTTTTTCATATCCGGCATCCTCACCTGCTTTGCGCTCATCTTGGCGCAATTTTTCGAGGTCGTCTGCCGACATCTTGATTACACTCATTTCGTGTCTCCGTTTTGTGATAAATAGGTGGATAAATCAATTTCCGTATCTGTGTCGTCGTCGCTCGTGCTGTCGCCATCTTGTGCGGCTTTCAACGCTTCCAGTTCCTCTTCGAGTTTGGCAATTTTAACCTTGAGACCAATGACAGAAGGGTCTTCAGATTTTTGCTTACCAGATTCGCCCTTTGGCTTACCAGATTCACTCTTCTGCTTACCAGATTCGCCGCTTAATTGCTGACCTTCTTCTGTACCAGTGTCACTTGTTGTATCTGCCTCTGCCATGACTTCCGAGAGCAGCGTTACCATTTGCTGCGCGTTGTCAAGGCTTGTTTGGGCAAGAGTGAGTGCTTGCCGCACACGCTCCTTATTTTTGGCGTTCAGAACGCTGCCTGCTTTCTGTTTTCCGTTCTCAGCAGACTTGTTTTCTGCGCCGGATGTATCTTCAGAATTCATCTGTTTTCCTTGTTGATGTGAAAAGATAGTTGCTGCTTTTTGTGTGAAATGCCGCGCAAACTCCTTTGCAATGTGTTCATCGAACAGGCGGAAAATGGCGCTGTCTCCCTGAAGCACATTCTTTTCCAACGCCTCGTGCAGCGCTGCTCCGAAGCTGTTTTGAATAAGAGCAGTCGGGTTTGCGGGGATATTGACTATTGAGTATTCGAGCAGTTCCCACTTCGTGTACTCGCGCACGGTTTCACCAAACCACGACGGATAGAGCTTTTCGTCATCATTCGGTGTGCGGTCGAGCCAGCCAAGCGGTATAAAACCGATGCTGGTGGCTTTCAGAAAACCGCCTTTGAGCAGCTTCAGCACGTCCGCAGCGAGGCTTGTGAGCGAGTGAATTTGCGTGATACCGACCAGACCGTCGTCCTCAGCGTAAATATCGAGGTTTCTACCGATGGGCAGTTCGCTATACGAATTGTGATTGAATAGCACAACAGGATTGCCTTTGTAGTTGTCCAGTATCACGCCGTTTGGCTGCACAATATCGTTGTAGCGGTCGAGGGCGCTGGTAGTGATTTTGAAGCGATACACGCCTTCGGACTGCTCAACAACTTGAGTTGCGCGGCTCACCACCAAGCCCGATTTCTCGCCAAAATTAGCGATAGGGCTTGCCGGATGCTGCTTGTAGCGCGATACGAAATCATTGCCATCGTTACGATGGCTGGTTTGGTTGCTCATGGTAGAAATAAAAAAGGGCGTACCGCTCCGTTTGGAGTGGTACGCCCGTGCTGTGATATGTTTGTTTACGCTATCGGTGCGTTGGCGTTAAGTTGAGTTTTTTGTTTTCTGAATTCAGGTTGTAAATGTGAAGGTTAGAACGCCTAGATTTCTTTGTTTTCTGCCCGTTAGCAACATTTTTTGTCTTGTTGAATTGGTGGACAAGGAACGCTTCCGTAACTGCAATACACACAACAGTCGCCTTGTTTTGGTTTAAGAACTTGTTTGCAATTTTCACATTCGTAAAAATATTGGCAAGCATCAGTCGGCATTGTTTCTTCTTTTTTATATCCGCAGTTCGGACAAGTGATTACTGATTGCAATTTAACTTCCATTTTAATTTTCTTTTTTGGCGGTTACAGAATATCCCGTTGAGTTAATTGCTTTTTCAATTTTGGCAGTATTGATTTTGGAATTGTCAAACTCTACAACTGCCTTCCCATTTTTGTATGAAACATTTGAATTTGTTATTCCCGCCAGTTTATTTAGCTCGTGATGAACGTGTTCCTGACAGCTTTCACAAGTCATACCGCTAATTGCAAACTCCACTTTTTGAACATTAGTTTTATTCACCACAATAATTTGCTTTTCTGTCTTTGGATAGAAAGTGCTTGAATAGTATGGGAAGGCAAGCATAACAATTGCAAATGCTGTAACCAGAGCTAAAAACATTTTTGTCTGAATAAATTTTGGTTTTTCTTCTGTTTCGCAGTTACAATCAATTACTTTTTGAGGCTTTAGTTTTTGATACCAAGCAAAACCAAGAACCAAAATTGTCACGCCAATAAAGTAGGGTCTAAAAGGTTCAAGCCAAGAAAAAGTTGAAGCAAGTCCGCTTGTTCCTGCAATAAGAGCCAAGAGCGGTGTAATGCAACACAATGAAGCAGCAATTGCCGTTACAAGTCCTGTCCCAATTAGTTTATTGTCTGTTTTCATGTTACTTCCTAGATTTTGTTTTTCTTCTTGAATTCAAAGAGACGTAATTGAGGTAAAAAAATTATTACTTTATACTCTCAGAATCTCTGCAATTTTTTCCAATTTTCCAACATCTTTTGTTCGGTTAAGTGCATCACGTACTTGATTTCTGCGACGCTTCATTTGCTCTTCAGCATCACTGTCCGCAGCGTAGTTTGGCTGCATACCGTTTGTTCGCTGCAAATAGCGCGGGTTTTGGCTCGTCATGGAGCGATTGCTATAGTTGTTCATACGTTATTCGATTACATCTGGAAAAAGTGTACATCGGCAGCCCACCGCGTTTTTCGCGCTGAGACCTTCTCCGGCAGGATGGAGTGTTTTCTCGCCACCAACAACAAAAAAGCCGTTTTCATCAGGTTTCTGCCCATCTGCTTTGATGTGAGCATCGCGGACGCTGCCGTCCCGCATGGTGAGCCACCTGTACGATGCTCCTACTTCATCCCACGTCTCGCGCTGCGTCCGTGAGGTGAGGAAAGTAGCGGTCGTGCGGGCGATACGTTCCGAGCGATACTCAGGAAACTGTGTGAAATACTCGCTCACAATCGCCTGTAATTCCTCTGTGCTGGCTTGCGTGTTGGCAGCGATTTTCGCTTGCAATTCCTCTTTCGCTGTGCCGAAGATGCCTGTAATCAAGTCTGTACTTTCCTGCGAAGCGATTGCCATGCGCTCATCGAAGGTTGCTGAAAGGTCTTCTGGCTCTGCATTGGCATCGCCAAGGGCAGCAGCAGTAATGGTTTCAATATGTTTCTGCATTGCTGCTTGTACCCGCTTCGACATGGACGCTGCCCATTCTTCCGGCACAAACAAGCCCTTTTCTAAGTTGTCCAGCGTCGTCGTTTCGAGGTCATCCATGACGCTGTTTAGCTCACCTTTCACTGTATCGGTGAAGATTCCGGCTTTTTCGTCATAGCTTTTCCAGTACGCCAAGAGCGAGGCTTCTTCCGGCGCGTTATCGCCCCAGTTGAGTGATAGCTGATTGGGCGAAGGTCGGTGCTTTTTGGGAAGCTGCTTTTTTGGTTTGTCCGGCTCCGGCGCTGGTGCATTTGCGGGAGCAGGGGCAGGAGGTGGTACAAGTGCCTCCAAAAACGTAAGGTTTTTCGGGGCAAGCGGCTTATCACCATATTCTACTGACTCCTTGCCACGCTCTTTGCGGGCATCGTTCACGGTTTTAATGCCATACATGATTTCGTGCTGCTCACGTTTTAACTCCATTTCGGGGTCAATGACGCGATACGGCTCGTGTTCTACCAGCAGTCCGGCTTCAAATTGTGCGAAATGCCGCGTAAATTCTTCATCTATGTAGTCCAGTATCGGGTCAATCGTGTTCGTGTAGAAATGCCGTTCCAAGACCTCTGCGGTGGAGCGGTTTGCCAGATTGCCCGTTATCAAGCCAAGCGGAACGCCCATGATAGACGTAATCTGCTCCTGCGTAGAGAGCGTAACCTTGCCAAAATCTACCTTCACCGACTCGCTCTTCATCTCCTCAAATTCCATCCCATCGGTGAGCAAACCGCGCAGCTTCATGTTCGGATTGTTGGTGTTCCATTCATTTTTGAATGCTTGCCAATCACCATCAAAATCTCCGGCAATCTTCGCTACAAATGGCGGTCGTGCATCATTGTCAAAGAACCGAGCCAGATACTGCCCTAAGTTGCTGTCCAGCGACAACTGGTCTTTCAATGCCTGAATAATACCGCGCCCATAGACTTGATACTCGTCTGCATCGGAAGCGTAGAGGTCGCGCAGGTGAATCATTTCGTTTGCCGGAACAAGAACGCTGGAGCCTGAATTTTGCACCTCGTATCCTGCAACCAGACTGGTCGAGTCCAGAATAATCTTCACACGTGAAGGGCGCAAAACCCACATACTTGTCGGCTTTCCGGCAACAATCGGTGTGTGAATGAACGCATTTCCATTGATGTCCAGCCAGTATGCCGTTAGCTTGCGTATCTGTGAACGCGTGTAGTACGCATTGGGCTTCCAAAGCAAGCGTACAAGCCAGTGGTCAAGCGGTACTTCTTTCTTATCACTTTGTGTCCGCTCACTGTACACCTTCTCCCACGACGACGAAATAGATTGCGCTCGGCGCTGCAAACAAGCATACGTGATGCCGATAGCAGCTTGTTCCTGCACAGAACGCTTCACACCGCTTGCCCGCATGGAACGCGCCATCAGCCCTAAAATCTCCATGATGTTTGCATACGACGGCTTGGAAGCAGCTTGGGAAGCTGCTTTTTGTTGTCCGAAGGGGAGATATGAGCGAAAGCGTTCTAACATTACGAGTATATTCCAGGTCGTTTAATTCGTTGAAAGCCGTTTGCCGACGCATCTACTTGGTCGTCTTCCACGTCTCCAACACCAGTAAAATCATTGATTTCGTCTAAATATGCCGACAGCCACGGGGCTTCATTGGGTAACAAAACCCGCCCGGCGTTCCATGCTTCGGCAAAAGGCATTGCGCGGACGTACTTGTCTGCCGAGGGTTGCAAACGCTTGATACGGATTTTCCGCTCTTCAAGCATATCGCAAACAGCTTTCTGCGGACCATTCGCCTCCAAATGTATTCTAACCGGGTATCGCGCTTGGATGCGCTTGAGGCGCTCCGTTGTTGCGGTAATGTCCGATTGCCAGCGCTCAACATGAACCACGTAGTACATATCGCCATCCACCGCATACACAACAACCGAACTCCAATGGGCGCGAGTGGATTCTGTATATGCCAAATCGCCACCAACGCTGTACGATACTTTTTCCGGCAATTTTTCATAGAACGTCGCATCACCAAATACCTTCGCCTGACGCGGACGGGGCAGCCCTTGGTAGAGCGAAGCAAAGGTGTAGGGCTTCTTTGCCCTGATTTGCTCCAAATACTCACGACTGTACCGCTCCGGCAGCAATGCCTCGCCTTCCATCCGTCCAAGCGGGTCAGGGGCTTGCTTTACGCCACTAGTGTCTTTGCAGTCTGCAAGCGCTGGGAGACGGATAAACTCAAATTCAGGTCGCTCTTTCATTATCCGTCCAGCGAGGTCATCCTCGTGCCAGCGTGTGAGAACGACGATTGCGCTGGCATTCGGGGCGTACCGCGTCTCGAAAACGTCCTCAAACCAGCCCCATTGCTTGTCTCGTTTCTGGCGAGATTCAGCATCTTCGCGGTTTTTCGTTGGGTCGTCAATGATGCCAACATCCAAACCTTGCCCAGTGAGTGGTCCGCCAATACCTGTTGCCAAAATTCCGCCGCCTTCACTGACGCGCCATTCCGAGAGATTGCGCATCTGCTTGTCGGGTTTCAATCCTGCTTGTAGGCTGTATCGCTGCGCTTTGAGTGCTTTCGAGTGTGCTTGCTTGATGGCGTAGCTGACATAACCTACGGTACGATGCGGCTGCTGCCTGAGAATCCAAGCGATTGCGTGAAGGACAGTTTCGGTTTTGAAGTGTCTTGGTGGTACTTCAATCACCAGCTTCACACTTTCCGTCAAAACCCGCTCCAATGCTTGCACAATCGGCGCAAGGTGAAGCGGTGATTGCCATGCCGGAGAGATGTACGGAATGAAGTCCATAAGCCCCACGAGCGTTATCCAATCCGGCGCTTGCTGCTCTTCACGAATGCGCTGCCGACGACGTAGTTCCAATTCAGCAGCAGCGCGAATGTCAATAGTTGCTTGTTTCATTTGCCTTTTATCAGTGCTTCAAGTTCCGCATCCGTTTTGCTTTTGATGTCGTTCGGGTCTATGTCAGCAATATTTCCAAAGAACTGTGGCAGGAGCGATTGCAAACTAAACCGTACAATGCCTTCGGAAGCAAACACGCTTTGCTGCTCAGTAATGACTTCCGTCAGTATTTGCTTGCCGTCCTTCTCGACCTTGTACCTTTTGCGAACCTTCTCCAATGACGGTTTTTCCAACATTTTGAGAGCAGCTTCCAAAGCAGCTTTGGCTATCTTGCCAACGATTTCGACTTGAGCCTCTTTTTGTGCTTCCAGTTTTGCGGTGTCAAGTTCGTGCTGGACAAATGCGTCGTACTCGGTTGCTCGTCTTGCCCAATCGTTGTCCTTTACCCATCCGCGAAACGTGCCGTTTGCTCGTTTCTTCTTCTGCGCTTTTTGGTCTTTTTTTGCGCTCTTTTGTGCCTTTTTTGTGCTCTTTTGTGCCTTTTTCTTTTCGTCGTACACCTCAAAAGCCGCATCTACACTGCGATTCGTGCCTAAGTCCCGATACGCTAAAAATGCGCCATATTGATTGTCAGTTTCCCACGTTTGACGCTCCCAGATATGTCCGATGTACTCACTCGGCACATTGGAACTCCTCTGGGTTGATTATTTCGCCATTGCGCTTCAGAACAAGCGGGATAGCTGTCGTCTCGCAGTACGAAATCATTCTCCGCACAACAGCATCGCAGAAAAGCGGCTCCTGCTCTATCGTGTAGCAATACCGAGCATTTTGCACCGAAGCCAACAGCGTCGAGCCACTTCCGGCGAAGAGGTCAAGAATCAGGTCGCCCGCTTCGGAGCTATTGAGCAGCGCCCTTTGCACCAAGGCTACGGGCTTTTGTGTCGGGTGAATGTACGTGCTGTTGTGTTCCGTAGAAATTTCCCAAACGTTGGTTTCGTTCTTGGGACCAAACCAGCGTTTTGAAACGGTCGGCATACCTTTCCCGCCCACAATGCACGGCTCGTACTGACGATGATAATGTGCCCACGACATCGTAAACGTCTGTTTTACCCACACGAGCGGTATAGAATCAAATGACACGCCGTTTGCGCGGAACGCTTCTGTCAAGGTCACATAGTATTTGGCTGCGTACCAGACGTAGTAGTGCGCATCAGTAATCAGGCTGTCTTTCGCATTTCGCAGCACCGCATTCAAGAATTGAGCGTAGTCGTCATCGGACATTTCATCTTTCCATGCAGTGCAATACACCTCGCTCCAGTCTTTGCCCGCTTTCTCAGAGCCGCCGCGACCTTCGTTGTTGAATTCGGTGTAAGCGATGTTGTACGGTGGGTCAGTAAAGAGCATGGCTGCTTTCTTGCCCTGCATGAGCAAGGCTATGTCGCCACCATTCGTGGAATCACCGCACATAAGCCGGCTTGTCATACCATTGAGCGTAAACTCGTACACATCACCCGTTTTGGTGATTGCCACGCTTTTTAGCTCCGGCACGGGCGTTTCGACAGGTTCTTGTGCAGCTTCGTCAGTTGCCATCAGCGCTGTCAGTTCATCGCTAGAGAAGAACTGTTCCATATTCACGCCTTCGGCTTCGAGAGCCTGCAACACTGCGGGGTCGAAATCAATACTCACCTGTGCAATGCGGTTATCGGCAAGCGCAAGTTCCTTCGCTTTGCGGTCGGTGGTAATGTCCAAATCGGTACGCATCACCGCCACAAGTTCGTTGCCCGTCGTTTTCACAACGCGGACGTTGGAAATACCACATTCCGCAGCATATTCCGCAGTGAGGTTTCCGGCAATGATAACACCGTTTTTGTCCAAAACGATTGACCTGCCAGCACCATACTCGCGCAGCGAATTCGCCAGCATAGAGCGTCCGCGCTCAGTGTGGCGATTGGCGTTCTGCTCGTGTTGCTTCAGGTCGGCGATATTGAGCGTGTCTTTAGCCATTGGTTTCCACTGTTTCTGGTTTCGTATCAGTTGTTGCGAGTGCGGTAACGGTCTCAACTTTCTCGCCACGATAGACTGCATCTGCAATCTGAAGCGGGAATTTCTCAAAGACGTTTTTCACCATCTCTTTTGCGACATCTTCCTCCACGTCGTTGCATTTCACAACAGCCAGAGCAATGTCTTTATCCTTCACAGCATCACGGAAGGCAATTTGCAGAGACTTGGATTTGACTTTTTTCGTCTTGGGCGTTCCGTCCGCTTTGTAGAGCGGTTTGCCGTCGTCGTCTAAAACAGGCTCTTCGCTGTCTTGCGTGAAGAGCGCGGTGACGGAAAATTCGAGGTTTTCGAGGAATTTCATTTTTGTAAAGTGAAGATGAAAGAAAGCCATTGATTGCTATAAAGTATTCAAGCATAAAAAGTCAAGAGTCAGATTACGATTCAAGTCTTTGTATTGCTGAACTGAGCGAATCACAATACCACCACCTAATGGGATATTGACCCCATACGAACTCAGATATATTAAACTTCGGTTCTCAATTCTAATCGTATTGCCGGGTGTTTCAAATACATAAATACCCTCACTGCCTTGGATTTTTCGTACCTGTTGAGAAGGCGTAACGATGTTTGCGACTCCAAAGAAAAGCCCATAGCTGTCATTATCAAAAGTGTTCGTGCCTGTGTTTTGTAGGTTTGTATCGACGCGCCAGATATTGCTACCCATATTCGTCGCGGTCGTGCTAACACCGTTGATAAGACTTTGTATGCCGCTTGAAATCGTGAAAGAAGTAGAACCGATACTAGAAAGAATGCCGCCACTTGTCGTTAAAATTGGCAGCGTGAGCGTCGAAGTCAACGAATTGAACGATGGAGTAAACGTTGTCGTCACGCCAATTGGCGTAATCGTTGCCGTATTTCCTACAACCGTCGCATTTAGAACAGAGGTATTACCACTGATTACGCTTGTGATTCCTCCACTTCCACTCGCTGGCGTTGTCCATTGCCCAAGCCCATTGAGATACTGAGTAGAAATACCGCTCAGAACTGGCATTGCACCTGCATTTGCAAGCGAAGCCATTGCCAGTGAAACGGTATTGCTGGTGACGCTCAGTCCGTTGCCGGAGAAACCCGCCAGTGAAGCGCTTCCTGCCGTTGCATCAACGCGGAACGTCCCACCGCCAAGATTCGTAATTGTCGTATTCGTGCCGTTCACGAGATTGATTGCGCCCACTGTGCTGTTGAACGTGGTAACACCACCACCGACACCGCCCGTTATGTTGATTTCATATCCAACGCCGGAGGTTATCGTAACATTTGGACCGATGAAATTCAGAATAGCAGCCTGACCGATTACCGCTCCATCCTTGCGGAGTTCAACAGTGTTTGAACCACCACCGCCACCTAAACTAGACAGGTCGAAATTGGCAACACTGGCGCTTAACAGAATACCGCCTTGATAGACAGGTACGGGCAGGCTCAAAACTTTCGTAGTCGAATTCCATCCGCTATTGAGCGTGGTCGAAAGACCAATGGGCGTGATAACTACGCTGCCGCTTGTCGGTGTTACCGAAAGAACCGCACCGTTGCCCGTTGAAACGCTGTTCACAGCGCCACCGCCTGCCGGAAGAAAGCCCCAGAAGCCGTCCCCGCGTAAGTACGTCAGCGAATTGCCGGAGAAGGCGGGCATTGCGCCTGGTACGCTTGTTGTAGCAAGAGCGAGAGAAACCGTTGTCGGAGTTACCGTCAGACCGTTTCCGCTTGTGCCTATAAGTGAACCACCACCGCTTGTACTGGAAATCGTAAAAGCCGTCGCGCCAGCACCAAGACTGGTTTGCGAAATAGTGATATTGCTTCCTGCGACAAACCGTACAATGCCGTTATCCGTAATCGAATCTTGGGAAAAAACATTGCCGAATGTGTCGCCAACTTGCGCCCGCCACGCTGTGTAGGAACTGCCGCCACCACCTGCCGGAGGCTGCGCCCACAAGCCATCGCCGCGCAAGAAAAGAAACGTAGGATTCAGCGAAGGGAAAGCGGGCATTGCGCCGGGACTGCTTGTTGTAGCGAGGGCAAGTGAAACGCTGTTCGGCGATACCGTCAGACCGTTTCCACTTGTGCCCGTGAGCGAACCACCCGAAGAGGGCAGCGTGAGCGCTACAAGGCTAAGGGAAACATGACCGAGTGCATCACGTGTAGCAGCCAGAGCGTTCAACGTTGTGCCTACAATGCTTGGTGTAACGCTTTGTGTCGAAAACACAGGATGCGTGTACGTTGGTGCTGTGAGCGTGAACGTATCGCCCGTCATTGTTCCCGTCACATTTCCGCCTGCTTGCGTGAATGTGATTTCTTCCCAATTACCACCGTTTGCCGTTGCCTTTAACCAGCGCTTTTCGGGTTGTGCCACTTGGAGGTTTGCACCTGAAATCCGAAGCCGTGCAATCGAAAAGCGTGTGG
This sequence comes from uncultured bacterium, assembly GCA_937899715.1. Lineage (GTDB taxonomy): Bacteria > Bacteroidota > Ignavibacteria > Kapaibacteriales > UBA4661 > PH2015. Next base: position 4,538 of record CALCNX010000070.1, on the reverse strand, counting down.
TTTGCGGCAGATAGTAGGAGAGTGTGATTTCACCATACACCAGTGCGAAACCGTTACTTGTGCCCGTGAAACGGATGTAGCTGTACGCTGCGGTATCAGTAATCGTAAACGATTTGCTTTCATCCGCCACCCAGGTCAAGCCCGAAGCCGTTGCAAGTGTTGTCCATGAAGAGCCGTTATTTGAACCTTCGATGGTCAAACTTGCGGGTGAGTGTTGCAAGGGAACATTTGGGAACTGGATTGCGACGGACTGCATCACACGCGCCGTTGGTATTTGTAGCTGCAACCAGCCTGTTGTAGCGCCGGAGAGCCACCAGTTACCGCCATTCAGCGCACCGTTAAAGGCAAAGTACGCCTGTGCGTTATTCGAGGATGCTGAGGCAATGTATGTTCCGCCTGAAACGACTGTCGTGTTGGCAGTCATTACCGTACCTGCACGAGGGAATAGTTCAGATGCTCCCAAACCACCGCCAGTGTAGGCATCACTCACGTTCAAACGGTAGTCGTTGAAAAACGTAGAGTTTGCCAACGGGAAAACACGGTTTTCGCCGCTTGTCCATGCCGCAGCGTTTGCAATACTGCTGAGGGTTTGCCACGTAACACCGTTGTACGCTTGGAACAGCCATGACTTCGGCGCATTTTGCCAGCTATTCAAATTGTTTGAAACAGCAATCTCGTACTGGTCAGCAGCGACGGCATTGGAGAACGTAACCTGTACGCCACCTGTTGTGCCGGAGAACACAGCGCTTTCGGCGGTCGTGAGTGTGAGGTTAAGCGCCTTGTGCGCTGGTTGTAATTCCGTACCAAGCGCTGCAACCGTATAGTTGTCCGTTCCGAATGTTCCCGTGTAACCCGTCATTTCCCGCCCCGAGCGAGGGAAGGGAATAGTTTGATTGGTAAAGAACGATGAAGTGGGCAGTTTGCGTAAAAGCCCGTTCTGCGTAGTATCTGCCAGATTCGTTGTACCGCCACCCGTCGCTTGCCCAACAATCCACTTTGTGCCGTCGCTGTATATTCCCGAACCAACGGGAATACCGGGCGGATGTGCAATGCCAGAGAGAGCGATTTCCTCAAGAATGTGCCGCCCATCGTCGGTATATTGGATAGGCAGTGTCATGCAATTTCAATAAGGACACATTCTTCCCATCCGAGAAGATTGTTCCAGTTTTTCGTTTCCATACCGACACTTTGGATACTGCGTAAAATGCCACCGCCCGTATCCAGAAATACCGATGCTTGCGGCGTTTCCCAGAACGACAACAGGTCATTGATTACGCCTGCCGTGTCCTCAAACTGGTCAGTAAATTCGAGCATGAGCGTTTCCGCATCACGCCTGTCACGGACAGTGACGTAGCGACGTTTGCCTTCCCAATCACAACACACAGGTAGATGCCGTGCGGCTTTGCGGGAATATTCTTGCAAAGCTGCTTCAAGGTCATATTTTATCATTGTGTTTTCCATAGTTGTTCAGGTATCATAACGGTAGATTGATACTCACTTTGAGTTCGTCTGAGAGATTTGTTTCAGCACTTACGTGTTGTGTCAATTTCTCCAAGAACGGAGGGAAAATACCGCGAAAAGGAGTACCCTCTTTGGGAACGTCCGTTGCAAGAGGATTGATTTCAAGAGCCTTGCAAGAAGGCACTGTGCATCCGCGAAAGCAGACTTTTCCGTCTATGCCACAGATTACGTTCATTGCTGCGGAGGTGTAACTTGCGGGGTGCTTGCCGCATCTTTAGCGAAAAACCCCACCAATATGAGACCAACGGCTTCCAGTGTTTGCTTGATGCCGTTCGTGGTATCACCAGCGATAAGCGACGAAATTCCCATAATCAAAACAGGAAGTGCGGTCACAAGACCTGCAAGTGTTGTTCGTGCGTTTTTCATTATCATTGCTCCAATAAGTTGCACCCCGAATCCGGGTATGCGGTTAAGAATTTGTGTTTTGAGAGATTGTACTGTTGAGTTCTTAATTATACCATTCTCTACCAAGAGTTCTATTTCATCTGCTGTGTAACGCCCTTCAGCAAAGAGTTTTTGCAGCCTGTTAAGTTCTGCTTCTTTCATTCGTGTATGGTGCATATCCACAGCGTTCACCACCGACTGCGGTAAAACAGTCGGTTTCGGGGTCATATCCGGCGCTGGTGGCTTCGGAGTGAGGAGCGAGACGTTTTCTATTTTTGGGGTTTCTTCCATTACACCAACACTTCCTTTCTTGCCCGCTCCCATAGGATTCGGCGGTCTTTTAATCCATTCAGACCACCATTTATGCGACGTGTTGCAAGTTGGATGTCGTGCGAAAGCCCATTCAAACCGTTGATATGCCAAAACCATCCTGCGCTTAACGCCGCGTATTCAGTCTCCAAGAGCAAGTCGGGATTTTGAACAAGATTTACAGCCAGCGATTTCCCACATTTTTCATAGTTCCATTTCCCTGTAAGCTGCTTCAAACCTCGACCGCGATACTTCCAACCATCGCCGGAGCTTTCATCACCATTTCCCATCCTGTCGGCATACACGCGATTAGCAATTTTCTCAGGCTGACGAGCATATTGATGTACCAATGATGGAGGATTGAAGTATTTAGGGAACACCTCAAGCAAACGTCCTGCATTGTAATTAAGGTTTTCCTCAAGGCGCGTAAAACCTGTACTTTCAAGAGCAATTTGCCCCAAAAACATAGCACGTTGCTCCTGCGTAGTAATGCCAAACCGCTCAAACGTGTGTTGAAGCGGTGCGACCCATTGCTCAATTTCAGAGACGGGGCGGCGAGTGATATTTGCAAGCGCTTGTGCTGTCATTGTCTAATAGCCTGTTTTGGAGTTAGTCTGAAAATTTTTGCTCTTGCTGCCGGTTCATATTTTCCTCCAGCATTTTTAGAGCGTTGGAAACGGTAATAACTTTTGCTTCAGCTTCTTCAAGGCGTTTGCGGTAGTCGTCGCGCTCTTTGAGCAGCATTGCCTCGCTTGCGCCCATTTTCTGCATCATTTCGTGGATGCGAGTGAGCAGTTCTTCTTTCTCTTTGACCAGTTCTTCGATGCGCTCTTCACGGCTTTCTATTTGCTTCTCTGCCGATTCAATGCGCTTTTCGAGGCGTTGTACTTCTTTTTCAAGGCGTTGAATCTCTTTTTCGTGACTGGCATCTTTTTCAACAAGCTGCTTCTGGTAGTTCTCAATCAACACTTTGTTTCCGTCTGTAATGTTGTTGACTAGCGCCTTGCTGCCATCAGTGATATTTTCGACCAATACTTTGCTTGCCTCTGCCACTGCCTTTGTTGCTTTTCCGCTCGTGTCATCTTCAGTAACCTTCTTCTGAGAAAACGCGGCAAACATTGGCAAAACATATTTTACAAACAGCGCTCCAACAACGCCCAAAAGTGAAACACCGATACCACCTGCAAGCCAGTCTTTAACTTGCTCATTCATCTCTTGCCTCCTTCTGGGACTCAGTACGCCCCATAATTCCGGCAATGTTCATCAGATTGCATATCTCGCAAAAGAGCATGAGCAGAATGTCCTGAACTTGGTCTTGAATCATTGCCGACTCCATTTGGAAAGCGCCGCGCAAATACGCGATAACGTAGATGTACAGCGACCAAAGTGATGCAATCAAGCCACCAAGTGCAAAAACTTTACGCCATGTCAAATTGTCGTCTTTGTGCCGTGCCCACGATGCGCTGGCGGAGAGTCCAAACCACATCACAACATCAAACGGGATGCTGGCAATAAAGAACCACCACAGACCAGCGCTCATACGGTCGTTGACGATTACCCATTTTGTCTTTGCGCCGGAGATGAACACAAGCGCATACATCAGTTCCAATGCCCGAAAATCTCCCGCGAAAAGCAGCTTTACAGCGCGATACGGTAGTTGCCTAAGAAACTGCCGTATGCGAACAATATGTCGCATCGCGGAAAATGGCATTATCGTCGTGAGTCATGTCCTTTTCGCCACATAGCATCCGTGAAATCACTACCATCGGGGAGGGTCACATAGCGCAACGGACGGTAGTATCTATCAAGGTTGTCTTGGGTTTTGTCGCCTCGGTGGAGTTTCACTTGTTGTCGCAATAGTAGTTTCCGTGCGTCCTCCGCAGCTTCACGAGCCTTCTCTTTAACCTGTTTTTCGGTATAATTCCACTCATCCGCTTGTCGTCGGAGATGTTTGCCTGCGGTTTTCTCAAAGGTGTCTATGCCCAGAACCCGCACGGATATTGAATCGTCACACGTGAGACAACTAACGCAAATAAATGTATCGCCATCAATAACACGAGTTACAAGGACGCTAATCGTGTCGCTTTGCGTGACTGCGTGATTGCGCACAAAATTGCGCTTTGCTTCTTGTTTGGACAGGGTAGAGGTTGTTTGCGCTTGTGGGGTTTCAACTTCATCCTGCGCAAATGCTGGCATACACGATGCAACTACGAGCAGTGTGAGAATCGTGAGCCACATCACTACGCTGTCGAGTCTGGGGGTTACGGTGAATGTTTTCATAGTATTAAGAATGATTATGGAAAATTATGAGCGTATGAAATTCG
>CALCNX010000069.1 GCA_937899715.1 uncultured bacterium | reverse complement strand
TGCTCTTCCGATCTCCCCCCCCGCGAACGCCCACAACGCAACAGCCGCTCCCAAGCGGCACCGCGCCAGGCGTGAAGCAAAGCAGCCCAGCAAGTAGTTCCGCAACGAGCAGCTCCGCAACGAGTGAGCACGGCAGCACAACCAAGGACGTGATGCTCTCCTTCCGAACCTTATCGGGTGTGCTGGCGCTTCCCGCATCCGATATTATTCTCTGCAAAGCGCTTGGCAAGAACACCCTTCTGCGTTACCGCACGGGCGCGGACGGCACAACGGAAACCATCGTGTTTCATCTTTTGACGGATATAGAAGAACGGTGTAATGAACACTCGGCATCCGCGCTGGTGCGGTGTCACCGCTCTACGGTCGTCAATATGACATATTGTCGCGGCTGGCAGCAGACGGCGGGCGGACTCGCGGTGCAGATGTGCGAGAAGGTGTGCAAAGAGCCTGTTACGGTATCACGACGGCGAAGTAAAGCATTTCTGGCTGCCTTCATGCGCACGTATCCCGTTGTGAAGTAAGGCAACCTTGCGCGGAATAAGCGGTCATCGTAACCGCTTATTCCTGCATCACGACCGCTTATTCTGTTTGGGCTACCGTTCATTCCGTTGCTCTTGTGCGCGTTTGCCAAAGAATGTATTTTTGCTCCCGTGAACGCGAACAAATAACAAACCCCACCCGTGAAGCCCGTTTGTGAACCTCTAAAGCAGGGTTGCTGAAGGAAGTAGTCTTTTGGTAGGGACAACTCTTTCTGACGGCAATATACATACAAAAGGGCAGATTGCGGCACTTGTTCACGCTTTTTGTCATCCTTTTTTAGGAGTTTTTGTAATGGAAAAGTTTTTGAATACCTCTGTGGTAGCTTTGGATGCCGCTGAGATGGAAACTGTTGTTGGTGGCGATAGTCAGGTGTTGTATAATCTTGGGTATAGCAATGGTCAAGCCGCCAGAGATTTTGTCAAGATGCTTTGGCTAGAAACATTGCCTCTCAGGACGGTGATGCACATATAGTTATATGATGGTGGGACAATTGATTGCCCCTGATTTATTCAAAATTTTACAAACTTTTTTTTTCTACGATTTTATGTCTAACTATAATTATATCTCAAACGGTAACTTAATAGCTCTTGAAACAGATGAACTACAAGAAATAAATGGCGGCGTAGTTCCTGTTGTTGTTCTTGCGGTTGCTGCGGCTAGTTTTTGCGGTGGTATTATTGCAGGTACTGTTATCGCTAATTATGTAGAAGGATTTATTGACGGATTTTTTAGCTAATATCAGTTAAAGTTTTCACAATTAACAAACTGTTAACCTTATGGGGTAGCAGTTTGTTAATTGTCTTTAAAAAAGATTTTTATCACCTTAACAATAGTCTAGACATTTCCCGCGAAGTGCGGAATATTAATACCGCAAGTATTTGTAAGCCCGCTCTCATGCTTGATGTATTGCTGCGGAATGAATATTCCGCACTCTAGTTTTTCAAAATGTCCAGATTATTGCTTAAACTAAGCAAGAGTATATGAAACAGAATCTTACACCAAAGCAAATTACGTTTCTAGCTTTAGGGATGTTAGTGCTTGATATTATTGCACGAATAATATTCAAATATTTTGTAGCTCCATGGATAGATAAAACATTTGGCAATTAACAGACTTTTTAACCATTCATTGAGAACATTCTCAGCTATGCCCCGCAAAATCTGCATCAAACAACACGACATCACCGACTGCGGCGCAGCGTGCCTTGCCACCGTTGCCTGGTACTACGACCTCAAAATGCCTATCTCCCGCATCCGGCAGTATGCCAAGACCGACCGCAAAGGCACAAACGTGCTGGGTATGGTGCAGGCAGCGCAGCAACTGGGCTTTGCGGCACAGGGTGTGCGCGGTACGCCGGAGGCACTGGCAGAAATCCCCCTACCCGCCGTCGCGCATCTTGTGCAGGAGAACGGGCTGCATCACTTTGTGGTGGTCTTTAAGGTAACAGAAAAATATGTGGAAGTCGCCGACCCCGCACGGGGACTGGAGAAGCGCCCACGTGAGCAGTTTGTGAAAGAGTGGAGCGGTGTGCTGGTGCTCCTCACGCCGCATCTGGAATTCCAAAAAGGCGACAAACGCGATTCCACCATGCAGCGCTTTCTGCGCCTCGTCAAGCCTTATCCCGCCTTGCTTGTGGAAGCACTCGTTTCGTCGGTGGCATACACGCTGTTGGGCTTCGGCACGGCGCTCTATGTGGAACACCTCATGGATTCAGTCTTTCCCGATGCCAATGTAAAATTACTGCACGTGCTGGGTGTGGCGATGGCTCTCTTGCTGGTCTTTCGGCTGGTGTTTTCGTGGGCGCGGTCGTCCTTGCTGGTACACGTGGCGCAAAAGATAGACGCAACGCTGATTCTAGGCTATTACAAACATATCCTGCGGCTGCCACAGTCCTTTTTCGACACGCGGCGCGTGGGCGAGATTATCTCCCGCATCAACGATGCCGTCAAAATACGCGAGGCTGTCAGTTCTGCTTCGCTCACGGTCGTGGTGGATGCGCTCGTGCTGACGTTTTCCTTCGCGCTGATGTTCGTCTATTCGTGGAAATTAGCGCTGGTGGCTGTGGCGACGGTTCCACTTTTTGTGTTGCTCTTCGTGGCGCTCAAAAGCACTATAGCCCGCACCCAACGCGGCATGATGGAGAAAAATGCGGAAATGGAATCGCACCTTGTCGCTTCGGTGAGCGGCATTGCGACTATTAAATCCCAGCAAGCCGAAGCCGTGAGCAACCTCAAAACCGAACAGCAATTCGTGGAACTGCTTGGGCTTGTGCGCCGTGCAAGCTATTTGGGGCTGACGAACAGCACCGTCAGTGAGTTTATCGCGGGCGCGGCACTGTTGGCGCTGCTCTGGATTGGCGGCTATCTGGTGGTGAGCGGTCATCTGAGCGTCGGTGAACTGATGTCGCTTTATACGCTCATCGGCTATGTGACAGCGCCCGCATCGCGGCTGGTAGGGATTCACCAAACTATGCAGAATGCGCTTATTGCCGCCGACCGACTCTTTGAAATTCTCACGCTCGAAACCGAAGACGACGAACACAACAAAAGCGGCATTGGGTTGGGACTTGAGGGTGAAAACGTGCAGGAGATTCGCCTTGAAAATCTTAGCTTCCGCTATGGCACTCGTGCAAAGGTGCTGGACGGCGTGAGTTTCGCCATTCCGCGCGGCTCTATGACGGCGATTGTGGGCGAAAGTGGTTCCGGCAAAAGCACGATTGCGAAGCTCATGCAAGGAATGTACGAGCCGAGTGAAGGCACAATCGCTTTTTCAACACCAAACGGCATTTTCACCACGAATAATCTCCGGCTTGATGCTTTGCGCGGTTTTGTGGGTGCAGTGCCGCAGAACGTAGAACTTTTTCACGGCACGGTGCTGGAGAACATCACGCTTGGTGATCCGCAGCCCGAATATGCGCGAGCAATGCAGGTCTGTCATTTCATCGGTGCAGACGCATTTATCCAAAAGCTACCCTACGGCTGGAACACCATGCTTGGTGAATTTGGCGCAGACCTCTCCGGCGGGCAGCGCCAGCGCCTCGCCATTGCACGGGCGCTCTACCGCCGTCCGCAGTTGCTCGTACTGGACGAAGCCACAAGCGCTCTGGACAGCGAGTCCGAATACGCCATACAGCAAGCACTAACGGCACTTCGCGCCGAGGGGCTGACAACGCTTGTGATAGCGCACCGCCTCAGCACGGTTGCCGGGGCAGACCAAATTTTGGTGATGGATGCGGGAAAAATTGTGGAGCAAGGCTCACACGATGAACTTCTGAGGCAGGAAGGGAAGTATTATGCACTCTGGATGCGGCAGACGGCGCTGCCGATAAATAATCACGCACCTACTCAAACAAACCGATACGAAATCTTTGCAACGACATAAGAACTAGGTTTCCATGATCACCACAACCATCATCGAAGCCGACCACGCAAACGACACGCTTGTCGTTGCGCTCGGCAAGCCCTCCGGGGTGCTCCGCATCACGTACTATGCCGTTCTCGCGGTGCTGCTTTCGGCGCTCGTGTGGGCATATTTCAGCGTCGTGGACATCAGCGTTCATGCTGAAGGAGTTGTGCGCCCTGTGAGCGGTGTCCATCCTGTGCAAAGTACCATCACGGCGTACATTCGGGCGCTCAACGTGGAAGAAAATGCGTTTGTCCAAGCAGGCGACACGCTTGCTGTCTTGGATGCGTCGGCTTCGGAGGAGCGCATGGCGCTTGTACAAGAGCGCATCACACGTTTACGGTGCGAAAGCGAGGATGTACAGGCATTGGCGGAATCTTTGTCCTCAGACTCCCCGCACACATTTCACTTCCCCACCTTTGCTCGTGAGCGCGATGTTGCCCTCGCCGAGCGAGAAATACGACTGCAAGAAATTATGACGCTGCAAGCGAAGCTCAAGCGTACAAGCGACCTCTGGGCAAAAAACTTTGCCAGTGGCGAAGAATACGAGAATGCCCGACAGCAAGCGGAGCAGAAGGAGCAGGCGTTAGAACAGTGGCTGCAATCCACACGCCGAAGCGCTTTGGAGCGCGAAAAGCAAGTAATGATGAGCCTCAGCGAACAAGAAAGCGCACTCAAAGAACTGACATTGGAGCATCGGCACACGGTTCTCCGCGCTCCAGTGGGCGGCTTCGTGACAAATCTCTCGGTGCGCTCGTCAGGTGTGGTTCTGGCATCGGGTACGCCGCTCTGCACGATTGCACCGCGTGAAGAAGAGTGCGTCGAGTTTTTTGTTGCCGCACGGGATATTGGCTTTGTTCGTGAGGGGCTGCCCGTGCGTTACCAAATGGATGCCCTGCCGTTTCAAGAGTGGGGTGTAGCTGAAGGCATAGTGAAGAGAGTAGCAAAAGACCTTGCGCTCGCACGGGATGACAAGCAGCAACCCCCACAGCAAGCAGGGTTCAAGATTATCGGGACAATACCCAATACGCACCTTCAGTCCAAGCGTCAGGGGCAACGCGCCATGGTGAGCGTCGGAATGACCTGCCGTGCAAATGTCGTTGTAGCGCAAAAGCGCTTACTTTCTATGCTGTGGGATAAAGGCGTGTCGTATTTTGCGTTGGAGTAACTGGCAGTATATTTTTAACCGTGTGTTGGATTCCATCAAAAAGCTAATCCGACAACAGGCGGCTGCGAGATTTATTGATTTCTCTGCCGCCTGTCGGATTGACAAATTATTCTCGTAACGGAATCAAAGAGCGCTTAGTCACTCGTCTTCGGAGCATTTTTGACGTATTTATCCATCCACTCCACCATTTCTGCCATGACGTGCATCACCGATTCTCGTGCAGAGTAGCCATGACTTTCGTAGGGCAGCATAACAAGTTTTGCCGTGCCGCCTGTACCGGAAATGGCTTGATACAAGCGCTGCGACTGAATCGGGAACGTACCGGGATTGTTGTCCGCCTCGCCATGCGTCATCAGCAATGGTTTTTTGATAGCGTTGGCAAAGGTGAAGGGCGAAAGTTTCATATAGACATCTTTTGCCTCCCAGAAATTACGACGCTCGCCCTGAAAGCCAAACGGCGTAAGAGTGCGATTGTACGCGCCGCTCCCGGCAACACCAGCAGCAAAAAGGTCGGTATGCGCCAGAAGATTGGCTGTCATAAATGCACCGTAACTATGCCCCGACACGCCCACACGCTTACGGTCAATCACACCAAGCGAATCCAAATAATCAATAGCAGCTTTCGAGGCTGCGGTTATTTGTTCGATAAACGTGTCGTTCATGGTCTCAGGACTGCCCACAATAGGCATTGTTGCGCCGTCCAGCACGGCATAACCCTGCAAAGCAAGGTACACCTGAGAATAGCTGCGCGAGCGCACCGTAAAGCGGTTCGGCGATGTCCGCACTTGCCCGGCAGTTGCAGCATCGTTGTACTCAAGTGGATAGGCAACAATCATCAAAGGCAAGCGTGTTCCGGCTTTGTAGTCTGACGGAAGGTAGAGCGTTCCCGAAAGCGGTACGCCATCGGCGCGTTTGTATTTCACCAGTTCCTTTTTGAGTGCCGTTAGCTGTGGTGCTGGATCTTGGAAAGATGTAATCTGACGACGTTTGCCAGTCGAAATATCAACAGCTACGAAATTCGGATACTCCGTTTTGCTTTCATAGCGCGTGATAATAGCGTTTCTGGACGTAGTGCTCTGTGCGCTATTGAAGCCCAGCACAGTTTCAAAACTTGTTTCGCTGCATTGGTAGAGGCGTTTTTTCTCTTTTGTTTGCAGATTCATTTTGTCCAAAAATGGGCGCTCGCCTTTTTCGCTTGCTCCTACTCCCGTCAGGTATATCCAATCGCCATCTTGCAGCAAAACGCGCTCACCACTTGCGCGGCGCTCATACATTGGCTGCCCGGGGTCGTTGTAGCTATCATTGACGCTGAGGTCGAAGAGCACTTTCGGAGCCGCTTGCGGCTTTGCCATATCCATCAAATACGTCGTGCGCCAGCGACGGTCGCGATCGTACTCGGTAAGCAGAATTTGATCTTTCGTTGCCGTCCAGCCGTAGCCCGCGAAGCGGTGTTTAACTTTGACGATTTCTTGCGCCTCGCCGCTAAACGGCGCGGAGAGTGTCATAATTTTATCACGGAAATCTACTTTTTTCATCGGGTCGCCGCCGTCTAATGCTTCAACCCAAAGCAATTTTGCAGGATGTAATGCCTGCCACGTCAAACTACGAACACCCATCGGAACGCCCATACGTGGGGTTTGGTCGGCAATCGGCAAAGATGCTATCGTTTTCACAAGTTTTGCGGGTGAAGACTTCACATCCCAGATTTCATGTGTTTTTGCGAAATCGTCGTACCGAACACGATATGAAAATGGCTTCTGCAAGCGGCTCACAAGCAAAAATTCCTCGTTAGGAGACAAATCTGCTTCGGCATAAATACCGGGTGCTCCGAGCGCTGTTACTGCACCTGTTTGCACATTTACCATCGCAAGTTGTGTAGTCGCATAATACTCAAAAAGCGATTCGTCGCCGGAGTTCTTAAGCAAATCTTGGAAGGTCATTACTTGCGCCATTTTACCAAGACTTTCTTCAATCACGGGACCTACAGGCACACGTGGCACTTCGGGTGCTTTCGCGCGTCCGGGCGGTATGGTAAACGCCAACACGTGCTTGCCGTCTGCCATCCACGAATATGGAGCACCTAATATATCGGACACGCGCACGGTACCGACTTGCTTTGCCGCTCCCGTAGCCGCATCGGCAACCCAGAGTTCTACACCGTCTTTGGCATCGCGGGTGAAAGCAATGGACAAGCCGTTGTACGACCAAGACGGTGAGCCAAGTTTCGACCCCGCCGGAACTTGAATACGGATGGCACCTTTTGCTCCGGCTTGCTTTGCAGAAGGCTCGCCGACGGGCTGAATGGTAAAGCCACTTACTTCTGCAATGCGCTGCGAGGAATTGAGTTCAGGATTGATGCGCACTCCGGCAAGTTTGAGTACGGGTTCGGCAATTACGGATAATGATGGATTCGGCTTCGTTTCTACGAGAAGCATTGCATCTCGACGCGGGCTGAGGATTGCAGATGGAACAACGGGTGCATCAATAATATCAGCAATAGCCTTCGGCGGCATTTTGTATGCTGATTGGGCTTGTGCGAGAGATTGCAGCCCCACAAAGAAGCAAAGCGCTGGAACAATCAGCAAAAGTTGCTTTGGGACAAGACGATTCGTCCATGAACGTGTCATAGTGGCAAAGAAATTTGAGTGAAACAAGTGGCTTGGATATGTGTCAACAAATGATATGAAGTAAGCAAGTAAGCGCTTGGCTATTATTCCGCATAGCGCTCCAGTTTGAATGTCGCACCAAGATAGCGTTTGCGAACTTCTTCATTCTCGGCAATGTTTTCTGCTGTACCGGAATAAAAAACCTGCCCGTCTATCAAGATGTAAGCGCGGTCAGTGATGGAAAGCGTTTCATGGACGTTGTGGTCGGTGATAAGAACACCGATTCCGCGCTTGCGTAATGAACGAACAATACCGATAATTTCTTCTACCGCAATGGGGTCAATGCCGGCAAAAGGCTCGTCCAGCAAAATAAACTTGGGGCTTGTCGCCAGTGAACGCGCAATCTCGCATCGGCGGCGCTCACCGCCTGAAAGCATAAAGCCTTTACTTTTACGGATGTGGACAATACTCAAATCTTCCAGAAGTTGCTCCAGACGCTCCTTGCGCTGCGGCTTTGAGAGCTTCTGTAATTCCAGAATCGCCATGATATTATCTTCCACCGTCATCTTGCGAAACACCGATGCCTCTTGTGGCAGATAGCCCAGCCCCAACTGTGCGCGTTTGTACATCGGTACTTTCGTAATATCGGCATTGTCCAGAAAAACTTTCCCCTCGCTAGGGCGCACCACGCCGACAATCATGTAAAACGATGTCGTTTTCCCAGCACCGTTTGGTCCCAGCAGCCCGACCACTTCGCCCTGTTTGACCGAGAGCGATACCCCGCGCACAACGCTCCGCTGCTTGTATACTTTTATGAGATTCTCCGTGTGCAGAGTAGAAAGATGCTGCTGTGAAGGCGATTCTTCCGAGGAACTGAGTGTGTCTATTGCGTCCATTGGCAAACTAAAAGATGAATTCAAAAATATCGCAGATGAAGCAGACTGAAAATACATGATTCTTAGACGACTTACCAGATTTTTTCGTAAAAATTCTATAAAAACTCTATCCACATTAACATTTTCTTAACGAATCTTTAACAATCTCACGTGTAACTTTTCATTTTACTGCTCCGTATTCCCATCTATCGCGATAACTAATCTATTCCACAGACCACAGCAATTCCATGAATATCGGAGATTTACCACTATGCTGACTCGTACTCATCGAACCAAATCACAAGCTCCAACCGTAAACGTTACGCCATATTCGGCAAACGAACGTGGCGCAGCACCAAAGCGTCAGCAAGCACATCTTGCTGTGGGGCTTCTTCTCGTTACTGTATTTTTACTCGTTTGGGCAACGTTCAGCCTTTCTGCCCAATCAAACCCAGCACAAGCAAACAATAAAACTCAGGGAAAAATTCGCGTCAGCGCTCAGGTACTGGACAATGAGACACAAAAACCTGTCAAAGGTGCAACGCTTTATATGAAGCATCTAGAGGATGGTTCAATTACGGGTGATATTTCCGATGCGGACGGCAACGTCAGCGTAGAAAATGCAAAGCCCGGTCGCTACTATGTTGCAGTGTCATACCTCAGTTTTGCAAAGCACAAAGATACTATCACCGTTGACCCGTCAGGGCAAGCGGTGAAACTTGGCACCATACGCCTCGCTCCTGCTTCCAGTCGTATGAACGAAGTCTCCGTAACAGGTGAGCGCGAAGCGATGGAACTCAGCGTGGACAAAAAAGTCTTCAACGTTAGCAAAAATATTGCCTCGGTGGGCGGCACAGCAACAGACGCACTCAAACAAGTGCCGACGGTGGATGTGGATGCGACTGGCAACATCAGTGTTCGCGGCAGCAGCAATTTGATTATCCAAATCAATGGCAAACAAACAGGCTTTGCCGGCACTGACCGTGCAGCGATTCTCGACCAAATTCCTGCGAATATGATCGAGAAGATTGAAGTAATTACCAATCCTTCAGCTCGCTATGATGCCGAAGGTATGGCAGGTATTATCAACATCGTCACCAAAACGAACATTGCTCAAAGCTGGAACGGTACGGCAACGGTGGGAGCCGGAACAAACGATAAATACAACGCCTCGCTTGACATGGGGTATCGTGACGGAGGTTTTAATGCTACGCTCGGCTACGGTTTCCGCTCCAATCGATTTAATTTTGACGGCGGTATATTGCAAAATGCCATTGACGCTAATCGTGTAACCACAGGCATCTTAGATCAAGGGCTGCATAACGTATGGGCAAATCAGGGGCATTTTGTCAATCTGAATACCGATTACACGATTGAGGAAAAAATCACCCTTAGCGCAAACGCTCAGTTGCGCACGAATGCAGGCGGTAACAGCGAAGTCATTCTCAACAAACAGTACAATGCGGCTCACGACCCACTTGCATTCTTGGGACGTGATAACTATACGAAACGTTCATGGCAGGGCTATGATGTCGGTGCGGGCTACAAACAAATTTTCACCGATAAGCAACACTATCTTGATGTTACCGCACGTTACTCCGCCAACGAACAGGCTTCAGACGGGCGTTTTGCCGAAAATGATTACAATTTCGACGGTTCGCTCAAAAACACCGCTGAACGCATTACCAACAACCGCCTCAAAAACCAGATGAGCCTTACGACCGTACAAGCCGATTATGTGCAGCCGATACAGGGCGGCAAAGTAGAAGGTGGCTTGAAGGCGACGTACCGCACGATTATGAACGACCTCTATGCAGACAGTCTCGTGCGTCCGCCGGAGTTTTTCGTCCCGAACCAAGGGCTTATCAATACGTTCTCGTTTAATGAACTTGTGCTTGCGGGCTATGCCATTTATGCAACCAAGTGGGAAAACATCAACATTCAAGCGGGCTTGCGTTTGGAAAACACCGGAATCACCACGCTTCAAGTTGTGGGCAACGAAACAAACGCCAGAAGCTACGCAAATCTCTTCCCCAGTCTACACCTTTCACGTAAATTCGACGGCGGCGATGAGCTTCAACTAAGCTATTCCAAACGCATCAATCGCCCACAGTTCTGGGCTTTGAATCCGTTCCCGGAGTATTCCAACCCCACCTTCTTACGCAAAGGAAATCCATCACTTAAACCCGAACTTATTGATGCCGTTGAAGCGACTTATATGAAGCAAGTTGAAGGACACACACTGACGGTAACGGCGTATTTCCGCCAGACAAATGATCTTATCACACCGCTCTTCAATGTTGACGCGAACAACGTAACAACCATGCGCTTTGCGAACTTGAATGAAGCACGGAATATGGGTGCAGAGTTCATATATCGTGGTCAAATTTTCAAATGGTGGACAGCCACAGCAAACGTAAATCTCTTTTACAATACGCTTTCCGGTAGCACCGAAGTTGGCGACATTAGCGTTGGCAACGTTACCTACACTGCTCGCCTGATGTCATCCTTCAAAATGCCGTGGGAAGGCGGCGGACTGCAAGCAACGTTTAGCTATAACGGTCCAGCAGTACTAGCACAGGGCGAACGGAAGGCATTTTATGACCTTACCGTCGGTTTCCGTCAGGACTTTAGCAAAGAACTCTCGGTAACGCTGAATGTAAGCGACGTATTTAATACCCGTGAATTTAACCTTCTTGTCAATACCGCAACAGTTCTGGGTACAGCATACAATAAACCGGAAACACGCATTGCCACTCTCAATGTAAGCTATCGTTTCGGCGGTATGCAACAGGAGCAGCGTCGGCGTAATAATGGTGGTGGTGATGACTCCATGCAGACCGGTGGCGGTTTCGGAATGTAAACATTTTTTGATGACAGTTTTCCTCTCTTCATTTTACAACGTACTCCCTCTCAACACAAGTAAGAATGCCGCTAGCGGAGCAATTCGCCAAGCGGCATTTTTTTGAAGCAAAATCCTTCCTTGCAGTTCACCCCAAAAATACGTCGTTTCACCCCAAAAGTCTTGGTTCTCTCCTTCACAAAAGCGACATTTGTATCACACTTTGTGATACATGGCTTTGAAGCTGTGATTTGTTCTCACGTATTGAAGGAGTCTGTACTATGAATGGTTTTCGACGCATGGTCTTTCGACAGTGGCATAGTGGTATCACGCTTGTTTTAGTGGTAATTGCTTCGGTTATTGCCCTTCCCCATTGGGGTTCCTCTCCGCTATTCGCCCAACTAGCGCCCACACAACCCTCACCAAATCAAGCAATGACGGACTATACACCGCCATTCACGGTGGGGGTTTTTGGTGGGATAGCAAGAAACAGTCATTTGGGAGAATTTCGCAGTTTACCAAATGTGCCGACGTGCTGTGTTCAAAAATACGAGCCTGTCTCAAATTTCAGTTATACTGCCGGGGTGTTTGCCGAAGTTCCCATTATCAGTATTTTTTCGCTTTCGGGTCGTGCTGGATATGCTCCGATGAATGTGCGTTTTTCGCAAACAGAGTATATCATTGTACCCTCTATTACAAATTCTCCGTACACTCTTCCTATTGAGCACAGCATTGATGCAGCACTTACGGCATTAACGCTGGATGCCGGAGTAAAGGTGCGGGTTTTTGCCAATTTTGCACTTGAACTTGGTGCTTCCTCCAACTTTTTCATACTAGCAAAAGCACGACAAGCCGAAACAATTGCGTCGGATTCTCCCGTACGATTTTTAGACCAGAGCGGAAAACTTGCGACAGAACGCAACGTGTATGAAGGAGCAATTCCAAGCATCCAACCGCAAATGCGTTTGTACGGCGGCTTCGAGGGCGATTTGCCTATTGTACGCCGTTACCCCGGCGACCCTGTTGGGATTTGGTCTCTCGGCATTTTTGGGCGCTTTTATTATCCACTTTCGTCTATAAGTACGCAGATGAACTGGACGATAACGAGCCTTCAAGCCGGAATGTCGCTCAAAGCACGTCTGCCATATTTAAGTTTGACCCCGTATCAATAACGGTATTTCTTCCCAATCTCTTTGCTTCCATGATTATGAACTTGATCCATTTTCGTCTTTCAGTGTGTATCTGCACCTTCGTTTGTGCTGTTCTCAGCCTTGTAATGACTTCTCCAATGGCAACGGCGCAAACACCGTCATTGCTCGTTATGCCGACAGATTTCGATACAGTAGCTACAGGCAGAACGGCAATAAAATCTTGCTTGATTATTAATCCAACAAATCGCCCTGTTGAAATTACCAACATTCAACTGTCTGCCCCAACAACCCCAAACCCATTCTCCTTGTTTCTGCAAACAAATTATGGCTTCACGCTTGCCGGCGGTGATACCCTTTTTTTACCCATTCGTTGTACGCCGACAACAACCGGCGTACTCAATGGTACGATAAGCATAAGGGCATTAAACTCAACAGCCCCGGTACAATTTGATACAATCACGGCACCACTGTCTGCCTTTAGTCGGTTGCAAAGAATTACCGATGTTGCTATTCGCCCCGCAGTGCGCATTATTCCTGATTCTGCTGCTCCCGGAGATACCGTGCGTTTGGAACTCTACCTTGCAAATACCGACAGTAGGACTCTTCAGGCTTTACTGAGTTTGAGTCAGCCTTTTTTCCAAAGCGTTGTTGGCTTTAATGCAAATCTCTTATTTCCTCTCAATCTACCGTCACAGAAGGGTACACCACCATCTCTACTGCGATATGTGAACCTGAATTCTCGTTGGGATGGCACTTCTTCTCTCCTCTTCACAACACTATTGCTGGTAATGAACGGTGATACCGACCGAACAAATATCCGTATTTCATCATTTCTTTGGGGAGAAGCAGCAAGATCGAACGTATTTGTTGACGAAGTGCTCAATGGCTTCTTTCGCCTCAAAGTTTGTACCGAAGGCGGCAAACGCTTGTTTCGCCCGGCAGACCGCATAAATGCACTTCTTGTGTCCATCGCACCGAACCCCACGAGCGACAAGATAGAAATTCACTATACCCTGAACACCAATGAAGCGCCGGAGTTCACGCTGCTGGATGCGCAAGGGCGCACCGTTCAGCGCCATGCGCAAGGAAAACAGACAGAAGGCGACTACACACTCACACTGGACGCACGAGGACTGGCAAGTGGAATGTATCGCTTGCAAATGCAGACTGTCTCAGGTATGGAGCAGCGCACGGTTGCTATTGTGCATTAGTAGAGATATGGAGCAGAAGAGAGTATTTGGCTGTTTGGCGGCATTTCCGCAAATTGCTTGGAATTGTGAGCATTGGAGCGCAGCGTTTAGACGATGCCTGTGTTCAAAAAAACTTCCTCAAGCATGAAAACAAAGACCATCTACGCCTGCCAAAACTGCGGAGCAACCTCGCCGCGCTGGGCGGGAAAATGTCCCTCCTGTGGCGAGTGGAACACCATGACCGAAGAAACGCAGGTCAAGCAGTCCGCAGCAACATCGCGCCGTGTCCTTGCTGAGAACCGCACGAATACTCGCGCAAAGCCTATTCTTCTGACGGAAGTGGAGCAAGACAACCAAGAACGCATTATGACGGGCATCGGCGAACTTGACCGTACGCTGGGTGGCGGCATCATGCAAGGCTCTATTACGCTTGTGGGTGGCGATCCGGGCATTGGGAAATCAACACTGATGCTGCAAATGTGCTCTAATCTCGCCGCTGTGCAGCCGCTCTACGTGACGGGCGAGGAATCACTTCAACAAATCAAATCCCGTGCAAGCCGCCTCAGTCTTGACTTTTCGGGTCTTCGTGTTTTGGCGGAAACAAATGCCGATGAAATCGTGGAAGCCATGCGCCGTGACGACGTGGGGCTGGTGATTGCCGATTCGATTCAAACGATGTTTCGCCCCGACATTGAGTCTGCGCCCGGCAGCGTGGCTCAGGTGCGCGAATGCTCGGCATTGCTTATGCAAGCCGCAAAGACGCTTAACAAAGCTGTATTTTTGGTGGGACACGTAACGAAAGAAGGCAGCATTGCAGGTCCAAAGGTGCTGGAACATATCGTGGACACGGTGTTGCAGTTCGAGGGAGAGCGTATCTACTCGTACCGTATTCTCCGTGCAGCAAAAAATCGTTACGGCTCGACCAACGAAATCGGTGTATTCGAGATGAGCGAAGACGGCTTGCGCGAGGTAACGAATCCGTCGGAAGTGTTTCTCTCGCAGCGCAATGCGGGCGAGTCGGGAACGGCTGTCGTGGCGGCAATGGAAGGTTCACGCCCGATACTCGTAGAAGTGCAAGCACTTGTCACGCCCAGCAGCTACAACGTTCCGCAGCGCAGCGCCACAGGGCTGGATTACCGACGCTTACAAATGATTATTGCTGTGCTGGAAAAACGGCTTGGGTTGGCACTTGGGAAGCACGACGTGTTTGTGAATATTGCCGGAGGATTGCGTCTGGACGACCCTGCCGTTGATTTGGGCGTAGCGGCTGCCATCGTCAGTTCCTTCCGCGACGTGGCAATACAAGCAGACACGGCGCTTATCGGGGAAATTGGTCTCACAGGCGAGGTGCGAGCGGTTGTTTCGATAGAGCAGCGTGTGAACGAGGCACAGAAATTAGGCTTCTCCTCTATTTTACTCCCCGAAGCCAATATGAAGCGCTTTTCGCGCGAAACATCGCCACATCTCAAGCCCGCAGACCGCATATTGCAAGCGCTTTTGAGCGTGGTCGGTGATTAAATCCTTTTTACAAGCGTTTTTGAGACACGGCAGCACGAGAAACGATAACGCGAAAAACGGTACCCCGAAAGCATGGTAAAAAAAATTGTGTGGCAACTTTTCCCACAAATGCCTATCTTCATCCTTACCACAAGCCCCGTGTTTCACCCTTTCTCGAAACACTCTACGCGGAGGCACGTCTGGTGCGGCTTAGTACGGAAAAATTCATGCTGGACGGTCGGCACTCCGGCTCCGGTGGTGACAACCACGTAAACCATTGGCGCAGACAAAACCGTCGGACAACCCTATTCTGCGTCGCCCGGACCTTTTGCGCTCTCTTGTGAATTATTGGCTGCACCATCCGGGCTTATCGTATCTTTTCTCTAGCTCTTTTATCGGACCAACAAGCCAAGCGCCGCGTGTAGATGAAGGATACGACGAAAAACTTTACGAACTTGAAATTGCTTTACTGGCGGGCAATTTATTCCTGAAGGTCATGCCCCACAAACAATGATGGTAATTCCGCCGGAGGTGAAAAATGAGGAATATCCGTACACGTTGGATTTGCGTCTGGCAAAGAAAAAAGCGTAGCATATTTCATTTCGTATCGGCACATCTTCTCAGCAATGACTCCAAAAAGCCAGAAGCGTTACAAACTCTTGTAGTTCGTAACGCTTCTGTTTGTATCTATGGTTTTCCGAGCCTATTGCTCAGAAACATAATCTTTGCATTTATTTACTTCTGCTCTTTAACCATCAATTTCATGGTCTCGTAGTCAACACCCGTGCGACGGAGGAACTCGCGGTAGGAATCGTTGAAAATTTCTACATCGCCACCGATAGCTGCTGCATCTTTATATGCCGTCATAGCGCGGTAGGTAAGACCATTTTGCTCATAGAAAGCACCGAGCATAAGTTTGTCGAGTGCGTTTGGTTGAGCGCCTTGCTCTTGACGCAAGGTTTGAAGCTGTCCGCTAAGAGAAGCTGTCTCTGCATCGTTTACCAAGTAGAGGCAATAGCTCTCGATAGACAGTACTTGTGCGTTGGTTTGGGTAACGCTCCAGTAGTAGCAACGATCTTTCTCAAGGTTCAACGATTTCAGATTGACAGCAAGTTGTGTTTCGGTCAATTCTTTTTTGAAGCGGACGTTTTGATTCGCGTCGGTAATCGTGAAGAGATAGTTTGCCGGTTTGCCATCCACAGAACCATTCCATGTAAAGGTCATCTCGTCGTCAATGGTTTTGGTTGTGCGAGGTGAGATAAGGCGGAGTTTGTTGACGTTCAGCGACATCTCAACGCTTGCGCTCTTAATGTTTTTACCTTCTTCAGCACCTTTGACCGAATTCACAACAAAACCCACAAGTTTGTCCATACCTGTTGATTTTGAGGAAACTTGTTTCAAAAGATCGGAAATAACAATGATGCCTTCGCTGCGAAGTTCAATCGCTTTGCCGCTTTTGTGAACCAAGCCCAGATACACAGGTCCTTCCATGCGCAGTTGGTCAGCGGAGTTCAAGCCGGAACCGACGTTGACAGGTTTTTTGGTGCGCTGTAAGGTGATTTTGCCTTTGCAAGCAATCACTTTGAAGATTTCATCGCCTTGAGCCATAGCCAAGACTGGAAGCATAATGGCGATTGCCAATGCAAAAGCGAGGGTTTGTTTGAATGTGCGTGTCATGATGACAACTCCTAGGAATAAATTTGTTGTGAAAAATGAAAATGTTTTATCAAAAGTTTTTTCAATCTGTGTAGCTTTTATTGTCAGGCTACTTGTACAAAAATCGTTTTTCTTTAGGAGATGCGCAACAAGTTTGGGGCGAAACGACATATTTTTGGGGTAAACGGTAAAAGTTCTCATTGCTTTACACGAAGGCATTGATAATTGAACGCAAGCACACTCTGAAAGCCTTATAGAATCTGGCACTATACAAAAAATTATCGTTAGCGTTTTTGTTCGCGAGCCTTGAAAAAAGTGCGTAAGGGGGTAATGTATGATTCAGCAGTCCCTATGCGCACGACATCCACTCCACTTCGTGCAAAGGCGGTGGCAAGCGTCATTTCGTGATTGGTCCACCACGAGCGGTAGCGTGCACGGGTTTCAGGATTGGCAGTGTCTATCCATGCCGTGCTGCCGTTCTCGGCATCCCGAACACGCATCAGTCCTACGTCCGGCAAGGTTGCTTCGCGCTCGTCGAAAATACGAATTGCTACAAGATCGTGCTTCTTTGCGGCAATGCGCAAAGGCGTTTCAAAATTAGAATCTAAAAAATCAGAAATGACAAAAGCAATGCTCCGTTTTTTGATGGCACTGGTCAAGTATTGAAGCGCCTCTGCAATATTTGTGCTGTTATGCTGCGGTGTAAATTCAATCAGTTCACGAATAATGCGCAGAATATGCGATTTCCCCTTTTTGGGCGGAATAAATTTTTCAATGCAGTCGCTAAAAAAAATTAGCCCGATTTTGTCGTTGTTCTGAATAGCTGAGAACGACAAGACCGCACAAAGTTCCGTTACCAAATCTTTTTTGAATTGCTTGCTTGTGCCAAAATCTTTCGAGGCGCTTACGTCCACCACAAGCATCACCGTTAGCTCGCGCTCTTCCTCGAAGACTTTTACGAATGGCTCATTGAAGCGGGCTGTTACGTTCCAATCTATCGTCCGTACATCGTCGCCGGGCTGGTACTGCCGTACCTCGCTGAACGCCATTCCGCGCCCTTTGAAAGCACTGTGGTATTCACCGGAAAAAATCTGGTTCGACAGACCGCGTGTCTTTATCTCAATGCGGCGTACTTTCTTGAGGAGTTCGGATGCTTCCATACTTTATCACTGTAAAACAGTTACTGATATTTATCGACACCAGATTACTGCGTGAGGCTAATCAGTTCTATCTCGAAAATAAGGGTTGAGTTTGCGGGAATTTTCCCTTGCGCCGTTGCGCCATACCCAAGCAAAGACGGGATAATTAAACGGCGCTTCCCGCCTACGCGCATATTCAAAACGCCAACATCCCAGCCGCGAATGACGGAATTTGCACCAAGTCGGAAGGAGAACGTAGCTCCAGCGGTTGTAGCATCAAAATAATTACCGTTCAGTAAGCGACCAGTATAGGTAACATTGACAGTGCTGTTATACTTTGCAGAATCCCCTGTACCCACAACAAGGTCTTCTTTGACAAAGACCTCAGTTTTGTTCAGTGTTACGTCGTAAATGATGGTAGAATTCGGAGGCACACTTCCTTGTTGATGATTCAAATAGCCTAAGCGTGGCGGGACGGTAATAGTACGAGTGCTGCCAACACGCATACCGCGCAACCCCATATCCAATCCTACGGTCGGAGTGCCTGTAAAATTATCTACCAAGAGTTTGGTAGCTACTGTTGAACGTGTGACAGTACCGTTTGCAAGTCTTTCGCTCAGCACAACATCTACTTGAGTTACAATATTAGTATCAATCGAAACGGTCGCACCGGTACCAATGACCTTATCAACGATAATCAGGTCTCCCGATGTATCCAGCGCAGGGTCGGTCGAGAAACAAGCGGTCAAAGAAAAGCTGGCAAAAAGTGCGACACAGACTAATGTGATAGTGGATAGAAGTCGTGCGTGGCGGTAGAATGACACGAGGAGAAGATGCGAAAAGAACATAATACAGCAATCACGGAAAAATTTAATAAAGAAATGTATTTATGCGGACAATCGGCTACGAATGTGGTAGTTCCTCATCTTCTGTTGCGGGAAGTTCCACAAAAAACGAAGCTCCATGCCCGTACTCACTCTCGCACCAAACCGTGCCGCCCATAGCTTCTGCCATCTTTTTAACGATGGACAAACCTAAGCCGGTCGAATGTTCGCCACCGGTTGGTTGCGCAGAGAGTCGTGCAAATTTACCAAAAAGTTTTGCTTTATCCTCTTCTGTTAATCCGGGACCTTCATCTTTAACCTCACAACGCACTTTTTTCAAGCCATTCATGGTGCAGCGCACCCAAACATTTTTATTGTGCGGTGAGTATTTGACAGCATTAGAAATAAGGTTATCCAATACTTGAATCGTCGCGTTCTGGTCGGCAAAGGTATAACGCAAACCTTCTTCCACTTCAAAATTAAGTTTAATATCTTTCGCATGGGCACGTTGCTGGTAATTTTCGCACAGCGCATTGACAATCATCGCAAAATCGAAATCGCAGAGATAAACCTTAATTGCACCGCGCTCAATGGCATTGATGTCCAGAAGGTTCGTGATAAGCTCAAACATCCGTCCGGCAGAATTCAAAATATCATTGGAAAGTTCCTGTATTTCTTCTTTGCTGATGCTGGAGTATTCATCATGCAAGACCTTCGCCAACATTCTAATACCGGAAAGCGGATTTTTCAAATCGTGCGCCACAATGCCTAAAAACTCATTTTTCTCATTGTCAAGTTCTACCAAGTGCTTATTCAACTGTGTGATTTCCGCACGTGTGCTTTCGGTCTCGGCAAAAGCTGTTGCCAAGTACGAGTACGCATAGATATTGTCAATTGCCGTTGCTGCGTACGTAGCAATCGTGCGCATCATGTCAATTTGATACTTCGAGTAAGAATTGGCATTGCCGCTTTGTACGGTCAAGACCCCGACAGCGCGATTTTTCACAACAAGTGGGAAATAAACGAGCGACCGGGCGTGTGCTTCTTCAGCACGAAGGCGCGGAACGTATTGCTTGTATTCGTCCGGGACATTATTCATAACAATTTCTATACGCTCGTTCATGCTTTTGACGGCAAGACTCGTATCATCATCCAGTGAAATCGGCACGTGGTAACTTTGGTGCCCATTGACCATAAAAAGCAAATACTCAATGGTATTGTCCGCATCACGCGCTACGCCTAAGCCAAAGGTCGAAACGTCGAGCAATTCGCAAACGCTTTGATACATTGCGCTCAAAATAGTCTCGTAGTCCAGCGTGGAGGTGATTTTCTGCCCCATCGAACTCAGCGTAGAAATATCTTGATTAATTTTCTGCATTTTGTCGTTGAGGTCGCGCAAGCTGTGATTCATCACTTCCATTTCGGCGGCTGCATTGGCAAGACGCGAGTAGGAATTGAGGTTATCAATAGCTACCGCCGCGTATGAGGCAATTGTCTTGAGAATTCCGATATGAATTTCTTCATATGCCGATGGCTCAAATGCTTGCACCGTGAGCAGACCTATTGACTGATTCTTAGCAATGAGCGGAAAATACATTTGCGATGGCGCTTTGGTCTCCTCAGGACGGAGCACTTCTACATAGTTTTTATATTCGTCAGCATAATTCTGTACGACAACTTCTTTGCTATGGTCAATTGCCCATACGGCAAAGCTATTTTTTTCTTCCATGATCGCCGAGGGCATATACTCAAATTTTCCGCCCTCAATATAGTATTGATACTCGATTTCACCCCATTCACGGTAAATCGCAATACCGAAAATATCTGCCTGCATTAGCTCTTCAACGCTTTTATGCACAGTGGTAAGAATAGTTTCGAGGTCAAGACTGGCAGTAATGCTCTGTCCAATGGCACCAAGCGTTGCGATGTCAATGCTGCGACGCGGTGCGCCGTGAGTAGGTGAGGAAACTGGGGCGCTCATATTCTCCGTACCGAAGAGTGAAAGATGATGGAAAGAAATAACGACAACGGTGCATATTTGCTATGCGCTGCGGCTTGCGTGTAACTAGCGCTTGGAAATATACAGAGAAATCGTAGTAAAACCTACATTTTCCATGCCAAACTTATGAAATTCCTCACTCGAAATTTCTTGTTGATGTGGAGATAGCATTTGTGCGGGCTGTACTCAATAATTGTCTGAAAAATCTGCCCAAGAAATTGTCGAGAAAAAGGGAAATTATCAGTTAAGGGTTTCGTACCGTCTCGCGTGGTGGCTTTGATTCATCGGCTTTACCAGATCTTTTTTCGGGCACTTTGTCAAGATTTTTGTCAGACGGCTTGGAATCGGAGGGTTTTGTTTCCGGGACAGGCGGAGTTGGCTTGATACCTTCAAGTTCGTCAGCCGTATTTCCTGCATTGTACAATTTGCGCAACGCTTCGATGATAAACGTGGGATGAACGCAGAGCGTCCGCCCAGCTTCTTCATTATAGACAAATCGACCCGATAGACTCTCAATATTCCCATCGAATACCAACCCCACAAATTCAAGATTTCTATTGACAAGCGGCGAACCGGAATTACCGCCAACAATATCACAGGTCGTGACGAAATTAACGGGCGTTGCAAGTGGTATTCTGTCACGATGTGGTGCTTCTCTATTCGTTGCCAAACGTGAAGGCAGCATAAAATCTGAGGCAACGTCGCTGGCAGCAAAACTCGCCGCACGGTCGAACAAGCCGTAGAGCGTGGTCTGTGAGGGCGCAAGCGTACCGTTCATGCCGTACCCTTGCACTGTGCCCACGCTCAGACGCAAGGAAAAATTGGCATCGGGATAAGCGCTTTTACCATAAACGGCAAACCGGGCAAGGGCTATTTTCTCTAATGACACAGCAAGTGGAGCTTGAATGTTATTGCGATGATATTCTTCACGTTCCAGCCAGAGTGGAACAAGTTTGCGCATAAACACAATCATCGGGTCGGTGGAGCGCTCAATGGCTTTGCGCCCGCCATCTAAAAGCGTTTTACGAAAAGCAATATCCGTCAGATGTGTTCCCCGAATAGCATCACGAGCTACGTCTGCGGGTGCACGCAAAATACTGCCTTCGCCAAGCATACTACGCACAAAAGGGTCTCCGGCGCTTAGTTCTGAAAGTAAAAACTCTAATTCCCCTGCAAGACGCACTTCTTCGTAATCAAGTGCAATTGCTATGGGGCTAAGACTTTGCGAACGAAGTTCTTCTAATAGCTCTTTTTTAACGGTCTTATCAGCAGCGAGTGATTTTTCAGGAGTTTTTTTGTCCGCCGACTTGTCGGCGCTAACACTCGCCGGACTCATACTTTCTTTCTCTAGCGCATAGCGAATAATACTAAAAGCGATGTCGGCAAGCGGTGTAGAGAATGTGGCGGTATATTCTTTGAAAATAACGGCTTGTTTTTGTACTACGCGTTCTATTGCTTCCCACGCATTGCCGTACAAGCCTGTCAGTTCGCGGTCAGAGGCAATTTTTTGCCGTAATTCATTCTCACTTTGGCGACATTTCGTTTCAATAGCTTTATCCATTAAGCCTTTATACTCGCCAATGAGCGATTTCTTTGCGTTTTCATCATTCAAAATGTCTTCCAAAGCCCGTCGTGATTGCTCTACGCCGCGCTCGGAATAGCGCCGTGCCGTTGTCAACATAGAATTGATGCGCCGCAGCATAAAAGGATAAAAAATATCGCGGTTAAAGACGAACTGAGAATATGTATTGAGACGATTTGTGGAGCCGGGAAAACCAGCAACAAAGACGGGTTCACGAGGCACGGAACCTTTGGTCTTCCATTTGAGGTAGTATGGACTTGGAATCGGCTTCCCATGCTCATACACACGCACCAGCGCGAAGTCCAGCGCATAACGCGGGTAGGTAAAATTGTCATAATCACCACCAAAATTAGCAGCTTGTAGCTCCGGTGCTACCACCAGCCGCACGTCTGTATATCGCTTATAGCGGTAAAGCCAGTATTCGCCACCGGAATAGAGCGTTACAACCTCAGCACGAGTATTGGTGCGGTCTGATGTATTCTCTGCTTCTATGTGACGTATTTCCGCTTGCCGTGCGGCGAAGAGATCTTCATCGGCGATACCCTTTTTAACCAAACGCAGCATCCGAGAAGTGATGTTTTCCATTTCGATGAGCACGTCCAACTCCATTTCAGGACATTTTAGCTCTTGTGCCTGTGTTGCTGCCGTATAGCCACCTGCGATAATATCGCGCTCCTTTGTAGAAAGACGTTGTAGTTGTTCCAAAACAACATGATGGTTCGTTATCACCAAACCACGAGCGCTCACAAACGCTCCTGAACCGCCCCCCGTAGTAAAACGCACCGATGCCAGCCGGAGCGTATCAAGCCATTCTTTGGTGGGTGTGAATTTGTAGCGCTCAAAAAGGAGTTTCAGTGGCGGACTGTCAAACGTCCACAGCCCTTCATCCAACATGGCACGCCCAGACAGCGCGTGGTGGGAAGCTGTGCTTGGGCAAGGACGGAACGTGGCAAGCAAAGCTATGATACACAAAAGAGCGCTCCAATAGGGAAACCGTCGTGCCGTTTGCACTTGGTTCCTACGCAATGAGGTATCCTCAAGACTGTCAAGAAATGAAACATTATTCATGTATTGAGACACCTTGTTACTATGGAGTACGGAAATGGTTCGATATGGACGATATGCTGCCAAGGCTGATATAATCTTGTTTGCCAGATAAATATATTGTGTAAAAACCGACTGGCACATTCTTTGACTATGACTACAAGTAATAGTCTTCAATATCTGCGCCATTTAGTATCAAATTTCTCTGGCGTAAATATAGAACACTTCTCGTTCTTTGTCAACTTCTTTGAAAGCAATTTTTCGTTGGAGGACTTTTCTTCTTGGTGAGCATTTTTAGGAACGTGGGTGCGCTTGCTTGTAGGAATCTTTCAAGCGCTCAATGGAGACATGGGTATAGACTTGAGTGGTCGAAAGCGATGCGTGACCAAGCATCTGGCTAACGGCATAAATATCTGCACCGTTATCCAGTAAATGTGTTGCAAAGCTATGGCGCAGCACGTGAGGGCTTTTTTGGCGAGCTTCGGTGGTGGTTTGCATGGCATTTTTAACAAGGCTATAGACCTGCGAAGCTGTCATTGGATTCCCCTTTGCGGAAAGAAACATCACAGAACCGCTTTCGGGCGATACAAACTGTGGGCGCACCGACAGCCAGGATTGTATTGCCGCCATAGCAACGCGACCCACAGGAACAATCCGCTCTTTCTTGCCTTTGCCCAGCACACGCACGGTGCGGTTATATTCATCGAAAGCATTTGTTGTGAGCGATGTGAGTTCGCTGACCCGTAAGCCGGAGCTATACAGAAGTTCGGTAATTGCTTTGTCGCGGATGCCTTTTGGCGTTGAACAGTCGAATTGCTGCATTGTCAGGGCGACTTCGTCTTGTTGTAAATAATTCGGCAATTTTTTCTCGCGTTTGGGCGCAGGAATAGCAGAAGCAGGGTTGTTGGGAATAAATCCGCGCTTGAGGGCAAATTTGAAAAGGGACTTCATCGCGGCAAGATATTTGCGAATAGTATTGTTCTTATGCCCTTTGTCGTGAAGCCAGCCCGGGAAGGAACGAATATCCGATGAGCGAATAGTCTCCACAGAAGGAACTTCGCCACAAAACTCATGCAGATAGACGCAAAAGCGGTCTAAGGCAAAAGAATATGTTTCGACGGTGAGCGGTGAATATGCTCGCTCGGTTTCACAATAAAGCAAAAACTGATGTTGAACGGCGCGAAATTCCATTTGAATACCTGGTACTTTTTAGGCGATAGAGTAATAGCAGATGTATTCCTCAAAATCGTCGTGGGTGAATCAAAAAGAGTGTTACACGAAGTATGAGCAAGAAAAAAAATCGTTAAAGCGAAAAAAAGTTTGAAAAATAGCGCAAAGACTTGTAGCTTGCGGCTAGCTTAGACAAATAGCCTTTCCTGTTGCGGTCGCAGCATACGCAGCAGAATTGCATTTCTCGGCGAAATTCCTCGCTATACCACACGATCGCACACTATTATTTGAGAGCGCTTTACGCATTCTTCAATATGTTTTTGTTGTCTTGTGGCAAAAGGATGGTATTGCCCAAATACTACTCTTTTAGAATTATCAAAATAAATGCCAAACTCAGTATCCGATGTTTTTTTCAGAATATTGACCTTCTGAATAATTTTATCGGAAAGTTTTTGTGCATGAGAACCTTTGGTGAGAGACACAATCGAATCATACGCCAGCAACCTACAAAAAGTTGCCCCCTCTTAAAACGTATGTGAAGATTAATCATCTTGTGTCTGTATAGCGTACCATTTCGCACAATCCCCTGAATTAGTTTTGTTCGATATTTCATGCTGTATCCTTTAATACATTTCGTATTAGATAAGGTTGCGGTTATGGATTTTGTTGCTGTTTTCAAAAAAGCGGGTTCGCTTCGTTTTGTACTACTGTTCGTAGTATTTGCGGTCATTATTTGGGTGCTTGCCCTTCGCTGGCAACACAGCCGCAATATCAGCCGCGTGAGCGTAGTCGGAACGAACCTTCTACGGCAACAAGAAATTCTCGACCTCGTGAAGTTGCCCAGCTCACGTGCTGTCCGAGATGTAAACACGGCTGAGATTGAACTGCGTATTCTGAAGCATCCTTTCGTCAAAAGCGTATCTGTCTTTTTAGGCGCAAGTGATGCACTGACCGTAACAATTGAAGAGCGTAAGCCAATAGCGCTTGTAGTCAGCAAAGGCAAACAGTTCTATATTGATGCAGAAGGGCGATTGCTTCCTTATCGGCTCACAGAAGTGGTACTGGATTTGCCAATACTGTCTGGGCTTGGGCGTGGTAGCCTTGATTCTGTAAGACTTGCATCAGTCCTTGCTATCATGACGACCCTGCAACAGCAAGACGCTCCGCTTTATCGCGGATTATCAGAAATTGATATTGTTCCCAATGGCGAGATGACATTGCATTTCACGGAAAGCCCGGTACCGATTCGGTTCGGCAATAGCGATGAGAAAGAGCAAAAAATTGCCCGAATATCGGCTTTCCTGCATCACACCGAGCAGGCGCACGCGAAGTTCAAACAAACTGCATATCTGGATGTTCGCTGGCAAAATCAAGTTGTCATTCATCCATCTGAAAATTGACCACTTTCTAAAGACAAAAACACCCAGAGCTATTTTTCAAACCACGTTTCCGCACTACACCAACGAAGCAATATGAGCAGAATGCGAAAAATTGTTGACCCTTCCGATACGCAGGGCATCGCGGCAGCTTCCGAAGAATCTGCATTGCGAAACTTCGTTGTGGGCTTGGATATTGGCACAACGAAGATTTGTGCTATTGTGGCAGAAGTGCATACTGACGGCACAATGACAGTCATTGGCATTGGCAGAGCACCGAGCGAGGGCTTAAATCGCGGGGTGGTTGTCAACATTGAAAAAACCGTTAATTCTATTCGAGAAGCCATTGATAAGGCACAGCAGCAATCGGGCGTGGCGATAGAAGAAGTTATTGTGGGGATTGCGGGAGATCATATTCAATCTTTCCAGACGACCGGCATCATTTCCATTTCCAACCCCAATCGTGAAATCAGTCGTCACGATGTCAACCGCCTCTTGGAAGAAACGCGTAATATCGCCCTTCCTGCCGACCGTCGTATTTTGCACATTATCCCGCAAGATTACATTATTGACGGACAAGACGGCATCAAAGAACCAGTGGGAATGAGCGGTATTCGCATGGAAGCTCGTGTCCACGTTGTAACGGGGCTTGTAACGGCAGCACAGAACATTTACCGATGCGTAGAGCGCGTAGGACTTCGTGTGCGCGACCTTGTGCTGGAACCAATTGCCAGCAGTTATTCTGTCCTCGATGACGAAGAAAAAGAAATCGGCGTAGCGCTCATTGATATTGGTGGCGGTACGACTGATATTGCAATTTTTGAAGAAGGAATTATTCGCCACACAGCTGTTTTCGGGATTGCCGGACGGCAGGTCACTGACGATATTCGCAAAGGGCTTGGCATTCTGGCAAAAGAGGCAGAGCGCGTCAAACGTGAGTACGGGCACACCTTTGCGGCAGAACTTTCTCACGATGATATTTTTATGATCCCGGGCGTTGGCGGACGCAAGCCGATGGAGTTCACGAAAAGTATGCTCTGCCAAATCATACAGCCTCGTATGGAAGAACTTCTCGAATTTGCTTTTGCTGAGATTCGTCGTTCCGGTTATATGGAGCATCTATCAGCAGGCGTTGTCCTGACTGGCGGCGGTTCGCTTTTACGCGGCACCGAAGACTTGGCAGCATCTATTTTTGGACTTCCCGTCAAAATCGGCATACCGGTCGGGTGCGGACGCGCGGGCTTGGCACCGGAAATTGAAAATCCTCAATTTGCTACCGGCATCGGGCTTATCCGCTATGGTGTACGCCATGAGCAGTATCTCAGTCTTCACGACTTTGTGCAAAGTGACAGCACCGAAACCCAGCAGGGTACTGACGAGACAAATCTTTCGGACGATACTTTCGACCAAGAACCCATGCTCAATGAAACCGGAATAAATGGCAATTATGAACGCATTACCGTCTTTGACCGCATGAAATCGTTCTTCCAAGAGCTATAAGAGACAACAACACGTTCGCAAGCAAGCACAACAAGCATAACAACACACTAATAATCAACAGTTTCAAGGAAACAGCCGTGATTGAAATAGAATCTACTAATGTCCAAGGCGCAAGAATTTGCGTTGTGGGGGTCGGCGGCGGCGGCGGCAACGCGGTCAACAGCATGATTAACAAAGGCTTGTCCAAAGTTGATTTTATTGCCGCCAACACAGATATTCAAGCATTGCAGAATAACCTAGCGCCACACAAAATTCAATTGGGGAAGTCCTCTACCCGTGGCTTGGGAGCGGGTGCAGACCCCAGTGTAGGACATAAAGCCGTCGAAGAAAGTGCCGAAGAAGTTCGGCAGGTTCTTGCAGGAATGGATATGGTTTTTGTTACCGCCGGCATGGGGGGCGGAACCGGCACGGGAGCGGCTCCGGTCGTGGCTAAAATTGCTCACGATATGGGTGCACTTGTGGTGGGCATCGTGACAAAGCCTTTCAAATGGGAGGCAGCCAAGCGTGGACAAGTAGCAGAGCGGGGGGTAGAGGAATTACGCAAAAATGTTGATGCACTTATCGTAATTCCGAATCAACGTCTTCTTTCAATTATTGATAAACATACCTCCGTCAAAGAAGCATTCTTGCGGGTGGATGACGTGCTGTATAACGCCACACGTGGCATTTCCGATATTATTTCCGGCGCAGGCTATATCAATGTTGACTTTGCCGACGTGCGGACGGTGATGAAAGCTACCGGTGATGCACTGATGGGAACAGGCTTTGCCAAGGGCGAGCATCGTGCTATCGAAGCGGCACAAAATGCTATTTCTTCGCCGCTTTTGGACGGCTTGTCTATCAAAGGCGCTCAGGGTGTGCTGGTGAATATCACCGCAACGCAAGACGTAACAATGTTCGAGGTCAGCGATGCCGTCTCAGCCGTTGAAGAAGCAACCGGCAGCGAAGTAAATCTCATTCACGGTGTTGTTTTCGACGAGGGCATGGGCGATACGCTCATGGTCACGGTCGTTGCAACGGGCTTCAATCATTCCGAAATGCAGGCAGCAGCCGAGCGGATGCAAGAACGCGCCCGTGTAGTCGTTTCTTCCACACCTCCGCAAGCAGCGCCCGCACCTGTTGCCCAAGAACCAGCCCCGCAGCCGCAGGTACAACCCGCAGCGCCACCGATTCCCGTCAACCGCTCCATACCATCGCGTAGTCCAAGTGGTATTCAAGAATTGCAAAAATATGACGAGCCGGCATACAAACGCCGTGACGTAGCGGGCTTTGGCAATGGTGTGAAAATTAACCGTTTCGCCGATAGCCCGGAGCACCCCGACGAGGAACAGACAAACGCCGAAGCACTTAATAAACCTGCATTCTTGCGTCGTATTATGGACTAAATGTAACGTTGTTGATGAGAAATATCCCTCACTTCAAAAGCAAAAGCCGCTTGAATAGATTATTTCAAGCGGCTTTTGCTTTGTCGTTACATTGGTAAATTCTGTCCTAGCGCCGATTATCCTGTATCCGCTCAATAAGTCGCTTGACCGAACTTTCGTGAATCTCCATTACGTCGGAGGAAAGCAGGATAATGGCGAGAGTGAGAGATAATTCAACTTGAAATTTATAATTGTATAGTAACAACATTGCTCCGCCTACCAAAAGACCTGCTTGGATCAGTTGAATAACTTTCATTTCACCACCGGCAAAACTGGGGAACTTAATAGTTATCCAATGAAAAAGTGCCATGTTGAGATAACACACAATAACTGCCAGCACATACCCCAGCCAATCCGGCATTTGCTCAATGAGTTCGCCAGTGGTCAGCATGGAAATAATGTTTGCATGAAGGACGATAGCGTACATATCGGGGATACTTTTGCCGACATATTGCTCAGATGAAGGAGTATAAAATTTGTTGCGTATATCATTTGGATTGTTAAACGGTTGTCCCATAAAACCCAAAAGCACAATTTTATCTTTTATGAGAGAACCATACATCGCGACAGCTGAGTCAATCGCCATATCTGGCTCAATATCAATCAAGATAAATTTGTTTAAGCCACCACGATAATTGATAAGCTCTTTTTCCTCTGCACGTTCCTTGAGCTGTTTCGCAATGCCAGGCTTAAAGCGTTCGGCAACTTCAAGCGCAAAGGCATTGATAGTTGTATCTTTTTTGGAGAATGCAGAATCCAGCAAGGTATAGGATGGTTCAAATTCTCGAATGGTTTGTGCTGTTGCTGCACCTTGGGTCGAAAAATTTGCATGACCAAAACTTACATTTGGCAAACGGAACTTTGGGTGTGGTGACTGAATATGAAGAAATTTCTCAGGCGAATTTTTCGTTTTCTCTTGTATTGTACTGAGTTGTGAGGACAGAACCACATTTTTAGCCGATTGTATTGCATCCATAAAAGCAAAATCTACCTCCGGCTCTTTTTCATTGCTGAAAATAGGGTCAATACCTATTACCTTGGGCTGCATTGCGGCTATAATTTTGGTCTGAGCCGCTATTTCAGCACGATTACGACCAAC
Organism: uncultured bacterium; assembly: GCA_937899715.1. Classification (GTDB taxonomy): domain Bacteria; phylum Bacteroidota; class Ignavibacteria; order Kapaibacteriales; family UBA4661; genus PH2015. The sequence goes on along the minus strand of CALCNX010000069.1, from coordinate 48,099 downwards.
ATTGACAATGATAATATTTTGATCTACAGGTGCACTTTCTCTTCTCCAATCTGCAAAAACAATATCGGTAAAGCTAAAATCCGATAGTGCTTTTTGAATCGGGTCAAAAATCTCAATATTACCGGGAGAGTAGTAAATAAGCGCAATTAAGCCAAAAATGGATGCAGTCGAATACACATTCCGCATATTGAACACATAGTCCAGCAAGAAGCCGCGTGGTTTCGGCTTCGGTGGTGGGACGTTGATAGAGCGGACGGTTTTGGCGACTTCTTGCATCGCCCAACGACGGGTTGACCATTTTAAGCGCATTGCAGATTCCTCCTGAAAATGAAATGTTGAGTGTTGAGTTCTAAATGTTGAATCTGGAACGTCGTGCGGCGATTAATACTGCGTTCATAACTGCATCCAACGACATTCTGCATTATTTCCGTCCATTTTGCCAGTGATAAAGCGCTATCGCCGTCGAAGCTGCTACATTGAGAGAATTAGCTGCATCGTAGTCGGCAAGCGGTGTCATGGGTATTTCTACCACAAGGTCGCAGGCAGAAAGAATATCCGCTGAAAGCCCATGCGCTTCACTGCCAAAGATAAAAATACTTTCTTCAGAAAAAGAAACTGTGTCTAGAGAACGAGTCTGTGCGTGTGTTTCAAGAGCAATAGACTGTACGCCGGGACGCGAATGTCTCATTTCCTCAAGTGCAAAAGCCAGATTGCTTGTGCGGTACACCGTGAGTGCAAAAATTCCGCCCAGCGAAACCCGCACCGCCCTGCGCAAATACGGACTACACGTGGCGCTATCCACTATCAAGCTGCGTACGCCAAACGCCGCGCAGTTCCGTACGATAGAACCAACATTTTCCGCGTCCGCCACGCCGCATAAACACACCGCCGGAAGCTCAAGAGTACGCAGATGCTCGCTGAAATACGGTACGTGCGGCACAACAGCAAGCGCCATCACACCTTCATGCAAAGCATAGCCCACAATAGCGCTCATCAGCGTATCGTCTGCCGTGAGACGCTGCTCCCAAGCGAGACCTTTGGCATCCAAAAGCGTGGCAAATTCTTTGTGATAGTGCTGGGTAGCAAAAAAAGAACGAATTTCGCAAGTACTTGTAAGCAGGCGGCGAATGACCTTGCTATTTTCCACCACAAAAAGTTTTTCCTCTACAGTACGCGACGAGATTTCACGCAGACTGCGATACGGTGCTATTCGCGGGTCGTCGAGGGAAGTAATAGCAACCATAAACTTTATTTCGCACCCGAAACGTCATCAATCCGAATTTCCAGATTCCATAGCGCCGCAAGCCAGTCCATAAATTCCGTGTTCTCGCCCACCAGCGCATTGATAGTACTTGCTTCCAGCACTGTGCCATAGATGAGTTCGCGCACATCGGGGTCGGTAATGGCTTTCAGCATATCGCGCAAATCGTCTTCACCATAGCGCCCATCTAAGTCGTCGAGCGTATCAATGTAGCGTTCACGACCAATCGCGTCCATGAGCCAACGCACGAACTCTTCTTCCTGCTCGTTCAAGAGCTTATCCGCCATAACGACGCGCTCTATAACGCCCACCAGCGCAAGTGTTTCGGATTGTTGTAGATTGTGCAGTTCCATACGGGCATTTCCAAAAACGAGTGCAAAATAGCTTCACCTTGACAGCCGCTACAAGATACAATCTGATTTTCTTTAGCGCAACAAAAGATTTTGCGCGGGTGCATTTTTCCTATGCTTTTTCCACATTTTGGATGTACGCTTCGTAACGGTCTTGCTTTCGGATAATATTCACAGTTTCCCCCACATTCAGACTATCCGATGCACTCAGAATGCGCCCTGCACGCTCAAGCAATGCAAAGCCTTTGTTCAATGGTGCGTAAGGATGCAGCGAGCCAAGATGCAGCGCAAGCGCGTCCAGACGTTGTGTTTCCTGCTGAATAATTCTTGGCAGCGTTGTGTTCATGCGGGTTTGGTAATCATCTACCCGTTGTTGTCGGCGGCGCAATTCGTCGGGAAAGCGCGGTAGTGCGCTGTTGTCGGACAAAAAATTCACGCGCTGCCGCAGCATGGCAAACCGTTGTTCCATTGTTCGGTGCAAATATGCCTCCGTGCCTTGCAAGGCGCTCCAAAGCTCACTCTGGTCACGAACGGCAATTTCAGCAGCAGCAGTGGGCGTAGCAGCGCGAACATCAGCGACAAAATCGGCGATGGTAAAATCAATTTCATGCCCGACGGCAGAAATAATGGGCTTTGAGGAAGAGAAAATCGCTTCGGCAACTATTTCGGTATTGAACGCCCACAAGTCCTCGATAGAGCCACCACCACGCCCCACAATCAGCAGGTCACAATCGGTAGCATTTAGTTCCGCAATGGCACGGGCAATGTCTTCTGCTGCGCCATCTCCTTGCACAAGAGTTGGACGCACGACAACTTGTGCCGCCGGCATCCGCCGTGCCAGAGTGGCAATGACATCGCGCACAGCCGCACCGGTGGGCGACGTAGCAACGCCAATTTTCATGGGATAGCGCGGCAACGGTTTCTTGTATGCTGCATCAAACCAACCGCGCTCGAATAATTCTCGTTTGAGCGCCTCAAATGCTAATTGCAAGTCGCCCGCTCCAAGTGGCTCCAGCGAACGACACTCAAGTTGCACCGCGCCTTGCGGGGCATACATTGTGACCTTCCCACGTGCTACCACGCTCATACCGTTGGTAGGCGTAAAGCGCAGAGGCGAACTGCGCCACATCACAGCTTTGAGCTGTGCGCTGCTATCTTTGAGCGAGAAATACCGATGCCCGGAGGAGTGATTGATAAAATTCGATATTTCGCCACGTACAACGACGCTCCCAAAGCTGTCTTCGAGAGTGTGCTGTACAGCGCGTGTAATATCGCTGACAGAAAGGATGTTGTCGGAGGAAGTAGTCATGCAAAGATTGATATTTAACAGAGGCTTAACACTTGGCAGTACAAAATTATCTAGCTTTGTATTTATGAAAATGCGCTGGTCAATGCAACAAACAAGCTGCCGATTCGTGTTTAGGCATGAATGGATATTGTTACATCCATTTTTGTTTCTGCTTGCTAATCTACAAAAAAATCTGTAACCAAGCGCTCATCCAAGCGCTTCTTATAATTATAGGCTTTCTAAACCACACCACCATTCCCTTAAGGTTTTTTCCATGACGTATTTGAAACAAAGCCTTGCTTTTGCAAGTCTTTTCTTGCTGTGCACTCTTCGGCTGCTCGCTCAAAACGGCGTTATTTCAGGCTCTGTGAACGAGTCAGCTTCCGGCGAAGTTGTTATCGGAGTAAATGTTATTCTTTCCAAAGAAGAAAAAATCACTGCTGCCTCGACGGTGCGCGGCGCACGGACGAATAAATTTGGGTTCTATTCCCTTCCCAATATTGCTCCAGGAACATACTTCCTTGAGGTGCGCGGCATCGGCTACAAAACCTACAAAAAGCAAATAACAATTGCGAAGCCCGATGAAAGTATCCGCCTGAATATTGCCTTAACCGTACAAAGTGCAAAATCGGGCGAAGTAACCGTCAGCGCTGAACGTCAGGAGATCAATTCTACGAAAACAATCAGTACCGTAGCGGTTTCTAGTGATTTTATTAAAAAAATGCCCGCTATCTTGGGTGAAGCAGATGTGTTCCGAACGCTCCAGTTTCTGCCGGGCATTAAAGCGGGAAATGAGCTTTCAAGCGGTTTGTACGTGCGTGGCGGTTCGCCTGACCAGAATTTGATTTTACTTGACGGCGTTACGGTTTACAATCCCTCCCATCTCTTCGGCTTTTTCAGCACCTTCAATGCCGACGCGATTCAAGACGTGCGTGTGATTAAGGGTGCGTTTCCGGCAGAGTACGGAAGCCGTCTTTCAAGCGTCGTGGATATGACAATGCGCGAGGGTACGAAAGAAAAATTTTCAGGGACGGCAAACGTTAGTCTCATTGCCGCACGTCTGACGGTTGAGGGTCCAATCACTGAGGATATGACGTTCATGGTATCCGGGCGGCGTACATATTTTGACCTTCCGCTTGCTGTTGCCAATCTTGTCAATCCACCCGCAGCAGGAGCACCAGGCTTTGGATATTATTTTTACGATTTGAACGCGAAACTGAACTATAAAATCTCGGACAACGATCGCATATTTTTAAGCGGATATTTCGGACGCGACGACCTGACGCTCGGTATCGGTGCAGACGCGAGCTTCGGCATTAACTGGGGAAATGCGACGGGAAACCTGCGCTGGACTCACATCGTCTCGCCGTCGCTGTTCACTAATTTTTCCGCCATTTTTACCGATTACGCCTACCGCCAAGATATTGACTTTGGCAATGATTTCGCGTTCAACACCTTTTCCAATGTGCGCGATTTCACCGTGCGGGGCGAAGCGCAGTGGTTTCCTGCTCCTGAGCATACCGTCAAAACAGGCATTGAAGGCACATTCCACCGCTTTCAAACGGCGCTTGGTACATCGGGAACATCTGCTTTTGAGCAGTTTTTGAAAAATAGTGGTAACGCCGCCGTACAAGAATCTATCGAAGGCGGTGCATATATTCAGGACGAATGGCAAATTTCGCCGATTCTCTCGACGAATCTCGGCTTCAGGCTGTCCTATTTCTCGCGTGGCAACCGTTGGCTGCCGGAGCCGCGTGCTTCGGTGAGTCTTCAAGTGGCAGAGGACGTTGCCGTCAAAGGCGCGTTTGCTGTGGCGAATCAGTTTTTGCATCTGCTTGTCCTCAACGGGTTTTCCCTGCCGAATGATACGTGGTTTCCTGCCACCGAAACGATTAACCCCGCCAGTGGTGTTCAGTACGTTCTTGGCGTGGAAACGCAACTATTTGACAAAGAATATCTTTTCAGCGTTGAGGGCTATTACAAATCGCTGCGAAACCTCCTCGAATTCCGCGAAGATGTGCAGCTTACAGCCATCGGTGCGCCGAGAGAAGACCAACTCACTTCCGGCAACGGACAGGCTTACGGCGTGGAATTTTTCTTGAATAAGCGCATGGGCGCTCTGACGGGCTGGATTGGCTACACGCTTTCATGGACAGAGCGCACATTCCCTGATATCAATGGCGGAAGAACATACTACCCGCGCTACGACCGCCGCCACGACGTTTCGGTTGTGGCGCAGTACCAGCTCAATGATTCGTGGGATTTTGGTGCAACTTGGACATTTGCTACGGGGCAAGCATTTACTATGCCTGCCGCGCAATTTGATTTCTCCGGCGTTGGAAGTACGCCCACAAGCGGCTTCCGTACGCCGCGCACACTCTACACCGAGCGGAATGGTTTTCGTCTGCCGGACTATCACCGTCTGGACGTAAGTGCCACCTACAAATGGACAGGCTTCGGGCTGCCATGGAATCTCACTCTCAGCGTGTATAACGCCTATAACCGACAGAATCCCTTCACGTGGTTTGTCAATTACGGTTCCACCGCCGAAACGCGCCTTATTCCTGACGCGACGCGACCTTCTATTCCCAGAGTTCAGCAAATTACGGTCTTTGGCATTTTGCCAAATATCAGTATTGGCGTTCGCTTCTAGCCATAGAGCTTCATTTCCTTGATCTTTCATTTGTCACAACTTACTTTTACTTCATGAAACGCATTAGTTTTCTTCTCATAACGTCGCTTACAATCACGCTTCTCATGTATTCCTGCTCCAGCACTATTACTGATATTCAGCTTCCCAGCACTGAGCGCATCGTTGTTTCGGGCTTGCTTGTCTCCGGTGCTCCCGTGCGAAATATTCAGATTTCGCGCACCCTTCCGCCGTTGGATACCTTCACGGTGGATAGAGTTTTTGTGGGTGATGCCAAAGCGAGTATTACTGTGGATGGGCAAATATTTGCTCTGAATCTCCAAGCTCCGACACCCAGCGACACGCTCTCGGATGGCAAACCCGCACCCCGCAGAAGTTTCTACGAAGCACCTGGGCTTGTCGTGCAATCGGGAAAAACATACGCTCTGCGCATAGAGTGGCAGGGCAAAGTGGCTACGGCTGAAACGATTGTTCCCGCTGCGCCCGCCATTGAACAACCTCGCTTCACATTCTCTCGCACAAGTGAATTTACGACAAACGCCAATGTTTTTCTGACGGGCGACACAACGAAACTTCTTTCCAAAAACGGTATGATTGCTGTCGTTCCGGCGACAACAGCCGTTGTAACGCTGAATGTGCGCTCGCGTGTAACGGAAATGTACCGAGTTTCCTTCTTTAGCGTCCGTGATTCCCAATCCCGCGACTCTTTAGGCGGAGAAACATCACTCGGTGTCCAAAATGCGCAAAGTGGTGCGAGTGCCAGCAGTGGCACGGTAACGCTTCGGCAATCACTTTCCCTCGTCAGGCGCTTCCCGCCCGCAAACTTTATTCTTCCGGCACGTATTTATCCGCCCACAGCGTCAATTTCGCTCGTTGTGCAGGCGGCAGATTCTGCATATTACGACTACGTGGTCAGTAATGCCCGTGCAAACTCCGGCAATAATCCAATCGGCTCGGAAGGCATCAATCCTCGCTGGAATGTGAAAGGCGACGGCATAGGAATTTTTATTGGCACTGCCGAAACACGCCTGACCGTGCGACCGTAAAGAACCATAGGAAACTTCAACAATCATAGCAAAACGGCTTTGGGAAGCGCTTCCCAAAGCCGTTTTTATTTTGTTATGTTCCTCGTCAATACGGTAAAAGACGTTGAACGGGCAGTTTGCCGATTTTTACAATTCCCAATTCATCGGAAGCCGAAAAGAGAATATTATTTTCGGCATCCACCGCCGGAATAAGGCACAACGGCGGCGCATCGCTCATGGAAACAACTTGCTGAAAAACACCGCTTTTGCTCATAAAGTATGCGCCAATGGCTTCACCCTTTGTGCCGACAAAAACGATGTTTTGTTGGCTTATCATCGGAGCGCCCATCACGGCAAGGTCGTAGCTCAAGCGCCAGCGCTCTTTGCCATTAGCATCCAAGCCCAGCACAAGCGAAAGTGACTCGCCCATACCCATCCGATAGCCCGCTACAACAAGTAGCGGAGAGCCTTCGTGTGTTCCCATTGCGATTCCCTGCGGCGTAAAGGTGAGCACCTTCTCCCAGCGCTGATTGCCATTTGCGTCGAATGCCAAAAGAACATCTTCCCGCGCAGTTTTAGTCTCTCTTATGCCGGAGATGAGGATTTGCCCCGCTTCCGTGATTGGCATTCGCAAAAGCCTTGTAGCGGGAACACCTTTCGCCCATCGCCGCCCGCCATTGGTTGCTATGCTCACGAGCGAGTCGGTTGCGCCGGGTGTGTTCGCCGTCAGCGCAAGCGTTATATTTCCTGCTTCGTCGGCAGCAAACGCCCGCACGGGAGCCGTCGCAAACTCTTGCTTCCACGCAATAGTGCCGTCAAATGTACATTTGATGAGCGTTCCGCGAACACCGTCGGCGCTGAAGCCAACAAGAATGCCGTCAGCAAGCGGAAGTAAATCGCAAAAGAGTGAGAGGGGTGCGGGCGTGAAGAATGATTGTTTCCAGCGTCGCTTGCCATCTTTTGCGATGGAGTACAGTGCGCCGTCGTTTGCCAGAACGTAGAAATTATCTTCTTTGTCGCGGCAGGGCAGGGCAGAGGCAATCGCACGCTTACCGCCCGCGGTCGCATCAAATGGCGCTTTCCATTCCATTCTGCCGTTTGCATAGCGCACGGCATTACCGTCCAGAAGCGTGAGATAGCTCGCGATAAATGAAATCGGAACTGGCGGCATATTGGCACCAATTTGCCCCTTTGCCGAAGTGAGTGCTGCCGAATCATTTTTCTTCGGAAAATCGTTGATAATCATGGTGTTCGTGAACGAACCTCCATTTTCATAATTACCGGAACGCGCCGCACCGCCATAGAACGTGAACGCATCAGGCGGACGCACCTGCTGGCAAGCAGCAAAGAGGCTTGTAAAGAGACCGACAAATAGCATTGCAACAGCAAGTGCTTTCGGTGTCGAACGACTATTGGACAAGGAAGACATAGTGGAATAGGGTTAAATGAAAGGGAGTGTTCAATGTTGTGCGTTACATTCTAACGCGCTGTTCGCGGCGGAGAGTTTCAAGCGAATAAAACGTCCCACGCCAAGTAATGCCGCCTTTTCGTGAAACGTGCCACGCCGAGCGGAGCATGAACGCTATCACGAATGCAAAAGCAAGTGGCAATGCCGCAAAGACTGATACTTCTACGGGCAAACCTTTACGCTTCCACGTAGCAATACCAACGGGCAATGCAATATGCACACACACAAGCAGAAACACAAGCAGAACCTGTGCGCTTGACCACCACACCCAAAGCGCCACTGCCCACGGCAGAAAAACCATTGCGGCTAGTTGTGTCACTCGCCACATAATTCGTAACCAGCGATAATGTCCGAAGCCCGCAAAAAAATTCTTCTCGAAGCCTTGACGAATGGCACTCAGGGTCGGATACCATTCCAGATGAATCAGCCCTACGCCGTTTACACAGTCGCACCGTGCGCCGGAGCGCTTCATCATCATTCCTAAGCCAACATCATCAAGGACTTCCATCTTGAGCCACGCAAAACCACCAGTTTTCCGAAAAGCGCTTTTTCGCACGAGATTAAACGCGCCAATGCCGACAAAGGCTTTAGAATCAGGCTTGCGGAGCTTACGAATACGCATAGCAAAAAGGAAGAGCGCCGAAAAACCGGCAATGACCAGTGAAATAAGCCACTGCTGCACGGCGCTTACTGAAGAAGGTTTGCGAGTTTCGGGAGCCATTGCCAAATGGTCAAGCTGATGCTGTTCGGCAAAAGCAATGGCGTGGGTGAGCGTCTCCGGCACAAAATGAATATCGGCATCAGTAAAAAGCAGGAAATCTCCCGTTGCAGCTTCAGAAGCCACGTGCAGCGCGTGAACTTTACCCAGCCAATCAGTCGGCAGCGTAGTCACGTGCAGCGTCTTGATGCGTTTGTCCTGCGCGGCAAGGCGGTCAATAATTGTGCCTGTTTCATCAGTGGAGCGGTCATTGACGATAATGATTTCGAGATTGGGGTAGGTCGTGCCGAGCAAGGATTGAAGAGCCTGTCCGATAGTATCGGCTTCGTTGCAAGCAGCAATGATGACGCTAAGGCGTGGAAATGAGGTCATCTGGGGAAGAACTTCGCTTGCAAGCGGCTTCATCGCAAGCCCGTTCAAGCCCACAATGGCAAAGAAAATGAGCCAGACAGCACAGGCGCACAACACTATAAGCGTTGCTGCGTCTATCGTTGAGAAAACATTCATCGGAAGCGCAAAATGGTGATGATAAAGGAAAATTTGTAATAAAGCGCAAAACCTTTGCGCAAATTTCTGAAAAAGCGCGTAACTTGCAAATCTATGAAGTATTGCGACCCATCAAATTTCTATGTCGCACCAAAGGCAAACCAGCAGAATCATAAACGATAATCCACTCCTTTTTATTTCAAATCTCGCATATTTACAAGGTTTATCATGAAAATTACCGTTATCGGCGCAGGAAATGTCGGCGCGACTGCCGCTCAAAAAATTGCTTACGATGGACTCGCTCACGAAGTTGTTATCGTGGATGTGGTCGAAGATTTGCCGCAGGGCAAAGGCTTGGATATGTTCCAAGCTATGCCCGTGATTGGCTCAGACACTCGCGTTACGGGCACAAACTCCTACGACGCAACCGCAGACTCGAACATCGTGATTATGACCGCAGGACTTGCCCGCAAGCCCGGTATGAGCCGCGACGACTTGTTGTTCAAAAATGCAGAAATCGTCAAATCGTGCATCGAACAAGCGTACGCAAAATCGCCAAATGCGTTTTTTATCATCGTCTCCAATCCTCTGGACGTAATGACGTACGTGGCGCTCAAAGCAACGGGACTACCACGCCACAAGGTGCTTGGCATGGCGGGTGTGCTGGATTCGGCTCGTTACCGCACGTTTATCGCAATGGAATTGGGCGTTTCGGTGGAAGACATCAATGCGTTTGTTCTGGGCGGTCACGGCGACACAATGGTTCCGCTTCCGCGCTTTACCACTGTGGCGGGCGTACCAATCTCGGAACTCATGCCCCAAAACCGCATTGACGAAATCGTGAAGCGCACAGCTAACGGCGGCGCTGAAATCGTGGGCTTGCTCAAGACGGGCAGTGCATACTACGCACCATCGGCTTCGGCTGTTGAGATGGCAGAATGTATCATCAAAGACAAACGTCGCATCTTGCCAAGTGCTGTCTGGCTTGAAGGTGAATACGGCTTACGCGACGTCGTCTGCGGTGTTCCGATTGTGATTGGCAAAAACGGCATGGAGCGCATTTTTGAAATTAAGCTCTCCGCTGATGAGCAAGCCGCATTGCAAAAATCTGCCGACGACGTGAAATCGAATATGGCGAAACTTACGAATGTCTAAGTAACGTAGTCTCCAAGCCTTGCAAGAATGTACTCGTTGTGCGTCTTGCAAGGCTTCTTTTCCCACTTTTCCCCTCCTCACTATGAAATTCTCCAGAATCCTTTGCGCGTGCGGTGCGCTTATCATTGCACTTGCGGCGTGTACCACGCAACCGAGTGGCGAAAAATTTGGCTTTAAAACAGGTGATTATACGGTGTATCAGCAATCGAAACTTGACACAGTTAATGCTCCCATTCGTGATAGTGTCTTTCGTGTAACGAGTACAGTTATAGCAACGGGGCTTTCGATTGGTGGACAAAATGATGCCGTTTTGGTTATTGACTCAACCTTTGCAGCAGTCTCCACCACGCGCTTAACAAGACGTGATTCCAGTTACTACCGCGTTACAAACGATGAAATTTATCAATATTTTAATACGGGTGCAATTGGGCAGTTTCTAAGCGGAGCTAGTGCGTTCAATATTAATCTGGCAGATATTGTTCTTCGTGGATTTGAACCCAAGTGGATAAAGCTGGGTGATTTGAAAGACGCTGCAAGTGCACAGGATTTTGCCACAACAGGATTTAATGCGACATTTGATGTTACGGGATTTGGCTCAATTGCTATAGCTGCAGGTGTAAGCGGTAAAGGACTTGGCAAAACAAGCCTTTTGTTGAATAATACCACGTATAGCGTTCATCGGCAGTCCCAGACTATCGGACTCAAACTCACTCTTCCACTTTTGGGCAGTTTGACTGTCCCTGCGATTCAGAGCGAGTATGATTTTGGTGTTGTGTCGGAAAACAACACTCCCCGAACACTCTTGCGTCGTCAATTTAATACTGTTGCAACGAATATTCCGATACTCGGCGCTATTGTGTTTAATGGACAGCTTCGCACACTTGTTTCTTTCACCCCAGGGAAATAAATCTGTGCCGCAAATAGCGACAATAAATAAGAAAAGGAGGATAAAATTTATCCTCCTTTTTTGTTTTTCATTGCTTGAATCAGTCGGATACTTACTGAGCCGCCATAGTGGTTGTCATCGAACCAGAGCTACCTCCGTAGGAGATGCTCACACTGAGAGAAGAATTAATGCCAACAAAAGATTGAATTGGATAGACTGCTCTTACATATTCATATACAATCCAAAGAAATGAGGGCTGCACATATCCATAATATTCTGCAGGCGGCTTAACCCACGTAGGCATAGTAAACTGTACAAAGACGGCTGGCTGACCATCTTTTACGCCATACCATGTTTGACTTGGACCGACATCAGATAGAAAAAATGTACCGCCTGGCGGAAGAACAGGGTTGTTAATTGTAAGCCGTGCATTAATCACATCTGAAAATACTGGCGAGGGCGGGTTGTAGGTTAACGAGTAAACTACAGAGCCAATCATTCCAGTATAAAGAACTTCCGCTTGATCTAAGAAAATCTGTCCAGGTCCAGAAATATTTCCTACCGTTACTTCAGCACCAGGAGTAAAAGCCACTTTAGGATCATTTTTTTCTCTGGAACTGACATCAACTACCCTTTGGTTCTTAACCATCCGCGAAGTGGAAACTTGGAGGTCATAGGGTTTTAATAATGGCTTTTGTTCTTTGGCAAAAGAGAAATGTGGAAGCACTGCCTTAAGGTCACTACTAGCATTTGCAGCTACATATTTTTCAAATGCTGCCGCATTTTCAAAATTAAGAAGACCGTGAACTTGGATAAACTGTCTCGTAAGAGACGCAATTTCATTTTGTACGGCTTTGGCTTTATCTTCTGCCTCATTGCTCTTCACTATTTCTTGACTATTTTCACTTAAAAAGTCAGAAGAACAACTCACAAAGGCAAAACTTGCACCGACTAACAACAGTGTTAGCAAATAACTAGACTTGCGGGGGGGGGGGGGGGGGAAATTCCGAGTTTGTACATTGAAACTCCAATAAATTAAAAAAAAGAGACTAGACTTCAAACCTACGAAACAGACTAATTTCAAGCAAATATTTTTTCCATAACATCGGGTCGCAGCATAGTATCAATCCTAACGAAACAACTGATAATTCAGCCCGAGCGAAATGTTCAGAATGTTATATCCTTGTGTTGCTTGTCCCGCGCTACCCCACTCAAGACGCTCGTGGAAAAGAAACTGATAGCGGACATTCAGGTCAATATCCAAATCCTCAAAAATTTCTACCTTCACGCCCACATTTGGCGTTATCATTAGCCCAATGTTATTGTCCTGCCCTATTTCGCGTTCTTTATTGAAAAAGCGATACCGATACCACGCCGCGCCTGTTTCTATGCCGTAATAAGGACGAAATGGCGGTTCGGGCAGGAGGAGAAACTGAAAACACATCGAAAGTGGGAAGACCAATAGTTCAAAATTTTCACCCTGTTTACGTGCAGCTTCAGAAGGGTTAAAGAACTGCATAGACAAAGAACCACCCAAAATAATCGGATTATTTTTGGGGAAGTAATGAATGGCAAGGGAGGGTATCCAGTTCAATTGGTTGGTGTTGCCCACGAGTCCACGTTGTGCAATTGATACGCCCTGATAAATACCGGCGTGCCAATATTGGGCACAAAGCTGCCTTGGTGCAAGCGTCATCACCATAACGACCACAAACGCAAGGAGAAACGCCGAGCGGAAGAGAGAGATATATGAGGAAAGTATATTTTTCATTCGCCGAATTTACGCAAACCGTCGTAGTTAGAGAAAAAAAAATTTGGCATACATTTTTAATAAGCACTTTGCACTGGATAGGAATGAGGTGTTTTCTTTTGGGGATGCTATTTGTGAAGTATCAAAGAAGTTTTGCACATTTCCATTTTCAGGATGGATTTTCGTAGAAGAAACGCTATTTTACGGGCGTTCATCGCGCAGTTCTGTCATTATCGGTTATTCATCTCATAATCGCTGTTTTGCGAACTTTTTTGTATGAACAATTGAGGGTATATGCTTATAGGCTCGACCATTGCAACACTCTACTTCGACAGCTACCGTACATACTGTGCGCTGTTTGAATCCCACGAAAGCGGACTGGCGCTCACCTACCTGAACGCTACATCGCAGACATTCGACTGGACGCGCCCGCTCACCGAAGCGTTGGATTCGCCCGCCATGCTCGAACTTGAAGAAATTCTGCGCCCCATAGCCGGAAAAGCTCGCTCTCTTGGTATTGCCATGACGATGGAAAGTGTTTTGTCGCATCAAATCCCTTATTCTAACACGCTTACTACTGATGAACTTCGCCGTATTGTACGCCTTGAAGCAAGTGAGCACTTGCCCGCATACGACCCATCGCAATTTTTAGCGACAATTTACCCATTATACGGCTTCGCATCAAACCCTTTTACAGCCATGTCGGTCTTAGTATCACGCACCATCACGGGAGTTGCAGAACACGCCTCCACGCTACTGGGTGCGGATTTGCAACGATTCGTCTCGGCGCAAACGTCAGCACATACTGCTTTTGTCCATAGTTACCCCGAAGAGCGCTCCGTGACAGCGCTGTGCAGTGTTCAGCATGGGTTTATGGATGTTAGCATTGTTCGCAACAGCGTTCTTTTGCACACAGCCACAATTTCCCTCGAAGAGGCGCTCAGTCAAGCGCTGCACAATGCTGCTGAAAAAGCTGAACGCAGCAATCATGCTGTACCTTTGAGCGATACTCTTTCCGAAGACGAAATGCTATTAAAAAACGGATTTGGTCATATCTGCAATGAAGTCCTTTCAGAGGCTTCAGAATCAGTTCAGGCAGCGATTGACAATATATATTTTTTTGGTGCCGATCTCACTAAGACTGCCTTCGACGAGGCTTCTGCTGTTTTATCAATACCCACAAAGCGCCTCAACCCGCTTCGGCGCATGAGTACCACGCTCGACACACGTCTCCAAGAGTACGCTTCGCGTGTGGCACATATTCTGGTACCAACCGTCGGCGCGGCTTTGCCCGAAATACACGCAGGAATTATCTTGTCCTCCAATCTGCCCTCGCAGCGTCAACCGCAGCGCATGAGCGCTTGAAATAAAACAGGGATTACCTTCAACAGTAGTCTGGACATTTCGGATGGAGTGCGGAATTTTAATTCCGCGAGCACTCACAACCCCGCTTCAATACTGGATATATTTTTGCGGAATTAAAATTCCGCACTCCAGTTGAAGGTAATGCCCAGACTATTGCTTCAAGGAATCACAATTTTTGTTCAGTCACTCCTTATCCAGCCAAGACTATGCTTACACGCTTCTTCAAAAACTCGGTCGGGCTACGGATGATTATTATTGCCGTCCTGACATTACTCATGCTTATTCCCGTCTCCTTTGTCGAAAGCCTCATCACTGAGAGAGAGGCACGGCGCGAGGAAGCAATTACGGAGGTGAGCGCAAAATGGGGTGGCAGCCAGACAATTACGGGACCCATCCTCGAAATTCCTTATAGAAACCTCGTCCGCCAAGAGCGCACAAACGACAAGGGTGTCGTTTCCTCCTTTATGGAAGAAGTAACGGACTATATTCACATCCTACCCGAAAGCCTTGCCGTTACAACCGTCCTCACGCCGGAAGTACGGTATCGCGGCATTTATCAAGTGATTTTGTACCGTTCTAAAATTGTCATCAAAGGTACATTCCTCATGAGTGGCATGGCGGATATCAGCGTTGACCCCGACGCAATTTTATGGGATGAAGCAGCCGTATCGCTTGGTATCAGCGACCTGAAGGGCATCAAGGAAAGTATAAGCGTGAGCTATAACGGCAAAAAATATGCCGCCAATCCCGGACTCCTCTCCACGCAAGCACTGGAGCAGGGTATAACCATTCGCCCCAAAATTGGCGGCAAAGATAAAGCAGACTTCACTCTTGAGCTTGACCTGAACGGCAGCACCACACTTGCCTTCGCGCCCGTCGGACGCGAAACAAACGTCAGTGTGGAAGCGGCATGGGGCAATCCCAGCTTTATCGGTGCATACTTGCCCGAAAGCCGCGATGTTACACCGCAGAAGTTCACCGCCGCATGGAAAGTTTTGCACCTGAATCGCAATTATCCGCAAGTCTGGACTGGCAACGCTTATGTCATCAAGGAATCCACCTTCGGTGTGAAGCTCATTCCGGCAATAGACGAATATCAAAAGACGATGCGTACGGCAAAGTACGCCATTATGTTCCTGTCGCTGACTTTTTTGGCGTTTTTTATGGTGGAAGTGCTCACACGACGCGTCATTCATCCGATTCAGTATGTGCTTATCGGACTTGCACTGGTGATTTTCTACACGCTTTTGCTTTCGCTCTCGGAGCAGTTCAGTTTCAACAAAGCATATTGGACGACAAGCATAGCCACAATCGCGCTTATCACGCTCTACACGCGCAGCGTTTTGGCAAATAATCGCGCCACGTTGATTATTTTTGGGATATTAACAATTTTGTATGGATTTTTGTTTGTTATTTTGCAGTTGCAAGATTACGCCTTACTTTTGGGCAGTATCGGTCTGTTTGTGATATTAGCGGTCGTGATGTATGTAACGCGCAAAATAGACTGGTTCGCTATTGCGAAAACAGACACAGAACCCATCATTGAAGAACAAGCCCCCGACACGGAACAACCATAATTATTGAAGTTGCTGAGGATTCCCATGATAAACAAACGATTGTTGAGCATTATTTTTGTCATAACCGCCATTTCTGCTGTTACGGTGTTGCCGCATACTGCGTTGGCACAAGGCTCATCACCTAAGCCGTCAAAAATACTGGATTCTGCACAACTGGCGGCACTTCCTATCTACAAAGCACTTGATAAAGCATTTGAGGACAGAGACCACGTTTTTCGTCTTGACCTCGACATACATAAGCTGAACGACCTTACGCCTAAAATTGCGGACTTGTACAATTTGCAAGAGTTGTATTTGAACCGTAACAATCTTCGCGGGCTGCCGACAAGCATCGGGAATTTGACGAATCTGCAAACCTTCTACGCACGACGTAATCGCATTAGCAAGCTCCCCGCAGATATTGGTAAACTCGTCAATATGCACCTTTTTGACATTAGTGATAACGAATTAGAAGATATTCCCTCGCTTATTGGCAGTATGGCTAATGTTCAAGTTTTATATTTGAGCCGGAATTATCTGACCTATATTCCGCCCAGCATTGGATGGCTGCGGCATTTACGAGAATTGTACTTAGACAATAATCAAATCGAAACTCTTCCGCCTGAAGTCGGTAAACTTTCCAGTCTTATCATTCTTGATTTGACGGGCAACAATCTTACCACGCTTCCGCTTGGCATTGAGAATCTTGTCAATTTGCGCGAGCTACGTCTCAGTGGAAATCTTTTTTCGGATGTAGAATTGCTGCGCATTAAAGAGCTTTTGCCGAATGTAACTATCAAGTAAAACCATTTCAGCAAATGCCACGCTTACCACGAATTCCGCGAACCAATCTTCACTTCCCATTCGCGCTGCTGCCGCAAGAACACGCTTGAATTGGACATTGCAGAAGAACGGGTAATTTGGAGCACGATGTTTCGGAAAAGTTCTTGGTCGAGAAAACTGCGGAAGGGAATATCTATCGAAAAACTCGTATTCGGCGTATTCGTGCCAAAATCATTCGCTACTTGCCAGAGAACCCCTAAATTACTAATTTCTCCTGTAAATTGCACTCGTGCTTGCGAAAGGTCGAGCGGTAAGCCTCCTGTCCGCCCGCCGCCAAAGGAAATATCGGCACTGCGCACAACCCCGGTGCCTTGTAGAAGGTCGGTCAGAAGGCGCGAAGCCAGCGACGACGAATAGTTCTGCGTGACCCCACCCAAGCCACTTCCAAGAGCAAACTCATCCTGCGTCCGACCAAAGAGAAGGAGCATAATTGCATCGTTTTGAATTTTGGTTGAATCGCCCACACCCGGCACATTATCTACCAAATAATTCATTTTCAGCGTTGGTGCCTTCTTTGTGCCAGTGATGCCAAGATTGACAATGTATTCGCTCGTACCGTTGCGGTCAGCAATGGTACGCTGTCCACGCAAAAGTGCGTTGAGATTCAAACGTGGATTGCTCATTGCACCCGTATTGAAAGCGAGTTTGCCGGAGGCTGTGAAGACGCGGTAATACTTGTACGTGGATCCCTCGCGCAAAATCAAATCGCCAAACAGTTTGTGCTCATCGGGTGCGTCGGGAGTTTTGACATAGCGAAGGGGCTGGTCGGTATTTTCTTGTGCAAGATTGGCGACAAGTTGTTCAAAAGGTCCCCAGTCCATTGTAACCGAAAAATTCCCTCGCAAATTCACATTCAGCGCGTAATCTATCTTATCGGCGAAGCTAAGACGGGAGCGCTCTTCAGCAATACCGCTGTTAGTCTGCGTGTTGTTTTCTTGCTCACTCTGCGCCCGTAGCTTTTCCGACGAGACCATTTTGAGAGCGCTTACATTCGAGTCCGCCGGATGCGAGGTTGCATTTTCATTTTGCGCTTTAATAATGTCTTCCGTCGCTAAGGTCGCAAGTTCGGCAGCACTGAGACGTGTTGCGCCCTTCGCAGAATCGGATGATGACGAAGGCGGCATGAGCAGGGCGTATTCCTGCTGATTACAGTCGCGGGCACTGGTGGTGAGTCCGCCACGTTCTCTGGTCACCGTTTCAAAGCAAAAGAGCTTATTTTCTGTTTTCACACTTTTAATTTCAGGGAAATTGATTTTTGCTTCCAGAATATTTACGTCGCCGCGTAAAAACGGCTTTTCCAGTGAACCATAGAAATGAAGCGGCTTATCGCCTGTGGACATAATAACATCGCCAAAAAGCTGCGGATTCGGGATACGCGAGGCATTACCAAGCACAAACAAGCCCTGCTGCGGTACACGAGCGGTAATATCGAATCCTGTAATATCAAAACCGTTCACCGTAATAGTCCCATTCGCAAGTGCCCGTCCACGTGCGTAATCAAGCGGGTCATTAGCGATAGTTGCATTCTCGACCGTAACGGTGCGGTTCAGCAGACTTGCCTTGCCTTCGATATAATACTTGAGATTGGTAGCCTCAAAAACAAACGACGCACGTGGAATAACGGCATTTCCGCGATACATGATATTCTCTGGCGTAGTGCCGGTGATAGTGAAGTGCGCGTCGGCATAACCTTGCAAATTTGTGATGCCCGGCACGAAAACGTCCACCGCGCCAAGCGGAAGCTGCTCGGCATCAAAAAGAATTTCGATAGGCTTGCCATTCACGAGGCGTTCAGAGGTTTCAGTGAAACAAAGATTGAGCGGGAGCGATTTGGCGCGGATTTTCAGCGTATGGAGCGTGTCATTCATCAAGAGTGGATTCTGTATCTCTGCCGTGCCTCGCACCGTAGAATCCTGATGGGTCGCCGAAATACTACACCGCCCTAAATACGTGCCGTTGTAAAACACGTTGGAGGAGTTCAGAAGCAAGCTCAGTTGCGGATTAGCAGGTAATCCCGAAAGGCGACATTCCATGCGCTCCAATGTACCACGAAGCGGTTCGAGCGTAGGAATACGGTTTGCAGGCGGAAAAAGACGGTTAATGTCTTGAAGCGGCATAGATTCTACGGTCAGAAGGGCATTAGAAAAATGGTCGAACCACACCAAACCGCTCAGATACACGGTTTCAGCCTTCGGGCGGCGGAGCGCCATGTTCTCCACAAGCAAGCCTTCTTTATTCAAAACACTGGTAATTTTCCCGATACTTGACCATTCCATATTGCTGCGATAGAGCATCCATGCGCTATCCAGCACAAACGATGCATCTTTCGTATTCATGTCCAGCCGTGCTTTTGTGTAGAACGCAAGCAGACTATCGTCCCATACCGATTTCACGTCAAATGCAAATACATTGTTTCTGTAATCGCCTTCGGCTGTGGTGCGGCGGAACACAAAATCATTAAACCGAAAGACCGAATCCGACCGAATGCGAGCGGAAGCAGCCACAACATTGAGCGAATCGCCACTGACAACGCTGTGGAACGATGCTTGAAGCCGTGTGTCGGCAAAATTAACCTGCGTAAATCCGTCGGTATAGAAAAATTCATCAATTCTGGACGATGAATCCAGACGGAACGTGTAATCATGCGTATTACCCTGCATTGCGCCACGAATATCGCCGATGCACTGAATTTTTGCAAAACCGCTAAAAAGACGAGAAATTGTGAGGTCGTGCGGCTTCAGGACAAATTCGACATCAAGTGGTTTCAGACGCTCCGGGCGTGGGCGGTACAAACCATTGTAGGTTGTGGCTTGGAGGGAATCACGAATCACGTGGTATTTGCGGCGTACCAGAAAAATCGAGTTGTCCACCGTGTGCGCAAAAGAAGAGATAAAATCGGGCATCGTAAAGACACCCTTCAAATGAGCCTCTGCAAGCTCGGAGTTCAAATGAAACTCGCGGTAGAGCGGGTTTTGGGATGTCGGCAGATGTTCCAAACGTGCTTTTATGCTAAAGGGGTCGAAGGCTTTTTTGGGCGTAATAAATTCTTGCGCCACAAGATTAAGCGAACCGCGCAGACTATCTGCCCCAAAACCGCTTCCCAGCACGTTCAGCGTGAAGGAAGCGTCCGTAGCCGCATCAGACACAAGCAGAATACGGCTGAGGTCGAGGTGCATTGCCCGTGCATCCAGTTTGTAGGAGGGCGACGCGGGGTTTTGCAAGTTCACCCAGCCATTTGCCCAGAGTTCGGCGGCGGGAAGCGTATGAAGATTGTGAATGTTATCAGCATCACTTTCTCGCGCAACTGTTTCTCCGGCATTGTCTTCCGCTAAAAAGTCCGCAGCTTTGTTCCAATGCACATTCAATGACGAAATGGTGATAACTCCTCCGTCATGCGCGTTGGCATCAAGCACAAGCTCATCAAAACTCCGCCCGGCAATATCCGACGGAGAGGCTTCTACGTGTACCTTTGCGATGAGTGCTGCCAAGGTCGCACCTTGCCCCGTGAGGTTAATTTTCGTGTTCAAATTGCTTTGTAATTCGCTGTTCTGCGTGATGGCAGCAAGGTTGAGGCGCTCTGTTGTGAGCGAGGCTTCGTAACGCAGCGTATCATGCCAGCTCAATTTGCAATCGGTCTCCACATTGCCGGCAGCACTGGCGGCGCGAACATTCGCAGTAAGAGTTTGCAGCGTACCTTGCAGCGTTCCGCGTTCCAGCGCAAGCGTCCCTAGCCCGCTTAGATTGGGCATCGGCACACGCGGCAGATATCGGCGCACGTCGGCAGCACTGAGGCGCATGGGATTGAGCCGCACGGAATAATTGAGGGCACTTGGTTTGAGAGGTTGCAGAACGGTTCCGTCCAAAGAAAGGAGCGTTATGGGCGGAATATCGTTCTCTTCCACACCTTTAATGTCAAGCCGCTTAACAAAAATTTGCTCAAGTGTGCCGTAAGTGTCGAGATTAAGTGCCAGTTTGTCACCCAGAGCATCGGCGGCTGGCAAAAGGCGCTGCACCTCGTAGGCGCTGACGGAATCCGCATGAATGGCGAGTTGAAATTCTGCGTTGCGGAATGTGGAGGAGAGACTATCGGGATAGAAGGCAGACGTAGGGCGGCTTGCAAAGAAATTAACTTTTTCGGCAATGAGTCGTGCCCGTGTGTGCGAGAAAGCCGTTTGGAGAATAAAGTTATTGACCTCAATGCGCGAGGTATCGGCGGAGGCAAAGAACGTACAGTTTCGTAGCTCTAACCCCGATGATTCCTCATGAAACGAGCAATTATGCAGAGAAACCGCGTACTCATTTTTCTTGATAAATAATTGGGCAGAGAGGGCAAGATTGAGATGAGAAATATTCGCCCGTGCAGCATTAAAGCGGCTTTGCGAAGCACTGCGAAAAACATCGGTGAGCGACTGCAACGAATCTATTGTTATGACCGAGCCATTCACTATCGAAACATCGCGTAGCGCAACAGTCCATTGAAATGGCTTCGGCGCAGAACCGGGCACGGGCGGCTTTAGAATATGGGCAAAATTCCACGAACTATCCATACCTCTAAGCAAGCGTACACGCGGCTCCACGAACTGCAAATGATTCAGCGCAATACGCCTGACGAATACCATCTGAATATCGTAACTCAATTTCAGTTCCCGTGCGGCAAGCAGCGTGTCACCCGCCGCGACAAGGCGTACATTGGTCAGTGTAAGGTCGTACAGAAGCGAACCATTGAAGTCATCGAAAGTGAGTTCCGCTTCCAGAGCAGAATTGATGCGCTCGGTAGCAAATTTCACGACCCACTGCCGCATAAAGGGAACATTCACTATCAACAGCACAGTCGTTGTGCAGACGAGAAGAAAAACCAGCAAAATCCCCAGCACAACCCGCACCACGCGGCGTGTACGCACACCGAAGAAGGGATTGAGGTGGAATTCGTGCATTGGTAAAAGTAAATATGGTAGAAAAGCAGGTCTTGCTTACGCACCTTCGGAAACACTTGCTTTGAGTTCGCTCATCGTAAAGAGGGCGTTCATCGTCAACCCTGCTGCGGTGAGCTTTTCCGCTCCGCTTTGTTCGCGGTCAATCACACACAGCACAGAATGGATATTTGCGCCCGTATTTTTGAGGTCGATAGCGCTCAGAATCACCTGACCACCGCTTGTTATCACGTCTTCAATCACGAGCACCGTTTTGCCATAGACCTGCGCGCCTTCGGCAGATTTTCGCGTACCGTAATCTTTTGCTTTTTTGCGCACAAATGTAGCTGGTAAGCCTGTTGCAAGCGAAAGCGCCGTTACAATCGGTATGCCGCCCATCTCCAAGCCCGCCAGTACCTCAATTTCCTTTGGCACAAGTGGCGCAAGATGTTCTGCAATCGCCCGCAAAAGCTGTGGCTTGCTTTCAAAAAGATATTTGTCGAAATATTCGTTGCTTATCGCGCCGGAACGCAGAGTGAAGTTGCCGGTAAGATGCGCAGTGCGCATGATTTCTTGCGCAAGAGCCGCTTTGGTCATAATCGTTTGATACCTTGAAGAGGATAAGAAAAATGAGGCTTTGCGTGTAAGACGTTGCCTCTGACAAATATACGATTTCTTGGGCTGAAGTTACACGCAATTCCACTACGCTGAGAATGTTTGCGTTCAATGCTCGCGATTGAGCATTACAAGCGCTTGGGGACGAGACGCAATACTTTATGGAAAGCGGCGCTTGGTTCGCGCGAAACCGTGACGGGCAATAAGCCGCCACCAAGCCAAAGTTGCGTTTGGTCACTGTAATTGCGTGTCATTATCTCGCCAGTGTTGCCACTGGGCAGAATCATATAGGCAACGGTATCGCTCACATCGCACACAAAGCGCATGGAAGCGCCCGCCGCAACCTCAAACGGGCGATTGAACGACCATTCGCCGGAAGAGATAGTTGTTGCGTCGCCCGCATACTCACTGGTTTGTCCATTCACCACGCCGCGCATGGAAAGATATGTCCATTCTGAGCCGTTAGCGAGAATATGACGCATGGAGAGTTTGTGCAAACGCCCGTAACGCCACGTAGCAATGGAATCAACGTCTGCGGTCGTGTTCATGCGTTTTTGAACGAGAGCCACTGCTTCTAGGAAACTCTGCCGAATAATATCATCACGGGATTCTTGCTGCGGCGTTTGACGTTTATCGAACCATGCGGCAGACAAGGAATCATCAGGTTTGTAGCGTAGTGTGAGCGAGAGCATTGCCCGAAGCGGCAGACGTGTGGTGGCAACGTATTGACGATACAATGCCTCGCCGAGGTCGTCAGCAAGTGTGTTGTACGCATAACGCTCCACGAACGCCGTATAGACCGATGCCGATGCCGACGTGCTTTCAAGCGCTCCATTCCACGACGCAATGAGCTGCAAAGCGCGGCGCTCAGTCAAAGTAAGTGGTGGTAACGTGGGATTCTGCGATTGATTTCTGGGAAAAGATTGCACCGTAGATGCTGTTACGGTCGCAAATGCCTGCACAATGTGCGGAACAAGCATTTGTGCATAGTGCGAGACCACATCCGTTTGCATGATGCTCATACCTGTTACGGAGAAGTTCTCGAAATCCTGCAAAAACTCTCCTATACGGGATGCTCGCGAAGGCGTATCCCAAAGAAGTGAGAGGTGAAGCGGTTCACCGCTCAGAGTTGCATTGTGTGTAATCGGGTTATTGGCAGCAATCACCCGTCCGCTTGGCGGATTGATCAATCGCCCCACGTCCGTAAGCCGTGTAAATCCGCGCCACGCATCATTTTCTTCCCAACCCTTGCGCACGAAATTCGGATGCGCTCCGGGTGTGCGCTTAGGCACAATCCCAAACGGTACTACGCCAACTTCACCATCACTGTTTGCCACAATGCAGTTCACCGCTGGCGTTGCGAATGTATTTCCCGCGCTCACAACATCATCCCATGACCGCGCCTTGGTAAGCCGCACGAGAGTAAGCGCCTCATCAGACATTTGCTGCCCTGTCCACTGGAAGGTCAGGCAGTCGCGCCGCGTGAGTGTTTGGAAGGCGCGTTGCGTGCTTGCACTGGTGCTGTCAGCAATACGAGTGAGCAATGACGGTGTTTGCAGGCTACTTCGCCATGGAATTGCATTCTGCAAACCCGGAAAATTTTTCATGCCGTAGGGCAAATCTGACATAACACAAGAGCGCTTGGTATAGCGCATTTCTATGACTGCATCGCTGGAATCCTTGACTTTGATGGTATCGGTCACGATACGGAGAGGCATTGAAACACGATTTCCCGTGCTGTCGTCGGTTGCAAAATATCTCCGAATGTCGGTGGAATCTATTCTCTCGGCAAAAAAATCGGTGTCGTCTACCATTGCATTAACGAGACTCCACGCCACGCGGTCGTTACGCCCGACTATCACAAACGGCAGCCCCGGAAGCGTGTGCCCAAGGACATTCAGCGTCGGAGAGGACAGATGCGCTTCGTACCACCGCGCCGGAAGCGTAAGTGCGAGATGTGCGTCAGCGGTAAGTATTGCGCCGTGACGATGTTTCGGCAAGGTTTTTTTTTCTAAAGAATCTTGCTCAGGATGATAAAATGACGATGACCGAACAGCCCACGCATTACTGCCAAGCGACGACCCAAGCATATTTGCGGCTTCACGGGTGCTTTCGGCGAGAGAAAGTAGATTGGTTGCTGTAAACGTAGTCGGGTGTTTTTGAGTAGTGTTCCTGACAGCCGAATTATGCGAAAGCGTTGCACTTGTGGAGCGCTTCTGCACAGAGTCCGCACGAAGAGAATCAAGCGTGGGCAGAGGATTGACGACAACAGCACTCACTTGTGGACGAGCGGGCAGAAGCGAATCGAGCACACACGGCGAAAAGTATGGGTTATTCTCCGGCGGTGGCAGAAGCTGCAAAGCGCGGTCGCGCCCGATGGTATCAGCAATTGCCGTTAGCACAAGGTCTGCGGTAAATCCGCTATTGAGTTCCCACGCCCAGAGACGTAGCACAAGCAAGCAATCTTCCACGCGCCAGGGTTCGGGTTGATACTCAAGCGCATCGAACTCGGCAGCAATTCTCCCTTCGTGTGTGGCAAGGTATTGATTGACACCATTGGTATATGCCTGAAGCACCGCACGAGATTCCGGCGAAATATGCCGCGCGAGAGCATTGGCGGTAGAGTCAAAGCGCATTGCACGGAGGAAAATATCTTGCTCCAATGTGCGCCTGCCAAACATTTCCGACAAGCGCCCCCGCCCTACACGGCGCAGGAAATCCATTTGCCAAAGACGATCCTGTGCGTGTGCGTAGCCGATACCGAAATAAACATCGTTATCGGTGCGCCCTGTGATGTGTACAATACCGTAATCGTTCCGATGCACCGAGACCACATCCGAAATTTCTTGAACCTCCTGCTCACCCTCGCGTTCAAAAGCAGAGCGCGTAGCGAGGCGGAAAGAAAACACCGCCAAACACGCTCCAATGAACAGCCCGGCAAACATAAGTCCCCAGAAGTGATTCGGGGCACGCCGAGCAAAGGTCGTGCGCCTCGCATCAGCCAGATTCGTGCTTACGCCAAATGCTTTGCGGAAATCGTCTTGGTTTAGAGCCACTTCTTCTCCTTGTACCAGTTAATGGTCTTCGGAATACCATGCTCAAGCCCCAAACGCGAGGTATAGCCAAAGTCGCGTCGTGCTTTTTCGGTGGAACCAATCCAGTATTTCTGAACGAAATCCACACCTTTTTCGTAGTTGAACACGGGCGGTTTGGCGGAGAACTTGCCGAAGAATTCGGAAACGCCTGCAACGCCCATCACCACAGCGTGAGGAAGACGAATAGTCAAAACGCCCTTTTTACCTAATGCCTGTTTTGTCACTTCGGTAATTTCCACCCACGAGTAAAATGGCTCGTCGGCAATAAAATAGGTTTCGCCAACGGTCTGAGGCGATTCCGCAGCATCCACAATCCCACGCGCCAAGTCTTCCACGTGTACAAGGCTTAGGCGCTTGTCGTCGAAGCCGATAAGTGCTGAAATGCCGCTACTGACTGCTTTGAAATAATCAAAAATGGCGGTGTCGCGCTGCCCATAGATAGCGGGTGCGCGGACAATCGTGATGGGAAGTTTGTCCTTGACGGCATTTACCTCGTCTTCCGCTGCTTTTTTGCTTTCGCCGTAGGCAGTAAGCGGACGGCAGGGGTCAGACTCCAGAGTGGGGCGTTCCAGCGACTGCGCCGGACCACACACGGTCAAACTGCTCAAATGCAAGAACCGTTTGAGATTTGGTGCGGCTTTGAGTGCCGCCTCAAGAAGATTTTTTGTCCCGATGTGATTTCCTTGAAAAAACTCTTCCCGATTGCGAGCCGCCGTCAGTCCTGCGATGTGGATGATAAGGTCTGCCCCGGCGACTGCTTTTTCAAGGGAGGCAGCGTCGGTAAGCGACCCCACAGCCCGCTCGACTGGTAAGCCTTCCAACCACTGTAAACTGCTGGTGGCGCGTGTGAGAGTTCGCACGGTGTAGCCGCGCCGGAGAAGTTCTTCGGCAACAAAACTTCCCACGAAGCCTGTCGCGCCGGTGATAAATGCAACCATGATGTAAATACGAATGAGGAATGAGGAATTACGAGGCTTTGTGTATCCCCGAACAGAGTGCCAAAATTGCCAAAAAACGTGCAAATGCGCAAACTCTAAAGCAAGTGAATGGGGAAAAATCGCAGTTTCGTCCGCCGTTGTTGCAGGCGGTGTTGTGCAAACGAGTCTCAATATTACCAAAACTTAACACTGCGTGTAATATACACGTAATACTGCGGGCGTAATTTTGCACGTCTTTCAAATGTCTTCAAGACACGCTTTTATCAATAGTTTTCCCACTTTTCCTGTTATGTGTATGCGCTTGTTACTGCGTTTCCTCATTGTTTCCCTCTCTTTGGCGAGTGTTATTCCTGCATCATCAGTAATTTTTGCACAAACTCCCACAGCAGGAGGCACAATCACGGGCGCTATCCGCGATGGTGAAAGCGGCGAGGTACTTCGCGGCGCAACGGTACAAGTGCTCAATACAAAAAAGGGTGCAATCGCTGACGTGAAAGGTACCTTCAGCATCAAAGGACTTCCAGCAGGTACGTATTCGCTGCGCTTCAACTACATTGGCTACAAACCCAAAACGTTTGAAGGCGTTGTCGTAAGCGATGGGCAAACCACACCACTTAACGCCGTGCTGGAATCATCCATTAAAAAAACAGAAGAAATCGTCGTTCAGGCTTCTCGCGTCAATGATAATGCTTCGGCAATCCTCGCACAGCGCAAAAATGCTGCGCAAGTGAATGACGGTATCAGTGAAGCGGAAATCAAGAAATTGCCTGACGGGGATGCCGGTCAAGCACTGCGTCGTGTGCCGGGCGTGACGCTCGTAGAAGGCAAATTTGTCTATGTTCGCGGCGTAAGCGAGCGGTATAGTAATACAACCCTGAACGGTGCTTCGCTTTCCTCTACCGAGCCTGATAAAAAGGCATTTGCGTTTGATATGTTCCCCTCCGAGTTTCTCCAAAATGCAAATGTAGCAAAGTCCTTTACGCCCGATCTTCCGGGTAACTTTGCCGGAGGATTGGTGCAGCTTAATACGATTGACTTTCCTGAAAAAATGTTCTTCAAAGCCACTATTTCTACTTCATACAATGACAATGTAAGTCTTCGCAATGGTCAGTTTGAGACCTACGAAGGCGGACGCTTGGATTGGCTCGGTATAGATGACGGTACGCGCCAATTGCCTACACTTGTACCCGCTAATCGTACCGCAATGACGAAATTACTCAATCGTGCGGGCGATTATAACGATTTGGACGGTGCCGGTGAATGGATTGACATGAGCAAGTCACTCAATAGTAATGTTTGGAAATCCAGTCGTATTGCGGCTCCCGTCAATATGGGTCTCGGATTGTCCTTTGCCACACCCATCCAAATCGGTGATGACGAATTGGGTATCGTAGCAAATGTTAGCTATGGCAACAGTTACCAAATAAATACTATGCAGCGTAACGGCATCTTGTCAAGTGGACAGGTACAATTTAATACAGCCGGACAACAGGCGACGCAATCAGTTAGCTGGGGTGGTTTGTTCAATATTGCTTACAAAATTGGCTCTTCATCGTCTATTACATTCAAAAATATTTATAACCGCTCTGCCGATAACGAAGTCGTTTCGCTTGACGGTTCAGACGTTTCCCAAGACCGTGACCGCCGCTATTACAGTGCGCAATTTGTTGAAAAAACTTTGTATTCCGGTCAATTAGGCGGTGAACACACGATGAGTTTTCTGAGCAACTCACTCCTTGATTGGAAAATCGGCTATTCCACTTCGCGACGCGATGAGCCTGATTTCCGTCGCCTTCGTTACTCTCGCACCTTGGGAACAAAGGACGAGTTCCGTGCGGATATTCCCGCCACTCAGCAAGGTGACGGCACAGTCGCGGGGCGTTTCTTTTCCGGTCTGACAGACGACCTGATGACGGGTATGTTCAATATCACGCTTCCTCTGGAGAACAATATCAAAATCAAAGCAGGCTATCTCTTTGAGCGCCGCACACGGAGCTTCAGCGCTCGCTCGCTCACAATTATTCTTGCTCGTGCTATTATTGGCGATATTCCCAGCGATGTTAATCTCGTTCAATCTCCCGCCGCACTGCTTTCCAGTGAAAATTTTCGTGGCGATGGTCTGGGTATCTCCGAAGATTCTAAACTCAGTGATGCGTATAGCGCTGATGAAACCTTGCACGCAGGGTATGTCATGGGCGATGTGCCATTCCAAATCGGCACTCTCAATTTTCGTGTTATTGGCGGTTTACGTGTGGAGGACAATGTACAACGCCTTTTCAGCTTTAGCGATCAAGGACAGGCTATCAATCGCGCCCCAGCATTTACCGACCTTTTGCCGTCGCTGCACCTCGTCTATAAAGCCACCAACGACATGAATCTTCGCTTTTCAGCGACCCGTACTCTTGCACGCCCTTCTCTGCGTGAATTTGCACCGTTTGCCTTTTTCGATTTTCAGTCCCAGAGCCGTGTAGCAGGCAATCCAAGTCTTATTCGTTCACTCATCAATAACTTCGATGTTCGCTACGAATGGTTTATGAACCCTGGAGAAGTCTTTGCAGTCAGCGGCTTCTACAAAACATTTGAAAATGCTATTGAAGAAACCATTCAGCCCGGAAGCGTGATAGCACGTACTTTCACGAACGCTCAAGGCATAGCCTCCAACTATGGAATAGAACTTGAATTCCGCAAATCGCTCGGCTTTATCGCGGAAGCACTGAATAACGTTGCTTTCAATGCAAATATCGCTCTTATCAATTCCAGTCTGACCATCTCGCAAGGAAATGTTACCGAAACTCGCCAGATGTGGGGACAGTCACCGTACAGCATCAATGCTGGTCTGTACTATACCCATCCTGACCTTGCGACATCTGTTAATCTTGCCTATAACCGATTTGGTCAGCGTATCGTTCAGGTCGCTCAACTTGGTCTGTACGAAACACGCGGAGTTTCACCGCACGTCTATGAGCTGCCCCGCGATGTGGTTGATATTTCTATCATTCAGCCACTCGGCAATGCAGAGGTAAAGTTGCTTGTACGTGACCTTCTCAATCAGGCACTCGTCTGGGAGCAAATTGGTACACGTGTCGCGTCCAATGTTCGCGGTCGCACCTTCTCGCTCGGATTTAGTTTCAAGTTTCAGTAAGGTTCCATTCTTAAAAAAAGGCGTGGCTTCGGCTTGCTGATAAAAAATCTATTCATCGCTCAATGGCGAGTTTCTTTGTAAGGAACTCGCCATTTTTTTTCAATATCATGGCAATACAAGATAGTGACAACATTATGAATATTTAACACCATCGTAATATCCACGTAATACAATTGAGATATTTTTGCACAGAAAGTTATTGTCTTTTTTACCAACTTATTGGAGATTTCATGAAGCGAATACTTACCAGTTTAGTGTGCTTTTTTGCTCTTGTCGCATTTTCGGGCACCACCGCCACAGCGCAGCCGAGAAACCTGATTGTCGTTGCAAATAACTCTTCAACACGTCTTGACACCTTGCGTCTGGGTACTACATATTCTCTGCGTTGGGACACCACTGCATCTCCTGTGAATACTGCCTACCGCGTCGAATTTTCTGCAAACGGACAAAATGGTCCTTGGGCTCCGATTCTTGTGCGTAATACAACTACTCTTCGCTCAGAACCACTTATCCACACCGACGGTGCGGCAGGGAATACTGCCCCCGGCGCAGGCGCTCGCACAGGTCGCGGCATCTCACGTCTCACCATCCGTCTTACTAACGAAACGGCAACAGGCTATATGCGCTTGGTCAATAATACCGATACGACACAAACAGCTATATCGAACCGATTTGTTGTATTGCCTGCACCGCCTGTGCAAGCTGTGGATTCTACACTGACCGGTAACATACCCGCTGGACGCACCGTGACGCTCACCCGTAGCAAGATTTATGGTTTAGATGGTTATGTCTTCGTAGATTCGGCAGCAGTTCTGCGCATTGAACCCGGCACAGTGATTGTCGGCGATACTGTTGGTCAAAATTCCGCTCTCTGCGTGAATCGCGGTGGTATTTTGTTTGCGCAGGGCACACGTCAGTTACCTATCGTCTTTACAAGCCGCGCTGTGAGCGGTCAGCGTCGTGCAGGCGATTGGGGTGGTCTGCTTATTGCAGGACGTGCTCGTATCAATGTACCCGGCGGGGTTTCACCCTTTGAAGGTGGTATTGCCGATGATAGCCGTATTCGCGGTTGGTACGGCGGCACCGATGACAATGACAGCTCCGGTGTTTTGGAATATGTCCGTGTTGAATTTGGAGGAATTGCCACGTTCCCAAATGAGGAATTAAACGGCATCACACTCGGTGGCGTAGGTCGTCGTACAAGCATCCGTTGGGTGCAGTCGTCCTTTGCCAACGATGACGGCATCGAATGGTTTGGCGGCTCAGTGGATGCAAAATATATTATCTCTCAAAATGCCGTTGATGATGACTTCGATACGGATTTTGGATTTAACGGGCGTATTCAGTTTGGATTGATTATTCGCGGTGCTCAGATTGCTGACCAATCCACCTCACAGGCGTTTGAGTCTGATAACGACGCAGGAGGCTCGTACAATGTGCCTTTCACCAGTTCGATTTTCTCAAATTGTACCGTCATTGGTCCACTTTCAGATACAGCGCAAGCAGGCGGCTCCAGTGCAGGGCAGTGGAATACACTTTTTGGCAATGCTGCTCAAATTCGCCGTAACTCTCGTCAATCTATTATTAATTCGGTCTTCATCGGCTGGCCCCGTGCAGGTTTCGAGCTACAAGGCGCACGTACTGGTAATGCTGCCTTTGCCGATTCGCTTCTTGTCCGCAACAATACATGGTACGGCGTTAAAGGTGCAGCATTGGTAACACCCGGCTCCACAACTGCCGAACCCAACCCGTCGGGAATAAACACCGCATGGTTTACTGACCCCGCACGTGGAAATCGCCTTATCAACCAAAGCGGCAATGTGGACGCGTATGACGAAGTTGGTTCTGCCTTTGGTCGTGATATTGTCATTACCAACACCGATGGTTCACCCGCCACCCAGCGTAATTTCGACCCGCGCCCCGTTGCAAATGCTTCGTTCCTTACCCGCGCATCATTCGAGCGTCCCGCTACCAGTTCCGTTCGCATTGATGATAGCTTCTTTACGCGCGTTGCATATCAGGGCGCATTCGATGTAACCGCTTCCGGCATTACCAATCGCTGGGATTTGGGCTGGGCTACCTACGACCCGATTAACTTCCCTTATCGTGCCGGTGGACCGACCTCGCGCGTTGGCGACGATAAAATACCGAATATGACCTCGCTCAATATCGTTACCTTCCCGAATCCTGCCACAGCCTTTGCAACCGTCCGTTACA
Organism: uncultured bacterium; assembly: GCA_937899715.1. Lineage (GTDB taxonomy): Bacteria > Bacteroidota > Ignavibacteria > Kapaibacteriales > UBA4661 > PH2015. Next base: position 16,381 of record CALCNX010000069.1, on the reverse strand, counting down.
ATCTCCCTTCGGCAGACAACGTAACGGTTCGCGTTCATGATGCGCTTGGAAACATGATTGCGGTGCTTGCTCATGGTATTCAGCAGTCTGAGGGTATCTATGAGTTCCGTATGGATTTGAACAATCTTGCTCCGGGTATGTACATGGTGCAGGTCGCAACATCAAACGGTGTATCGGCACAGAAGTTTAGCGTTGTCCGCTAATTGTCAATAAACAGCTCATCCTACATAAAACAGCAACGGCGCAATGAAACAAATTCATTGCGCCGTTGCTTATTTACGGACACTTGGTGTGTGTAGAACATTACGAGCGTTTGCCGGAAGATTTTGTCGGGGTCTTTGCCGCAGGCGGCTTCCCGTAGGTCTTTTCCGGCGTTCTGGTGAACGTCTTGCCTGCTCCTCTGCCTACTGTTTTACCCGCAAGTTTTTTTGCTGACGGGCGCTCGCCAATACGAAGTTTGGTGCGTCCTTTGGGTGCAGTCGTTTCCATCTCGTGGCGGTTTTCCAACCCAACCAGCTTTTCTAAAGCCCGCACTTCCAGTATAGACAAATGGCGGTATTCACCGCGTGCAAGGCTGCGCGTGGTGATGCCGGCATATTCGCGGCGGTCGAGCTTCTCCACCTCATAGCCGAGAGTCTCAAAAATACGACGCACTTCGCGGTTTTTGCCCTCAGCAAGCTCAATGATTGCGGAGCGTGGGTCGTCGGGGTCAATTAAAACATTACATTCGCCGCTCACGTAATCCTCTCCATCATCCACCGTGATATTGACACCACCCGCAATTTTCCTTGCGTCCGCTATTGTTAGGCGTTTATTCAAGTACGCGGCATACATCCGTGAAACCTGATAACTTGGATGCATGAGACGGTGCGCGAGGTCGCCGTCATTGGTAAAGAGCAAAACGCCAGTTGTGTGGCGGTCAAGCCGCCCAATGGGGTACACCCGTGAGTGAATAGGAATCAACTCCATGACGGTTTTGCGCCCTTTTTCATCGCTAGTGGTCGTGATGTAGTCCTTCGGCTTATTGAGAATAATATACGTCAAATGTTTCTCGGCATTAACCGGCTCACCTTTGACCGTTACGAGGTCGGCAAGGTGAACACGAGTACCGTGCTCGGTAATAACAACACCATTCACCTTCACGTGCCCTTGCTCAATAAGCTCATCTGCCTGACGGCGCGAGCAAATACCCGCATCGGCGAGAAATTTATTCAGACGCATCACCGCCGAAGTGCTTCCGGCAAGGCTTGTAGCGGCATCAGCATTTGCACGTTGGGCATTTTTGCTGTACGCAGTTTTTGATGCAGGACGTGCGGAATCTCTTGCAACGGGACGAGCAGATGAAGTTCTTGGAGAATCTTTTGAGAATGTTGGTTTTTCGCCCGGTCGTGTGCGACCACCCGCCTGCGGACGACCGCCGGAAGCGGGACGCGAGGAAGAACGCTCGCCGCCTCTGCTGTATGGGCGAGTGCTTGTTCTGCTATCGCTGCGGTCATCAGAAAATCTGCGTACTGGGCGCTCACCTGACCTGCTATCGCTGCGATCATCGGAAAATCTGCGTACCGGGCGCTCGCTTGAGAATTTTCGTTCGCTACGCTCGCCGGAGGAAGAGTCTTGTCCAAAGTCTCTGCGTCCCGTTGGTCTTGCAAAGCCTGTCGGACGCTTGCCCGCAGGAGGTCTGCCCGTAGAGCGTCCTGCTGACGGTCGCCCTGACGATGGTCGCCCTGAGGATGACTCACCAAAGGTCTTTCCGGCAGAGTATGGGCGTTTTGGCGCTCTTGCAGAAGACCCCTCAGAAGAATCACTGCTTTGTGAACGCTTCCATGCGCCTTCCGGTCGAGGCGACGACGAAAAGCGTCTTCCGGTGCTGGAACTTGAGCCGGAGCGGGAGCCTGAATATGTGCCAGATGATGATGTGCGCGACCCAGAGCGAGGAGCGCCCGATGACGATGACGTAGAACGTGCACCTGCGCGTGAATTTCCCGTTCCTGAACTAGAGCGAGAGCTTGAGCTAGGGCGTGAACTTGAACCGGGACGCGGGCTTGAGCCGGAGCGTGGACTTGACGATGAACGCGCACCTGAGCGAGAAACGCCTGATGATGATGACGTAGAACGTGCGCCTGCGCGTGAGTTGCCGGAACTTGAGCCGGAGCGTGGGCTGGAAGCCGAGCGTGTTCTTCCCCCGGAAGATGAGCCGCTTCTGGGGGCAGATTTGGGGCGTGTGGGTCGTGGCATAATGCTTGCTTTCGATGAGAAGCGCGTTCTTTTGAGGGGCGCTTTTGAAGTGTGGAAAATTGTTCGTCGTGTCCGTCAGAAATGGTTTGCAAGCATGAAGGCAGCCCGCTCACATCGCTTTATTCCGTATTCGACATGGTATCAGTTGTTTCAGAAGGCGCTAGTATTTGAGCGACTTCCAGAATATCCGCGCGTTCTGCCATTAGCTCTTCAAGTTCGCGCGGCTTGGGCAGGTCTGCAATACTCTGCAGTCCGAAAAGTCGGAGAAATTCGTCCGTCGTGCCGTACAGAAGCGGCTTACCGACAGATTCGCTGCGCCCGACAATGGTAATAAGATTTTTTTCCAATAGGCGATTCATAATCTCATGCGAACTCACCCCACGAATTACCTCAAGTTCCGGCTTGGAAACAGGCTGCCGATAGGCAATAATGGCAAGCGTCTCCAAACCCGCTTTGGAAAGCCGTTTCTTGGATTTTGATTTCACCAGATTTGCCAAGAGTTCGCCGTGCTCGGGATTGGTGGCAAATTGGAAGCCTTTACTGCCCTCGCGGGCAACTTCCAGCACCCGAAAGACGCGCCCGGTGGCTTCTAATTCCATGTTCAAATCATCAATAAGGCTGTTTATTAACGATTCCGTATTGAGGGGCTTCGCCAAGGTTTCGTCGTCGAAACTCATTTCCTCAATCTCGGCTTCCATAGCCCCGTCAGGCGGCTCCACGCGCAGATGTGCTATATGGACTGTCTCATCGGTAAACTCTTCGTGCTGGGCTTTTGTGCCGTCTTGCTGAGTCTCTATTCCGTTTACGGACGCAGTGTTTACTATTGCTCCATTTGCGGACACACCGTTTGAAGATAAACCATTTTTCGGGCTTTTGTTGTTTGGTTTCTTTTCGTCGCTGGTATTGGAAACAAGAATGTCATAGAGCGCTTGTGCTGATAACGGTTCTTCAGAAGCAAAGAGAAGTACCTCTACGGCGCTCATTTGTTCGCGGCGAGAGAGAGAGAGGAAATCGGGGCGTGCTGCCACAGCCTCAGGCACTGCGTTTGCTCGCGTAGAATCGCTTACGGCAAATTCTTCTTCGTTGAAATTATTGTTGGATGATTCCATAAAAATTTCGGGCAATGATACGTGACTGCTTTATTCCCTCGGTCGTAACAATCCCACACATTACAACGTCGCCAGCCATTTCATTGGTTGCAAAAAACATCGGCTCAGATGACAATGAACAATATGAGGCAATTCTGATGCTGGATTTGAGATTGTAGGCTTACGGGGTGGGGTGCTGTCGTGCGTGGAGGGTTGAGGTTTGGAAAATGATAGTCGGTCAGGTCATTTTCATTCAAATAATAAATAATGACTTGACCGACTCCTAACGAACAGTGTCAAATTTATCGCTTAACGATGCGGTCAATGCCGTCTTCGGGGCAGCGTTTGCGGAGTTTGTAGGAAGCAGATTGCGTGGTAATCGGCACAGCAAGCAGACGCTCTTTTGCAATCAGAATGCCACACATTTTGCAAATGCCATACACTTTATCTTGGATACGTTGCAATGCCTCGTCCAGCTTTTTGATGTAGTCCGAAACACGCTGCACGTGGGCATAGAGCTTTTCTTTTTCCTGTGCATCCGTACCTTGCTCCGCCATATGCATAGAATAGGAAGCGTTTTCGTCTGCCATCTCAGAATTGGTGAGGTCATCAAGGTTTTCGCGCAAGATTTGAAACTCCTCCATTGCCTTTTTGCGCTCTGCCTCAATATGCACGCGAAAATCATTCAAGTCTTTGTCCGCATAGCGTACCGATGACCGATGCAAGCGCGATGCCATTGGGACAGGCGAGAATTGCTCAGGCTCTTGCGGTACGTCGCTGAAAGCATCTTCAAATTCTTCGGCAGGAGGCGCTTTAATAGGTTCGGGAGCTTTTGCAGCAACAGGCGTAGGTCTGCTTGCCGCAGGCGGTGGCGCAACCACAGGCTTGGAAGCGGGCGCTTTTGCAGGAGCGGGTACAACTTTTGCAGGAGCTGGCTTGACCACTGCTTTCATGGGTGATGTCTTTGCAGGTACAGCTTTTGCAGGAGCGGCTTTCGTTGGCGTTGCTTTTGCAGGCGCTGCCTTCGCAGAAGTTTTAGAAACAACAGATGTAGAAGCAGTAGTTTTTGTCGCAACGGCTTTTTCTGATTTTGCAGGTGTAGCCTTTGGTGCGGTTTTAGCCACAGCAACTTTTGCTGCTGCCTTTGCGGGCGCTTTGGCACTTGCTTTCGCCGCTGCCTTTACAGGTGCTGCTTTGGAAGAACTTTTTGGTGTTTCTTTTGCTGCTTTTGCTTTGACTTTTGCAGGTGCTTTCGTTGATTTTGCCATAGTTTTGTTACTCCTGAAAGACTCCGAACGCTCTACGCCTCTTATTTCGTGAGTGCCCGAATGTGAAAGATACTCGTTATGCTGCTTTGTGATTGTACTTGTACTTGGATTGAGAGACCGCAATTACACTTTTTGAATGATAACAGAAATTGTCTCTTCATTAAAATCCAGAACTGTTGGAAGCGGTTGGGCGCTAAAAACAAGGCTCTGGCATAAGGTTTCGTCCTGCACATAAGAGCGCATGGTCTCAAGGGCGCTCTGTACGTCACTGCTTACATTCACTTCCAATGTGATGCGGTCTGTCACTTCAAATCCCGAATCCTTGCGTAAGTTCTGAATACGACTCACAAACTCGCGGGCAAGCCCTTCGCTGCGGAGCGCTGCATCCAGTTCGGTATCAAGCGCAACCGTTACACCATTGCCCGAAGCTACCAGCCAGCCTTCGATATCCTCATTGACAATTTCTACGTCATCAAGTGCAATCGTCAAGGAAGTACCATTTGAACCAAAGGTAAGCGATTTTGTATGCTCAAGCTCTTTGATTTGTGCGGCTGTCAGGTCTTTAATCGCATTGGCAACAGTCTGGGTGTCTTTGCCAAACTTTTTGCCTAGCGTCTTGAAATTACCTTTGGCAGATTTCCGCACAATATCGGTTTCACCCGATACGTATTCTACCGTCTTAACGTTAATTTCTTCCGTGATAATCTCTTGCACCGATTGGATTTGACGGCGCTCATCGGGCGAAGAAACGGGAACCAGAATACGTTTCAGCGGTTGCCGCGTCTTAATTTTGGACTTCTCACGAAGAGAACGCGCCAAAAATACGATATTTTGCGCTTTTTCCATGCGTAATTCTAATGCCGTGTCAATTTGGTTTTCCACAGGCATCGGCATTGGCGCGAGATGAACGGAAGAAAGTGTTGAGTTTTGAGTGCTGAGTGCTGAGTTTTCAAGCCGTTTGTAGAGCGTCTCGGCAAGGAAGGGCGCGAGTGGCGCAATCATGCTCGAAAGCGTCTTGAGAACGGTTTGAAGCGTTTGGTATGCGGCAATTTTATCCGCGTCTTTTTCGCCTTTCCAGAATCGGCGGCGGTTGCGGCGCACATACCAATTAGAAACGTCGTTAATGTTGAACTCTTGCACCAGACGCATTGCCCGCGTAATTTCGTACTCGTCCATCAGGCGCAAGTATTCACGCAGCGTAGAATTGAGTTTGGACAAAATCCAACGGTCAATTTCGGGACGCTCCTGAAAGGGAATTTCCGCTTCCGCGCCCGTGAACCCGTCAATGTTCGCATAGAGCGCGAAAAAGGCGTAGGTGTTGGTGAGGGAACGGAAGAAATCGGCAATGACCGTTTTGGCAATATCATCGCCGTTGAAAAGCGTCGGCTTCCACGGCGGATTATTGGTGATGAAATACCAGCGAACCGCGTCCGCGCCGTATTTTTCCATGACATCAAAGGGGTCAACAACGTTGCCTTTCGACTTCGACATTTTCTGACCTTCTTTGTCCAAAATGAGTTCGTTCACAATTACATTGCGGAAGGACGGCGTACCAAAGACCGCCGTAGCGATATTGTGCAGCGTGTAGAACCACCCGCGCGTTTGGTCAACCGCTTCGCAAATGAATTGTGCGGGAAAGGCTTTATCGAAAAGTTCTTTGTTTTCAAAGGGATAATGCAACTGCGCAAAGGGCATCGCACCGGAATCGTACCACACGTCAATCACTTCTTTCACGCGGCGGTACGTTTTGCCGTTCCGTTCAAAGACAACGTTATCAGCAAACGGACGGTGCAAATCCAAATCAATGCCGCTTGCAAGCGCTTCTTGGACGGGAACGCGCTTCCCGCCTTGAAAGTCGGGATGTTCGTACAAGCCTTGTTTCAATTCTTCGATGGAACCAATAGCGAAAATATCTTTTTCGTCGTCCTCCGCAACCCAGAGTGGAAGCGGTGTCCCCCAATAGCGATCGCGCGAAATTGCCCAATCTTTCACTTCCTCCAGCCAATTACCGAAGCGCCCTGCGCCTATTTCGGGCGGCTGCCAGTTGATGATATTGTTATTGGCAACAAGCTCTTCTTTGTACGACGAGGACTTAATAAACCACGATTCGCGGGCGTAGTAGATGACGGGATTGCCCGTGCGCCAGCAGTGTGGGTAGCTATGGAGATAGTCATTCGTGGAACGGTAAATTTTATCGGCTTTTTTAAGCGCAATGACAATATCTTTGTCAGCGCCTTCTTCCGTGCGTGTGCCGCCTGTTGCGGGGTCGGGATAAGTAAATGTTTTAACTGTGCGCCCTGCAAATTCACCCGCTTTGTCAGTGAAGCGTCCGCCCGGGCTAACGGGATTGAAGAAAGGTAACTTGAATTTTTTACTCATCTCGAAGTCGTCTGCACCAAAGGCAGGAGCGAGGTGTACAACGCCCGAACCATCGCTTGCGGAGACAAAATCGCCCGCCAAGACGGTATGCAAGTCGCTAAATTCCTCGCGCGTGTGCGGAATCATACCCGGAAACGGCGCTTCGTACTTGGTTCCAATGAAATCTGCACCTTTGAATTTTGCTAACACTTCATATTCACCATCCAACTTACTCAAAAGCGCTTCTGCCAAAACAAGTTTATCTTCGGTCAATGTTTTTGTTTCACCTTGCTTGATTTCTCGTTTATTCAGCACAAGCACATAGTCTAATTCTGCACTTACGGCAAGGGCGGTATTGGAAATAAGCGTCCATGGTGTCGTCGTCCAGACAAGGATTTGTGCGCCTTCGATTGCCTTGAGCGGCGAGGATTCAACTGGCAACTTGATATAACAATTTGGGTCGCGCACGTCTTTATACCCAAGCGAGAGTTCATGCGAGGAAAGCGGCGTTTCCAGTGTCGGCGATTGGGGCGTAATGCGGAATGACTTGTAAATAAGTCCTTTATCGAAGAATTGCTTGAGCGACCACCACACGGATTCGACGTACTCGTTGGTGCAGGTGATGTAGGGATTGTCGAGGTCAAGCCAATATCCCATGCGGCGTGTGAGTTCGCGCCAACCTTGATTTTGCTCAATGTTTGCATAGACAAATGCGCGGCAGGCTTCGTTGAACTTCGCCACGCCGAGTTTGTCAATTTCCTGTTTGTTTGCCAGCCCAAGCTGCTTTTCCACAGCGAGTTCCACAGGAAGCCCGTGCGTGTCCCAGCCTGCTTGACGGGGAACGCGAAAACCGCGCTGTGTCTTGTAGCGGCAAATCATGTCCTTAATGGTTCGTCCCATCACGTGATGAATCCCCGGACGACCATTGACGGTCGGCGGACCTTCGTAAAACATAAAGACTTCAGCATCTTTACGCTCATCCAATGAATGCTCAAACACTTTGTTATCATCCCAAAATTTCAGGGTTTCATGTTCGAGTGCGGGATAGGAAAAATCGTCGGGAAACGGCTTAAACATTATATTTCGTAGTTGTTGAACATTGCAGAACGAAAAAACAAGCCTTCAGTTTACGATTTTTGGCGAACAAAACAAAGAAAAATTTTCTTCCATGCAGGCACGTTCCCGCCTCTTCGTAACCAACGCATTCTCCTCTCCGTACATCTCATCTTTTTCGCCTTGTGGCAATAATATTTTTCCGCACGTTGGGAAGGAATATTTTGCTGCTGCGTCATTGATTATAGATGCACAACATACTTGATACTTGACGACGAATCTCTACTGTATGCAACCAGATGCCATACCCTATACCAATGCTTCGGATGAACAATTATTGCTTTCTATCCGATTGCAGAAACCGACAGCTAATGCAGCGTTTTCGGAACTGTACGACCGTTATCACGGGCGTGTTGCCAGTTATTGTATTGCACTTTTGGGCAAACAGGACGGCAATGATGCGTTCCAAGAAACATTCGTGAAGTTTTATCACGCGGCAGGGCGTACTGCGGTGGAGAACGTTCCGGCTATGCTGACGACCATTGCCCGCAATGTCTGCATTGATGTCAAGCGCAGGCGCAAGCATACCGTTGTGCTGGACGACGATACGCCCCTGCGGCAGAACACCCCGTCTTCATCGGGAAACTACGAGCAACAAGAACTCATGCGCTTGATAGAAATTGGGCTGGAGTATCTGGATTTCGATATTCGGGAAGCATTTGTTCTTCGGCATTACCAAGATATGTCCTATCAAGAAATTGCAATACTGACGGGCGTTCCCGAAACAACCGTTACCAAGCGTATTTGGCGGGCAAAAGAGCGCTTAAAGCAAGTGCTGTCGCCCTTTATCAATGACCTGAATCAGTTGTAATCTTTATTCTCAACCAACTATGAACGCATCATTTCGAGAACAAGTACATCTCTATTGCGAAGGACTTCTGCCGGAATACGCCGAAAATGCGCTCTTTGCAGAACTCTCCGCCAACAGCGATTTGCGAGCAGAGATGACCGAACATCTTAAACTGCTCACTGCCGTCAAGAGCCATGCCGCCATGCTTCGCCCTGCACCTAATGCAAAAAGCGCACTCTTTGCAGAACTGGGCTTATCTCTTCCGCAAAGTGCTGCTCAAAATGTTGCAGGAATAATGCCGCAAGCAGGTGCAGTCAGCTCCAGTATTGCGGCAACAGGCGGGCAATCCACGCTCTTTACCGTTTTCCTGAGTCTTCTTTCCTCCGTAGCCACAGCTTTTGCAATGCTTTTCTTTCTGCAAACGGGCTGGTTCCAAGGCGGCAGCAACACTACCAACGGTAGCGCACCGCCGCCTTTTCAAAGCTCTTCACTGCTTGCTTCCGACCCCACAAATCGCGCTTTTATGCCGCACGATACGGTTCGTGAAACAACAACGATTGTACGCTATGTTCCCATCGTGCAAAATGCCGCCGCCCTGAACACTACAAACCACTCCGACGCAGATGAAATCACGGCTTCACATCTGAATAACCTGCCGACAACCGATAGTGAACAAGTCTCGCAGCAAGCACAAGAACTGCCGATGCCGACACAAATTGCCCAAGAGCCGCAACCAAACTATCCGTATCAGAACACGCTCATTCCGGCTTCCAGTAGCGATCCATTATCGCACGAAGCAAGTTCGCCAATGCCGCTACCAGAGCGCCCCGTCTCTAACACGCCCGATGCGTCCACTTTTAACCGCACAAAACTTGGCATTATCGTTGGTGTTCGTGGGGTTCGCTCGCGCGCGCTGCCCGAAGCAACCGTTGAAGCAAATTCATATCCTCTCTTCAATAATACCGCCGTGAGCCTCATGCTACCGCTTTCGCCGACAAGTGCGCTGGGCATAGAAGCCGGTCAGGAAGCATATTTCTTGCGCTATCGGACGATATTGCCCGAACAAGAGCAGATTGTCGGTATTGAGAAAAATCCCGTCTTGGCGTGGGCAGGTGTGAGTTATCGTCATACCTTCCTGCCGAATGATTTGTTTTCTCCTGTGATGAATTTTACACTGGGCGGCACAAGTATTGGCGCAATGGGGCGTACAATGCTGGGTGTGCAGTATTCGATTGACACCAAAACGCGCTGTACGCTGGGTGTAGAAGCAAGCTCGCTTCTCTACATCCACCGCGAAGTATGGAATTTTTCGCCAAATGTCGGCATCACCTACGGTATTTCATTTGAACTGTAACGGATTCTTTTTATCTCTTTCATTGCTTTTTTATGCATAATATCCCCGCTTCTCGCAATCGCTTGTATGTCGTATTGTTTGCTCTTGCTTTTGTTGCGGCATCCTGCCAAGACCCGAATACTATCACGGGACCAAACGTTGTCACCACACCCGGCAACGGCTCCGGCACGGCACTTCTTTCGCAACGCGACCGTGTTGTGAATGGTTTTCAACTTGAACCGCCGCAATATGACGGTGTTTCGGGCAACGTTACGTTTGACGGTAAACCTCCAATGATTGACATGAATGTGTATCGCCGGACGCAATTCAAGACAAATCTGACGGAAACAACGCTACTTGCTCAAGCAACCATAGATACATCATTTGCCCCACAGCGGACATATATTAACATTGCCGAGCAAACGCTTGAACTTCAAGATGTTACTCCGTCGCCGCGTCGTCAGTGGCGAGATTTCAGTATGCTGCGTGCTATTGTGTGGAACGGCGTTTCGCAAAATTCTTTTCCTGCTGGCAAATTGCAAACGAACTTCTATATTGACCCTGTGCGCCTCGAAGAAAACACCATAGAACTACCGCCCGCAGTACAACTTACTGCTCCGGCTTTGGGTGCAGTCATTGACAGAAAAGAAGGCGTAACTCTGCGTTGGGATACTCCGCTTACCTACGATACCAAAACGATGTTTGCCGAAGCCGTCATCGTCGGGAATGTCAAAGATTCGTACCCTACTTCCAATGCACCTGCCACAGGGACACCGCTTCGTTCCGCAATCAAGCGTATCGCTATCGGGGCAACAAGTATCAGCTTTTCGCGCGAGGAAATGTCAGGGCTTCCGGCAGATTATGCTGCCGTGGCGATTAACCTTTATGCAGTCAAACCATTTAGGAATAACACCATTACTCTTCGTGCGCATACGCACTCATTTGTGCAGGTGGAACTGAAATAACAAAATCTCGGGCGACACCGGATAAGTAATTCCGCATAATTTTCTTACGTGATTTTTATTATAATACAACCATGCAACATTTCTGCACGCTCGTCCCGGGGCGAGTTCTGACGGCATTATTCACGCTCGTATTGTGCGTGGTAGCCGCCTGCACCGACCCGAATACAATCAAAGGACCGACAAATATTACAGGACCCGGCTCAAACAACGGCACAGGCAACAATACCGACTTTGCCGCATGGAATGGCGTCGATGTATCGCAAACAAGAACGCTGGCAAACGGTGTGACCGTTTCATCCTTAGCGGTATCGGGCGGCAATATGAATAAACTTCTTTTACCCGATACGGACACGCTCGGAGGGCTTGTTCAATTCCACAGATTAGTCCAAAGTTCTTCCGCATATCTGCAAGGAAAAGAAAACAATGAGCTTGCAGTAACGTGTTTTGTTCCCGAGCGACTTCAAACAACGATACCCAAAGCAGAAATTAATGTCGCAGAACGAACATTTTCCGTGAAGCCTATTTTCTTTTCGGGTATTAATGCAAATACTTGGTTTGGTATTAACGGCGAAGTATCCTCTATCTTTCCCGGAGCAACAATACCGCAAGGGAAGCTGACGGCAAATGTCTATTTCGACTCTTTCCGTTTAGCCGATAATGTGATTGATATACCGACTTCTTCCGTCATTGTGTCGCCCCGGGATTCAGCTATAATTGACCGCTCTAACGGACTGACTATCGAACTTGCACAACCAATTACGTTTAACGCGGGAGAATCTCATTGTGAGATTACGCTCTTTTCTAGTTTTGGGCTAAATAGCGGTATCGATAATAACATACCACAGGATTTGCGCCCGATGGCAAAAACATACGGCGGTTCAGTGCCGGAGAAAAGTAAATCCCAATTACCGAGCGGCGCGGGTTGGGGCGGCAAAGTATTCAACAAAATTCTACCATCGGGAACGCAAAAGATTGTGATTCCGGCGCAAGCCCTGCAAGCCCTTCCTCCCGGACGATGTCTTGTAAGTATAATCATTACTACCGTAAAGCGATTTGTTCCCGAGCAATTTATTTTAGCGGCATCGGGTAATTATGAATGCAGTTATATTTTACGATGAATAAATGCCCGAGGGCTTTCCTCCCCGTTTTGTTGTTGCTCTTGATGTATGTGCTCACTACTCAGGCGCAAGCGCAAAATATTGTCGCTCCCAAAACGCCGCGTACTCACGCCGGAACGGATTTTTGGCTCACCATTCCACCCAATTACCACACCGCGCAGCTCGACGGCGATGACAAAATATCATTGTTTATCGCCGCCGAGCGTCCGACGCAAGGAGAAATCCGCTTTGGCGATAGTGCAGGGAAGGCAACTGTTCTGCGCTTCACAATTACTAATCCCGCACAGGTTTTCCGCTATGAAATTCCAGCACAAGACATCGAATTGCGCCTGAATGAGCAAGTATCTATGCGGTCGGTGCATATTCTTACCGACAGTCCCGTCAGTGTGTATGCGCTTAACACCGCCAGCCAATCTGCCGATGGAACGATTGTTTTTCCCGTTCATGCTGCCGGAACCCGCTTTATTGCACTTACCTATCCGAGCGACGACGGCGCAGGTATTGTTCCGGCGACACCTTCACAGCTTGGTATCGTCGCAACGGCAGATTCTACGCACATTCGCATTACGCCCTCCGTTCCAACAAAAGTACATGGTCGAACTCCGCATGAAATCGTCTTGCAACGCGGCGAAACATATCTTCTGCAAGCGGACGTACGCGCCTCTACCGCCGCAGACCTGACGGGAACAGCGATTGTCTCGGATAGACCTATCGCTGTTTTTAGCAGTCAAGAGCGTGCAAATGTGCCGCTTTCGTCGTTGTCGCAAGCAGGAACGCGGAGTATTTCGCGGGATTATTTATGGGAGCAGCTTTTGCCCGTTGATTTTTGGGGGAAGCGCATACTTATCCCGCCGCTCCCGCAGCCGCAGACCGCTATGTCCGACGCAACAAACCATACGGTGCGGGTTGTGGCAAGCGCAGATTCGACCGTTGTTCGTATCAATGGGCAAACTGCCGCTACTCTTCAAACAGGACAGATGTACGAAACAACTCTTGCATCAACTGTTACGGCAAATGGAAATACGTTGGGGTTAATCATTGAAGGCTCTGCGCCGATATATGCTGCCGTATTTGCAAGTTCCAACGGAAGCGGTTCCGGTATTGGAGACCCGTTTATGCTGTCCGTTCCGCCCGAAGAACAGTTCCTTCGCAGTATTCGCACCGTGAATGTTCGTAGTATTCAGCGCATCAGCAGGACTATTACGGAAGAAGCATTTCGTGAGCATTATCTCAGCATTATTGTACCGCTTTCGTCAGTACCAACTGTGTTGCTGGATAATCAACGCCTTGCTCCGAATACCTTTCAGCGATTTTCTATTTCTTCGGATTACGCTTTTGCCAACGTGCGCGTAAGCGAGGGTTTACATACAGTCAGCGCCGATACAGTTGTCGGCGTTCTTGCGATTGGCTATGGCAATGCGACATCGTATGGCTACACAGCAGGGCAGCGCTTGGAGCTGGACAATACTGCTCCACAAATTGTTACACAGGCATTCTGCAATGCGGTGCGCCTTACCGTCTATGACAGCGCCCGGACGGATTCCAAACTTTACCGTGTTTTTTCAGTTGATTCTTTGGAAAAAAACCTCACACTTTCGGGACTTGAACGCTTTGATTCCCCTGATTCACTCACCTTCACCGCACGGCTTACCAATCCTTATCAAGACGGCACGGCAACAGTGCTTGCGCTTGATTCGCTGGGGCAAACTCGTACAAAGCGTATCGATATTCGGGGCTTGACGGTTCACGCTGATTCGACATTGCAGACAGCGCAGATTCTTTCAAGTTCGGCAACACTTGTTACAGGGCGCAGTGTATGCTTCCAATTGACATTGGTAAATTATGGCACTTTCCCGCAGCGTATAGATTCTATTGTCTTTCTCGGTCGGCGTATAAGCGTCAATGCCGCTTTGCCGCTTGTGTTGCAGCCCGGAGAACGCCGAACAATAGAATACTGTCTCCGCACATTCCAAAGCGGTATAGTAACCGATACTCTTGCAGTGCGTGATAGCTGCACGTTGCGCCCGATTCTGGCAGTGAGCATTGAAGCCTTTGCCGACACACAAGAGCCGGTCGTAACCGAGACAACAGACGACTGTGAACGCCGCATAGAATATAGCGTGAGCGATAATCGCCGTTTTGATTCGGGAGTGGATAGTGTGCGGGTAGTAACAGCGACACATTGTACCGTTCAAACGCAGCGTCGGGTGGATGGCACTGTTCACATACGAATAAGCCTCCCGAACAGACGTAATGATGCGGCATATCGCATCGCAATCAGCGACTCGGCAGGGAATGTGCGGGTACTGGAACGGCAAGTGCCGGGTTTTCGTGTACGCATTTCGCTTGCGGGTGCTGTTGTCAGCGCTACCGCTCCTATTCTTGTTTCGGGAGCAACGGCTCAAGTCCTTACGTGCGCAACCTTGCGCTTAGAAAATCTCAGCGCATACCCTTTGCAGCTTGATGGGCTGTGGCTTGCAGGCAATATTATCTTTTCGCTTCCACCATCTGAATTACCGTTCTTCGTGGCGGCAGGCGAAATAAAACCGTTTCACATCTGCTTTGCTCCGAATGCAGTGGCAAGTTTTAGGGATACTCTTGTTCTGGAAAAATTCTGTGAACGTGAAAACATTGCGATTGTAGGCACAGCCCTAGAGGGAGCACTAGAAGCCCTCTCCCGCTGCAATGCGCTCGTCAGATTGTCTCCTCGCCGCACGGTGAGTGCATTGACAGCAAGTCTTTCTCCACAACCCGCTTCAGATGTCGTGACCATTGCGATAACGCAGCTCACCGCAGATGCACCATCGGAAGAACGAGTAATAGTGCGCTTTTTCGATATGTATGGTGCAGAACGGCAATCATCACGGCACACTGTAAGCGCACAACTGTCGCCGCTTTCGATACCTATTACCAACTTACCTGCCGGGCAGTATATGTGGCAAATGGTACGAGAACAAACAGCCGAACCACTGGCAAGCGGCTCGGCTATTATTCTTCGCTGAGACGAAACGTACATTATGGCAAAAATGTAAAGCCCGGTAATGTTGCTATCCTGTTCGGCGTAAAAATGGGAATATCACCGAAGTCAATGAACACTTCAATTTGTGTGTCATCAATATAGCCGATATACTCATCATTCCGTTTATGATGCTGTTTTCACGTCGGTTATGGAAGGAAGGTAAACCCTGCAAGAGTAGCTGTACCGGCTAGAGTCCTAACGCTCACGCTTCCCGTTGCGCCTGTACTGACGGTTGCGATAATTTGTGTTGGCGAAACGATAGTATATGTCCGAGCATATACATCGCCAAATTTCACTCCTACCGCCGTAGTAAAGTTTGTACCATTAATAGTAACGATTCCGCCATTTGGCGCTGTAGTTGGCGTGAAAGAAGTGATCGTTGGAGGGAGAGCCAACGTAAATCCTGCTAAAGAAGCCGTACCGGACGGTGTTGTAACGCTTACACTCCCCGATGCACCTGCACCAACGACGGCTTCAATGAGCGACGGAGTTACAACTTTGAAAGAGGCGACAGGCACACCACCGATACTCACAGCAGTCGCTCCGGTAAAACCTGAACCTAAGATGGCAATTTCTGTTCCGGCTCCGGTTGAGGGGGGTAAGAAACTGGAAATCTGTGTTACACTTGATTGTGGAGGTGCTGATGTGACAATGAGACCCGACCGTGCTGCCACACCTCGTGATGTGGTCACAGAGACGCTACCTGACATCGAATTAGGATGCACCACCGCCGAGATTTGCCCATCGGAAACGACTGTAAATGAGGTTACGGCAACTCCACCAATAGTTACAGCAGAAGTTCCCGTAAACCCTGTTCCCAGAATATGCACTACGGTACCGGCTGTTACCGACGTTGGCGTAAAAGAAGTAATGACGGGCGGTGCTGTTACCGTCATGGTTCCGTTTGTTGTTCCATTCATTGTACCTGTGGTGCTTCCAGTTATTGTACTATCACTCAAAACATTCGTGGTTGTGCGTGGAGTGTCAAACTCAGTCGAGGAAGTACACGCCTCAAAAGTAAATACTAGAATGTACATTGTAAGAGCTTGTTTGAAAAGTCGGAAAGTAGGTAAAAAAAGCGGGCAAAGCCCGAA
>CALCNX010000068.1 GCA_937899715.1 uncultured bacterium | reverse complement strand
GGCTTTGCCCGCTTTTTTTACCTACTTTCCGACTTTTCAAACAAGCTCTAACAGCGAAATGCTTCATAAACACTAATTCGCTTTGGAAGTTGCCCCTATTCTTCCTACTTTGGTTCTTCCTGTTTTGGCAACAACCATTCTACGCACCACATACAGCAACAACTATGATACAAAATTTTTCTACCCGTACACGTTTGCACGTCGTCATTGCTTTCTTGAATCTCGCGCTCTTTATCTTTCTGCCAGTGTCCGTACAGGCACAAGAAGCCGAAAAAAGCGTTGAGAACTTGATTTATCGTTTTCAGGAAGATAGAGAAAGCCTGAACAGAACGTATTCCGTCCGCGAATCGGAAGAATACTATAATCGGATGGCACTTTTCTACGATGATTGGCTGCGCGAGTTGAGCGCGTTCAATTTTAATGCGCTTCGGCAAACCCAAAAAGCTGATTTCGTGATGCTCCGCAACACCATCGAAGAACGCCGTTACACAAACGCTCAGAAACTGGCGGAATACCTTGCCATCAAGCCCCTGCTGCCCTTCTCCGATACCATTATGGCGTTTGTTGTTCAGCGCAGGCATGGCGCAAAGCCAAATGCTCAAGAACTTGCCGCACGTTTTTTTCGTCTCGCAGAATCCATCAACACACTCAGCAAAGGCGTACAGCAGAAGCCTAAAATTCCAGCCCGACAAGCCACCAAAGCGGCAAACGCAACGCGAGAACTCAAACGTGCTCTTGATGAGGCGTATAAATTTTACGCCACCTACGACCCGCTTGTAAGCTGGTGGGCGAAGAATCCCCACGAAAAGCTGCTGACAATACTTGAAGAATACGCTTCGGCACTACAAGCATGGTCAACGCCGGACAACACTCAAGACGACGGCACAGGCATCACGGGCTTGCCGCTCGGTCGTGAAGAATTTATCAAGAGCCTGCAATTTGCCATGATTCCCTACACGCCGGATGATCTCATTGCCGCCGGAAATGCAGAGTTTGCATGGTGCGAACGCGAGATGCTGCGTGCTTCGGAGGAAATGGGCTTCGGTGCGAACTGGAAAGCCGCACTCGAAAAAGTAAAAAATGATTTCGCCCCCATTGGTGAGCAGCCTGCTTTTATCACGTTTTTAGCAGAAGAAGCCATTGACTACGTTGAGAAAAACAATCTTCTGACCATACCGCCACTTGCCAAAGAAACGTGGCGGATGTCCATGCTCACAGCCGAGCAGCAGCGCTTCAGCCCATTTTTCTTAGGCGGAGAATTGATTCAGGTCGCCTATCCGACCGATGCTATGCGCCACGACGAAAAAATGATGAGCCTTCGGGGCAACAACAAGCACTTTGCCCGTGCAACCGTGTTTCACGAATTGATACCGGGTCACCATTTGCAAATGTTTATGATGAACCGCTATAATCGGCAGCGCGACCTCTTCGATACGCCCTTCTGGATGGAAGGTTGGGCGCTCTATTGGGAAATGCAACTGTGGGATAGAAAATTTACGGCAACGCCTGAAGACCGTGTGGGTGCTTTGTTTTGGCGGATGCACCGCTGCGCACGGATTGTCTTTTCGGTGAATTATCATCTCGGTAAGTGGACTCCCAAGCAGTGTATTGATTTTTTGGTAGAAAAAGTTGGGCATGAACGCGCCAATGCGGAAGCAGAAGTGCGCCGCTCGGTGATGGGCGGCTACGGACCCTTGTACCAACTTGCGTACATGATTGGAGCAAAACAGTTTATTGCACTGCGCAAAGAGTTTGTAGAAAGCGGAAAAATGACAGAAAAAGATTTCCACGATGCAATATTACGTAACGGCAATATCCCGATCGAAATGACTCGTGCCCTGCTTTCAGGGCAGGAATTATCGAACAATTTCAAAACGACGTGGCGTTTTTTGGAACGGTAAATCTATGAGTAAGAACCAAAGCCAACGAACCAAAGCAAGCGAACCCAAACCGATGTCCGAGGCAAGAGCATAACAACGTTTTTCTGAAAGGTGTAGAAATTATGCGGCGTTTTGCCCTTCTTGGTTTGATGTTGACACTTGTATTTATTTCCCTTTGTCTGGCGCAGCCCACCACCGAAGCGTATTTTCAGCGCATCAGCACCGAGCACGGTTTGCCGCAGAGTTCGGTTCAGTGTGTGCTGCAAGACCGACTGGGCTTTGTTTGGCTTGGAACGCGCGACGGACTCGCACGCTACGATGGCTACCGCTTCACTGTTTTCCGCCACGACCCCCAAGACGCAACCACACTATCCAATAGCGACATTAGGGCGCTGCTGGAAGACAAGTCATCCGGCACGATTTGGATAGGCACACGCGACGGTGGTTTGAACCGTTTTGACCGCGCAACAGGCAAATTCACACGTTATGAACACCGTTCTGATGTGAGCACAAGTTTGAGCCATAACGACGTACGAGCGATTATTGAAGACAAAGCCGGAACGTTATGGGTGGGAACCTGCGGCGGCGGTTTGAACCGTTTTGACCGCTCAACAGGAACATTTAAGCGCTACGTGAATAATTCTGCCGATACCAAAAATCCGGGCGATAATAAAATTTTATCTCTTCTGGAAGATAGTTTCGGCGGGCTTTGGGTGGGTACGGCTCACGGGCTGCATCATTTTGACTATGCCACAGAATCGTTCACTTTATATCAACACAATCCCGCCAATCCAACGAGTTTGAGCAATAACAACGTATGGTCGCTTGTACAAGACCGTGCAGGAGCGCTTTGGGTGGGAACATACGGCGGCGGATTGAACCGTTTCGACCGCCAAACGGGGAAATTTGTACGGTATCAATATGACCCTTCCGACCCCAGAAGTTTGAGCAACAATAACGTCCTGTCTCTTTCGACAGACCGCAAAAGCAGTAATGGAGGGATTTGGGTGGGGACGTACGGTGGCGGTGTGAACTATCTCGACCCCACTACCGGGAAATTCATTCGATATCAGCATAACCCAGCCAACGCAAACAGCCTTAGCTCAAATGGCGTGTTTGCACTTACCGAAGACCGTGCAGGTGCACTCTGGGTGGGAACCGATGCAGGTGGCGTTACCCGATTTGACCGCAGCGCAGTCAAATTCAAGCGGTTTCAGCATAATCCTGACAACACCAATAGTCTAAGCAATAACAACGTCGTCTCGCTTTTGGAAGACCGTGCAGGCTTGCTCTGGGTAGGAACATACGGCGGTGGTGTTAGTTGTTTAGACCCTGCCACCGGAAAATTCACCCAATACAAGAATAATCCTGCCAACCCGACCAGTTTAAGCGACGATAGAGTACGCTCTTTTCTGGAGGAGCGCCACGACCGCAACGGCGGCAATAAACAGCAAGGAGTTAGTGCCAGTGTGCTGTGGATAGGCACGTGGGGCGGACTGAACAGGTTTAATCGCTCAACCAATACATTCAAAAGCTATAAACATAACCCGACCGACCCATTGAGTTTGAGTCATAACAGAGTCTTATCCCTTTTACAAGACCGCACAGGAGCGATTTGGGCAGGTACAGATGAAGGATTAGATAAATTTGATAAGTCCACGGGAACATTTGTGCACTACAAACATAGCTCCGCCGATACGACGACATTAAGCAATAATGCCGTGAATGTGCTTTTAGAAGACCACAAGGTTGAAAACGACAAGGACAGCGCGCAGAGCGTAAAAATTTGGGTGGGGACAGTTGGCGGCGGGCTAAACTGCTTCGACCCTACAACCGGGAAATTCAAGCGCTACGAACACAAGCCAGCCAATCACACAAGTTTGAGCCACAATCGGGTATTATCGCTTTTGAAAGACCATTCGGGTACGCTTTGGGTGGGAACCGCCGGAGGATTGAACCGTTTTGAACGCTCAAGCGAAACATTCACAATCTTCCGTGAAAAAGATGGATTGCCCAATGATGTTATCAATGGTATGGCGGAAGACAGGCGCGGAAACCTTTGGATTAGCACAAATAAGGGGCTTTGCAAGTTCGACACACGAGAGCAAACATTTATCACCTACGATAAACGTGATGGCTTGCAGGACAACGAATTTAATCAGGGAGCATATCACCAAGGCACGAGTGGACACCTTTACTTTGGTGGTATCGGTGGCTTTAATGCGTTTATTCCCGATAGTGTTCGCCCTGACTCTGCACCGCCGCCAATAGTGATAACAACATTCAACAAATTTAACCGTTCTGCCGCACTGGATTCAGCAATAGAAGTGAAAACCGTTATCACTCTGCCCTACAATGATAATGATATTGGTTTTGAGTTTGTGACCCTGAGTTTTAGTATCATGGAACGGAATTTATACCGACATAAACTTGAGAGCTTTGACAAAGACTGGTCGCCAGCCAGCGCGGAGCGAAAAGCTACTTATACCAATCTTGATCCGGGAGAATATACATTTCGTGTGCGAGGCTGTAATAGCGATGGAACGTGGAATATGCAGGGTGCAAGTGTACGCATTATCATTCTTCCTCCATGGTGGTCGCGGTGGTGGTCGCGGACGGCTTTCGTACTCTGCTTTGTAGGTGTGTTGTATCAATTCTATCGTTGGCGAACCCGTGCGCTGGCACGGCAAAATGAACGACTGGAAAGGCAAGTACAAGAGCGCACAGCGGAGTTGAATGTGGCGAACAGAGAACTTGGCGATGCAAATGAGGAAATAAGCCGCCAAATGGATATTCAGGCGGAACAAGCACGTGAAGTCGAGCTGGCAAATACTGAATTACACGAAAAAAATGTCGCGCTTGATACCGCAATCAGCAACTTGAAGAATACCCAAGCACAACTTATTCATTCCGAAAAAATGGCTGCCATCGGGCAGCTCACCGCTGGAGTCATGCATGAAATCAACAACCCTAATGCCGCCATCTATGCCGCTGCTCACTCTATGAGCGTGTCGCTGCGCGATATTGAAGCCTATTTTTTCTCACTCCTTGATGCCCGGTCAAAGGAATCCCAAAAAGCAAAACGTTTTTCGCAAATGCTTGAGGAAGCCCGCACCATCAACGACATAGCACAAACAGGCTCAGAGCGAATAATGGGTATTGTCGGCGAATTGCAGCATTTCACAAAGCACCAGCGCGCAGGAGCCAGCACGGAGTCTGTCGCACAAGAGATAGCAACAACAGTCGAGATGTTTCATTATCAGTTCAGCACGGCAGTTATGACCGACGTAACACCGAGCGATTTGCAAGCAGAAACAGATTGGGGCGAACTCAACCAAGCATTGCTCAGTATTCTCGTGAATGCCGCACAAGCAGATGCGAAGACGATACGCCTTTCGGCACATACCAAAGACGAAGCCGGAAGAATGGTTCTGATTATTATCGTGGAGGATGATGGACGCGGTATGCCGGAGGAAACACGGCAACGAGTCTTTGAGCCATTTTTCACAACAAAGCCCGTCACAAGACAGGGAGCGGGATTGGGCATGACCATAGCTCGAACAATTCTACAAAAGAACAGTGGTAGGATAGACGTAGAAAGTATTGAACATAAGGGTACAACTGTGGTGATTGCGTTACCGATGGTAGTGTCGCCATAAATATCTCTTTAGCCTCAAATTTACCCCCCAATTTCCGACATCGAATCAAAAGCAGCGCTCGTGTGCGTATGGCGCTCCGCCTCAATTCCATCGCGAAAACGATGCTGCACACAATCCGCTATTGCCACAGAGAGTTCTTCATTGCTTGCACCGGAGCGCAAGAGCGTTTTCAGGTCGAGTACACCATTGTCGTACAGACACGTTTTGAGCGTTCCCTTTGCCGTGATGCGGATGCGGTTGCAAGCGCCGCAAAATGTACGTGAAAAGCCCGCAATAATGCCAATTTGCCCCGCATACCCACGCACGCGGTAGAGTTCTGCCGTGGCGTGGTTACTGCGCCCGACGCGCTCAAGGTTCGGATAAGCGTCTTGAATGGAAGCAAGGATTTTTTTGTAATCCCACAAAATCGTTGGAAGCTCGTGTGTACCGCCGTTGAAGGGCATTTCTTCGATAAAACGCATCGTGAAATTTTGCAAACGAGTTTTTTCACACATTGCAATAACATCATCCGTATTTTTGCTATCCATCACAACGGCATTCACACTGAGCGGAATACCGCTTTCTATGAGCATTTCAAACGAATTCTGAACAGCAGCAAATTCATTGCGGCGGGTGAGTTCAAAAAAGCGCTCTGCATCGAAAGAGTCCATGCTCAGATTGACCGACGCAATCCCCATGCGCTTCAGTTCCGGCACGTGCTGTGCGGTCAGAACGCCATTGGTGGTAATATGCACCTCCTCGATACCCTTGGTTTCGCTAATACGCCACAGCAAATCCATAATTCCCTGCCGCACAAACGGCTCGCCGCCAGTAATGCGCACCTTGCGAACACCGAGCGCTGCCGTTACCTCCACAAGCCGCAGCATTTCTTCATTCGTCAGAAGTGCTTTCGTTGGCAGAAACCTCATATTTTCAGGCATACAGTACGCACACCGAAGATTGCATCGGTCTGTAACAGCAAGCCGCAGGTATGTTATCGGACGACCGTAA
>CALCNX010000067.1 GCA_937899715.1 uncultured bacterium | reverse complement strand
AGAGAATATAATTTTTGTTATGCTGTTTTAGGATAACAGCAGAGCAGCGTCAAAGTACATTATCTCCTAGTGTTTTTTTTCTACATACTCATTTTTTGGAATACGACCATGACAGCCTACGCAGCTTCCAATGCTACCAAGACCACCGGTCATGCCGGAGAATGGCTTGAACACGAGATTCGTGAGATTCTCGTCAAAATTCATCGTAATGAGCGCCTTTCCCGTGCTGATCTGGCAACGGGCGCACTCGCATTAAGTATGACTCGCAGATACAGTACTCTGCTTGCAGCGGATCGCCTACAGTCCATTCAGCGTCTGCTCGTGGAAATCAATACATTGCTCGCAGCGCACCCTGAATTGTTGCCATATGATGCTTAGAAAGCAGGAATGATGCAAAAATCGTAAGAATCTTATAGTATATTGTTTGTTGAAAGTAACTGAAGAGCACAGCGCAGAAGGTATAATCTTCTGCGCTGTGCTTTTTTTTAATAGGACGTTCGCGCATACCGAAGACAATGGGCAATTGTTTCATAATGACGTACCGAACAAGGGAAGTACTCTCTTGCCCACAAATGTGCGGATTTGCGAGAATCTATTTTAATCGCTTATGTCGTAATACGAGCAGGTTCGTCGAAAGAAAACGACTTGGCACATTTTTTGCATTTTCACTTTGTGCTGTGAGTAGCCCTCCCTCGCTGGAATGTTTCATTGTGAGGAATGTGGAAAATTTTGTGGAAAAATATGCAAAGACATAGCACAGTCTGTAAAATAAAGCGTATCTTTGCCACGCAGCATAAATAACGTGAGGTAAGTTAGATAATAATGTTAAAGTACAATGCTTTAGGCGACTATTCTCTCGTGCAATTGTACAATTCATAAAGCCTCATGCTCATTGAAGCCCATGCTCGAAAGCCATGCTTGCTTACGGCTTCTCTTAAAGAAGTTGACTAAATAGAAAACCCTCTTTTTCAATTCACAAGTATTTTTTTTTGGAGATAATTATGAACTTTCTACACACTTCTGCTCAGCAGCGCTCGCCCATTCGTGGCGTAGCTCTGCGCCCCCTGAGCGGACGCGCCGTGGACAGTGCAAGTGCCAAAGCCGTGAGTCCCTCACTTGAGGCTTTGGATGCGATGAAGCAGGATGTATCCTTGCTCCAGCGCACGCTGCGTTCTGTTCTGAAGGCGACTCGTACTGCGGCGCGAAGCTCTGCGGTGCAGGCTATTGCATTCGTATTGGTACTTTTCGCTACAGTTAATGTGGCAACGGCTGGGACATTCTACTATGTAGGTAGTTCCGGAACGGCATGGAATAATGCTAGTAGCTGGTCAGCAACCAGTGGCGGTACTGGAGGCATTGGTATTCCGGGATCCGCAGATATTGCTATTTTTGACAAAAATACTGGCTTTGTTGATTTAACAAATGCCACAATTCTCACCGTAGGTCGTTTAGTTGTGCAGTCGGGAGGTAGCGTAATATTTCGCAGCCCTAACAATTCCGTTATAACAGATGCCTTGCAAATATTAGGTATAGGTGGAGATAATACCGCTCCTCTTGTTGTCAATCCGAATAGTTTTATGACTGTAGAAGAGCGCACCCGTATAAACGTAACGTCTAACTTGGGTAATGCTACTAATGCTGTCAGTGTTTTTGGTACCTTAACCGTAAGTACAGGGGCGAATGTTGGTGCGCCAGTCGGAAGATTAATTGTAAGTACGACATTCCCCTTATTTATTGATGAGGGCGGTACGTTGAGTATGGCAGGTGGGGTTGTAAATGCAAGTGCTATTGCGAACCAAGTGCGATACTCTACGCTTGGCGCACGAGGTACGCTGAAGTATAGTAAAGCGGGGACAACACAACAATTTATTCCTGAGTCAGATGAAATCATAGCAGCGACTGTTTTGGGTAATCTTGTTGTCGAACGCCCGTCTGGTGCTATTAATACATTGACTTTAACGGGTGCTGCCGCATACACTATTCGCGGTACTCTCGAAGTAAAAGGTGCACCTGGTATTGCCGTGCTAACTGTTCCGAGTAATACCACTATCACAATGGCTGCCAGCAAAATGGCTTCAGGGCGTTTGGCGACTGTGCCGGGATCATTTGGTAACGCTTTTATTGCACCGTTCACAGGTGCAAATAGTGTAAATATTATTTATGATGAACCTGCCGCCCCTGCTGCTGGTTACACGCCTTTAGCAGCTACGACTTCCGATGTTGCATTTACTCTTGACCAATCTGCCGGTTCAAGCCTTTTTGGTTGGGTGAATCAACTTAGAACGAATATCCCTTCGCTTAATGTAACCATCAATTCTGATTTGCAGATGTTAGGCACACCAGGTTTGACAATTGATAAAGGTAAAATTACTGTCCCTATGTCAAGAACAGTGTGGTTAGGTGCTACAACAGCAAATACCGCTTCAGGTACTATTGGTGCTGACGCAACAGCGCAGTTAATTGTAGCTTCAAATGGTCGTTTTGCTATGGCTACCGGTTGTACCATTGTAAACAGTAATAATATTACTAGTGGTGCTGCATCGGGTATCAGCATTGCTTCCAATGCACGCATCAGTTTTTTGGGTAACGGAACGCAGATTTCGGGAACAGGTAATATATTCTATGCCGATGGTACATCAACTGCAGAATATCTCAACGCGCAAATTGACGGCGTTGTGTCGTCTCCAACGGTTGTCAGGAACGTAACCGCACAAGAAATTCCTGCTGTTATGAATGGTAAGTTGCTTGTAGATTTGCGCGTTGCTGCTGGCAGCGATAATGCAATTATTGGCTTTGAGGGTAGCGGTTATCCGCCTCTACCCGCAAGTGTTGTTTTGAATGGTCCTGTTGATTTACAGTCGGGCGGTATTCGTCCGTCGGGTACTATGAACGGGTCTCGTGTAACCGTTAATGGTACAATGACTTTTGGTACCGGCGGTTTTATTGCCGGTGATAATAATCCGAATATGTCTTCCTACACAGGTGCTTTTGCTTATGGTGGTACCTCGCCTGTAACAATACGGGTAACGAACAGTACGTTGAATGTCTTCAACAACTTTGGTGTTGTCGGTACAGGAAATGTAACCTTGTCGGGTGGTACGCTCATCATCAATGGTGATGGTGCCGGTGCTGCAGGGGTCGGTGGTGTCAATGTTAATGGTCAGCTATATTTACCCTCAACTGGAAACCTTATACTGAACAGTGCAACATTGGATTTTCGAGGGCAGCAACCTGCAAATTCAACACCTGGGACAGCGCAAGGCGGTCATATTCCTGTTACAAACACAGGAGCTATTCAGCCTGACGCTGCATCAGATATTAACTTCCGCTCACGAGCAATTCGTTCTTTCTTACGATTTGTGGGCGGCTCTACGTTGAGCAATCTGCGTTTGCGCCCGTTTGATAATGCAGGTGCGCTTGCCAATGTTACGCTGGCACCGAATGATTATCTCGTGTCATTGGTAAGTCCAATCACGCTTGCTAATCAACTGCAAATTGATGGTAACTCTATCTTGCAGCTACGTGGTGTTGGCTCAAATCTGACAACATCCTTTTCCATTATCGGTGGTACGCCGGGCACAGCAGGCAATTTCATTGATGCTTCTCAAGGTGGAAACTTGATTATGAATAACGTTGCAGGAACGTACACGTTTCCGATTGGTGCCAGTTTTGTTGGTGCTGGCGGAGCAGCTGTCGCTTCATTGTATATGCCCGCAACCATCACCAGTGGCGCCGGTCGTCAGTTTACAGTGAGCGTTACCTCCGCTGTTACGAGTGTTACAGTGCCTTCCAATCTGCTTAATCGTAGTGTACAGGGTATGTGGTCTCTTGCTGCGGTTCCGAGTTATACTGGAAATCTAACGCTTGGCTGGAATGAAACTGCTGGTGCAGGTATTCCTGCAGAAAACGCTCCTGCAGACTTTCATGCTTTATACACAACAGATCAAGCACGTACAACTATTCGTCGGGCTTTCCCAACAGGTGGTACACCTACCACATATGTAGGCATACAATCTGGTGTGCATACGTTTACGCCTGCAATGTTTGGTGCCGGAGCGCAAACAATTCAAGGGGCAATTACTTCCGCAATCGGTACTACTGCTGAAAGATTTATCGTTACCAATGCTCTTTTCCCAATTTACTGGGTTGGACCGACCAATGATTGGGCAACAGCAAACAACTGGGCAGCAACGCCCGGTGGTACGGGTGGCTCGGCAAATCCTCCAGGGGCTAATGATTGGGCATACTTTGACAGAGGTACGGCAAATATCACAACAGGCATTCCGACAAGCGGTGTCCAGCGTATGACTATTGCCCGACTTCCAAGTTCGCCAAGCGATCCTAATGTTACCCTTGCGCAACCCGCTCAAACACTCAATTTGGTGCAGCGCGTGGCAACCGCACCGACGGCAGCAAATCCGGGGTGGTTTGAAGAATCATTACACATCGGGACAAACGCTTCTTTAACGCTCAGCGGTACAAGTGTATTTATGAATCCTTCTCCGACAGTAGGTGGGGAAGAACGTACTGTCGTCTTCGGTAGAATGCAGATTAACTCTGGTTCGATGTTTCGTAGTATTGCGAACAATATGAACAACCTCATTGCCTTCTCAAGTGGTGCTACGCTTCAACTTGCTGGTGGTGGGTTTGATAGAAATACTACACCGCGTTTGCAATATGGTACGGATGCTGCTCCCTTTCTTACTCCTTCCTTGCAACCATTTTATACCCTTGCACCGACAACACCTGCAATGGTGTTATCCTATACGGATGCAACAGGTGCAAACATTGCTGTAACACCAACAACATCGAATGAGTTTAGCTCACGAGACCAAGCCCAAGACAACTCTGCGTTGGCTTCTCCTGTTCAATTGGATGTGAAGTTGGTTGTTAATCGCACAGGTGCTAATCGAGATTTTAGAATCAATAACACAGCAACAACACGATACCGCTTTATCGGCGGTGCAGATTTGCTTTCGGGCAACTGGGAATTACCCCTCGTACAAGAGTTAGCCTTTGGTGCTGATGTCGTTGACAACAGAGATATTCCCTACAATGCTCCGATAACGGTTGCGGCAGGAGCAACATTCTGGGGTAATGATGAGCCTGCGACACAACTTTTCGTAGAAGGTCGCGGTGCTTCAAATCTTCGTTTTACCGACAACAACCCATACAGAAGAATGTTGGGTGCATTAACGGTCAATATACCAAGCTCGGCTGGTACGGTAACCTTGAATTCAAGTCGTAATTTGACGTTAATTGCTCCAAACGGTGTGCGTGTATTGCAGGGTAATGGGATTCAAGCCCTAACTATTAGCCCTGCCGATACGCTAACATTAGCGGGTCCAGTTGGTATGGGAACTGGCGTTACAGGGGCACTCATCGGTCCCGCAGGACCACCTTTCGCAAATGTCGGAGTTTCCGTACAAGGACGTTTGCGTCTTGGTTCGGCTGCCAGTGCAGCACCACACTTTGCAACGTTTAATACAAATGCGCTTACTGTTAATGCCAATGATGGTATTACGGTAGCTCCTGCCGGGGTATTGGAGATTTTTGGTGGTGTTCTTACTCAACCGCCGACAATTTCTCCTATCGCGTCGAATGTTACACGTCCCGTAACCTATCAGGCATCAACATCGGTGCTTCGATATGCAACAACAGGTAACGTTTCTACAACAGATGTTGAATTCCCAAATATAGTTAATCCTAATGCACCTGCAGGGTATAGTGCCTTGAGTGCAACATTGGAAATTGAGAAGGGCTTTCCGCAACGACCTATTTATGAAAATCTAGTTCAACTTAACAACGACAAATCTGTCATTGCGACAAGTGGTACGGGCGGTGTTCATTTGTTAAGCGGTGCATTAGACTTGTCGGGTGGGACAGGAAGGACGATAACGATCAATGTTCCTCTGATTTCACCGTCGCCACTTGGTATGTTCCGCACAACAAGTGCCACAGTTGCGTTTAATGATTCGCGCATTGAGTACAATAACCCAACTACTGTGACATTGCGCTTCGATGCAAGTACAGCTGCGACCTACGTGGCAACTCCTGCAACACCGATTGCAATTGGGTCACTCAGTATAACAGGTGCAAGCGTAACACTTGCTTCTGGTACAAATGCAAGTTTAAGTGGTTTAACCGCAGGTCCGCTTGCGGGTCAACTAGCTCTCAATGGTGCGGCACAATTGACGTTGAATGGTAATATGCTTCGTTTTGGGGCGGGTAATCCTGCTGCTGTTGGAACAAGCGGCTATATTACGACCAATTCAAATGTGATTATTGGCGACGCAAATGCTTCATTGGAGTTTGTTTCTATGCGTGGCTCTACGCTTCGTATGGTTGGTGGTACAGGTGGTCAGTTGCGTAATTTGACGGTGAACGCACTAGGACCAATAAGTCCGACAAATATTGCTACGACACTCGTAACAATGGCAACATCGGTAAGTGTCCAAAATGAATTGATTATGAACGCTCAAAGCCAGCTTCCGACGGCTGGTGGTGGCAATATCCGATTGAACAACGGAATAGAGTTGTTTGTGAATACTACAAATGCAAATAATACTCCAACACAAACAAATGCATTTATCGATGCCACTCCGGGTGGTCGTGTTCGTATGCCTGTGGCTGCAAGCGCACAACGTTTGTTCCCTGTTGGTGTGCAGACCGTACCGGGCAGTCTTATGTATTCACCTATCGTTATTTTCAACTCTCCAACAGCAAGTGATTATACAGTAGCTGCGGATTCTGTTATGGATGTTTTGCAGCCTGCGTATCCACAACGCGTTATTCCTGAGTGGACAGTAACAGGTGGTAGCGGTAATCGTACCATTCGTTTCTATTGGGAAACTAATCACGAAAGTACTGGCTTTATCCGTAATAATGCCTTTGTAGGTTTAGCTGGTGGTTCTGTTTATCAAAACTTCGGTGCTACTGCACCTCCGGCACTACCGTTTGCAATCAATAGTACAGGTCAATATTACTTTGTTGATAATACGATTCCGTTTACAAGTCTCAGCAGTAGTAAGTTATTGGTATTGAATCAGCCGGTTGCAATTATCCTCGCTGCTGACTCAACAAATGTAAACAATGATGGTGGTTTGAATTCTACTACACCAAACGGTTTTGGAACTGTTGGTGTTCGACAAATTGCAAGTGGTGTTCCCTTCACGGTACGCTTCAGCGCGTTTAATGGTTTAATTCCGGCACAGCGTTCACCGGTCATTGGTGCTTTGAATGTGCAAGTGCAACTTCTACCAACTCCCGGTAGCGGTGATATTTTCACAACAACGGGTACAGGCTCCCCAGGTACACCGATAACGCTAATGCCGATTGTGAATCCCATAAGCGGTACAACCACAAACATTACCTTCAACTGGACAAATGCAGGTCTAAAAGGCTCTACAACGGCTATTTTGCGCTTCTACGACCCGAGCGGTTCGATAACATCGGCAACCTATCTGATTACGATATTTGGTCCCGCCTCTACCCTTGCGGCAAGCACAATAGCAAATATCGGTACAACTTTGCCGGGAGACATCAGTGGTTTCAATGTTGGCGGTACACCCGCAGGCACAACCATTGAGAGCGAAAAGCCGTTCTTGCTTTATGCAGGATCCTACAACGGTTTAGGTCAAGCTGCCCCTGTCATTAATCCTTTAACGTTTGTGGCACAAGTGCTGCCAATTCCTGGTAGTTCAGCAGTATTCACGACAACAGGTACAGGTAGTGCATTGATACCATTTACACTCGTCCCGGGCGTGAATCCTCTTAACGTTACTTCAACAAACTTGACGGTAACATGGGTTAATCCGGGCGCTTTGCTTTCAACAAATGCTATCTTCCGTTTGTATGATCTTGCAGGGCAGTTTGCTTCTCGTGATATAGCAATCATTGTCAATGCTCCACCGCTTCGTGCTTCCACTATCGCCTACACCCAAGTGCAAAATTCCAGCAATGGTACACTGGGCTTCAATGGCGGCGGTTTGGGGCAATTTAACATCACCGGTGGTGTCGGCATCCCGATTAACTTTGGTTTCTTCTCTAATACAAACTTCTTAGCTGCTACGACAAATATCACATCGGTTGTTGCTAGTATTGCCGTGCACCCTGCTAATCCGGGTTCAGTGTTCTCAACCACACCCGGTGGCTCCAATGGTGCTATCAACCCTCAAACTGTTGCGCTTGGCGCTACGGGCGGTTTTATCTTCCCGATATTTAACTGGACTAATCCTCCGGTCAATGGTGGTATTACCAAAGCACTTATAACGCTTACGGCACCGGGTCTCGGTTCAACAACCGTGACCGTGACTCTGAGCACCAGTGCTACTGCTCCTGTTCCGACCCGTCTCGGTTATGCTGTCAACTCAGGTGATTTGCTGAATGCGGCAACCGGAACGCTCGGTTTCAATGGCGGTAGTTTTGGTCCCGGAACCCCGATAACAAGTGGTCAGCAAGTTCGCGTGAACTTCGCTTCATTTGTTGATTACGGTGCAGTGATTCGCCCGACTTCGCCAACGCAAGTGCAGCTTTCCATTGCTCCCGATCCGATTAACCCAACCGAGGTCTTTACGATGGATGGCACGACGGCTACGACTGTTTCTCAGGTCGATGGCACCGGCTCTCTCTTCCCTCGTATTTTCTACACCGCAAACACTCCCGGTCAGAGAGCCGCGATTGTAACGTTGACGGCAATAAGTGGCCAAACAACGCTTATTACGACAACTGCACAGGTTTGGATTACGACAACTGGTTCTATTGCAACTGTCACGTCATTTAACTCAAGCGTCGGACCGACAACTGGTCACGCAACTCCGGCTATCGGTTCAATAGGTATTAATGGCGGTAATCGCAATATTCCAAGTGGTCGCCCGTTCAACATTGATTTCGGCTTCTTCAATGCTGCCGATGTCTTGGCTACGGGCGCGGGTAACCCGATGCAGCTTTCCATTGTTAGTGTTACCCCTGCAACGGAAACTGTAACAATTGATGGCAACTCTTCTCTGCCTTTAATTTTCGGTGCTCGTCAAGCAACGATACCAAATGTTATCCTAAACTGGCGCAACCCGACAGTCGCAGGACCGATTACCGTTGTTGTTCGCTTGACACCGCAGAATCTGCCACCTCTCTATGGCGTGATTGCTTCCACAGATGCAACCATTACGCTTTCGACAGGCGCAAGCATCCCGGTAGCATTGGCATTTAGCCAGATTTCCTCGACAGGTACGCAAGGTATTAACGGTAACAGCCCGAATATTGCAAATAGTATTCCGTTCAATGTTGACCTTGGTTTGTTTGATGCAAATGGTGTTTTGGCAAACTCACTTTCCAACTCATCGGTTGCATTGACAGCCCAAGCTGTATCAGGTGGAAACACCTTTACGGTCGGCGGTAATTCTGCTGGCGTATTCGTGAACCAATCCGGTATCAGATTGAACGGTGTGACGGTTACATGGACGAATCCAAACGCTCCGACGACGCAAGTACGATTGATTGTTAGTACGACTGCGGGTGCCGGACCGATTGCTGCGACTTCGGCTATTGTGACTATATCGGCTGCTGCTGTTTTCCCATCTATTACAGGCTTTACGCCTGCAACGGGTGGACCGGGCACGACTGTTCTTATTAGTGGCTCGAACTTCCTCGGAGTAAATGCCGTGTTGTTCAATGGTGCTGCTGCTACGAATTTCACAGTACTTGGTGATAATCTTATCTCAGTTGTCGTTCCTG
The DNA here is from genome assembly GCA_937899715.1 of uncultured bacterium. Classification (GTDB taxonomy): domain Bacteria; phylum Bacteroidota; class Ignavibacteria; order Kapaibacteriales; family UBA4661; genus PH2015. Next base: position 18,417 of record CALCNX010000067.1, on the reverse strand, counting down.
CCGGTGCATCCACGGGTCCTGTAAGCGTCTCTCGCCCGCCGGGAGCAACATATCCCGGAGGTTCTGGAACCTCCACCGCTATCTTTACAGTCGGTACGCCGCCAAGTATTTCGTCCTTTACTCCTACATCAGGCGGAACAGGCACGATTCTTACTATCACCGGCTCAAACTTTGGTGCGTTTACGAATCTCTTCACAGTCAATGTTGCCGGTGTAACTGGTACTGTGCAAAGTATCAATGCTGCCGGGACAGAAATGACGGTGCTGGTATCGGGTACGTCTCTTGTACCATTGATTGCTCCGGTTACGATTGCGACTGCTGGCGGAGTCGGTACTTCGGCACAGCTCTTTACCTATAACCTTGCCCCCTCCATTAGCAGCGTTACGCCTAATTCTGCTGTGGTCAATGGTCAAGATATTCCAATTATTATTCGCGGCTTGAATTTTAGCATCAATTTGAATCCTGCTCCAACGGCTATTCAATCTGGCGTTTACTTCTCGCTGAATAACTCACCGCAGTCTATTAGCCCGTCGTCGCGTATTTCGGTCCAAAGCGTTTCGGCTACGGAGATTCGCGCTACGATTTCCGGTACGTTCAATAATATGGTCGGGCAACGCTTTGTCACAGTCTTAAACGCCGATGGTCAACTGGCAAACATTCCGTTCCAGCTTGTCGCAGGTGGTACGCCGACCTTGACAAGTATTACGCCTAGCACAACCTCGGCAAGTGGTGTAGCCTTTATTGCTACTATCACCGGTACGAACTTCTTCGGTTCTGCTGGTACGACAGTAACGGCAAATGGGCGCGCATTGACGGTGCTTTCGGCAATTTCAACGCAACTTCGGGTAATCATTCCCGCCGACCTTAATCAAGTGCCGCAAACGCTCACAATCGTTGTGCGGAACTCTGATAACCAGACAGTACAAGGAACGATTACCATCAGCGATCCGGGCAGACCTGTCATCAATAGTATCACGCCATCGCGTGCGATTGTTGGTACTTCTGCGGTTATTGTCACGATTGCCGGTTCGGGCTTCTTCTTGAATTCGGATGTTACATTCAACTTCCTTCCAATTCAAGTACTAGCTAATCCGCCGCGCTCAACAAATCAGATTACGGCATTGATTCCGGCAAGTATGCTGACAAATTTTGGTACATTCCAGATTCGTGTTAGCAATCCCGGTGGTTTCAATGGAGCAGCGCTCTTTAATGTCGGCTACCCATCGCCGACCATTACAAGCGTTCTGACAGCAAGCGGTGCTGTTTCCGGTCTAAACGTAACAGCAGCCTCGGTCTTCCCATTCCAGTTAGCAATAACCGGTACGGGCTTCCGCAAAGATTTGATAGTACGATTCAACGGCGCACAAGTACCGATTGTTTCCACATCCGATACACAGGTCATTGTTCAAATAGCAGCCGGATTCAACGGTACGCCAGGTGTATTCCCGATAACGCTTGCCAATGCTGACGGTCTGCAAGCTGAATCAACCTTCACGATTGGTCAGCCCAATGGTCCGAGAATCACGTCGGTATCGCCTTCGACCACCAATGCAACCGGTACGCCGTTTGTCATTACGGTCAATGGTCTGAACTTCGGCGTAACACCGCAGGGGCAAACACTACCAGGCTTCCAAATCCGCTACAACGGTACGGTGCTGCAAATCTTGGGTGCAAGCCCAACCAGTGTGACAGCATTCGTTCCGGCAGGTGTTAATAGCCAAGAAGGTAATGCAGTCGTACAGATAATCAATCCTGACACGCAGTTTGCACAGGCTTCCGTAACTGTCCTTTGCTCTTTGTGTCCGATTATCTCTAGTGTATCGCCCGGCGCATTGCGTCCGCAGTACAACTTCGATGTTACCTTCACGATAACCGGTTCTAACTTCCAGCAAGGTGCAACATTGACCTTAGGGGGCGTTCCGCTTCGGATTGTAAGTATTGGGTCAAATCAGATTATTGCTGTTGCTCCGGCAGGCTTTTTCTTGGGTGACCCGACGTTACGCATTGTTAACCCTGATAGTCGTTCTTTCACAATACAGGCTTATATGCCGGGCGTTCGTGAAGTACAAACGGTCGAGGTTATGTCCGGTAGCGTCTATCCGAACCCAATGGAAGATATGGTCAGCTTCGAGGCAAATCTACCAAAAGCAGGACAGTTGCGTGTTCGTATCACGGATGTTCTTGGGAACACTGTTGTACTCTTCACGCAAGCAGTCGGCGCAGGCAGATTCTCGCAGCAACTTGATGTGAGCGCACTCAATACAGGGGTGTACTTCTTCGAGATGACCGATGGCGAGCGCCGGTTTACCGACAAACTCATCAAACGTTAATAGCAATCAGTACCCCGTGTCGCCTGCCGTCAAGGCAGGCGACACGATTGTTTGGCTCAAATTTCACGCAGAAAAATCTCTCTCCCAGCTCGCCTTCGCAGCGAGTGAATGATAGATAGGGCAAGCCCCGACACACAAGCACAATGCTTGACGGTGTCGGGGCTTTTTTTTTGAGTGTGAGGGCTGAACGTAGTGAGGCTTTACAAAAGTATTTCCCCAACTTCCCCTGTCGTGATGTGCCTCTCCAATTCTTCCAAGAGTGCCGTTTCAAGGCGTTCCAACTCGTCGGCTGTGCTTCGTGTAGCATTTGCATCCATGTAAAGAGGCGCACCGCACTGCAAGAATACGTGCGGTTTTTCATCGGCAAGGAATTCGCACCGTATTGCCAGTGGAATAATTGCAATCTGTTTGCCTCGTTCAATGCACTTCCGTATAACCCGCTCCACGCCTCTGTTGTAGCCGAGCGGGCGCTTGCCCCATGCCGTGAGTTCTCCTTGCGGAAAGAGGACAACGAGGCGGTTGCCTTGAAGCAACGTGGCGGTGTAATCAAGCGATTGGGCGATGCCTTTGGGAGATTGTTGGTTGATAGAGAACGCACCAACGAAGCGGAAGAACCAAAATTCGCGTAGTCGGTGTTCGAGCATCATGATAAAAAACTCACGCTTCAGAACGATGTCGTTCAGCACGTACGGAAAGAAGCCATCCCACCACGTGGAATGATTGGGGAGAAGGAGAACGGGTGTGTCGGTGCTGACCCTCGGTACATCACCTAACACGTGAAGTGCATGAAATCGTTTTTTAATAAGGAAGCGAAGATAGCGGCGAAAAATGGCGTGTGCCCAGCCTTTGTGCGAAGCGGGAATCATGGAGTAAGAAGCAAAAAGAGATTCACATAGATATATACAACAGGCGCAACGAACATGGCGGCATCGAAGCGGTCATAGACACCACCGTGCCCGGGAATGATGGTGGAACTGTCCTTTACGCCTGCATCGCGCTTGAAGAGAGACTCGACCAAATCACCAAACTGTCCGATAATCCCTGCCAAAGCGCCGATAATTCCTGCATGAAGCGCCGGCAAAAATGGCAAGAGGTAATGTGCAATAGCCACGAATGCTGCTGACGAAGCCAGGAAGCCCACCACAGCGCCTTCCCATGACTTATTCGGGCTGACGCGCGGGAAAAGTTTGTGCGAACCGAATGCTTTTCCGGCAAAAAATGCCAACGAATCGCACGTCCAGATGGCGATAAATGTCGCAAAGACGAGCCATGCACCCCATTGGTCGCCGAGTGCGAGGCGTTCCGGCTGCGAAAGATGAGTAAGAAAGGGCGCGATGACGGGCAGGTCAAGCATTTTGCCGCTAAAGGTCATGCGCAATCCCACGAGACTCGTCAGAAAAAAGCCAACATAAAACACACCAAAGGTCGTGATAGAGGCATTCCAAAGCGGGTGTGGGGCATTGCGCAGGAGTTCGATGATTAAAACAGCAAGCACAAAAAGAAGAACGAAAGCGGGGAACACAATGCTCGCAATCGCAGGCGGTAAAGCGTTTGCCACAAAAAAGTATGCACCAGCACAAAAACTGCCCACATAGCCAATAATGCGCTGGGGCGAGGCAGATGTGTGCTTGCCTAAGTCATAGAGTTCTTTTAATGCCAGAATAGCAAGCGCTTCAGCAAAAAGCCAGAACCAAACGCCGCCCAAAATTACCAAACCGATGATGATTGGCGCGGCGATGACGGCAACGATGATGCGGGTGGTGGTGTTGCTCACGGGAAGTGTTTTTTGGAGGAAAGAAAAAATGTCAATGAATCTTCTCCATACACGCCTCTGCAATCTTCTCGGCTTCTTCGTCGCTTTGTGCTTCGGCGATGACGCGGATGATTGGCTCGGTGTTGGAGGTGCGAAGATGAACCCAGCATTTATTGGGGAGAGTCAGGCGAAGTCCGTCCTCAGTGTTGATTTCAGCGCTTGGGAATACGGTTTTGACCGCTTCAAAAACGTCGTGGACATTGCCACTAAATTCTTTTTTGCGCTTGACCATTGAGTAGTGTGGTAGCGCTGCAACAACGCTGGAAAGGTTCATTTTGGGTCGCTCTTGCTTGACCTGTGCGAGCAGAAGCAGCACCAGTGCCGTACCGACAAGAGAGTCTCGTCCGGCATGGCAAGCCGATAGAATCACGCCGCCGCTGCCTTCGCCGCCGATAAGCGCTCCATGTTCCATCATCGCCCGGACGACATTGATTTCACCGACGGGAGTGCGAATGACCTTCACGCCATAGTGCGCGGCTACGTCCTCAACGGCTTGAGTGGTGGAAAAATTGACCACGACTGGTGCATCCGTATTTTCGCCAAAATATTGCTTGTTTCGTAATGCTGAGAGTGCTGCAATGACAATCGTAAATTCCTCGAAGACAACGCGCCCGCGCTCGTCCACCAGTACAAGGCGGTCTGCATCGGGGTCAACGGCAACGCCAAAATCGGCTTTGTGCTCCAAGACTGCTTTTGCCAAATCACCAAGGTTTTCCGGTATCGGCTCCGGTGTGTGCGGAAAAACACCCGTGCCGTCGCAGTAGAGCGGGATAACCTCACAGCCGAATGCCTTGAGCAGATAGGGAATGAAGTGTGAACCTGATGCGTTGACGGCATCCACCACGACGCGAAACTGCTGCTTGCGGATAAGTTCCACATTGCCGGAATTGGAAAATACCGGTAGCAGCATAATGGATTCAGTGTGATGCGAGGCTGGGTTTTGGTGTGTGGTCATGCTCTCGCCGTGCTGGTCAGCCACAAAGCGGAAGCGCCGCTCGTCGAGGCAGTGCCAAAAGGCAGCGTTTTCGTCGGCTCCGAGAAAAATACCATCGCCGTTGATAAACTTCATGCCGTTCCATTCTACGGGATTATGCGACGCAGAAATTGAAATGCCGCCCGCAACAGCCTGATGCTCGGAAAAGAGCTGGACGGTGGGTGTAGGCACGACACCGAGTTCCAGTACCTCGCGCCCACAAGCGGCAAGTGTGGCACAGACAATTTTCTCAATCCACTGCCCCGACGGTCTGCCGTCACGCCCGACAGCGACAATCCCCGGCGGTAAGTAAGAGGCAAACGCGGCGGTATATTCTGCCACCACAAATGGCGTGAGCGCATCGCCAAGGGTGGCGCGTACTCCGGAGATAGAACGAATAAATGGCATACTGTGTTAATTCTCCTCGAATTCGCAAAAAAATGTGCGCAAAAGTCGGTTTTAAGTGCCGAAAAACGCGCCGAAAAACGCATAAATTGCGGCTTTCCATAAAGTAGGCTCAAAATAATCATACAAACATTCTCTGCAAAGGAAGATTACGCAAAAACGGTTTTCGGAGAGAAATTTATCAGAAATGTGGACAGTCGGTGATTTGATATTGATTTTATGCGAAAAATTCCCTAGTTTCCAAAGCTTACTCACTCACTGCGCAACAACACGCTTCGTCCAAAAGAACTTTGTCTCGTTTTGTCTCATGTTCTCCATTATTATCAACACCCGTAACGTAATGTATTCCATGACGATACCAACCCAGATAGCATATAACCCTTTCAATCGTTCACATTGTGATTTTTCCATCTTTCCAAAGGATAGTTCAATGAATCAACCCCGTACTGGTGCGACCTCTCGTGCATTGCGGTCTGCAACATTGCGTTTCGCTATGGCGTTGGCACTCCTTTTGCCCTTCGCTTCCGAAATTTTTGCGCAAACTTCCCCTTCTGATGCAACGCTTGCGCGTACCAAGAAGGACGCTCGTGCCAACACCGTGTTCCAAATGAAGCGTCTTTCCTTAATTCCCGGCAGTTCGCTTGGCGGCGGAATGTATTCGCTCGCGAAGGCACGCCGCGTGATGCCTCTCAAAGAGGGCACCTACGAAAAAGGTGCAATTTATGTGAAGACCCGCGAGCTTTTCGTCATGGGCAAGGGCGCAAAGACCTTCCAATCATCCGTGCTGATGAGTGCTCTGGAGGGTGTGAATGTGCGCGAGATTCGCCCCGTGTCCACACCGCACAACAGCGGTGCTATGCTCACATCGGATACATATGGAATAGGTCGCCTTTATGCCGTGCGCTTCGAGCCGGGCGTGGATGTGCAAAAACTCTGCAACGACCTTGCGAAAAATCCCGAAGTAGAATATGCCGAGCCGATTTATGTTTATCAGCAGATGCAAGACCGCGTTACTCCCACCGACCCGCTTTTCACAAAGCAGTATCACTGGGCGCGTATTGAAGCGGAAAAAGCATGGGGTATATCCACAGGCAGCGAGAAAACCATTATTGCCATTTGTGATAGCGGTGTGGATATTGAACATGAAGACTTGAAAGATAATATCTGGACAAATCCGGGCGAATCCGGCATGGACGCTATGGGGCGCGACAAACGCACCAATGGCGTGGATGACGACAACAATGGCAAAGTAGATGACTGGCGCGGCTGGGATTTTATTGGCAACACCACAGCTGCTGACCGCGCAGCATCAATCCTTCGCCCCGACAACGATCCCCGCCCCCGCCCTTTCCGTGACCTTGATACTGAAGACGGGCTTAATCACGGTTCGCACGTGGCAGGCATTGCTGGAGCAACGGCAAATAATAACACGGGCGGCTTGGGTTCGGGCTTCCGATGCCGTATTCTGCCCATCAAACAAGCCACAGAAGACGCTGCAAATTCGACAAGTGTCATTCTTGGTTATGAAGGCATTCTCTATGCCGCACAAATGGGCGCTCACATCGTGAATTGTTCGTGGGGCGGCGCAAATGGCTTTAGTCAAGCACAGCAGGACATTATCAACACGGCAACTGCGCTCGGTACGCTTGTTGTGGCGGCGGCAGGGAATAGCGGAGTGCTTATGGACGATGATTTTGTACCTGCTTCATTTGATAACGTGATGTCCGTTGGTTCATCAGACGAAAATGATGTGCCGTCCGGCTTTTCTAATTTTGGTATCAAAACTTCTGTCTTTGCGCCCGGAAGTAATATCCTCAGCACTGTTATCGGCAGCAGATATACCACATACAACGGTACTTCCATGGCTTCGCCCTTGGCAGCAGGTGTAGCAGCACTCGTGCGTACATTGCATCCCGAATGGACACCGCAGCAAGTAACCCAACAGATTCGTGGCACGTCTGAAAACGTGCTGGTGTCGGGCGCTTCTGTGCGTCCTTCGTTCTATTTTGGGCGTATGAATGCGTATCGGGCGCTGAACATCAATCGCTCACTGAATGGTAGCGGCGAAAATTTGCCGGGTATCATTGGCGCGGGTAATAGTCTTGACGCAGTGAACGGCTTATTGACAAGTTTCGAGCCGAAGCGATTTGTGCTTGGTGTGAAAAATATTCTTTCCAATGCAACAGACGTGAGTGTAACGCTCACGCCCATTGATCCCACGATTACAGCATTGCAGCCAACAGTAAGTATCGGTAATCTTGCAACGGGGCAGCGTAAAGACGCAGAGTTCACCATTCAGCTTCAGCCCGGAGCTACAGCATCGGCGGGTGCAGTGGATGTCGCCGACTTCCTTGTTACCTACCGCTCCGGCTCATACATTAACTACGAGCGTGTCTCAATTTTCTTCCAATTAGCAGCAGGCTCCACACCGCAGCTTGCCGTCTCGCCGACACTTGATTTTGGTACAACCCCTGTACCCACAACTGCCACAGTACGCATCTCTAACACAGGCAATCAAAACGTGAGAGTAACGGCGGCTACGCAGGATTTTACGGGAACAAATGCAAGTGAATTCAAACTTGTTACCCCGTTGGACGGAACCACTCTGGAGCCGGGCGCTTCGGTTACCCGTCAAGTTCGCTTCACGCCCACGGCAGGAGCAACGGGGCAGCGTACGGCAAATTTCAATTTGGTGGGAATGTCGGACGGTGTTGTTCCCACGAGTGGCGCAGGTACGCCGATAGCTAACGGCTACCGATTCTCTACCAAGCGTGAGACCTACACCGAAATTACCGACAATAATTTTCCTTTCGCTAATGCAGGGGCGGGCTTGGATGACGATGAAAAAGATATAACGTTGCCTTTTCCGTTCCAGTTCGGTCCCACCACCTACACAAATGTACGACTGGTTTCAAATGGCTTCCTTGCATTTGCTCCGGCACGGTCATCTATTACGGAGACCGACTTTGTTCGTTCCCCCATTGGTGACGGCACATTTGGCGCTGATGGTATCATTGCTGGGTTTGCGCTGGACTTGTTTATGCTTGGCGATGGTACAATCCGCTACACCACCCAAGGCGATGCACCCAATCGTGTGTTTATTGTACAGTGGAAGCGAGCTTCGTTTGTCGGTAGTGCAAATGGTGCCTCGCCTGATGCAGACTTGAATTTCCAAATCCGATTATACGAGGGTAGTAATCGTATTGAACTGGCATACGACAAAATGAGCTATACATTGGATGGATTCTTGATTCGCGGGCAGGTTGGTTTGCGCGGAAAGAATACGTCAGACTTTAACAGCCGCTTGGTTAATTTTCAACTCAATGACTGGCTGACTTCTTCCCCTGCCACCGCATCCACCGATAGATGCGACCTCTTCCCCGAAATTGCGCCGCCATCGGGCTTGGTGTATGTTTACACCCCGGGCGACTTTGCTTCGCTCAATACGCCGCGCATTGTTTCTTTCCAACGCACGACGCAGCTTACTGCCACAGCCCGCTCCGGTGGCGTTCTCTGGACTGACCCACCGCTTACAACGGGCTTAGATTTCAACACTACTGTTCGTATTGGCGGAACCGTTGTTTCAGTCCAGCCTGTTACCGTCGGCACGGTCAAAACCCTTACCGTTACATTGGCAAATATTAGCGCGAACCCGCTCACAATAACAGATTTGAATATCGTCCCGTCGGTGGATGGTACAAGCGGCGAGTTTCGTGTGCTGACTCAAGCCCCGATAACCATTTCCCCGAATGGTACAAGCGCCGTGCAGGTCGCATTTTCACCAAGTCTGCCGCGCTCGCGCGATGCTGCATTGCGCATCACCTACGATGGTGTAACAGCAGTGATGCCGCTTACAGGCGAAGGGCAGCGTCCGACGAATCTTCTGCGATATTACAACGATGTTGGAACAGATTTGACCGGTACATCCGGCTTCTTTAGCCGTTTCGACCGCTTGCCGCCGTTCTCGCTCACGGGGACATTGCCGCCGCTCAGTCTTGTACCGATAGGTACGACGCGCGTCGTGAATCTTGTTTCTCTGCGGAATATGGGCACTGAGCCGATAACAGTCACGCGGTCAGCCTTCTTGCAGGCAACACTGAACACCGTACAAAGCACCGAATTTAGTCTTCTGACACCACTTCCTTTCACGGTGCAGCCGGGCGCACAGCAGCAGCTTTCGATTGCCTATTCGCCTACGCAAGCGGGTGAGAAGTTGGTTGATATTATTATGTTCAGCGACAAAGCCGATTCGGCGCGGCTGCGTGTTGGTAGTGTTGGCGGAATACCGAGGGCAGTACAGGTAACAGCCCGTGCAACAGCTGATGTTATCAATTCAACACCGAGTATGTATCAGTTCAATTTCGGGCTGGTAAATGTGAATACTACGGCTACACAACGCATCACGCTTCGCAACAGCAGCACAGCAAGTATGAGTATTTCGCGGATTGATTTGGGAGGTTTGAATGGCAGCGACTTTACCGTTAGTACCGCATTCCCGATTCGTCTGGCAGCGAATGAGAGTCTTGCACTCACGGTATCGTTCCGTCCGAAAGATGTGGGTGTTCGCATTGGGACAATGACCGTTGCATACGACCAAGCACCCGGCTCGGAAACGGTACTGCTTTTAGGTAGTGGTAATGCACTCCGTCGTCTTGCAGTGCCGCTTTCTACCGTGTTTTTTGCGACAACCGCTCCGAACGCAACCTCTTCGACGATAGGGCTAGGCATTCGCGGTGCAGGGCGCGATACGGTAACGGTCACGAGTGTTTCTATTGAAGGCAAGAACGCAAGTGAGTTCCGTCTGCTGAGAGAAATTCCCGTAGGCACAAAAATTGCTCCGAACGCCACTTCGACGGCAACAGTCTTCTTTGCACCGACTTCCAACGGACAAAAAGAAGCACGCCTCGTGGTGCGCAGCAATGCTGAATTTCCCGTAATGACGGTTGACCTGCGTGCAAGCGCCGAAGCCTCTGCCGCCCGTGCAACGCTGGCAACAGTGGATGCAACGGCACAAATTGGTGATGATATTACCGTGCCGATAATCTTGCGCGGTGTTCGCAATCTACCCGCGAACACAACCATTTACGCTAATCTACGCCTCAATGCAACCGTGCTGCAACCGCTTGATGCCGCCTCGACGGGCAGTGTCTATGACAATCAGCGCTTAGTGCGGCTTACGTTCACTCCTAACGGCACGGATACTGTCATGGCGCGTCTGCGATACCGTGTACTTCTTGGCAATGATACCACGACGGTGCTACGTCTTGAGGATGCCTTTGCCACGAACGCCAATATCAGTGCGGTATCGGGTAAACTGAGCATATTGGGCGCTCCGCAAGCATTCTTGCAAGTTGCTTCCGGGCAGTCAAGCGCAGTCTATTCTGCCCAACAGGGCGAAACGGTTTCTATGCCGATAGTGGTGCGAAATCGCCATCGTATTCCGGCAGGACGCTTCTTGTTTGCTTCAATGAGTTACAATGCGACACTTCTTGAGCCGACCAATCTCACGAGCCTCGCCGCCGGAAATACGGTGGCAAGCGCCGTGCGAACAGTTGTCCTTGCTATACCGTCCGGAAGTGCTGCCGATACGGTTATCACGCCGACCTTCCGTGCGGCTATTGGCAGCGCGACGGGTTCGACAGTAACAATGCTCAATACCGTCAAGCTCACTGACCCGACAGCGGGAGATTTGATACTTCTACAGCCGTCGGGCAGTTTCCTTCTGACAAAGTTCAATCAAGCAGGCGGGCAACAACTGTTCTTCTCGCCGAAAGCCGCTTTGGTTATTGTTCAAAGCAGCCCCAATCCGGCGACGGATGCTATTACCGTTAGTTTCCGTAAAGCCGATGAAGGAGATGTAACAATGACGCTAAGTGATATTAGCGGTAAGACTGTCCGCGAGGAGCTTTTGAGCAGCATCAAGGCGGGTGAGCATACAGTTCGCTTTGCTACTGCGGCGCTTCCAAGCGGTTCGTACTTGCTGACACTGCGCTCCGCTGAAGGCAAAGCAACACAAACGGTACAGATTGTGCGGTAAATTTTTTAACGTGCAGCCCGCTCCGAAAGTGGGCTGCACGTTATTGAGCAACGAAATTTTTCAATCTCAATTTTCAATATTTATGCAACGCAATACTTTCAAAACCGCGCTTTTTCTGGCGTTTGCGCTCACTCTGCTTAGTGCATGGACTGCTCCCATGCTTGAAGCGCAAATTGCCCGCACACGGCGCTTCTCGCTTGGGCTGTACGGCACGTACGGTTTGGATATGCACAATGTGAATTTTCTCGACCTGCCCAATGTGCCGATATTTACGCCGCGCACGGGCGGGACAAATGAACCAACGGCATTTTCCAGTACGAATGCTTGGAATCCCGCATTTGGTATCGTGATGGATTATTTGGTTGATGACCGTCTTTCGGTGGGCTTGCGAGTGAATTATGCTACGCAGAATGCTCGATTGGCTACGCGAGCCAGTTATCGGGTCGGGCGTGATGACGGTACGTTTGCTACTGCGGTAAGCGAATATACTATTGACGATACAGTCAAAACGATAGGAGTGGAGCCAATGGTGAGCTATAATGTATGGGAAGGCTTGTCTGTCCACGTGGGCGTGAGATTAAGTTTCGTCAACTCAGCCAAATATTACCAAGTGGAAACCTTGTTGGAACCAAGCGATGGTAGTTTTTACTCCGGCACAACAGTTTTCCGCACTCGTAATTCCTCAACGGGCGATTTACCAAATGCAAATACCTTTACCGTCGCGCCTTTTGCGGGAATCAGTTACGCCATTCCGATTATTGACCGTTTGACCGTTCACCCCGAAATCTTCTACTCATTCGGTCTTATGCCTGTGGTTAAAGACCTGCAATGGTCGGTGAGCTCGCTTCGCCCGGGGCTGTCGGTGAAGTATAAATTCTAAAAGTGAAAAGACGAGGACACGGGTTGGCAGGATACAAGCGGTTGTGAGCATCCGCCAGCAATTTTTCCAGCCCGTGTCTGAATCTTAATGTGAGAACACCACCCTGCCGAAGTTTTTTCTACAATTTAATTACCACCCCGCCATGAATCTCCCCAGTCTAAGCCTCAAGCGCCCCGTCTTTGCGGTTGTTATGTCGCTTGTCATCACCCTCTTTGGCATTATGGGCTACACCTTTTTGGGTGTGCGTGAGTTTCCCGCTATCGACCCGCCTGTTATCAGCGTTCGCACAGTCTATTCAGGTGCGAATCCTGAGATTGTCGAATCGCAAATTACAGAACCTCTTGAAAAAGCAATTAACGGCGTACAGGGAGTGCGGACGATTTCGTCCACGAGCGCTTTGGGGGTCAGCAGTATCACGGTGGAATTTAATGTAGAAGCGAACCTAGAGCAAGCCGCTAACGACGTACGGGACAAGGTTTCACAGGCGCTCAGGCAGCTTCCGCAGGATATAGATGCGCCACCTGTGGTCACAAAGGCAGACGCAAGCGGCGACCCGATAATTTTTATGCCTGTCCAGAGCCGCTCAATGAATATCTTGCAGATTTCGGCGTACGCGGAAAACGTTTTGCAAGAACGCTTGCAAACCATTCCGGGCGTGAGTCAGGTGCTGGTCTTTGGGTTGAAGCGCTATGCCATGCGGATGTGGATTGATCCGGCACGTCTTGCCGCCTATAACCTTACCATTCAAGATGTACAAGATGCTCTTAATCGTGAAAATGTCGAACTTCCAAGCGGTAAAATCTATGGTAATCAGACCGAAATGACCGTCAAAACCTTTGGTCGCTTGGATAATGAAGAAGATTTTAACAACCTGATTTTGCGCCAGACGGAGAACCGCATTATTCGCTTCCGCGATATTGGACGTGCAGAACTTGGTCCTGAAAATGAAGAAACCTCGCTCAAACGGAATAATTCGCCGGGTGTTTCTATTGCTGTTATCCCGCAGCCGGGCGCAAATTTGGTTAATATTGCGGATGAATTTTATCGCCGTTTTGAGATTATTAAGCGCGAAATGCCGTCGGATATTGTTATAGCCGTTGGTATTGACCGTAGCCGCTCAGTGCGTGCTTCCATTAAAGAAGTACAAGAAACACTTGCAGTTGCTTTTGTGCTCGTAGTTATCGTGATTTTTCTCTTCTTCCGCGATTGGAAAATTGCGTTGCGTCCGCTCATTGACATTCCGGTTTCGCTTATCGGTGCGTTTTTCATTATGTATATTTTTGGTTTTTCTATCAATGTCCTGACGCTGCTTGCTATCGTGTTGGCAACGGGGCTGGTGGTGGATGACGGTATTGTGGTGACGGAGAATATCTACAAAAAAATTGAACAGGGTATGTCGCCGCTCGAAGCCGCCCGTGCTGGTTCGACCGAGATTGTTTTTGCCGTCATCTCCACGTCTATCACGCTGGCTGCCGTCTTTTTGCCCGTGATTTTCCTTCAAGGTTTTGTTGGAGCGCTTTTCCGGGAGTTCGGTGTGGTCATTGCGGGGTCGGTGCTGATTTCTGCCTTTGTTTCGCTTACGCTTACGCCTGTCTTGAGCGCAAAACTTTCCAGTTCTCACCAGCGTTCGCGGTTTTATGAAATAACCGAACCATTTTACCAGTGGCTTGACCGCTCATATCGTCGCTCGTTAGGAGTTTTCCTGAAGTATCGTGTGTGGGGCATTATCATTTTGCTTGCCAGCTTTGGTGCTATCTATCTTCTTGGTGTGACGTTGAAAAGCGAACTTGCGCCTCTTGAAGATAAATCATGGCTGCGTATGCCAATGACTGCACCCGAGGGAACAAGTTTCGATGCAATGGAAAATGTGATTTCTACTGCCGCACAGTTCGTGATGGATTCTGTGCCTGAACAGGAGATGGTCTTTGGTATTACCGCCGGCGGCGGTGGCTCGGTCGGAGCAGTCAATGCAGGGTTTATCAGTATTAAACTCTCCGATCCAGAACAACGCAAGCGTTCACAAATGCAAATTGCGGAGTATATCGGAAAGAAAATGCGCGGCTTCAATGCAGCGCGGGCTATACCGGTGCAGGAACAGACGATTTCCACGGGCTTCGGCTCTATCGGCTTGCCAGTGCAATTTGTGATTCAGAACTTGGACTTTGAAAAACTCAAAAGCAAGTTGCCGCAATTTCTTGAAGAAGCGCAGAAAGACCCGACATTTCAGGCGGTGGACATCAATTTGAAATTTAACAAGCCCGAACTGAATGTTTCGATTGACCGCCTGAAAGCTACGGAAATTGGTGTCTCTGTTCGAGACATCTCTAACACGCTTCAACTGGCGCTTTCCAACAGGCGTTTCGGATATTTTTTAATGAGCGGTAAGCAATACCAAGTCATCGGGCAGGTGGAGCGTGACGACCGTGACCGTCCGTCGGCACTGCAAGGTTTCTATGTGCGCAACAGCCGTGGGCAGCTTATTCCACTGGATAACCTTGTGAAATTTGAGGAAATTTCTAATCCACCGCAAGTATTTCACTACAATCGCTATAAATCCGCAACTATTTCAGCCGGGCTTGTGCCGGGGAAAACGATTGGTGACGGTGTGAAGGCGATGAATGCAATCGCGGCGCGTGTGCTGGACGACAGCTTCAGTACGTCGCTCACGGGTGCTTCGCGCGACTTTGCCGAGAGCGCTTCCAATACGAGCTTTGCCTTTGTGCTGGCGTTATTGCTTATTTATCTCATTCTGGCGGCACAGTTTGAGAGCTTCCGTGACCCATTTGTGATTATGCTCACGGTGCCGCTTGCTGTCTTGGGTGCGCTTCTATCGCTGTGGGCGTTTAACCAAACGCTGAATATCTTTTCGGAAATCGGCATTATCATGCTTATCGGCTTGGTGACGAAAAATGGGATTTTGATCGTGGAATTTAGCAATCATCTTCGCGGAGAGGGGCGGACATTGCAGGAAGCCGTGTTGGATGGCTCTGCGGCACGCTTGCGCCCGATTTTGATGACGAGCTTGGTAACGGCGATTGGCGCACTTCCTATTGCACTTTCCATCGGGGCTGCCTCGCAGAGCCGTGTTCCGCTTGGTATTGTTGTTGTTGGCGGGGTGATGTTCTCGCTTGTTCTGACGCTCTATGTTATTCCGGCAATGTACACCTATCTGGCAAGCAAGAAAAATTCAAGTCTTGAAGAAAAGCCGACTGCGGACGACAAAGCACCTGAAGAAACGCATGAAACGGTGCTTGCTGAAGTCTAATGCAGAAATACCTATGCAAACAATGCATTTTTGTACTTGAAACACCGTACTCATCTTATGTCGGAGGCAATATGCAAACGAGCACAGAATTGATAGAAATACTGTATCACGCCACCGATGCTCAGTTTATTGTGGATGTGGTGCAAGAACGTTTGCGAAGCGAGGCGCACAAGCGCCGTGAATACTATGACCTCGTTCACGAAAACCTCAAAGCGGAGTTTATCAATGGCGAGATTGTTTTTCACTCGCCCGTTAAAAAACGACATTGGACGGTTTCAATGGAACTCTCGGCGAGGCTTCATAATTGGGCAAAAGACCGCAATTTGGGTATCGTTGGCGTAGAAAAGGTGATGGTCTCTTTAACGCGCAACGATTATGAGCCTGATATCTGCTTCTTTTCCAAAGAGCGTTCCGAGCAGTTCGATGCAGAGCAAATGAAATTTCCTGCGCCGGATTTTGTTGTAGAAATTCTTTCACCTTCCACCGAAAAGAATGACCGTACGGTAAAATTTCTCGACTATGCGCTCCATGGAGTTCGCGAATACTGGATAGTTGACCCTGAAAAACACACAGTAGAGCAGTACGTTTTACATCATGGAGAATTTGATCTTCGGCAGAAACTCACTGAAAAAGGCGTTTGCGAATCAATCGTTGTGGATGGCTTCAGCGTTGAAGTTGAACAGCTTTTTCACGAATAATTTTTGACTTGTCAACCTTTCTCAAAAAAACGTCGTCATGGTAAGAAAGGGCTGCTTCGCCCATATTTCTCACTGCTTTTGTGGAGGCAACCATGACGACACACATTCCTTCCCGCTCAAAATATCAGATACTTACGCCAAACGGCTATGGCGCTGTGGAACTCCAATCGTATATTCGCATTTCGACTGTACGAGGCTTTTGGGGTTCCATGTCGCTTCTGGTGCTGTTATTTGTTGGGTATAGTGTTTTTGCGCTGGCAAATCATCTATCGGTGCGCTCTGCTCCCGTTGTCAATAGCATGAAGATAATGACCCTGCCACCACCACCTGCTACTGAATCGGTGCAGCCACCACCGCCTACGCTTCCTAATGCTCCACTTGCTCGCGCTGGAACGCCAATTCCTGTGCCAGATGCTCTTCTTATATCAGATGTGAATTGTATATGGGTGGATGCAACTACTCGCCCTTCAGATGGTTCAGATGAAGGGACTTTATCGCTTGAAAATAATATTACCACAGAAGTTCGTGAGGAGGAGCCGGATCCGTACGCGTTTTATCCGATAGAAAAAGAGCCATACATTGATATTAAAGAATTATTGAAAAAGGTTGTCTATCCTGATGTTGCCAAACGAGCCGGTATTGAGGGAAGGGTCAATATTCGTGTGCTTATCGGCAAAAGCGGTGTTCCGAAAAAGCATATCATAGAATCAACGGATTCAGACTTGCTGAATGAATCTGCCGCTAAAGCCGTAATGAGTGTTGTCTTCACGCCTGCCATTCAGAACAATCAGCCCGTTGAGTGTTGGGTCAGTATTCCTATTGTTTTCCGTTTACGATAACTTGAGAATGGCTATGGCAATGAACTACGAAGAAAAAAATATTCCCCAACTCCTCAGGCGCTATTGTAGTGGCGGTGAGAACGATGCGTTTCGCCCGCTCTATGCAGCGTGTAAACGTATTGTGTTCGCCGCTGCCGCCCGCCTTAGCAATAGCAATGCGTCGGCGGAAGATCTTTCGCAGGAAATCTGGCTCAAACTTGTGTTCAATATCTGTTCTTTTCGCGGCGAGTCCGGGCATTGGGAAACCTCGTTCGGTGCGTGGGTGAAGACGATAGCACTACGCACGTGGCTAGATATGCGGAAGTCGGCATCGGAGCGCACACGGCGTGAGCTTGTCCAAGAAAGTATCTCCGAAGAATTTGAACAAATGCCTTTTCTTATAGACCACAGCCCCGGAGCCAATCCTATGGCACTCGCCGAAGCAGACGAATTACAAATGCAGATAGAACGCGCTATTCAGTCGCTAACGGACGCGGAGCAAACAGTCTTCCGAGCAAGACATTTCCAAGAGATGCCGTTCAAAGAAATTGCTGCTGCGCTTGGCGTAACAGACGGTACGGTGAAAACGCTCCATTTCAGGGCGATGAAAAAACTCCAAATTCTTCTCAAAAATGTCCACGAAGTAGCACAAAAGCTATGAACACTGATACCATACCACCCGGCGGAGACCGTGAGCGCCTCGAACACTTGATGATTAGTATCATCTACGACGATGTTACAGAATCGGAGCGCCGAGAACTGGACGGGCTTCTGCGCCGCTTCCCAACTGCATTGGATGACCTCATTGCGCTTCAAGACTTGCGTCGTTTTATCACGAAGCCCAGTGCTACGCTTCAGGCAAGCGAGGAATTTTATAGCAGGCAGCTTGGTGTTCTTGAAGCGGCACTTCAGGAGCGAAGAGCATTAGTGCCCCGTGCAATGGCGCGTATTGCACCCGAACGATTAGCTTCAATACAAGCCAATAAGCCGCTTATTCGTGCCTCAGAACTAAAGCGCACCATTCCTATTGCCACGAGGCGTGGTTTTCTTGGCGCACTATTCCTGCTTACGTTTCTCTTTAGCGGATATTCGTTGTTTCTTGTGGTTAATACAGCAGGCGTGAGCCGAGGACCAGCAATCAATAAGATGAAATTGACGAACTTGCCTCCGCCACCGCAGCAAGCCGAAGCAGCTCCGC
>CALCNX010000066.1 GCA_937899715.1 uncultured bacterium | reverse complement strand
ATACGAGATACAAGCTAGTGACTGGAGTTCAGACGTGTGCTCTTCCGATCTCTTTCTCACTTTTTCAAGCTCTTCTGGCGAAAGTTTATTTCCGCTCAGAATCAATGTTTTGAGACTCGTGAGATTCGCAATTTCTGTCGGAAGCTGCGCAATCTGGTTGCCAGCCAAGTTCAGCGTTTCCAATTTTTTGAGGGCAACCAGCGATGAAAAAACAGCAGCAAAATTCAATTGCGGGTTATTGCTTAATGCTAATAGTTGAAGATTGGTGAGTTTGCTCATTTCGGGCGGGAGCGATGCTAATTTATTACCACCCAAGTATAATTTTTTCAAGTTTGCAAGTTTACCAATTTCCATTGGCAACGCCGTGAGCCTATTGCGAGTCAAATCAACCGTAAGCAGATTAGTAAGATTGCCGATTTCTTTCGGCAGCGTCGCTAGCTGATTACTACTGATGTTCAGTGTGTGAATAGCGGTGAGTTTACCAATTTCTGCCGGAAGCGCGGTCAAAAGATTGCTCCACAAATCAAGCGTTTGCAGAGCGCTCAAATTACCAATTTCTACGGGTAGCGCGGTCAATTTGTTATCCCTCAAATAGAGCGTTTGAACCTTACTCAGTTTGCCGATTTCTGCGGGTAATGTTGCCAGTTGGTTGCTATTGAGGTAGAGCGTTTGAATACTGGTAAGATTGCCAATATCCGGCGGAAGCGCTGTCAGTTGGATATTCCAGAGATTCAGCAGATGAAGTTTTTTAAAGGACGTAAGGGTGCTACAAACGGTAACAAGATTCAGTTGTCCGTTACCACTCAGGTCTAGCATTTGAAGATTGGTAAGTTTACTTATTTCCGGCGGCAATATCGTCAGATTGTTATTCCACAAATTCAGCACTTGCACGTTTGTAAGTTTACCAATGTCTGGGGGCAGTACCGTAAGGTCGTTACTTTTAAGATTCAATCGGTACACCTTCTCCGGTTCTTTGAGAGCTTCATTCAGCGACAGATACTCCTTTTGCGACTCCAGAGCAACACTATCCAGAATACCGCCCTGCTGCTTTTGCCCGGACTGCGCACTAGCGGTAGAAACGAGCAATAGAAACAGCCCAAGCTGTACGATGAATATAAGTAATGATCTCTTCATTATGATTTCCTTCGATGTTGGGGAATGGCGATAATGGTGTCCACAATGTACCAGACTTAAACCAATTTTATATCGTTATGTCTTAGCAATAAACGACATAAACTTATCCAGTTTTTATTGGAATATATTCGGTTTTGAAATGGTTTATTGTTGATGAAGAAACCAGTAGCAGACGCAGAGATTGAAGGATACTATCGGATTTCAAGGACTATACAGTAGAAACCCGACGATGAACTGCGGCGCGCGGAGAGAGGTGGAGCGCTTTTGCTAACTCGTGTTTGAATCATTGTAAGCGGACTTGTGCAGTGTATAATTTTTACCCTGCAATATACATTAAACATTAAACACCTGCAATCTCCATAGTAAAAAAGAGACTACCGCTTCCGCCGAATAAAACACGTTCGGCTAATCCCTTCCCCTTATTTCCGTAGTATGACCGAGCATCCATCAAAAGTATCCCGCGCATGATGCAGCATGGCGTTGTAACGGATACCTCTTTGGTGGTAGAAGGTAAACTTGCTTGGGTTAAAGGAGGCAGGCAACGCCTGCAAGTTCACTTCGTTGAGGCTCGTCATTGGTCAAGAATCAATCTCTGTATGTCCTGTATTTGGATGATTCTGCCTTACAGATAGGGATTAGCAACGTGTAAGGAGCTGTGAACTACTCATCACAATACATCTCATGCATCTTCTCGGCAAAGATTCACAATGTGAGCGATTTTTTCAAGACTTTTGGGGTGAATTGACATCTAGCTGGGGTGAATGGTAAATCACAAATATTTTCCTCGTGTCTGCCCGAAAAGCATTAGGCAAAATGAAGAGGAATCCCTAATTTTGGGCACATTTGCAATGTGGCTACCGTACACGTTTGCGTGTACCCCTTAATCTCGTATTTCTTTACCCTTCACTGCCTACAAACACCATGAATACTACGCCCGCAGCCCTCACTCCCGAACAAAAGAGTCTCGCCGCCATGATAGACCACACGCTTTTGAAGCCGGAAGCTACTCTGGCTGCGGTTCAAAAGCTCTGCGCCGAAGCTCGTGAATACGGCTTCGCGTCGGTCTGTGTCAATCCGGCGTATGTCAAAGTCGCCGCTAAAGAACTGGAAGGCTCAGGCGTAAAAGTCTGCACCGTCATCGGCTTCCCACTAGGAGCAAACACGACCGAGACTAAAATGTATGAGGCAATTGCAGCCATTGATGCCGGAGCAACGGAAGTGGACATGGTGCTGAATATCGGTGCGCTTGTGGGCGGAAATTACCAATCAGTCGAAGATGAAATTTTTGCACTGGCGTATGTGGCGCACAAGCGAGACGACAAGCCAACGGCAATTCTCAAAGTCATTATCGAAACAGCATTGTTGAATGAAGAGCAGAAAATCGCCGCTTGCAACGCCGTTACCCGCGCCGGAGCAGATTTTATCAAGACTTCAACGGGTTTCTCTACGTCGGGCGCAAGTGTGGAAGATATTGCGCTGATGAAAAAACACGTCGGCGAGGCAGTACAAATCAAGGCTTCAGGTGGTATTCGAGATCTCGCTTTCACGCAAGCGCTTATCGGCGCAGGCGCAAGCCGTATCGGTGCGAGCGCTGGCATTGCAATTGTGGATGCGCTTGCGGGCAAGGTCAGCACAGCAGTACCGCAGGGCTATTAAACTTCCATTCGCAACTCATTATCGTATCAACAAACTTTCTCCTCGCTACTTTCTCCTCGTTTTTACATTTTTTTCTCATCGTTGTTTTTTTTTACATTTATTAGGAGCGCTTATTATGAAGTCTCTTTGGAAATTATCTTGTCTTGCAGCACTAGGAATTGCCGCATTGTCTAGCATACCTGCTCTTCGGGCGCAATCGTCCCCCGTGCAGGAGCAGCGCGTTACTGAACGCCGTACCATAACAGGCGAGGACGGTAAAACCGAACGCACATCGTCGGTCATCGAAAGAAAAGTGGAAGATATTACCCCACCCACAAAGCATCTTATCTATGCAGCACCCGTTCGGATGATTTGGATGGCAAATATCGGCTATATGCACTCACTTTCGGATAGATTCGCCGTCGGAGGCAATCTTGAGCTGCCGACTTCCATTGATAGCCGTGTTCTGCGTGGGTTTGGCATAGCCGCAGAAGGACGTTTTTATCCGGGTGCTAACGGTTTACGGGGCTTCTACATCGCTCCGGGACTGAACTTGCATACGTTTACCGCAAACCAATACGATTATAATGTTACACCAGTTATGCAACCGAATGGCACGTGGACAACTCCACAGCCGCGCCTGATAACAGTTACGCCATTTTCGCTGGCACTCATTGGCGGTTGGGTGTTTAATTGGGGTGATTTATCGCTTGACTTTGGCTTGGGCTTCAAAACCCATCTTTCCAATGGCGTTGACCCGGCTACGGTAACATCCTCTTCTGTTGTGAGTGAACGAGGTCTCAGCGGTGTCGGCTTGGACAGCTTTAGCGGCACAATGCCCGTTTTTCGCATCAATGTCGGGTATTCGTGGTAAAGCGTCGTTTTCCTGATGCACTGCAATTCCTTGACAAACAAAAAGCAGATGTCGTAACTTATTGCACGGCATCTGCTTTTTTTTCTTCTGTGCTTGACTTACGGTAGATTTTACCGTACCACTTGCACTTGCTTCACCACGCGCTGTGTGGGCGTTTGAACGCTCAGGAAATATACGCCTTGCGGCATATCATTGAGGGCAGCAGTAAAATCGTAATCGCCCGGCACAAGTTCTGATGCCGAAAGAATAGTCTTGACTGTTTGCCCAAAGATATTGCTCAAAGTGACGGTTGTCTCGCCACCATCAAAGATTTTAACTGACACCGTAAAGTTTCCGGGATTAGGATTCGGCGCAACAGCCACCACAGGCTTACTTTCTGCCACGAACAGTCGTGTACCGCCCGCGTCCGAAAGCCCTGTGAGCGTAAAGAGTCCCGGGCGACGTGCCAACATGGAAACGTTAGGAGCAGAGAGATTCGTGAGCAAAAGCGGCGTGGCGACACTATTTCCCAAGAGTGCGCGAAAGCGGAAGCGTTTGATAACGGAGTCGCGTGTCATACGGATTTGCTGGTCGGATTTGAGTTGCGCACGGAAATTTACTAAGCGCTCGCCATTGGAAACCACCGATTGCAAGCGGGTTTCTTCGTCCACTGGCTCCAGAAGCGAGGCATTAAAACGCAATACACCCGAAGCAGACGGCATTTGTGCTGCCGTTAGCGCCGGAAGATTTTGCCGCGTCCCTATTTTAAGCGCAATTTCGATGGTATCACCCGGTTTTGCACGATAAAAATCGTCCACTTCTAAGAACGCTCTTGCTTGAGCAGCAGTCTGCGAAAGTGACGAGCGATAAATCGCATTGCCGTCCAAGCCCGCATAGATATTGATGCCGTCGCTCCCCAACGCATACACATCTTGAGAGTTTGATGCAAAACCATCGTTCAGGCGCTCCCATGCCAGACCGTCGGGGCTACGCCACACTCCATTGCCGAAAGTTCCCGCATACAACATCCCGCCTGAAATATGAAGAGACAAAATTGTTTCGCTTTGGATTTGTCTTGGAGCAGTTTCTATGGGCAACCACTTCGTTCGTGCACCGTTAGCACGGAACAGCCCCGCATCAGTACCGACGTACAAATTATCTCGGAATGTAGCAAAGCAGCGAGTGTAATCTTCATAGTCATTAGAGTTTTCAAAAAGAATGCGTGACCAATTTGGCGAAGCACCAAGCGGGTTCTGCGACCAATACACTCCTCCTCCATATGTGCCGACGTACATCCCTGAACCGGGTCCGTCCTCAAACGCAAAAATGGGATAAAATAGAGCTGATGACGGTAGCGATATTTCGCGCCAGCTCACGCCATTGGTCGTGGAAGCATACAAATAACTTTCTTCACCGATGCTTGCCCCCGCATAAAGCGTATTACGGTCATCTATCGAAATAACCCAAACGTCGGGCTGTGGGCTGAGCGGTTTGGGGTCGGTATTGCTTGTGGGAAATTTTGAGGTAAGCGCCCATGTTAGCCCGTTGTCCAACGAGCGATAGACACCGTTATTTGCGTTCGATTCTGCGGTGCGATCATAATATGTGCAGGTGTAAACGGCATCTGACTGCGTGGCAAATGCACCGATGTACACGCCCCGAAGCCCGTTATTGGCAACCTGCCACGACGCTCCATTATCAGCACTTCGGAATACGCCGCTCCCTTCGGTTCCAGCAAGGATTGTGCCTCGTGATTGTCCTAGTGCATAGACGCGCGTTGCCGTTAGCCCGGTATTAACTGCCTGCCACGTTACACCTTGATTACTGGAGCGGAATACCCCGGCAAGCGTTCCAGCATAGAGCGTTGAACCATTGGTGGTTAATGCCTCGACGGTCGGTTCGGTGAAGCCTACGGTGGAAGGGTCGCGGGGGAGATTCCACGGAGCACCATCTACAAAGCGCCGCCGTGCCACACCTGAGTTCGTTCCCAGATATATAACGTCATTCGCAATCACGACACTATAGGTCTGATAGTACCCTGCATATTCATACAAACTATCAAGGTCTTCATACCCCCATGACTCGCCATTATTGATTGTCCGATAGATATCCGAATAATCTACATAACCCTCATCATCAATAGCATCCACTATCGCCAATAGCTGCCCATTAGCGCTGGCAAAGCCTGACACTACATAGCCATCCTCCTCCGGGATAGCATCGCCATTAGCGGTTCGCCACGTTGCGGCACTATCGTCCGAAATATACACGCCATAACCGTTTGTCCCGGCGACAATACTGCTACCATGAACTGCCAGAGAGCGTACCTCTGCTTCAGTATCCTTGAATCCTTTCATGGCAGATGTCCACTGCTTACGGAGAAGAGAGAATTGATAAATTCCATACGATGTTCCGGCGAGCAAGCGTCCGCCAAACTGAAGAAGACTAAAAATCTCTGCCTTAGAATTAATACCTGTTTTAGGTATGGATACCCACGTTTTACCGGTGTCTGCGGACGCAAACAAACCCGCATCAGTGCTGATGTATGCCAATGTGTCGCGCCCGCGACCGATGGAAATAAAATTTATTTTTTGTGCGCCCTTGGCGGTCAAACCTGTGTTGCTCGGCAACCAGACTGCACCGTTAGAATTGGAACGATAAATGCCGCTCCGTGTTCCGGCAAGCAGCACATTCCCTGCCGCTATAGCAAGCGCTTTTACTTGCCCGCTATTCGGACCACCAGTAGATTCCCAGAAAATGGCAGGTTTAGAAAGTCCTGTGAGCGTTACAGCTGTCTCCACAGCGCCTGAGCGAATGGTCAAGCGCCCTGCGAACTCGCCCGCACTCTTAGGGCTAAAGCGTACAAAGACTTGTTCACGAAAAATATCAGAGGAGTTTTTGGGCGTAACAATACGAACGGTATCGCTAAAAACTCCCGTCAGGCTGGTAGAAACCTTAAAACCCTCCGGGGCAATGACCGTAATATCGGTGAGGAATGCTACGCCGTTTAAGCGCAGCGTTTGAACGGGAGAATCTGCACCCAAGTTCACCGGAGCAAAGCTCAGATTGTCCACGTCAGGGCGCAATATTGTCGCACGTGTCGATGAGGTGTAGCGAACTGTCCAGCCCGATGTAAAGCGGTCATCGTTACCAACAATATCTTCATCGGTGGTAAAACGTACCACCACAATACTATCTTCCACAACAAATGACGGAGGCAAATCGGAACCGGTGAATTTTGCGATAACGCGAGGCTCCTGCACACCGGCGATAATACTGACGAAATCGTAGTCTTCTTCAATGTTTAGCGAGTCAAATTGCAGCAAAATTTGCTTCGCATCCTTTGGGCGAATAAGCCAGAGAGCGTCGAGGTCATTTTGATACTCATTTTGACGGGTAGCTCCTTCGCGGTCACTGAACACGCTCTCTGTCGCCGTCGTGAAATTGGTAAATGAGGAGTAGGTAATTGTCCAGCCCGTTGCACTGTCGCGGCGCGTCTCGCCTGCTTGAGAAGCATCGGTAATAAACTGCACGGTTACGGCATTGGTCGAAATAGTCAGCACATTCGGTAGCGTGGCTCCGCTATACACCGCAAGTGGCTTTGCTGTGTCAATGCGCTGAAGATTGTCGCGGGCAAAAATACGCACCAAATCCGTTCCACGCTGCGTATTGAGCGAGTCGAACCGCAGAATAATGAGCTTCGTACCGAGCGGATTCGTGGGCTTAATCAGCCAAAACGCATTGAGATTGTTGGCATACGGACGGCTGCGGTCAGCACCTTCACGGTCACGGAATGTGCTGAGTGAGGAGGTGAGCACTTGCGTATAGCGGTTCTGCGTTTGCGCCCCAAGATGTAAGGGCGCACTTCCGGCAATAAGAGCAGCGATTCCCCAAAGCCCGATAACAAGGCGCAGGTGTGAAATAGTGCGTAGAGTGGGGTTCATAGCGTGTAACGAAAAAATCCGAAAAATCTTTTGAGAACAAACATGACCGAAAAGCAATAGATGTGCTTGTGTGCTTGAGCTACGCCTTTTCCAGCGCAAAACCGTCTTTCGTGTCCTTGACGACGAAGCCTAACGCAGCAATTTCGCCACGCAAACGGTCGGATTCCGCAAAATTCTTCGACCGCTTCGCCTTCCAGCGCTCTTCGGCAAGATGTTGCACTTCTGCGGGCACGTCCAGCATTTGTGCAGGACGGGAAGAAAACTGCCAGACATCGAATATGCCGTTCAGGTCTTGGAAAAAGCCCAGCAATGCCGAGGCTTGAGCGGCATCTACACCGGAAGCGGGGTTGCGATTCAAGAATGTGAATAGTTCTGCTAGTGCTTTCGGAGTTTGCAAGTCATTTGCCAATTCCTGAAAGACTGCCGTGCGAAGTGCTTGGGCACTTTCGTGCTGTGCGGCTGGCGCAATAACACCCTCGCCACGTTCCCAAAGGTCATAGAGGTACTCCTGCACCCGATGACGCGCCTTCCTGCCTGATTCCAAGCCTGAAAAGGTAAAATTCAAACGTGAGGCATAATGCGCCGAGAGCATGAGCCACCGCACATCAACGGGGTCAATGCCTTTTTGCAAGAGGTCGCGGAGGGTGAAGAAATTTCCTTTCGATTTTGACATTTTTTCGCCTTCCACTTCGAGAAATTCATTGTGGCACCAGAACTTCACCGGCTCCACACCGTATCCCGCCTTGCTTTGGGCGATTTCGTCTTCGTGGTGCGGAAAGCATAAATCTACACCGCCGGTATGAATATCAAACGGTAAACTCAGAATTTCATTTGCCATCGCAGAGCATTCAATATGCCAACCGGGGCGACCGGGCAGATTTTTTTCTTCAAACTCAAACTCCCATGCGGGTTCAGCATCTTTTTGTCCTTTCCACATCACAAAATCACTCACGCTGTCGCGCTCGTATTCGTCGGCATCAATGCGTACACCTTCTTGGAAGTTCTCAAAGTCAATGTTGAAGAGTTTGCCGTAGGTGTCCACTTTCCGCCATGCACCAACGTTGAAATAGACGCTCCCGCCCCGCTCATAGGCAAAACCTTTTTCGGCTATACGGCGGATGAGGTCTTGCATGGAGGGGATATAATCCGTTGCGAAGGGCATTTTGTAGAAACCGCTTTTGCGTATGCCAATCGCCTCAATATCTCGAACAAATTCTTCGGTATAGAATTGTGTATAGCGGCGTAGGTTCTGCTTTGCATCGGCGCTTTGCTCGCCGATTTCACTCCGCCATTCCTTCGAGCCGAGGGCGCTGTCACGAATTGTTTTGTCGTCTATGTCGGTAATGTTCATCACCCATTGCACGTCATAGCCGCCCACCACGCGCAGTACACGCTGCAAGAGATCGGGAAGAAGAAAAGCCCGTAGATTGCCAATGTGGGCATAGTTGTACACGGTCGGACCGCACGAATACATTTGTACGATACCGTCCCGAACAGGTGTAAAGGCTTCAACAGAGCGCGTGAGCGTATTGGAGAGATGAATCTGCATAACATAAAAAATCGAATGAAGAGAACGTGTCGTTGGCACAAATCTACAAAATTTCCCCACTGAGACAAGAAAGATTCCTACTTCAATGATGTGTCAATGATGCACGTGCTCGTGAGATTGGTCAATCATACCGATACCGCGCACGGTTCCTGCTTCAATTCTTGCGCCAAGCGCTTGGAATCGCTCACTCAGGTCATCGTGCGAAAGATGCTGCCCGATAGCAAAAAGCTCGTTTTCCGACGGAATATGTTGCTCAAGAGGCTGATAATTCCACGCTCCGGCTACGAAATTGAGAAGAACTGCTTGAGGGGAATCCTCAAAGCGTACAAGACCTTTCAGGCGTACAAGGTCAGAAGGGAGATTGGCGAGAAGATACTCCATAGCGGCGAAATCTATATGCGGAGGCAATACTATCCGAAAAGCAGTGATATTGTCGCGGAGGAGGTGTTCTTGCGCATGGACGGCAACGTGAGGCGTGAAGCGCTCGGCAGGGGCAAAGACGTGGAGAAGAAAGTCCGTTTCGGCACGACCATTTGCCAGACGGGTGATGACGGCGCGGGGATTGAGCGTGCGAAGGTCTCGCTCCAGATTGCTTGTGGCATCAGGCTTCTTTACTAAGTCTGTCTTGGAGATGAGCAGAAAATCGGCTGCTTGTATTTGAGCATTCACGATGTGGAAGAGCGTTTGGAAGCGCCGGAGATTGAGGGCATCCACAACGCAGAGCGTGGAATCAATAGGAAAGCGCATAAATGCTAAATCGCGCTGCACCTGCGCCGCATCGGCGAGTCCCGTGGCTTCGATAAAAATTCTCTCTGCACCGCGTTCGACCACTTCTGCGAGCGCCGTTCGGAAATCATCAATCGCCGAACAGCACAAGCACCCTCCGGGTACATCCAGTATTTCCACGCCTGTATTCGACGCAGAAAGCCGCACGCCGTCGAACATCACGGCACCAAAATCGTTGACAATGACAGCGATTTTTTCTGTCAATAACTTACGTTCCAAAAGCCGGAGGAGGAATTGTGTTTTTCCACTCCCCAAGTAGCCAGTAACGAGGTGAATACTAGGCTGATGCGTCATAGAGTTCGAGAGAAAATACGTTCAAAGCCACAATGATGGGACTTACAAAAAAGATGGAGTGCGGAATTTATTCCGCATCGAAAGTGCCATATTGATTATTTCGCGGAATAAATTCCGCACTCCGAGTGCTCAAAACTGAAGCGAACTTCCGTTCGCATTCCAAATTTTTCTTAGAATGCAATCCCAAACTTCAAAAGGTCGCGAATAATCAGCAAGAGCGTGTGGGCAAAGCGCTCATATCCCCAATATGTTCCGAAGCCAATCATCGTTACCCCCAAAAGACGATTGATTTTGACCATAAGAGCGCCGGAAAACACGTGGCGGTAGCGCAGTGTCATAGCAGTCAGGAACACAAGCCACGACAATACTCCTGCGGCATAGCCGAGTGCAAAAAGGATGTGTTCAATCATCACGCCGGGGTGCATGAAACCATACTTGGAGGCAACATATGTGACGGTTGTCATTAGAGGAACAAAGGTGGGATTGGCAAGATGCGTCAACGAAAGAGCGACACCAATGAAAAATGGTCCGTACGCCGCAATGCGCTTCATCACACCGAAGGTTGGTTCGGGCACAGTGTCTGCCGCCTCGTCGGGTAGCGCCTTGACTTTATTGCGGCGATTGGCGCGGAGACTAATAATGCCATAGACGATTAGCCCCACAACGGCAACAGCTTGAACAATAGTCAGTGTGTACGGAAACCGCACCAAGAAACTATCCACCGCAGAAACTATGGTGCCCGTGGCAAGTGAGAACACGAAGCTGTATATCACATCAAGCATAGCAATCCCGTAAGCAATGCGCAGCGCATATTGCTTTCCATGATTGAGTGCGGCACGCACAATAACAACCATCACCGGACCCGGTGGAATCGCCACCAGCAGCCCTAGCACTATTCCCGTAAGAAGTGTCAATATCATAGAACGTTGGATAGAACTTCAAAATAAAAACGATACAATAACAAGTTTTTTTTTAGAATTTACGAAACGGCGTTCTTGGAGTCCGAATGGAAGTTCGGTGCGTAGCAAGAATTATTGATATTTGAGCGAACTTTCGTTCGCACTTCATCTTTTTCGTAAATTTCTGATTCTTTTACGAGCGCTGGTCGCAAAAAGTTATTGTTTTTTGGAGGAAATTGTTCAAACTTACAGTTCTTTTTGAACATAGCAAAACTTGAACGAAGCACACGTTCAAGAACAACGAGCAAAATTGTACCATCAGACCGAAATTAACTACGAATGCGACTTACCAAACCACTCCCCGTTGCACCATTATCCTTGTTCGTCTGTACGCTGCTGGCGTGTAGTCTGTGGCTCTATGCCAGTATGCGCGAGGAATATACGACGGTGTTAGATATTCCATTGGAAATTCGATTACCGGCGGGGCGGACACTCGAAACGGAAATTGCCCCCACACTGCGAGCTCAAGTGCAAGGGGCAGGCTGGCAAATAGTCAATCACTTTCTTTCTTCTTCTATTCGCTGTATCGTCTATGTGCCGGAAAAACGCCTCGCACGCGAAGAAGAACAATCGAACCTTACGATTTCACGGCAAATGCTGACGCAGGCAATACAAGCGCCAACAGGAATTGCCGTGCAGCGTATTATGGCAGATTCACTACCCCTTGCCGTGGGGAGCATCACGGAGAAGCGTGTAGTTGTACGTCCTACGCTCGATGTGCAGACCCGCGAGGGCTTTATCGTTGCCCAGATGCCGTCTGTTGCACCGGATAGCATTGTCATTCGCGGCAGCAGAACGATACTTAACCGTCTCACATCATGGAATACGAATACCGTCCATCTGCGCGATATGTATGAGCCGATACAAGTTCCAACAGCGCTTAATGACACGCTTTCTGGGTTAGTGGCAGTACCACAAGTGCCGATAACGGTGAGCCTCGTGATACAGCAAATGGCAGAAATGGGATTCGACGATGTACCGGTGCGTCTTTTGGGTGCTCCGTCGCGCCACTCCTTTGTCGTATTGCCGCAAAGAATATCTGTCGTTTTACGCGGCGGTGTGGAAAGTATTGCCAAACTTTTACCGGAAAACATTATTGTTGCGGTAGATTATGACGAGGTGGTACAGAGCACCACCGGCACACTTCGACCCAGAGTGAATACGCCAAGTGATATACAAGTCATTCGTATTTCGCCACAGTTTCTCCACTGCGGCAAACGGATTTTGTCAGCACGTACTAATTAAAGTTCTACAGGATGTTCTCTGGACTCACTCATAGAAATCATAGAACTATATGCACTGTAAAGAAACCATAACGAAGATGTAGTTTGTTCTATGAAATTTTTGTATTTTCTTGATTCTCGTTTTTTTTCAAAATACAGCTTCCTCTCAAGCACAGAATCAAGCACTACACTATGGTAAACACTGCTTCTCGCCTTCTCGTGCGACCATCTATCGCTTATGGATTTCTTGGGTTGTTTTTAGCATTAATTGCGTTTTCGTACACCACACAAGCGCAAGTAGTAACGGGGCTTGACCCTCAAAAGCGCCTCACGCAATATATTCTTGAAGTTTGGCGCGAAGACCAGGGGCTTCCGCAGAACGCAGTGCAGACGATTCTTCAAACTCGCGATGGCTACTTGTGGTTCGGCTCACAGGAGGGCGTTGTGCGTTTCGACGGCATTCGGTTTACCGTCTTCGACAAGCAGCACACCAAAGGCATCAAAGAGAATAATATCTATGCTCTCTGCGAAGATAAAGAAGGTAAACTTTGGATAGGTACATACATAGGCGGTGTCAGCGTTTATTCTAAGGGTATATTCAAAAACTACGGCAAAGACCAAGGCATCGAAGGCGATGTGGGGGCGGTCACACAAGACAGCAAAGGCAACATCTGGGTTGGCTCAAATAACGGGCTTTTTCGCTTAAATAACCAGACGGACAAATTTGAGAGAATAACGGGCAACGGCGCACCGGAAAATATCTTTGTGACGCGCATCAAAGAGACCAAAGAAGGTGTGCTTTTACTGTCAACACATCAAGGCTTCTTTACTATGTCCGGCGGTACATTCCGTCGTTATATGAAGTCAGACGGGCTGGTCCATGAGCGCGTAAATGATGTTTTCTACAATCAGCGCAACGGTGAGATATGGATTGCCACCGATGAAGGCGTACAAAAGTTCGCAAACGGACAATTTAGCAGTCTTTACAATAAAGAAAATACGGGAATGTTGTCCAATTTTTCTCTTTATGTGTACGAGGATAGCCACAAGAATTTTTTTATAGGTACTAATGCCGGGTTAAGCCGAATCCAGAATGGTCGGGCAGAAACACTTTCTGCCAAAGAAGGCTTGGGAAGCGATGACGTGCAATATATCTACGAAGACCGCGAAGGCAGTGTCTGGATAGGTACAAGCGCCGGCGGACTGAATCGTCTTAAAAACGGAAAATTTACCCCCTTTGGCGTATCAGAAGGACTATCCTTCCCGATGCTCTGGGGCTTGTTTCAAGACAGCAAAGGAACTATTTGGGTACCCACGAATGGCGGCGGGGTCAACGAAGTTCGCAACGGGCGCGTCGTGAGAATTTACAACGATAAAGATGGCTTGCCTACGAACAGCATCCGCTCTGTCGGTGAAGACGCAAACGGTACGATGTATTTCGGTACACAAGAAAAAGGCTTGGCAAAATTGGTGAACGGAAAATTTACCATCTTGACCCAAAAAGACGGAATCGCGGGCAACTTTGTGCGCACCACCTACCAACACCCCGACGGCTCGCTATGGTTTGGATGCCACCGCGACGGTCTTACAGTCTTACGCAATGGAGTTTATACGACCTATACCATGAAAGACGGCTTGCCGAACAACACAATTTATCGCATCCTGCAACGCCGTGATGGAAAATTGTGGATTGCGACTCGTGGTGGTTTGGCAACGTTTGATAACGGTAAATTTACATCCATCACAACCGAACAAGGCTTGTCAAGTAATGTAACGATGGCTTTCTATGAAGACAGCGACGGCGTGTTTTGGGTAGGAACAAACGGTGGCGGTATCAATCGGTACAAAGATGGTAAGTTCACCGCAGCAGGGGCAAAAGATGGTATGATTGAGGACACTGAGTATTCTATTTTGGAGGACGACAATAAAAACCTCTGGATGACCTGTAACAAAGGTATTATCAGGGTTTCCAAGACGGAACTTAACGAGTTTTTAGATGGTAAAAAAGCTAAGATTACAACAGCTGTTCTCTACGGAAAGCTCGACGGCATGAGGAGTTCAGAGTGTAATGGAGGAAATCAGTTTCCCTCCATACGAGCACTCGACGGCAAGTTCTGGTTCCCGACTGTATCCGGTGCTGCCATTATTGACCCGAACAATATCCCGCGTAACACACTTGCACCATCGGTGGTCGTGGAGGATTTGGTGGTTGATAAAGAGCCATACTCGGTTTATGGCGAGGAAATAAATATTCCCGCCGGAAAAACCAGTTTTGAATTTCACTTTACCGCCCTTAGTTTACTTTTTCCGGGTAGAGTACGATTCAAGTATATGCTTGATGGTTTTGATAAAGACTGGGTGGATGCGGGCACGAGGCGTTCGGCATTTTACACAAACATCTCGCCCGGCAACTATACTTTCCGTGTGCAAGCCTGCAACAACGATGGTGTATGGAATGAAACAGGCGCAGAACTGAAATTTTACTTTCGCCCTTATTTTTATCAAACATGGTGGTTCGGACTGTTTTGCTTGGCAGTAGTCGTTGGCGGGGCATTTCAGGCGTATCGGATTCGGATTCGGAGTGCGGAGAAGCGCGAAGCAGAATTGAGCACCCGTATTGACGAGATGGTTGTTGACCTCAAGACTGCGCACGATGCGACGCTGCTGGAAAAAGAAAGCGTTGAGAAAAAAGTTGAATTTGCCGTCCGTGAGTCCGAACAAGCACGGAAATACTTGGCTTCCTCAGTTGAAGAGCTTTTGCAAGAAATGACACGCTTTGCCTCCGGCAACCTGAATATCCAAATGATTCCTAAGAGCAGCGACGATATCGGGCGCTTGTACGATGGTTTCACCAAAGCCGCCGAAAATATCGCCTCAATGATGAAGCAGGTAACAGAATCCGTGAACACGACTGCCCGCGAAAGTCGTGATATTTCTGCTTCGGTGGAGCATATGTCGCGCGGCGCACAGCGCCAAAACACGCAAGTTACAGAAGTCCGTGCCGCCATCGGTGAAATGGCAAACACGATTCACGACACTTCGCGCAACATTCATCTTGTAGCCTCCATTGCGACTGAATCAGGCGAAAATGCTAAGGAAGGCGGCAAGATAGTGGAGCAAACGATAGAAGGTATTAACAGAATTAGCGAAGTTGTGCAGGCTTCTGCCACAACCGTACAGCGCTTGGGCGAACGAAGCCTTGAGATTGGTGATATTATTGAGGTTATCAATTCTATTGCGAACCAGACTAATCTTTTGGCACTGAACGCCGCTATTGAAGCGGCTCGTGCGGGTGAGCACGGGAAAGGCTTTGCCATCGTTGCCGATGAAGTGCGGCAGCTTGCCGAAAGCACCACCAAAGCAACGAAGCAGATTACCACGATGGTCAAGCAAATCCAACAGGACATCAGCGAGACCGTTACCACCATGAAGCAAGGCACACGCGAAACCCAATCCGGGAAGCGCCTTGCGGAAAAAGCAGGTGTGGCGCTGGGGAGTATTATTGAGCAGACGGAAAAAGTTGCCAATATCACCACACAAGTCGCTGCTGCCAGCGAGGAACAAGCCGCCACCAGCGAGGAAATACGCCGCAATGTGGACGATATGACGCATACACTGGCACAATTCACCAAAGAAATCACCGAAGTTGCTGATGCAGCCGAATCCCTCAAAGGACTGGCTGCAAATCTTCAGAAACTCACCAGACAATTTAGAATGGAATAAATCGTCAATGAAGAAAGTATGAGGCATCAAGTGTCTTTTGCACTTTATACCCTATACTCAATCCTTTCTACCCTGGGGATGCAATGGTTTCGACAGGGTGTTGATATGGCGTATGATGCGTGTCGTGCTTCGCCGGTGGCGCACGTAAATTCAACTGGCAACAATCAAGTGGCAACACTTACTCCTACGCAATGGCTGCTTAATTTAGAGTAACCATTACGCATCCGTCTAACGTGTATCTGTTCGGGTTAGCTGCGGGTGTAAAACTTAAACAGAGCGATGTGTCGGCGTGGAACAGGCTTGCACATTCGATTTTCTGCTTCTAGCAATTGTCTGCCTGTCGTTTGGCGAAGACAAAAGCGAATGCCATAAAGCGACTACACACGTAGTGTCTGCGTTGTACGCACTTTGGACGCGAGTTCGATTCTCGCCATCTCCACATAAAGCGGCTTGAAATCTTGTTTTTCAAGCCGCTTTTTTATTTTTGTCCTTTTCCTGCCCTTTTCCTCTCAATTTTTTCGGTTAATGCAACAAATCTGCGGTTGTTTGCTACCCTGCATTACTGGCTCGAATTCTCCCCCATCACCTACTAGCGAAAAGATTCCCTACCCACTCCTTTCGCGCCCGCCCAAGCTCTCTGCGGGGCGGCGTGGCAACGGTCGGCGGTCTTCCATCGGCATTTATTGATGCCCGAAGGGGCGGGAATCCAATTTTGAGAGAAATAAACGATAGCTTAGGACAAAGTTTTTACCGCACCAGTGTAAGCTGCCATGAAGCACCAAGCCAATGAAGACAGCGACAGGCGTTTGGAAAATGTCAAGCGGACGGTGTATCAAAGAGTAGCGCTTCCGAGTAGCCCGCAAAGTCTCGTGCTATGCGGGCTTTTTTATGGGCGGTTATTGTGAGATGACTGAACCACTCTGTACTGAACGTGCAGAGGTGTGATTAGGACTGAAAGTCCCTTTGGGGTTTCAGTCAAAGAACAAAACGCTATGGTTTGCCCCCTAAATATTACAAAGTTTAGCCGCCGACTTCCTTTCGACACATCTTCTAGGGAAACGTTTGTGTTCTGTCCGATGAGATAAATGAGCAAGAAACGTAGTGAAAAACGTGAGTTTTTTTTGGAAATGGCTGGGGTGGACGATGCTTTTTCTATTTACGCATTTGTATATTTTGGTATGCTTCGGCTTGCTTTTTGCAGTTGCGCAAAAATTCTGTGATGTTGGCAAGACGAGTTTCCGTCTCTGGCAGCATACGACGTGTAAATTCCTCGTATTGCTCTTTGAATTGCTTGTACTGATCATCGCCCCATGAATTTTGAAGCTGTTCGACATACCGACGATTATCCTGAAGTTTTGAAGTAATCTCGCGTTGAAATTGTTCAAAACGACGAATGATACTGTCTAATTCGCTTGGTGTAATATGGACTCTGCTCATGCTTCTTCTCCGAGTGAATGTTATTGAAGTTTTGATTTATCAAGGGAATATACTTTTATGCTGTCGTAATCATACTTTGTGCCGTGTGTTTGAATGAGAGCCGTTGAGAGCTTTTTAATCGGCTTGAGATTATAGGTATCAAAAAGCTGAATACTATCACTACCTGAAAGAGCAATTTTTGTACTGCAACGATTGATACCGTCTCGTCCCACCACCTCTTGCAACGGTTGATACGTGTTAGAGTATAGGATGACATGAATTCCACCTTCGGGACCATTTTTGAGAATTTCTTTGAATTGGTCTTGAATGCTGTAATCTTCTTGTAAGCTATGGGCATTGTGCAGATTCAATATCACCAGTACCCACCTTCCCGGACGGGTTTCGTCATCCATGCGTGCTTTGGTTTCGTCATAAAACTCTTGTATGACTTCTTGAACGCGAGAAGTTCGACTGATAATCTCTACCGTATCAAATTGTTCTTTCAAACTGGCAAATTGACCACGTAAGTTGCTGTCCACATTAAAAAAGTCAAAAACCACAACTCGGCTGCCGGAAGAACTTTGATGGAGGATTTGATACAAACTGTGATAGACAATTGAAATAGCCGCTACCTCATCCTGCCCCACTATAAGCGTATGTGAGCCAAACTGCTTGCGGAATTTTATTCCGCAATGGCTACTTTGCATCAACGCAGGTTCTCCAATATATGCAATGGCGCTTGCATCATTCACAGTGAAGTTCTTGTTTTGGATGGCTTTCATCAGTTCGCTATTTGTACCGATAGATCCTTCGGAAGTACCATCAAACACCAGGCACTCGTGAGCAACGGGATAAGCCACAGATTCCGCATAATGCTGTATTGCGGCTACGCTTTCTTTAATTTCCTCACCAGTGGTGAAGGATATTTGAAACTCTTCATTCCCTTCGGCGAGACCATTTCTCGTGTTGTAAATAGCCTGACCCGCGCGTTGCAGTTTGGAGGGAGCGATATTGTCAAAGTGCATCAATTTGACGGCATCTGCTTCTTGCATCATTAAGCCAATGCGCAAGCCAATATTGGAAAGCGTTGAAACCGAAATATCGGTGTCGAAAAGAGTTTGTGTGGAAAGCAGAATATGAATACCAAACGAGCGCCCACGCTTCACAATATCAGCGAGTGCGTCGGAGGATTTCGTTGCAAGCGTATCTCCTCCGGAAAGCAACACTTGAAATTCATCTATCACCACCACAAAGCGCGGCAGTTTTTTGTTCGTTGCTGACCGATAGTCGGTAATGTTCGCTACCCCCGCTTCCTTAAATGCCTTGCCCCGTTCATTGATTGTCTCTTGTAAAAACTCCAATACACTCAGTCCAAATTCTCGTTCGGAATCAATAGAAAGTACCCTAGTGTGCGGCAGCCCTGCATAAATTTTGAATTCCGTGCCTTCTTTGTAGTCAAGCAAAATGAACTGTAATTCATCCGGCGAGTACAAACGCGCTCCGTTCACAATGATATTATGCAGCAGCACAC
Source organism: uncultured bacterium (assembly GCA_937899715.1). Taxonomy (GTDB): domain Bacteria; phylum Bacteroidota; class Ignavibacteria; order Kapaibacteriales; family UBA4661; genus PH2015. The sequence continues at coordinate 9,460 of CALCNX010000066.1, read as the reverse complement.
TTTTGCCGGAGCCAGTCTTTCCACCCACTAATCCGTGATAGACTTCTGAGTCGAATCCGAAGGTGAAGTTTTGTATGCCCTGCGATACTGTTCTGCCAATCGGTATCGTAAGCCCGGGTGAACTATTTTTCGTCCACAGTTCCGATTGCTCTACGGTAACTTTGGAAATTACTTTTTTGACGGTGCTTGCTTCAGCATTGATGGCTTGAATGAGTAATTCTCTGTTGAACAAAATGTCATCGTATTCAACGCGCGTGCCTGTGGTTCGTAATGCCTCCTCCCAGTCAAAATCTTTGGTGTTTTCCTTTATTCCCGCATACGACGACCAATCAAAAACATCCGCTGCATATTGTGTTAGAATTTCTTCGGCAATGCGCTGTACGCTGCTTGAAAGCTCTTCGGTTTTTGAAGTCGTAGTCATAAGAACATAGATGCCACTTGCCCTGCCGTGCTGGATAATATTCCGCAGAGTGGTGATGGTATCTTCGGTGAATCCGGCAGGAAAATTTGCAATAAACAAAAAATGATATGGTATTGCCTGTTCCGGATAAGCACGATTATACTCCTCTAGGGAAGTTTTACCCTTGAGAACATTCATCGTGAGATGACCTTCGTGCTGGCGTAATTCCTGCAAATAATCTCTGATTTCTTGGCTGTTATCTATCACGTCATTAGTTATGATGGACTGATGCAAACCTACCAATGTCTGGAAATTGCGACCGTTACCCATAATATCAAACAATTTGAATTTTATTTGTCTCGAAGGCAGAGTCAGAAGGAACCTCAGTCCGAAATCTTGCATGACTATATTCGGCATGACTATTTGGTCATCAGCATCATTCGTACCAAAATTATACGCAACATCACCATCAGTGAATCGAAACAGCACTGGCAGCGAAGCGCAATTTAACTGCTTCTCCAAATCGGGACCCAAAACTAGCCGGAAATAAGGGAAAAAATTAATATCTGATTTGGCAATATTTTTTCTTGATGTAAACGATTTCAGAATTTCCTCGGATGAAAAGGATGTTTCAGTAGTGAGAGTAGATTTTTGGAGAATGTCCTGAATATCGCGGAACGATGCTAACATTTTATGATTCTGAATTTTAGCCCCAAGGAAAAAACTACATGGGCTTATTACTTTCTCAGAACTAACTTTATTTGCTTCATATATTTCTTTATAGCCTGGATCCCGCATATCAAAATCAATCTCAAAGGGATTCCCGCGTAAAAATAGTCCTTGTAAATTTGTCAGATTCAACATCTCATCAGGCACATTAGTAATACTGTTTTCTGATAATATAAGACCTTTTAGATTCATTAAATTACCTATCTCACGAGGTAGAGTGGTTATACTATTTTCTGATAATTCAAGAACTCCTAGATTCACTAAATTACCTATCTCACGAGGTAGAGTGGTTATACTGTTTTTATTCAAATTAAGTACTTGTAGATTCACCAAATTACCTGTCTCCGATGGAAGAGATGTGATATTGTTTTCACTCAAATTAAGTACTTGTAGATTCACCAAATTACCTATCTCACGAGGTAGTGAGGTTATTCTGTTTGTGTTTATTTCCACACCAAGTTCTTGTATATTCACCAACTTGCGTATCTCACGAGATATAGAGGTATTGTTTACTCCCAAACCAAGTACTTGTAAATTCACCAAATTGCCTATCTCCGATGGAAGAAATGTGATATTATTTTCATTCAAATTAAGATATTGTAGATTCACCAAATTGCCTATCTCACGAGGTAGTGAGGTTATTCTGTTTTCTGACAAATCAAGTTTTTGTAGATTAGGATACTTAAAAACTTCAGGAGGAATCGATATCAACCCTTTATTTCTCAAATTGAGGGTGGTGATTTTTTCTTCCTTACTATTGAACCATGCCATAACTGTACCTTTGAAGATTGTAAAATAAAAGAATACTTTGGCTATCCAAATTCCTCCAATAGCATCAATTCTGCCTCGAAGGGGAATACAACGACAATTACAATTCGCTCAAGTGCCAAGAATCAGCCTCGAAAAAGATTTCACCCTCGGGATATGGCAAATCGCTATCCAGCGAGACCAACCGCGCATTCTTCCAGTACGTTACTGCTGCGAACACGTCGTCGCGGTGAGGCGCAAGCGCACTCTCACTAAAAACGGTCTCGACTTCTTCTTTGGACAAGCAAGGCATCCAGAGTTGTCCCGCCGGAATTTTGGCGGCTTTATCGCTATTCACCCAATCGGTTCCCAAAAGTTTGAAGAGCAGTTTGGGTAATGCTTTACAATCCGGATGAAATTTCGCATCATTTTCCTCAATTTGAGCAATACAATGATTGCCCGCAATATGCACCCGATACGGAGTGCCGGAAACTTCTATCAATTCTGCTCGTGGGCTTGCAAAAGTTGCGTGGCGACGGTCGGGAAAACCATTAGGGCGCGTCCACGCCCAGAGATTATCGACCACAAATGGCACATACCCCGGAATGCGACGGGTACTCAGTCGTCCACGGGGTTGCAAGGTGGTTGCATTGGGTATTTCTTTGCGAATAATGCTGTGGGTTGGCATACGATGTATTCCTCATAAAAATTGATAAAGATTGATGGGTGCTTTGTTTTATATGTTGTCGGTCAAAAGCTCATTGATTATTGCTACATACCTGTCGGGAGCGCAGCAACGTCTTTGTGCGCCAGAACAATTATAATTGGAAAGAGTTTTTTACTTGGAATCAAGCAGCAATGAGCAGCAATAATATCCGATTGCAATTTTCTTGTTCACGTCGTCAAGCGTGAACGGTCCGGTTTGTTGCCCGTTTTGGGCTAAAAAAAATTGCATAGTGTGAGGTGAATTATTCGTTACAAAAACTGAGATTTGTTCCAAGCTCTCCGACATACACGTTTGATTTACCGCATAATATCTTTTGCCAAACCGAGAATCATTGTATTTTAATTCAAACCTGTTGCACACGTTAGTGGCGGGCGTGGTGCGAGCGCAGGAAGTGAACATCAACAATCTGGGAGAGAATGAACTATGACAAAGAAAAAGGTAGAAAAACCTGATAGAAAAATTAACAAACCCGGCAATAGTGTCGGCAAGCAGCGGCAAGCTCTCTATGCAAAGGCATACACAAGAATTGACGAGGCAATAAAGCAAGGCTTTTTCTTGGAGGCAATTACCATCGAAGAGAGCATCATCACCGACCGTTTGGAGGCGCGAGTGGCTTGGCTCTCTGAACAAACGCAAAGAGAATTTCGCAATCTCGGTCCGCTGGTGCAAATTCTTAAAGGGAATGACAAAAATAAAAAGATTCGAGAATCTGATCCTGATATGCAGGGCTTGCTGCTCAAAATTGACAAATGGCGTATACAACGGAATGAAGCGCTGCATGAATTAGTGAAGTTCCCAGACGATGTGGATGAAAAATGCTGGGAGGACTTTTACAGCAAAACAAAAAATGTTGCGGAAGAAGGCAAAACACTATCCCGAAAAGTATCGAATTGTGTACAGAAACTCAACAAAAAGAAACCGTAATGCCAACGCCTAATTCATAATCAACTATCTCTTGATAATTGTTTTTGCTAAAATTTTATCAAACACTGAGTATTAGGCAAGTGGAATTATACCGTTTTCCCGCGACAATTTGGATGACTTATTTTGTTGGCATTCCTTAGCTGGATGGATGGAGTGTTAACCCCATCCATCCAGCATAGATTTATTGGGTAGAACAGTTCTCTGTGCCATTGGATCTGGTTACAGTACAAGTTTTTTTCCTACCATTGTCATAAGTAATAATAACTTTGCTGTCACCGTTCATTTGAACATTGGAAATCCCCGAATCATTTCCGACCTTAGTACAGTTATCTGTGCCATTGGATCTGTTTAAATCGCAGATTTCTAGAGTGCCACCTGTATATAGGATAGCAATCTTGTTATTTCCAATACTTGCAACAGCAACCCCACCAGTTCTAACTGTATTATTACAGTTATCTGTGTAATTGTTGCTGGTTAAATTGCAAACCTGTAAACTGCCTCCACTTCCAACGGTTGCAACTTTTTGTGCATATGCACTTACCGCACCGAATGTTAGCAACATTGTTGCCATTAAAAAAAACTTTTTCATTTTGTTTTGAATTTAAATGTTGTTCCTACTCTTATCGATTTTCGGAATCCTCGCTGTTTATTAAGTCTTGAATTAAAGAGTTGTTTTCTTGACTCAACTCTTTATCTGTCACTTTAGGTGGTCAGCCTGCCTTGAACCGCTATGTTGTTTTAATTTGCCCATAAAATAGAAGTATACGAAACCTGAATTCAAGAGTTATAAGTTCACCGTAAGTCAACAAAAGGGTAAAAGCAAGGGCAATAATTTTCAAGCAGCTACGAAGGTAGAATGCAAAAAAAAACGCTATAGAACTTGCCCCCTTTGAAGGGCAACATCTATAGCGTGATAAAATTTCTGCTCATTTTTTTTGATAATAATGATTTTGAACGAAAGCACCAAATAACTTTTCACACCTGCTCAAAATACAAATTCATCACCAAGTTCCTTGATGCTGAAAGTCTATGTTCGAGTAAAGTACACATTCGTCGTGAGATTCTGCGAGTTTGCATCTGCGCCAGTAACCGTCACCCTGCCATTCCTGATAACAACAAGCACCCTCAAGCAAAAATCTGACGGGGAAGGCATCCATGAAGGAAGCCTCTCATCAGTATGGGATATTTACCGTCACCGTGCATGGTGGACTATTACTATCACTGCTCACTCCGGCTTTGCGATTCACCAACGTAGCTTTCGCTTGTATAGCAAGTGTACCACGAAGAAAGTATGGTTTGGTCGAGCCTTCTGGTCGTTGTGGTAGGTTATTCACCGTAACCTGTATTTGAAATACACCCGATGATTTGTCATACCTACTTTGCGAGAGAATGATGTTTTTTGGTTCTGCCAGCCACGGAGAAGGAACAAGCACCCCATCGGCATTATAGATACGAAGAGTGTTCTCTCCAGCATTATGGACTATGCTTGGAGAAGTACCTTCCACATCAAGGAGCGTTCCTTGCACTCTTTCGCTAGAATTTTCTTCGGTGTTGTCCGCATCTATGGGCACATCATAATCAACACCTATGCCCTTAATGCTGAAGGTTAGTGTTCGTAAGGGTTCTGCATTCGGTTTCGGTGTAGCCTTTGCTGCTTTAGCTTTGGATTGTTGATTTTTTTGTGTTGATGAAGCTACCGCAGAAACGACCGCATTAGTCTTGGCAGCATCGTTGGTCTCCCCAGAGTTCAGTTGAATATAGTGCGCAAAAACTTGTGCCTTATCTGCCGTAGGTTGTGCTTTGATATACCACTGAATATAGTGCGCCAATGTTGTGAAACCAGAATTACTGATGCTTCCCCGGACTGCGACCATTGCTCCAGTTGCCTCATCTTTTTCGTACACACCCGTTGGCAATGCCTCCAAATCCGGCAGGCTAAAAAAACGAATCGGTTTTGAAAATGCCACCGCTTCTGCTTCGCTGGAATTTTCGCCCAAAGGAGCCGGAGTAGCAATTGCACCGATTACTCTCGGATTTTTTCCTTCGCGGGCGCTATTTTTATCAACGATAGCATAGACATTGGCAATCGGTCTGAGTGAAACAAGTGCTTTGTAAAAGTTCATCACCATCTGACAGTCAGTGGCTGAGCCTCCCTCGTCAATCATGGATTGTGGTATATAATTCTTTTGTCGAATGCGTTTTATTATCTCGTCAGCATTCGTACATTCTTGTACTGCTATGTTGATTGCGTTTGTACGGACAATCGGTGGTGTATATTCTTCCCTGAAACGCTTGACAGCATCAGCACCGAGCGGAATAATTGCGAAATCTTTTACCGAAAACGATCCAAGTACATTCAAGTGCATCATTTCTCCAGCCACCACAATCGTTCCATTCTCCGTGGATGTCATGGCATTGCTGCAAGAAATCTCTGGCGGTGTTTGTTCCGGCTGGATTTCTCTTGTAAAGAGTGGCACTCGTTCGCCCGTTGCGGGGTACGCCCATACAATGGACATAAGCACTTTTTTTGCGGAAGCAGGGATGTGCGGACCGACCCACGATTCAGCATATCGATTGTTCGGTTGTAGTTTTTCGTTTCCCAATTGGTAGTCAATACTAAACTGATTCAAGGGGAGGTCAGCCTCATCTGGAAGACCGCTCCGAATCGAAAGCCGTTTCCCAAAGTATAACTTCAAGGTAGCAAGGGATTTCATACTTTTGCTATCCAGACTCGTAGGAAGAACTTTCCATGATGTTTCGGTAGTTTTCCCACTCGCCGAAAGCCGTATCTTGTACGAGCCTGCTTGCACTGGTTTGGCAAAGGTCAGCGTTCCATTGCTATTGGCAAAAGCGAGGGTATATTGCCCTTCGAGGCTTGGTTCGGTGGTGATGGTCGGTTGTGCGCTTGCCACGAAAGGTATCACCGTTTTCGACAGTTTGTCGAAGGTGATGATTTTTTCATCAATGCTCACGACTTGCGCAAGCAATGTGGCGCTTGTGGTGCAGAGCAGCACAGCAAGCAAAACAAGAATTCGGTTCATGGTATTGGAGGAAGGAAGTGAACAAAGAAAAGAACAAGTATTGTTGAACATGGACACCAAATTTACCGGAGCTATTTTTTTGCAATCAGGGAGATTCCACCGTACAATTTAGGGGTTATTTGCGCCGCTTACGGGTTCATTCTTCGGCACTGGCAACTGCAACCGCACTTCCACGCCCCCCTTGAGTGCGACCGCTTGTCCGTTCTCATTGGCAGGAGTCGCAATGTCATAGCTCGGCGGGACAACTTCTTTACCCGCATCTGCACCCCTGAGTGCTACATACCCGTACTTTGTGCCCATGCGTACTTGAGCAAAGCCATTTTGTGCCTCACAGATATAGTCATAGCGAGGTGGTACTATTTCCTGCCCAAGCGTAAGAGAGTCCGCACTGACGACACCCCATTTCCCGCCACGCCGAACGCGAATTGCGCCTATGTACTTACGTTCCACAAAGTCGTAGAAAGAAGTGATCTCGCGATGTGTACTCGTACCGACAAGACACACCATACTTCCACGCCATGCCCGCATTACCTGACTTTTATACCCTACTGCAACGCTATCGTATGTCGGCGGCATAAGTTCCTGTGCTGTCGTGTCGCACATAATTCCCCATTTGCCATTGCGTTGCACCAGCGTTTGATAGCGGGTATATCCCATCACGGAATCGTACTTGTCGGTACAAAAGGGCTTTCCGGTATAGGAGAAATACGACCATTTGCTGCCTTTTTCCGGTGTTTGCTTGGCAAAAAATGTTTTTCCGTCATCAAAAATCCAGACGCGTTCATAGTCAACAGGCACAACTTCTTTGCCGTCGTTGTTGATAACCCCGAAGCGTGAGCCGATGAAAACACTTCGTAGGAATACTGATGGATAAAACATATCCAGCCATCCAGGTTTACCATACACAAAGTCAGTCAGTATTGTGCCCTTCGTATTGATATATCCGCCGAGCAACTCTTTGGGTTTTTGGATATATGCCAGCCCGCCAGTAAAAAAGAACGGATTGTCGGCTATTGGTTCCATCAACACTGTTCCTGTGGAAGAGAGCAGTCCGTAGTTTCTTCCACGCCTTGATTTAATAATAGCTACGGATTCGAGGGTGCCGGAGGTAGAGATTTGTTGGGTAGTTAGCCAGTCGAACTCGTCGTACCCTGCCGGTGTGATAATCTTGCCGGTACTATCGGCTATGACTTTTACGCCTCGCAATTTGACTGCGTACCGGTTTGGGGCGACACATTGTCCGCACTCATCGAAAAGAAACGGCAGGAGTTGTTTTCCCGTCGAATCGGCTATTCCCCAACCGGTTTCTTTTTTTGCACCAATAGCTGCTCGTTCGGAATATATTTCTTCAAACGGCGCATCGAAAGCAAACGGGAGAATGGTGGTATAGCTCATTGCTGTGCTGCTGTTCCCCGGAGTGGGAAGATCTGAGATTTTTATTAACCCCCATCGTGCGCTTTGCGCTTCGGCATTTTGAACACTGAAGAGTAACCGTTCGGAATCATAGAGCTGCACGTCGTTGAATTGAAACGGCAGGACGACATTGACGACTGAACTCCCAACAGGACTAGTGATGATACCCCATTTGCCATTACGTTTAGCGATGACATATTCCACGCCATTCCGAGTCTCAATGCCCTCTTGAAAATTAACCACTGAAACAGTGTCGTACACAAAGGGGTGAAGAATGGTTCCATTGGGCAACAACTTTCCCCAGCGTACGCCATCATCGGTTCCTTTACTCATCCACACTCCGGCTTCGGGATGACTGGTCCTGCTACAGCCTGTATATTGGAGTGGAATTATTTCTTTGCCCGTGGAATCAATCATGCCCCACTTCCCCTCTTCCTGAACAAAGACAAATCCCGCATTACGTTGGTACCAATGCATCTCATCATAGCGTATATCTGTTTTCAATTCTCCGTCTTTGCCCATCAGTGCCCATTTTTTGCCCTGCACCACGGCAAAACATTCCATACTCCGACAGAAACGAATATCATCATACATAAATGGTGCAATCACGTTACCAAGCAAATCCATAACGCCGTACAGTTTGAGTTGCTGCACAATAAGGCGATTGGGCATAGTTATATTTTGGCTGAAATCATCACACATCGAAACAGGTGCAAAAGGCTTATTATCATCGGTGAAGAGCCGATAGACTTTGTTTTCTCTGTCGTAGGTGGGAGGCAGTTGCAACATCTGCGAGCGAGTGGGCAAGGCAGAACCGAGAGACACAAGAACAATCAGGACAAGCAACATGATAGGATTGCGCCCGGCAATGGTACGGCAAAAGCAATTGGCAAGCATGGCAAATCTTTCAAAAAAGTTTTCAAAGGGTGGCTTTGATACCTTTTTATGAAAAACTATGCCAAACTGTAAATAGTTGTATATCAAGGCATTAGTGTAAGAATAATTTGACACTTTGAAAGAAAGTGTCAGGGAAGGTGCTTCACAGTGTGTGGTAAATGTTACACAAGCTCGCTTGAGGATTGCATAACTGTCGAACCATTCATTCCCCATAGCAGTCAATCGGTTCTGGTTGGAATTAGTTGGAAATCCCTGTCATGCTTGGGCTATTCTTTGCACACAAGTCTTGAATGACGTATAAATACTTGATTTCCATTTTTGTTCTTGAGTGTAATGCTCAAATCAGCACATACTTTTGCTTCGTTTTTATCCGAAAAGTACATCTTTCTCATCAAAAAAAATCCCCGCACGCCACCTTCTATTGAGGTGGTGTGCGGGGTTCAACGTGATTCTCCCAAAACATTTGTGCCGTGTCGCGCATCCGTTCAATAAGTTCTTCATCACGCACAATCGGTTGCACGTGCAATTTCCAGCCTTGCTCAAGAGCGCAAATATAGCCAAACTTCATGCCCAAAACGAACA
>CALCNX010000065.1 GCA_937899715.1 uncultured bacterium | reverse complement strand
TTCCCCTCTTTGGAACAAAGAGGGGTGTACGAGCGGTAGCGAGGACGGGGTGTTGGTTCGTGCGTTGCCGCCGGCCTACTCCGTCAGTTCTCGCTCCGCTCCGACTGACACCCCTTCACATGGTGAAGGGGAATTTCAGAAAGCGTAACTTCAGTTATGTACGAAAGTTCTCTTTTATTTCATCACCACCCAATTATCAATGATGACGTTATGACCATTCTTTGCGTCCTGAGCAGTAACGACAACGAATCAATTACTTCGCTTGCTTTAGAGACCGTTGCTGGTGCTGCCCGCGAGCGCGGTGCCATCATTCACATTCTTGACCTGCGCCAAACGCCCCTTCCGCTTCTGAATCCCTCTGCTGAGGAAGAGCCGGAGTACCTTCCCTACGTGCGCCAGCTTGTGCTGGCGGCAGATGCGTTTGTGCTGGCAACACCAGATTATCACGGTTCGATGTCTGGAACGCTCAAGAATTTTCTAGATTATTTTTGGATGGAATTTGCGGGTAAGGTCTTTGGTTATGTTTGTTCTTCGTTCGATAAGGGATTGACAGTGATGGATCATGTACGAACGTGCGTGCGCCAGTGCTACGGCTGGTCGTTACCCTTTGGTGTGAATATGTCCGATGATGATGTTGCGGACGGCGCTATCATAAACGCACGGGTGGCAGAGCGTCTCAGGATGCTGGCACGGGATATGGTTGTTTATGGTTCGCTTATCAGCGAGCAGCGTGCGCGGGACTTGCAAAGTACGGAGGGAGCAACATTTATGGCGAAGTATCGATAATAAAAAGCAACACGCTAAAAAGCAAAAGCCCTTGTATCGTAGCGGAGAATCGCATAGATACAGGGGCTTTTAATGTTTTGCTTGGTTGTTCGCTCTTCAGGTATTAGTTGAAGGTAACACGAATACCGAATTGCATTTGCCATACATCGGCAATGGCATTTCCACCACGCAGAACTGGCAATAGGCTAAGATTACCCGTTGAGCTTACCGATGTGCCTGCAAGAATGTAGCGCGGGCGGCCATCGGTCGTAACGCCATTATATTGCAGAGGATTAGTCATATTCAGAACCTGTGCGACTCCTAAGCTCTTATCCAGCACATTAAGAACATTGAACACATCAAGGCGGAATTGAACACCTGTCGGTTTGCCCAAGTCAAGCATGATTTCATGGGTGAGAGACAAATCTAACTGTGTAAGTATGTCGCGCAAATATCCGTTACGTTCGGTGTATTGACCACGACGAGATTCCAAGTACGCATTGCTCTTGATATAAGCATCAAGGGCGTTCCACTGAGCGGTGGCATCAAATGTGCGCGTACCGATCACGAGGTTGTTAAATGCAATTTGTGTTTGGTCTTGAGGTACGAACATTATATCATTGTTCTGAACACCGTCGCCGTTCATATCGCCGCGAATTGTGAAAGATCCACGGTTTTGATTTTGTGCTTGTAAGAAAAGGTTGATGCTCGTTTTGCCGATAGTGCGTCCAGCATCACCAACAACATCAGCCCAATTCAAAGTATATCCGACCGAAGCAATAAAACGATTACGGAGATCATTCGATGAATATGATAAATCCAACGAATTATTTCCACGGATGGACAGAGCATCGCGCCATGAAGAGAATGCAATTGAACCAAAGTTTGCCAAGTCTGTTGACTGTGAATATGTGTATGCTGCCATAAGATTAAGACCAAAGTCAAATCTTTTTTGCAGTTGCCCTGTAATGGAATAAGAGTTGCCTTGACTGGTATTGTCCAGTATCGTTACGTCAGTAATTTTGTAGGTTCCTCGGTTTGCACTATCCACACCGGTAGTTTGTGCGCCAATAGCGGATTGTTTGTAAGAGCCGGGGAAACGCGGACGATTGTCCGGTCCTACAAACTGGCCCGTTGCCGGATTCAAATTTGCATTGCGATAAAGAACCGCATTCAAATTCTGGCTGAAAATACCTTCCACTGTACCGATAATACCAAGTGGTAATTCTTGGTCAATGGCGAAGTTTGCGCGAAATACCTGCGGGTATTTGAAGTTGGGGCTTGAAACAGCAACACCGTATGAGGCAGGGGGTACGCGCGTGGAAGCATCTGCCGGAATATTTGCGTTCAAGTCCGTTGACCAGCGAACTGGTGTCGTTGTTCCGGTCAAATTAGTTACATTCAGTTGCGCACCGGAGATACTGAATGCTCCGTTGTACATACCTGTATTACCCACTTGGTTCGAGATAACAACGAATGGTACACGACCGGTGAAAATGCCCGCGCCACCACGAATTTGTGTCGTGCGTTCGCCGGTCACATCCCAGTTGAAACCAAAGCGAGGTGAGAATAAAACGTTTGTGAGCGGCAATTTGTCAGTATTAAAGCGCTCGCCGTTAAAGGTAAGTCCTGCCACTTCTGGGTTTGCAAGTGCTGTTTGACCAAACGAGGTAACGTCTGCACGAACACCAAGCGTAATTTTGAATTGCTTGCTGATAGACCATTCGTCTTGAAGGTAGAAGCCAATTTGTGATGCTTCTGTGCGTGCAAATGGTACAGCGCCGCCCGGCAGTGCCGAGAAATACTTGCGGAAGGCGTTCAGACGAACGTTCTGTCCGGCAACTGCATTATAGAAATCAGTAAATGAATTGAATTGATATACGCCGCTAATTTCGGGTGTAAAACCATTGACAAAGGTAAAGCCTTCAAAATTTGCACCTGCCGTCAGAATGTGGTCGCCAAGGTAGCGCGTGAGGTTCAGTTGCACTTGATAGGTGTCGTTGTCAAGTTTGTTGTTTGGTGTAAACGGTTCATCACCGAATGATGTAATGTTGTTGCCGCCTTGAATAATATCAACAAGCGGGAAGCGGCTACTTGCCAGCAACGAGCGGTAATCACGGTTTGCCGTAAAGCCAACTGTCGCATTGACAAACCACTCGCTATTAAATGTACCGTTGTATTCAGCAATAGCTGAGTACACGTCATTGTTTTGGCGATAGTTATTGCCGGAAAAATTAAGTGCGTTGATGTTGTTGCGTGAACCAAGAGAACCGCTATTGGAAGCAACAATATCACGATAGGAGCGTAAGTAATTAAAGCGAACACTCACTTTTTGTGATTCATCAATATTGTAATCTAAACGAGCCGTTGCTTTCGCGCTAAAGGTGCTGAAATTATAACCTTGATAGACACCCGGATCGTATTGAAATTTATCGATGAGAAAAGCCTTCAAACGATTAAGAGAGTCTGCGAGGTTAATGTTGGGGCGCACGACATTTAGACCCGTAGGTGTTGTTGCGTTGCTTGCAACGTTTGTTGTTGCCGGGTCGGTACGGTCTTCAATTTCACCGTTAACGAAGAAGAACAATTTATCCTGCACAATCGGTCCACCGAAACGAAAGCCATACTGCCTAATATCAAACACTTGTAAAGGTGCCAAGATCGGTGCAGAGGTACCATCAAAACTTTTTGCCGAATCACCGAGGAATCTTTGGTTGCGCAGATTATAGAAAGCAGATGCACGAAACTCGTTATCACCTTTACGTGTAATGGCATTGATACCGGCACCTACAAAACCACCTTGGCGAACATCATATGGAGCGATATTGACTTGCAGCTCTTCGATTGCGTCCAGCGAGATTGGAGTAGAATTTGTCTGTGCTCCAGGCAATGCACCACCGCCTGCACCTTGCAGACCGAAGTTGTTATTGAATACCGAGCCGTCCACACTGAAGTTTACAAAACGTGGGTCTTGACCCGCGATAGAGAAACCATTTGCTTGCGGTGTCATACGAGTCATGTCTTGCACATTCCGATTGAGTGTCGGCATAGTCTGAATAACTTCACGACCAATATTTGTTGCCGCGCCCGTACGTTCGCTTGCCATAACCGCATTTTTTTTCGAGACAACGGTAATCTCACTCAATTTTACTTCGCCTTCATCTAACTTGACGTTCAATACATATGAATCGCCAAGTTTAACGTATATGTCGTTATATTTTTCTGCCTTCATGCCTATTGCACTAGCCTGTACGGTGTAGGGACCGCCTGTGCGCATACCCGGAATTAAATAACGACCGCTTGTATTTGTTACCGCTCCATACTTTGAGCCGGACGGCTCGTGTGTGGCAGTAACGCGAACGCCTGTGAGCGGTTTCCCTGCCTTATCTGTGATAAGACCATTCATGACACCCGTCGTTACCTGCGCTTTAAGCGCAAGTGCTGGCAACAGCATCATAGACAGGGCACAAAAAAGAAGTAGGCTTCTTTTCATAGTAATTCTCCATAAAGAATTGAGGTGAAAGAATATCCATCGAAAATTTGATAGATATGCGTGATTGAATTGAGGCAAAAATACAATTTTACATCTTTATCAAGCGCGAAAAAGTGTAAATGTTAATAAATTGTAAACTAATGTTTATTCCTCAACTATTTCTAGCACGTATTTCCGCCATTCTATGACAGTTTCTCTATTAGACCTTCAATCACAATATCGTGCGCTCAAACCCGATTTAGATGCTGCACTTATCCGTGTCGCCGAATCCCAAGTATGCATTCTGGGCAGCGAAGTTGATGCGCTTGAGCGCACCATGGCAGAATACACGGGTTCGCGTTTTGCTCTTGGCGTTTCCAGTGGCACCGATGCGCTCATCATGGCGCTCATGGCACTGGATGTTGGCGCGGGCGACGAAGTTCTTGTGCCCACATTTTCCTTCTTTGCTACTGCCGGCGCAGTGGCGCGGGTGGGCGCAACGCCTATTTTTGTGGATTCTGAGCCGGACGGCTTCAATATCAATCCCACACTTCTCGAAAATCTCATCACGCCTCGCACGAAAGCGATTATTCCTGTCCACCTTTTTGGACAATGTGCCGCTATGGATGAAATTATGCGGATTGTGGACAAGCATGGCTTGGCGGTGATAGAAGATGCTGCTCAGGCTATCGGCACAACGTACAAGGACGGGCGCAAAGCAGGTTCTATCGGGCAGATAGGGTGCTTCTCGTTTTACCCGACGAAAAATTTAGGCGCTTTCGGCGACGCGGGGCTTGTTACTACTAATGATGAAGCGCTTTATACCAAACTAAAGCACATTCGCAATCACGGTATGGAGCCGCGCTATTATCACAAACTCATTGGGGGGAATTTTCGTATGGACGCGCTGCAAGCTGCCGTGTTGAACGTAAAATTCCCGCACTTGGAGGCGTGGCACGCAGCACGTGCGCGGAATGCAGCGCTCTACACGCGCCTGTTCGTGGAAGCAGGTTTGGCGGAGGAGTTCCCTCAGCACAAGGCGTGTTCGGGTTTTGGAGGGTGTCCGCGTTGTGCCGATGCACCGATAGAGCGCTTTGACGACCAAAATACTATTTTGCTACCGCCTACGCTCTACGCCGACTCCGGTGTGAGGAATCATCATATCTATAATCAATACACCATTCGCGTCCCGCGTCGTGATGCGCTTCGTGAGCATCTTACCGCGTTTGGAATCGGCACGGAAATTTATTACCCTGTGCCGTTTCACCGTCAAGAGTGTTTTAATTCTCTACAAGCAAAAGACGACGATTTCCCGGTGGCAAACTGTCTTGCGGCGCACGTATTGGCATTGCCGATTTATCCCGAGCTTGATGAGGCGCAGATTCGGTATGTTGTGGATTCTATTGCGGTGTTTTACTTGCATAATACCTAGCAAGGCTCTATTTTTGCTGACGCTTGAAATTAAGTATTCTTCAGCCGTATCTCACTCTTGAATTTGTTCCGATTATGATTTGGCAGAAACCACATAGATTACATTCTTTTATTCCATTATTCTGCGCTTGCGGTGTATTGCTCAGCCTTGCGCTCCTCAGTTTCTCTGCGGGCAATCTTTTTGCGCAAATAGGCGCTGCTCCCAAGCAGCAGCCACAAGTACGTGTGCCGCAGCTTGGCACTTCACCCGCGCAGAGCCGTCCACAAGCAGTTTCGCAGCCCTCAATTCAACCAAGCGCACAACGGGTTATTGCCTTCGATTTGGGGCCCGGCGGAAAACTTTCGGTGCAAGATTCCGCTTTCAAGGTAGGAAGCGCTGCCTTAGAGCCTAACAGTCTGCCGTTTTTTAATGCGCTGGGTGAATACTTAATGGCACGCCCGGATTTGGAAATTGAGATACGCGGTCACGCTTCATCGGAAGGCGATGCTGCCAAAAATCTGCAACTTTCCAAAGAGCGTGCTGAGGGAGCAAAAAAGTATTTGATGGAGCGCTTCGGTATTTTAGGAGGACGTATTCGTACTCAGGGCTTCGGCGATACACGACCGCTCAAATCAAACACCGATGAAAAAGGACGCTCACAGAACCGCCGTGTAGAAATAGTCGGTGTTTCGTCTGTGACACAGCAAGCTCTGACGACCGAGTCGGGAAAAGCGGCGGAGGGTATTGGTAAAATCTCAACGATTCAAAATAAAGTGCAACTTCGAGCACCGTGGGAGCTGGACTTTCACACTGCCCGCTCAAGCGATGCCGTGTACGAATATCACCGCATCAATACTGGCGAGAACTCGCGTGCCGAGATCACCTTTACCGACAACAGCAAGATTCAGATTAGCGAAAATACGTCTATGCTTATCTATAGCCCCAGCAAAGACCGAGCATCCGACAAACCGCAAGAAAACGTCCGCCTCTTCAATGGCAATATGTTCGTGAAACTGAATGGGAAGAAAGGGATGGTCGTTAAAACCTCTGGCTCTGCCATTGAATTTGACAGTACGAATGCTGGCAACGTAACGGTGGACAGCAACCAGCGCTCAACAGTCTCGGTCTTTGAGGGCAGCAATGCCAAGATAAAACTGGGCAGTAGCGCAAGCGATTCGACAGTCGAGATAGAAAAGGGCTTCGGCTTTTCGATGCAGGGTGGCAATAACACGGTACGCCGTATTCCCGCCATGCCTGAGTTGGTATCGCCGGACAAAGCACTCGCCGAATTGCTTGCTGTTCCTTCGCCCGTGCTGTTTCAGTGGGTGCATCGTGCGCCGCTCACACGGTTGGAGGTAGCAAACGACCCGTCTTTTACGTCGCTTGTCTATCGGCACGTCTTTCAGACAGGTGATTCTGTTTCCATGCGTCTGGATTCGGGGCAGTATTATTACCGCATTGCCAGTATTGACGACTACGGTATAGAAAGCAAGCCGATTGAGGGTATTTTGATGATTACAGGGACTGGTAAAGGCTTTGTCTTCCGTGCGATGGGCTTTGTGATGTTCTTATTTGCGGCGGTGCTCTTGTGGGTGAGCATCCTTATCAATACGCCATTTCAAGCGCGATACATCAATTCTTGGGCGGTGGAAGGCAATAACCTTCAATTTAATTTTACCGAAAACATGAACCACCTCATGTATCGGATTCGGAGTTATGCACTCGACCACCGCTCACTCTTGCTTATTATGCGTTCAATCGCCGCACTGAGCGCTCTTATCGCAACCTACATGGTGTGGTAAAAGCCGTCATTCTCTGAAAGACTGTTCATGGCTTCTTTAACATTCGATATGCACGCCACTAATCCGGAAACCTACAAAGTAAGCAAGGTTATCTCCGCCTTGCGGGGCGGAGCGGTGGCGCTCTATCCCACCGACACTGGCTTTGCCCTTGGGTGCTGTTTGTCGCAGAAGTCGGCTATTACGAAGATTCGTCAGATTCGGCGTTTGCCGGAGCATAAGCATCTTACGTTTTTGTGCGATTCGCTGGCAAATATTGCTGAATATGCCAGAGTGAGTAATCATGCGTACCGAGCTATCAAGCGCCTTATTCCGGGTCCGTTCACGTTTATTCTTCCCGCTACGAAGTCGGTTCCTCACTACGCCGTTGACCCCAAGCGGAAGACCACTGGTATTCGGGTGCCGGACAGTCGTATTGCACTGGCATTGCTCAAAGAACTCTCTACGCCGCTTATTTCCATCACGGCGCGTACCGATGACGATGAATTTGAAACGCCTGAAGACCTCGTTGCTGCTTTTGCGCCCGTTGTGGATGTCGTCATTACGCCTAATGAGTATCATTTCATGGGCGAATCCACCGTAATAGACATGACCGATGACGCATTTGCGCTGGTGAGACGCGGCGCTCGCGTGAATGATGTCTTGGCTGAGCTACCCGAATTGCTCGACTAAGTTGCTCGACTACATTGCTTGACTAACACGTGTGTTCACGATATTCCCTTATCCAAAATTTTCAAAAGGAAGCTATCATGTTGAATGAGCTTATTGCCAAATCGCTGCCTATTGTTCCGAAGCCGATCGTTCGTCAGGTCTCCAGCCGCTATATTGCCGGAGAAACGGTGCCGGATGCCGTCAATACTGTTCGCCGATTGAATGGTTTGGGTGCGGTCTGCACGGTGGATGTGCTGGGTGAATTTGTCAGTTCACGCTCGCAAGCCGAGCAAGAAGCACAGATGTCCCAAACAGTGCTGGATGCTATCAATGCAAATCAGTTGCAATCAGGCTTGTCGGTGAAACTGACCTCGCTTGGTTTGGATATTGACGATGAATTTTGCTATACTAATGTACGGAACATTATCGCAAAGGCACAAGCAATCAAGCGCTTTGTACGGCTTGATATGGAAAATTCGCCTTATACCGACAAAACGATTGCGCTCTATCATCGTCTTCGTGCCGATGGCTTCGACAATACAGGTGTTGTGATACAAGCATATATGCGGCGCAGCGAGAATGATATTCGTAATCTGTCAAAAGCAGGAGCGTCGGTGCGTCTGTGCAAAGGAATCTATGTGGAGTCGGAAACAATCGCTTTCCGAGGGCGGGAAGAGGTGCAGGAAAATTACAAACGGCTTCTCAGGCTCCTCTTCGACAACAATATGTACGTCGGCATTGCCACGCATGATGACGTTTTGCTGGATTTCGCACTGGAAGAAATCGCCAAGCGCGGCGTTCCCCGCGACCGCTACGAATTTCAGATGCTCCTTGGGGTGCGTGAGCAGAAACGTGATGCGCTCATTACGCAAGGACATAAAATGCGTATTTACGTTCCCTTTGGGCATGACTGGTACGGTTATTCCGTGCGCCGACTGAAGGAAAATCCCGAAGTGGCGGGGCATATTTTCAAAGCAATGTTCACGGGTGGACGGTAAGAAGCGAGGTGTTATTACTCAAAAGATACCGTCTCTTTGTATAATAAATTATGGTCTCAAAGCCGCATTACGCCTCTCCGGGCGATGCGGCTTTTTAGCTTTTACAATGGTTGATATGTCAACGTTACGAAAACGTAATCTTGCGCTTTGCAACAAGAGTGCGAATTTTGCGTAAAGAAGATATACAACTGAAAACATTTCAGCGCGGCTTTACTTCGCTCGCGTGTTTTCCGCGAAACTATGTCATCTGATTTCTTTTTCACTTTTTGAGAATTACCATGACACCCGAACTCGAAAATCTCGATGTTCTTCTGGAGAGCGAACCCCAGAGCACCTCTAAACGTGCGCAGCCATCAAAGCCTGCTCTTAGTCTTCCAGCATCATCATTCGCAGCACAAATGCAGCGATATGGTGCTACAGAACTGAAGCAATATATTCCGCAAGCGACGTTTCGTGGTTTCACTGTTGCGATGGTGAGTGTATCCTTGATTCTGGGCGGTTACGCGGGGTTTATCGCCAGCAATTCGCTTTCCAAAGTAAAAGGTCCTGTCATCAACAAAATGAAACTCACGCAGCTTCCGCCGCCACCTGCTCAGACAGAGGTAGTTCCTCCGCCGCCTGTTGCGCCCGGACCCGCCTCACGTGCCGGAACGCCTGTGCCTGTGCCGGATGCGCTCATTGCGCCGGATGTGAAAGACTTTGCTAATGTTGACGAGATTTCTCGCGCCAGCACTGTCGGCGGTAGTGGTGAAGATTCTGGCTTTCTCGGGCTTGCGAGCGAGGTCAGCGAAGAAGTGCGCGAAACAGAGCCGAATGCGTATGAATTTATGGCGGTTGATAAAGAGCCGTACATTGATATTTCGGAACTGCAAAAACGCATCGTCTATCCCGATATTGCACGTCGGGCAGGCATTGAGGGAACTGTCAATATCCGTGTTCTGGTGGACAAAAAAGGCAATCCGAAAAAATATATTATTGAATCCACCGATTCCGACTTACTCAATAAAGCTGCTTCTGAAGCCGTGATGTCCTCTCGCTTCACGCCTGCTATTCAGGGCAATACACCGCTTGATTGCTGGATTAGTATTCCGATAAATTTCCGAATGAAATAAAAAGCGCTGCTTTCTCAAGTAACTTCCTGCAAGATTTATTCAAAAAGACACGGATGCAATGAGCCTCAAAGAGCCATTGCATCCGTGTCTTTTTTATTATGCCTTTTCAATTCAGCATTTAACACTCAAAACTGAGCGCTATCATTTTTTATACCTGCTGCAAAATTTCAACTGCCATAGAATATTTCTTAAAAGGCGGCATAAGATAAACGCCCTGAATCATTGATTTTGCTTTGCGAAGAAAATCAACGGTGAGCGAAATACCTTCGCGTGTGGCGGCTTCCAGCCCGCCCGACGCATTTGCTTCGTGAATACGCGAGCGAACCCAGTCCGGGATGTACATACCCGGCACTTCATGGTGCAAGAAGTCCGCATGACGAGCGGAGCGGAGCGGAATTACGCCCAGCATAATGTGAATCCTGATGTGTTTTGACCGCTCCAAAAAGCGATTGAGTGTTTCTTCATCGAAAACAGGCTGCGAGAACGCTACGTGTGCGCCCTGCGCAGCTTTTTCTTCTAAGCGGCGTACTTCGCGGTCGAGGTCGTAGGCGGCAGGGTTGCACGCACACGCAATGCAAAATTGTGTTTTGCCGCCAATCGGGTTTCCCATAAGGTCACGCCCATCGTTCATCTGCCCCAATGCCCGAATAAGTCCGATAGAATCTACATCATAGACAGAGGTTGCGTAGGGGAAGTCGCCAATTTGTGTGGGGTCGCCGGTAACGGCGAGAATATTTTTTACGCCCATTGCATGAGCGCCCAATAACTCCGATTGCAAGCCAATCATATTGCGGTCGCGGCAGGCGAGATGCGCTAGACATTCGATTCCTACGTGTGTCTGGACGATTTGCGAAATTGCAATCGAACTCATGCGCAATCGTGCTCGTGCGCCGTCGGATATGTTGACTGCGTCCAAACCATTCTTTTTCAAATACGCAGCGCCTTCCAGAATACTGGATAAATCCAAGCCGCGTGGCACGTCGAGTTCAACAGTTGTAAGAAATTTTTTGCCAAGATTGTCGAAAAAACTCGTTGTTGCGCCATTCGCTACTTCCGGCTCGTTATTATGCGACACCTTGACTTCGGGCTTGCGCGAACCAACAACAGCGCCCTGCACTGCTTCGGCTATGGCGCGGGTATGCTCTACTGTGCCGCCGCCTTCGCAGCCTACAATTTGCGCTCCTGCCTCTACCAAACGCCGCACGGATTGTGCTACATAGCGCGGTTCGGCGTTGTAAATCGCTTTACCGTCCACGAGTGTCGGTATACCAACGTCAGGCTGTGAGCAAAGTGGGGTGCCCTCTGCGTGAAAATGCTTCAAAATGTCCATCATGCGTTGCGGACCAACCGTACCGTTTGTGCCAATTACGGCAACACCCTTTTTTACCAGATTTTGTGCGATGTCCGAAGGATACGACGTTGCCAAAACAGCCCCGTCTTCGGGAAATGTTTTTTGTGCAATGATGGGCATATCAGGCGCAACAAATTTTGCGGCATCAATAGCAATCTCCAATTCCTCCACGTCAATAAACGACTTAAGCATCAGCACGTCCGCACCGCCGTCCACGAGTGCCGTCGCCTGCTCCACAAATGCAGCGCGGACATCATCACGGTTCAGTGCTCCAAGCGGAGTGAGGAATTTCCCTACGGGACCCATCACTCCCGCCACGTACGCCTTATGCAATGCGGCATAGCGGGCTATCCAAACTCCCGTGCGGTTCAGTTCATAGACTTTGTCGGCAAAGCCATAACGCTCAAGTGTGAGGCGGTTTGCGTGCTCAGTGTTGCTTTGGAGCAGTTCCGCGCCCGCTTCCACAAAGGCGCGGTGAATATCTTCGATAAGAACAGACTGTTTGCTGTTGTAAATGCAGGGCGGGAAGTCTGCAAAACCGCGCTCTGTAAGTTCGGCGGCAATAGAACCGTCGGTTACAAGCGGTGTTTGGCCGGCAAGACGTTCGAGAAATGAGATTTTAACGGGCGTGGTGACGAGCATAATGGCAAAGGTATGTCCATGCCAAGAACAGAGAATGTGATTAAATGGTTGTTCTTGGGCGACAAATTTACAAAGAAATTAGGAAATATCGGCATTGGCGGAAAAATGCCGATATTTATTTCACAATCTCTACTTTACAATGTTGACTTGTTGAGTGGTGGTCTCATTGGTTGTTCTAAGGCGGACGTGATACATTCCACTTGCGAGCCAACCCACTTTTACGCGGAGCGTGTGTTTTCCGGCGGTTTGTACCTCATTCAGTACGCCAATCGTTTCATTCCCAGGTGCATCCAGAAGAGTAATACTTACTAAGCCAATCTCGGCAATTGTGTAGCTGATTTCAATTTCATCCTTCGCAGGATTCGGAGCAATGGCAGTGAGCTGCGTTGAGCTACCCGACGAGATAAGTCTCTTGCCGCCTGCTCTGGATGTCCGTGCCGTGAAGGAGCTATCCAGTAAACTGTCCAAAATCACATTCCCTGTACCCCATTGCACATCCTCAATTTTAAGCGCAGTGTAGTCGGTGTTGCCCGCCACGACAACGCATTGGAACTGTGCTACCACATTTGTTCGTGGGTTCCATGTCGTTGCCGGTACGATAAAACGTATCATGCGATTGGTGTCCAGTTGCTGCACGCGCACAAACGTCTCGTTCGGACTGAGCGCAAGCACATTTTTGTCTGCACGAATGATGCCTTTAATAAACGGATTTGCGGCGTTAAACACGCTATCAAGCGTGGCATTCCCTGACGGAACGATGAAAATTTCCATCGTTACGGCACTTCCGGGCGGTAAATTATTTTGTTGCGGGCGAATGCCAAGGTTCACGGCTACATCCTTCGGAGTACGATTGCGGGAAAATGCCTCCAAAGGCGCATCAATTCTCTCCAGCGTGGTCTGAACGCGCAGCGTGTCGCGTAAGTATTTATTCGCTTGCTCGGTGCTGCAACTTACCGGAATAACCAATGTGTCGGTTGCCGCCATTTCCACGCGTTGTATGCCGCCGGCACGGAGCGTAAAGCCCTCGCCGCCACGTACTATGGTTAGACTGTTGATTTCAAGGGGGCTGCCACTTACGTTGATGAGAAGCGCCGAGACAATCTTCGTTGTCCGTACCGGAATGGTATCGAACACAGGCGAAATGAGCTTGAGCGCTCCACCGCGGCCACGCAAGCGGCCTTGAAAGGTTTGCGTCTGTAATGCGCCCGACGGCAAGCCATTTGCATCAACGGCACGGAATTGGGTGGTGAGAGCGGACTGTACATCGCCAAGTGCGGCGGGCAGGAAGACTGTGCTCACGGTTGTGTCCCGTCCCGGAGCGAGCGTGAAAGCACGCTGCAATCCTGCACGGAAGACTGTGCTCGCGGCAGTAAGATTCTCAATTCTGAGCGTTTGTGTGCTGATGTTTCGTATGGTCAAAAGTCGTGTTGCCGTATCGCCACGAGGTATTCTACCGAAATCCAAACGATCTACCGTCAAAAGTGCATCGCCCGCAGCTGTTGTAAAGTCGCTGCTCGTTGGATTGCCTGCGCCCCTCGTGTTTTCAGCCCTGACGCGCCAGAAAATTCGTGCCGATGAAGCAAGCGGAAACCCGATTGTGCCTTGTGCTGAAAATTCCACGCGCCCGCTCGTGAGCGCCTGCGTCGTTTGTGGCACACTTACGCTTGCCAATAGCGTGGCGAAGGTGGGTGTTCCCGATACTTCCAGTCTGTACTGACGCGCTCCGGCAGCGCTTGTCCATACAAAAGTCGGTATAGGAGATACGTCTTCCGCAGCAAGTACGGGTGCTATCAGTACAATACTGTCTTGCGGTGGGAACGCAGGCGTGAACGTCGTTACGCGCAGCGGAGGCGTGGTCAGGGTCAAATCCGGTAACAGCGTATTCGAGATAACACACTTGTACGAGCCACTATCGCCGGGCGCAACCGATGGAATCAGCAATGTTGCTGAGGGTGAGGTTGCCTGAATAAGAATGTTGTCTTTCCACCATGCGTAACGATTGTTTGCGCCGCGTGCTGCGACGCGCAGTCTGAGAGAGGCATCCAACGCAACGCTTGTATCAGTGCGGTCGGATATACGCACGTCAGGGCTTTGGGTGGTGTACGAGAAAATTGATGTACTCAAGACCTGCTGCTGTGCGCCTGCTGAAGGACGCATGGGAACTTGCGACTCAATCGTGCCAAAGTCAAAACGGTTGTCCGCCAGACGCAGCGTGAGGCGCGGTATGGCGACAAACGACGGTGATTCGAGAAGTTGATTCCGCTCCACATCAAGCGTTTGGAGCGTCGTCAATTTTGCAAGAGTGCTTGGTATCTCGCCACTCAGCGTATTTCCGTTCAGCAAGAGTTCACGAAGATTGGTGAGCGTGCCAAGTTCGGCAGGAATCGTGCCGCTCAGTTGGTTATTGCTCAGGTCAAGATTTACCAAATTTGGCGTTGCTGCCAATAGTGCCGTTTTTGCTGGTGTGCTGCTTACGCCGAGTGTTGTGGGGATGCGCCCCGTAAGGCGGTTTCCACTGAGACGGAGTACCTTTAGTAGCTGAAGAGTACCGACTTCGGGAGGCACACTATCCGAAAGCAGATTCCGGCTGAGGTCGAGAGTGAGAAGATTCACCAAACGCGCAACATCGCGGCTCATGCGCCCCGTGAAGCGATTCCCGCTCAGATTCAGGCTCTCCAGTCCCGTGAGTGTCCAGCATTGCCCCAGCGTATCGGCGAGTAAATTATCCGACAAATCCAATTCGCGTAATCGTGTGAGCGACGCTAGGTTTTGTGGCAATATGCCTGTGAAGCGATTCTGACCAAGACGCAATATCTCAAGGTTCGGTGCTTGTGCAAGTGCTTGTGGCAGCGCCCCACCAACACGATTATTTCCCAAGTCCAATGCCCGCAACGTGCGTAAATTCTGCATCACAAACTCAGGGATGGAGCCGCTTACGTTGTTCTTGGGCATACGGATTTCCACAACGCGATCGCCCTCTACCTTGACTCCAAAGCGCATTGCCGCCGGAACGCCCTGAACTGTCCAGTTTGTAGAAGTCGTCCAGTCCAAGCCAACGGTGGCGACGTAGAACGCATCCAGCGCGAGCGAGTCTTCGCGGCGCATTGGGGGGAGGCATTGAAAATTAGGGTCGAAGCTAAACATTGCTGATGTAGAAAGGACGCTGACGCTTGTGAGTACCGTTACAACGCCACTTCTGACCGTACCGAGCGTTGCCTGTATTCGCGTGGGCGAGACGACGCGGAACGCTTGAACGGAAGCGCCACCCACCAGTACGTCTAAAACCCTGCCGCGAGGCTCTATACCAAGATTTTGCCCCGTAATGGTAATCGTGGAACACGTTCCGCCAAGTGGGGGCGTAAAGGTAGTGAACGTGGGCAGGAATGCTGCTTGGACAGTTTGCGAGAATGTTGCTGTGGTTGTTATTGAGCCGATGGAAAGCACAAATGCCAGCGAGGACGAACTTCGGAGATTTGTCGGCACAATACCCGGTGGCAAGCGCAGACGCACCGTTGCACCCGTCGTGGCGAGTGTCACGCT
The DNA here is from genome assembly GCA_937899715.1 of uncultured bacterium. Classification (GTDB taxonomy): domain Bacteria; phylum Bacteroidota; class Ignavibacteria; order Kapaibacteriales; family UBA4661; genus PH2015. Next base: position 8,360 of record CALCNX010000065.1, on the reverse strand, counting down.
GGAAATCGTTGCCCTAACGCCATTGACCGTCAGAGAAAAGAGCGCTTGTGTGGCAGTCGTAGAAACATCGGCAACCGCGAGGGTGATTTCGTCGCCTTCTTGGAGTGGTGCGCCCGAAACGCTTGGTGTAAGCAAATAAATACGTGGTGTGGCGGCAAGTATCGGGTCGCCTCCGGCATTGTACGCTTGTGTGAAGAGCGCTTTCCCGCTCCGAGTGAGAATAGTAATCGTGCCGATGGTACCGTTTTCCGCCAAATTCTCTATCACGCGCGCAGTTAAGCGCTGCCGGAGGCTGTCAATCTCCCATGAAGTGCTGTCAAGGCGCATATTCGCTGCCGTTACCGACAGGACATTGATAAAATTCGTTCCAAATATCGTGAAGGTCTCTCCATTGCTTGCTTGAGTCGGTGTAATACTTTGTATGGTTGGTGGTGGAATGACCCGTACAGCAAGGGATGAAGTAGTAGAGCCATTAGGGGTACGAACTCCGATAACACCTTGCATCCCGATTTGCAGAACAACGGTCAGCTGCGTTGTGGAAAGGAATGTGGAAGAAACCTGTGCGCCGCCAATAAGTACAGTCGTGGCACCCGTAGCAAAGTTCGCACCGGTAACAATCAAAAATTCTCCCGCCACGCCAACTAACGGCGCGGCAGCCGTAACTACGGGTGGTGGTGTGTACGGCACTAAAGCTCGCACGGAATCTCTGCTGACTGCCGTGCCGTCAATGTTGGTCAGAATCACTTGCCCGATGCTGAGTCCTGTGGGAACAATCACGTTGGCTTGTGTTGCCGAAAGGATATTGACGGTAGTGGAGATACCGCCAATACTTGCTTGCGAGACATTCGTGAAATTCAAACCACTGACCGTTACAGGAGTACCAATAAGGGCGGCATTAGTCGAAAGCGTCATAATGACGGGCGGTGTGGGAATGCGCGGCAATACGGCAAAGCCTGTGAGCGTCAGCACAAGTGGCGTAGCACTGGCGGTTGTTACCGTGATGGTGGTTGAAAATGTGCCACTTGTCACGGGGGTAAATCGTGCTTGCACATTAACGGTGAGGGTGCTTCCGCCTGCAACAGCCACTGTGCCTTGCGTTGCGAACGCTCCGGCGTTCACCGAGTATGAATATGCAGAGACGGTTGCTCGCGTGATACCGATTGTAACAGCATCCACGAGATTGATGCCCGAAATAGCTGCTGTTTGTGTTATGCTTTGTCCGACGGTTAGAGTGCCGAAGTCAAGCAGGAGCGGACTGGCGGTGAGTATTGGTGCGGTCTGGTTGTAAAAGGAGATGAATTGTGCGCTTCCATTGGTCGCCAGAAGGTCGAGGTCGCCGTCGCTGTCAATATCAGCGGCGACGGGAAACGCGGCTTTTGCGCCATTGGCAATGCCACTAAGAATAAATGTGCCGGAGCCGCTATTCATCCAGATTTCGATATTGCCTTGCGCATTTCCTACGGCAATGTCCAAGCGCCCGTCGCCGTTGAAATCGCCTGTGGTGAGTTCAAAATTATTTATAGAGCCTACGCCGTAGTTGGTTGCTGTGAAGCCGCCTGTACCGTTGCCAAGCCATACAGTAAATAGAGTTTGTATGGACGATCCCAAGGCACTTGTTACGACATCCATATTGCCATCGCCGTTGAAATCGCCTATTTGTGCAACTTCTGGGGCTTCGTTTGTGCCAAATGCAGAAAGATTCACATTATTATCAAATGTTGCCGTGCCGTTTGGTGCAATGCCATTGTTGCGAAAATAAACAGCCGCATTTATAGGTACACTTGGTGAAAATGTGAGGATATCTACTCTCCCGTCATTATCGAAATCCGCAGCAGCTATACCTCTGCCGCCGCTCGCCGCACTTATTAACGTAGTAGGAGCGCTAAATGTACCGTTGTTTTTACCAAAGTAGATATTGACACTGCCTGCCCCGGCGCACATCACCGCAAAATCCATCGCCCCGTCGCTGTTAAAGTCAGCAACGGCGATTTGGCGAGCGCCTGTGGGTGGCGAGGACGATGCATTAAACGCACCGCCTGTGTTCATCAGCACGGACACTGTTCCGCCACCACCGAAACACGACACCACCATATCTTGCTGCCCGTCGCTGTTGAAATCACCCACAGCGAGGTAGTTCGGCTGCGTGCCTCCGCCTAAGCCCACAAGCGGACCAAGTGTAAAGCCCCCCGAAGCGCTTCCCTGCATGATTTGTACGGCATTTGCCGCATCATTCACAAATGCTATATCCACAAAACCGTCGCCGTTGTAATCCAGCGCCACAGAGCGCCTGATGGTGGAAGGCATTGCTCCGACTTGCACGGGCGCGGAGGCGAAAAACGTCGCCGGCGCAGAAGCAGCACCTGTGCGGTATTGCAGGCTTATTGGTCTGGCGGCTATGCGGTTCGCGTTCTGTGCATTGGTCACGCTCACAAAGACCTCTTCATTTGGCCAGAGTGGCGGCGAGAGTGTTATCTGTGCCGTTGCCGCGTCCCCGGGCTGCGAATACGTCCCGGAACGGAAGCCTCGAAAACTTCCCCATGCTCTGAACGGCTGCACAGATGCCGTTGCGGTGGTCATGCTTTGGTTGTAGGTCAGGCTCACGGGTGTCGTGGGCGTGAGGGTTTGTGCGTTGCGGGGTGGGGAGAAGGCGGTGAGGACAACTTGTGTGGCGTTTTTGAGAATAGAAACAAGAACACTACCAAAACCGCTATTCGTTACTGCCACATCAAGGTCACCATCACCATCGAAATCGCCTGCGGCAAGATAGTTGGGGGCATTGAGAGCAGGATATGTCGTAATGTTAGAAAATGACGCACTACCGGTGTTACGTAAAATGCTTATGTTTGTACCTGCATAATTTACTGTGGCGATATCAAGAGTGCCATTACCATCGAAATCTTCCAGAGATACCCACACAGGATTGGTGCTAAACGTTGAAAATGGACTCCCTAATGCTTGGGTAAAAACTCCTGCACCACTATTTGTGAAAACAGAAACAGTAGTAGAGCCGGCATTTACAATCGCAAGATCAACCGCCCCATCGGCATTGAGGTCTCCCGCTGCTACAAACACAGGGCTAGAAAGTCCCGTAGTAATATCCGGTGCAGCAGTAAACGTCCCATTACCATTGTTCAGCCAAATGTTTACATAGTTGGTTATATTCCCCACAGCAAGGTCAAGATCACCATCGTTATCAAAATCTGCAACTGCCACGCAACGGGGATTTGAGCCAAATGTAGGGGTCAAATTAGCCCCAGCAGTAAACGTCCCAGCCCCATTATTCAATAAAATGTTTACTGTGGTACCAGTGGTATTAGCCACAAGGAGGTCAAGATCACCGTCACCATCAATATCCGCAGAGGTAAGGTGCCAACATTGTCCAATGCCGGTAACATAGTTACTCGACACAGTAAAAGTGCCTGTGCCATTGGCATTATTAAGGAGAATATACACAGCAGAAGAACCACCAGTACCTGTAACAGCAAGGTCTGGAAAACCGTCATTATTAAAGTCCCCTGCGGTAACCGTCCATGGCTGCAGTAACCCCAGTGATCCGCTGAGAATTGGACTTCCCGTTGTAAATGCTCCTGTACCGTCATTAAGTAAAATATCAACTTGCGCCGGGCTTCCTACGGCAAGATCCAAATCTCCATCACCATCAAAATCTGCACTTGCTACTGTTCGAGCATCAGCACCAACTATTGGCGTAGAAGTTTGAGAAAACGTTGCCGGTCCCACCCCCGCTTTTGCGGTAAACCCATACACATACGGCTTTGCATTGATATTCGCGGTGCTTTGGGCATTTTTATGCGTTACCCACACCTGCTCGCCCGGACGGAAACCGCCCACATTCGCCGTTACCGTGCTGCCCGCCACAGAGCGCGTCCCGCCTGTTTTGTAGCCCGAAAAGCCGCCCCAGATATTGAGTGCGGGGACGCTGGCGGTGGCGGTGGTCATGCTTTGGCTGTAGGTGAGTGCTACGGCGCTGTTTGCGATTGCGGAGGGGGCATTGCGTGTGGGGTTGGTGGTAACAACGCTTAACGAAGCAGCGTTTATATGGAGTGCCGCAGCATTGCCGCCTTGCACGAGAATATCCATATCGCCATCTCCGTCTATGTCGCCGGAAAGAATATCGTGCGTTTGAACGCAATTGCTGTTATAGGTAACGAAGCCGGCAAAAGCGCTGCCAACTGTGTATGCCGAAGAATTACGCAAGAGAACGGTGAATTTCTGCTGAAGTCCAAAGCCTGCCACAGCAATGTCCATCCGTCCATCGCCGTTGAAATCTGCGGCGGTAATGCCACGAATATTAGATCCGGCGGCATAACTGTCCATTATTGGAAATGCGCCAGTTCCATCGCCCAACAAAACACGTACTTGATTCACTCCATATGCACTGACAGCAATATCAAGGTTCCCATCATCGTTAAAGTCTGCAAGCGCAAGCGTATGATAGTTTACACCGGAAAAAAGAGACCCAAGAAGAAACGTTCCATTGCCTTGATTGAGCATGATTCTCATTCGGTTTGTGACATCATTTGTACAGACCAAATCTATATCACCATCATTATCAAAATCACCTAAAGCAATATCATTAACGAACATTGACCCAATCATACCCACGCCTGATGATACTGCCACAACAGGCTGAAACGAACCATTCCCATTCCCCAACCACACATTAATATTATCCGCACCATCGCACCCCGAAACTATATCCAGATTTCCATCGCCATTCATATCAGCAGCCGCGATATTGCGAGCGCCCAAACATCCCCCCGTAATGGTAAAATTTGGCATTGCGGCAGGGAATGCCCCTGGAGTAGGCGGGATCCAGAGTTCAATCGTCTGATTTGTTCCATAATTCACCGCAGCAATATCAACAATTCCATCGTTATTGAAGTCTGCGGCAATGATGTTTTTGGGTGGTGCTAGAGTATTCAGAACAAGGCTTGGTGCCGCAGAAAATGTGCCTCCCGCACCCGCAAAAAAGATGTCAATTTTATTGCCGCCTGTTTCTTGCGGTACAGCAAAATCTAAGCGTCCATCGTTATTCAGGTCAGCTAAAATCGGTTTTTGTGAATTGACAAAAGGTGGGGAAAAGATCTGTCCGGGCTGAAATGTTCCCGGTCCCACACCCGCCTTCGCCCGGAAATCATACACCACAGGCTTTGCAGGTACAAACTCCGAAGACCGGGCATTCGGTATGCTTACACTCACAGTCTCACCGGGCAGAAAGGGTTTTGTGGGGGTAATCATCGTCGTGCTGCCGCTCTGTGTGGCACTGGCTGTGCTTGGGAGTGCCCGATAGCCCGTCATACTGCCCCACACATAGAGCGAGTGCGGCACGGAAGCGGGCGCAGGCAGTATAGCGGTGGCAGTGGTCATCGCCACATTCCACGAGGCAGTGAGACTTGTGGGCGTGAAGGTGTGGGAGTTGCGAACGGGGGTAGTGCTGGTGATAACAGGTTGGATGCCGTTGGTGAGGACAGTAACGCATTGATTGCCTGTTGTGAGCAAATCAAGATCTCCGTCTCCATCCGTATCGCCGACACCGAGACTCCCTGCGCCTAATAATAGAGATGTCGTAACGGCTGTACCGAATGTTCCGGCATTATTAGGAACAAATACTACGCCCGGTGCCGGACCGACCGTTACTGCTATATCCAAGTACCCATCACCGTTTCCGTCAAGGGTAACCATTTTACCTAGATTTGGATTACCAACATTGATTGTTTGTGTTGGTCCCGCAAATATTCCTGACATATTTTTATAGATTTTTAGCACGCTTGAGCCTGATTGCTCTGTAACCAAATCTAGCCAGCCATCGTTGTCTAGGTCGGCAAGGCGCGAGAAATATAGTGTTGGTCCTACGTTTATGGTTTGTCCGGGAGAAAAATTCCCTTTCCCGTCGTTGATGAGAATGTGTGCATAGCCTGCACCCGAACCAAATTGATAAAATTGATTATAGACAATATCAATATCACCATCATTATCTATATCGCCCGAGCTGGCACCTAAAAAACCATTTCCAGCACCCGTGCCTTGCGTAGCAGTTATCGACAATACACCGGTACCATCGTTACGATAAATTGCATAACCGCCCGCAGATGCGAAATCAGAGACAGCAAAAACATCTAAATCCCCATCACCGTCAAAATCGCCTGTGGCAATATCTACTTGTGTTTGCTGAAGCACCGGACTAGTTGGCGCGAGAGGTGTAAAACTTGCAGATCCATTATTCAGAAATACGTTTATTGTAAAAGCTCCCGCATATCCACCGCCGGCAGCTATAATATCCTGTGTTCCATCATTGTTCATATCTGCGACGGCTAACCCTACAAATGGTGAACCTGTGCTGACTGTGGTGGCGTAAGTAAATGTGCCGCTTGCACTACCGAGAAAAATTTCCACACCGCCCAGACCACCAAAAGCCGTGATATTAGACACTGCATAGTCCAAATACACATCAGAATTAAAGTAACCACAAGTAAGGTCGTATAAACTATTACTCATCGTTGCCAGCGTCCTCGTCTCATAAAACGTCGCCGGACCCGCTCCCGCTTTTGCTCGAAACTGCATCACCGAGGGTGCGGCAGGTGCTCCCATGCTTGTCTGCGCACCGCACATCAGCGTTGCCGAGACGAGTTCGCCCGGCTTGTAGGCTTGCGCTGGCGTAAAGCCAATCGTACTTGTCCCGCTGCCCGAATACGTCCCGCTGCGCAAGCCTGTCTGTCCGCCCCAGACGCGGAAAGCGCTTTGGGAGGCTGTGACAGCGTTCATAGATTGAGTGAAATTGAGATTGAGGGGCGTGGAAAGGGCATTGTTGTTTGTGTTGCGTTGGGGGGACGAGGAAGCCAAACTTACAGGAGTCGTAAGCCAAATGCGGGCAATACCATTGACGGTCGTGCCGTTGTACTGGGTGAAGCCCGGTGGTATAGGGTTATATAGCCCGCCCAGTATCGCTGTGCCGTCCGACAGTACGAAACATGACCACACAGTACCCGGACTACCCACAGGGCTAAACGACGGGTCAAGTACACCATTACTGCTTGCCAGCGCTACACTACCCCGTGCTACGCCGTCGTAGGTGGTGAAATTTCCCGTCACAAGCAAACGCCCGTCGGGAAGTTGTGCCATTGTTACGCCCGTCGGACTCGGACCGGCGGGATTAAAAGTATTATCGAGCGAGCCGTCTGCGTTCAATCGGGCAAGGGAATTGCGCGGAGAGGTATTGTACATGGAAAAATTGCCGCAAATCAAAATTTGGCTATTCGGCAGAACAATAATTGGGAACCCGACGGAACCCGTAACGCCGCCCGTAGAGCCGGGGTTGAACGTGTTATCCCGTGAGCCGTCGCTATTCAGGCGGATAATTCCTGTCGGGACAGCTGCGCCTTTGTAGGTAGTGAAATTTCCTCCCACGAGGATTTTTCCGTCGGGCTGAACTGCTGCGGCAGCATTAAAGGAACCACCGTTAAATCCCGAGCCTAGACCGCTATTAAACGCTGCATCCAGCGTACCGTCTGCATTGAGCCGAGCAATACTGTTCACCGTTATGCCGTTATATGCCGAAAATCCTAAACCGCCTACAATCACAATCTTCCCGTCGGGCTGCACCGCAAACGACTGAATCCGTCCGTTATCAATACCTGTGCCGCTCATATTAAACGTTGCATCCACACTTCCGTCGGCGTTCAGGCGTACAATACCGAATTTGGGTGCAGTAAAGGAGCCGGAAATAAGAATTTGTCCGTTACTCAGCACCGTCATACAGTTAATTTCATTGTTCGGGATATTACCGACAAAGGTAGCATCGAGCGAGCCGTCCGCATTCAGGCGGCAGATGCGGTTTGCTGCCGAGCCGTTATAGGTCGTAAATGCCCCCGCGCATAAAATTTTTCCGGTCGGGAGTTGTGCATAACTATTGCTGTTGCCGTTGAAGCCCGTTCCGGTAGTAAAGCACGGAACAAGTGCCCCTGCTTGCGCCCGGAGAAAGGAGCTTTGCAGCACATTCAGCGAAGAGATGAGGCAAAAGAGGGCAATAAAGGAACGAATAACGTGCGGATTCATACAATCACCATGAGGAGCGGAATTGAGAGAAACGGGAATAATCAGGATTTTCAATATACCACTTTTCCCCGCAAATGCACAAGGCTTGTTACCAGCTTGGGCGAAAACCGTTTTGTCGTAACTGCTTTGCCAACCCACAAGCATAATACAGTGTATGCAAAAAAAAACGAAGCCCGTCAAATTTGACTTTGACAGGCTTCGGAGTAAAATAGGCACCTCACAAAAGAAGGGGAACAACGTAAGAGCACTCTAGCACGCTGCACTCACTGGCTTGCACCTGATTTACC
>CALCNX010000064.1 GCA_937899715.1 uncultured bacterium | reverse complement strand
ATTTCTTTTGTGCGGTCAAACTTACCGTGTGCGACTCCCACAAACTCGCGGACAATTTCGGGTTTGATGGGGTCGGGACGTTGCTTTGCTGCGGGCTTGTCCTGTTGTTTTTCTTGTTGTGCTTGGGTGTACGCCGCATTGCCAATAAGGATAGCGCCGGTGGCACTCACAACAGCAGTGGTGAGAAATCCACGCCGCGAAGAGATGGGAGAAGTCGTCATAGAATAAAGCAATAGAATGATAAAAATGATAACCCAAATGGGTCACTTTTTTTGCCGGAAAAGAATTTTTTTGCTGTGAAATTACGTTAAATCTTATAGATTGCACTACGTATTCGATTCGTCATCATTTAGCTCATAAAAAGTCTGCTAAAAAAATGACATACAGGTACTTCAGGGTCTCTCAATCAATGCGCATTACACAACACTTAGGTTTAAAAATGGCGACTTAAAAACCTACTGCACTGCTCCGTAGCTCCCCAAGCAATGGAAGTTATATCAATGCTTCTACACCGTTTGAAAGTATAGGCTCAACTATTCCCTTCAATACCTGTACATCATTTGCCTTTCATCCCGTCTGTGTTCTGTGCTATAATTTTCAAAGAACGTGATTTTTTGTGAGTCAGCCTTTGTGCGTTGTATTTGTATTCAACAGCTCATCAGCATAAAATCTTATACCGACTTATCGTTGATAAGGGTCAGAGGATTCATTTTTTGCGGCTCCAAAGTTTTTGTATTGAGAGCGCATGGCTGCGGGGAATTTCATATCCGCCCAGTTCAGCCAATAAATATCGTCTTGCACTAGCCCGCCGTCCTTCTGTGCCTGCAACCGAATTTCACTTCGCAAGTTAAATGTAATCGCTAGCGGTGTGGTCATGCGCGACCGCACGAGGCGCTCGACGTAGTCCACATCAACGCGGGCAAATTCATTCGTGTTGTAATAGCCCATCTGGCGGGTGCTCAATGTTCCTTGTGAACATGAAGTGACTAAGAATGCACTTGTGCATACCACTGCGAAAACAAAGTTCATGCGTTTCATTGCAACTCTCCTAATTGATAGAAAAAAGAAAAAAAATTCTAATAGCGGAACTATAAATTTCTACGCGGGAGGTGCAATTTTGTTTCAATAAAAATCAATGCAACTCAAATAAAATCAATATATTACAGCATTTTTTTAGACGCATAATTCCACGATGAATGCCTTCGGAATGTGTCCGAAAGCATTCATCTTTTGTGGAATTCATGCTATTTTTTTTGCTGGTATTTTGTGCGTATTGCTCGTCTTGGCTCTTAATTAAAAGCCGCTGAAGGGCGAGACTCGTTTGATATTTGTAGCGATAACTTTATTCATATCCCAGAGCAAGGTTACTTGCGTCGTGGTGGCAACAACGGGAAAAGGTGAGAATCTGTCCATTTCATCGCCTTGAGGAATGTAATCGGGAACCGATACCGCAGTGCCGGGCTGACCTACCGCCATATTCACATTATTTTCTATTTGGCGCTGCATCACTGGAAGACGAATGCCCAAATCGGTCATCCGACGACCTTCGCCAAAGAAAATGTGCTGCCGAAGCAGATAGAGCATATACACGTGATCGGCAAGCGTTTTGCCGTCCAGCGCATTGACACTATCGGCGGTTTGGTTGGTGAACGAAATCGGATAAGCGGTAACAGGCGAAGCATTCCGGCGCTGCACCAGATTAGCAATGTAGGGCGAATTTACATCGGCGCGAACGTTCACCGTCGCCAATGCAGGACGGTTGCCCCGGCGGTTATCGCGGTCGGTATATGTGCCCGACGGGCGGCTTCGTGCCAGCGTCGCTGCCGCTGCCATTGATTGACGGGCTGCAGTGAGGTCATTATTCGACAACGCAATTTCTGCCAAAATCAAGTGCGCTTCTTCTGCTTTGAGTACAGAAATAGGTGCATCATTATTGCCGGGAATAGCGAGGTTGACAAATTTTGGGTCGAGGAAATCCAAACGCGGATTGGGTTGATAGTTGTTGTCCGTGCGGAAAATGACATACGCTCCAAAGTCATTGGGCCACTGTGCCGCATCGCAGAGCGCTCCGTTGACATAGCTTGGCGAACGCATAAGAACATCGCGGGCAAATTGTGCGGCATTGGCTTTGTCGCCTTCCATCCGATACAACCGCGCTAATGCTAAACGGCAGCCATTCGCAATAGCCACATTCGCAGCTGCGGTGCTTGTGCCAACAAGCTCCAGTGCTTTGGTAAAATCCTGAACTGCCAGTTTACGTGCATCACTGGCGGAAATCCCTTTGCCACCTTCTTCGACAGGGAAAAAGGAATAGCTCTCCGAGAGCATCAGTAGCGCCATACCTTTATGCCAGCGAATTTCAGCGATTTGCGCCGGAGTCACCTGCGCATCGGCTGGGATTACCGAGTTAATTCCAAAAACACAAAGCGCATGAACTCTTTGAAGCTGCAAATAATTCGACCCCTGCCCCCCGCCATTGCCGGGAGTAGCTCCCAAACTATTCAAGGTTAGGTCTTGCGTCGAGATAAGACGCGGACTATCCAGTTCAGCCGAGACAAACGAAGTCGTGTTGTCATAGTTGTCCGACACAAGTTCGGTGATAGTCGAATTACACGCAGTAGCGAAAGCAAAGCGCCGACGGATGCCGGAGAGCAAACCCGAAGCGCCACCGGTAGAATTCTCCTCCAACGATGTTTGTGTGATTTGCGGATTTTTTACGTCCGCCGGATTGATCAGTGTACAGCCTGCAATCACGACCAAACTCACCCCACCCAAAAAGGTAGTAAGACTTGTCGCAAAGGCGCGGCTCTTTTGGTTATAAATTTTTTTATTCATGGTAGTATCAAAAAAAGTTTTTTCAAGAAAGGTGGTCATTTTGACCGGCTTGAATTCAAGCAGTCATATTCACGATTACCACGTCAAATCAATACCAAAACGGAATTGGATTGGATTGGAAAGCGTAGCCCCTGCAATACCGCCGACATCAACCGTATTGCCAGTTCCATTGCGAGCACCAGCACGAATGAAACTAGTTTCCGGGTCAACGCCTGCTTTGGTGACTATCCAGAGATTGCGACCGCTGAGCGAAAGGGTCATGCCTTTTAGCACTTCTGGGATACGATAGCGCACACTTACCTCACGCAACTTGAACCAATCTGCATCTTGTAAAAGCAACCGCGACGCGGTGTTACGGTCATAGAATGGCGCACCGGTGGTTGCATCTTTTGGAATAATTGCGGCTGCATCGGGATACACCGGATAGGTAGTGATGCCATTATTGATTTCGCGGAACGCAAGAGCATTCACAAGACGGCGGGATATTGCTTGATTCAAAACCTGATGCCCCGTTGCAAAATCACCGAACACACTCAGAGTCAAGTTTTTGAAGAGCGTTACGTCGAAGCCTACCGAACCGGTCAAGGTCGGCAATGGCGAACCCATGAGCACATTGCTTCGGGTTAAACCGCGCAGTTGTCCTGCATTTGCACCTGTTGTGTCAGCAATCGGAATATTCACACGGAACACACCAACTGGCTGATTTTCCTCAAGACGAAGCTGTGCGAATGCAAATCCGCCAATACCAAATGGAGCCGAACCGCCAAGGCTTTCAGCACGGTTGCGCAGCGTTGCGACAGAGGCTTTGATGCTTACTTCCACGTTTTCTTCTTGAACCAAAATGCCATTCAGAGCAACCTCAATGCCTTCGTTGGATATTAAGCCGATATTCGCTTGCGCATCACCAAGCCCTGTCGGTGGGTCGTTTGGCTTGCTGAAAAGCGAACCCGTCGTGCGCTGGTTAAAGTAATCGAAAATAACCGAGAAGCGGTCTTCAAACAATGCAATGTCCGCACCTGCTTCGATAGATGTCGTGCGCTCAGGCTGCAAGCCACGATTGCCCGGCTCGCCAAAGTCAATGATGGGGGAATCACGATACGCGAACACCGAGTACTGGCGATCTCTGGTGAATGGCGGCGGAAAGTTTCCGGTCTGCCCCCACGAAGCACGAATTTTGAAGCCATTGATGATAGATTTGAAGCTGTCAGGAAAAAGGTCGTCAGCAAGATTCCATGCTGCGGAGGCTTTCGGGAAAAACTGACCCGTTACTTGGTCGCCGAAGGTCGTACTTACGTCATAGC
>CALCNX010000063.1 GCA_937899715.1 uncultured bacterium | reverse complement strand
TACGAGATACAAGCTAGTGACTGGAGTTCAGACGTGTGCTCTTCCGATCTTTTTGAGCAAAACTTCTCAAGTGTGTCGTTGGAAACACCAAAGCGGCGCATAAATTCTTGAATAGGGCGGAGTGGTGATACGTCGTGCATCGTGGGAATTAGAGTGTGGTGCAATAATCATGGTGAGGGAACTTACAAAATTTCCTCAACGCTGAAAAGACTTTGCTGATGGACATAGGCTCTTTTTCATTGCTTGTCAGAAATGTTTTTTGTTAATTGCACCAAGGTAAGCATTTGCAAAAAACGTACAGGAGGTATTATGAAAGTAGGAGCATTTTCCGTAAGTCTGAGTGTTAAGGACATCAAGGCTTCAAAGCAGTTCTATGAGAACCTCGGTTTTACGCAGTTCGCGGGTGATATTGCAAGGAATTATGTCATTATGAAAAACGGAAATGCACTCATAGGTCTTTTTCAGGGGATGTTTCCGAATAACATTTTGACCTTTAATCCCGGTTGGGATGAGAACGCAGGCGCAGTACAGCCGTTCGATGACGTGCGAGAGATTCAACGCAGACTGAAGGCACAGGGAATCAAATTGGAAAGTGAAGCCGACGAAGCAACATCAGGTCCGGCGAGCTTCATGGTGCTTGATCCTGACGGAAATGCCGTTTTGTTTGACCAACACGTGTAGAGATTTTTTATATGTTCTCTCCGACCGTTATGACCACATTTCCGGTCTTCATGCCTGTCTCCACGTATTTTGTAGCCTCTACAATTTGGTCAAGCCCGTAGGTGCGGTCAATAATCGCCTTATAGCAGCCTTTCTCGATAATCTCTTTGAAAAAGAGGATCTCTTTTTTGCTGTCCGTTGGAATGGGGAATTTTACTCTCTTGCCGCCCCCAAAGGAAGTCCATAGAGGCAGAAAAACATTCTGAGCCTTATCGCCAAGCTCGGAAGAAATATACACTCCGTCGGGTTTGAGCAGATGTTTACAACGGAAATATGAGCTTTTGCCGACCGTATCGAAAACAAAATCATACTCTTCGGTCGTTTGCGTGAAATCCTCTTTCGTAAAATCTATGACCCTTCTTGCTCCGAGCGATGTTATCAGTGCCATGTCTTTGCTGTTGCACACTGCTGTAACGTCTGCGCCAAAATAATGAGCCAGTTGGACACATGATGAACCAATCGCGCCTGATGCGCCGTTGATGAGAATTTTCTGGGGTGTACTAAAATCAACATTTTTAATAAAATTCATTCCCAGCATTAGCCCATCGCAGACGGATGCTGCTTCTGCATGGGTCATGTTTGTGGGCTTGAGTGCGATGGACTTGTTCTCGGAAATACAAATGTATTCCGCGTGTGCGCCCATATTAATCGCGCTCAGTCCAAACACCTCGTCGCCCGGCTTGAAGGATTGGACTCCCTTGCCAATAGCTTCAATTTGTCCTGAAAATTCACGCCCCAGAATCGTTTTTCGTGGTCGAAAAAATCCCGTAAAGAGCCTATTGACAACATTGTCGGATTTTCGGAACTCACAGTCTGTGCGAGTGACGGTTGTTGCATAGATTCGTATGAGAACTTCCTTGTCCTTCGGGGAAGGTTTTGCTACATCCAGTAATTGAAGCACCTCCGGCGCTCCATATTTTGTGTGTACAATTGCTTTCATTTTTTTTAATTTGTTTGCGTATAACAAAACGGTTGACAAATGTACGATGAAAAATGTTTATTTGCATTGATAATGGATAAGAATGAGGGACTACCGCATGAACAAATGACACATACTTAATGCGAGATACATTCCGCTCCCTTCAGCTTTCAGTACCAAAACGCGAACAATGTAATGGATACATTTGAGGCATATATTGACATTATCGGTGTAAACCCGTTTGTGCTTGTGCCGATGCCTGTTTTAAGCAATATCTTCCAACAAGCACAAAAAGACAAAGGAGCAATCCAAGTTCGCGGCACGATAGACGGACACCCATACACGCAGACCCTTGTGAGGTATAGCGGTGAGTGGCGGCTTTACATCAATACGCCGATGCTCAAGGCTTCAAAGAAAAAGGTTGGAGACACGGCAGAAATAGGCATTGAGTTCGACCCTGTGGAGCGCATAATACCAATGCACCCAAAACTCACGGCAGCATTAGCCAATAACGCAGAGGCAAAGCAAGTTTTTGATTCCTTACGCCCCTCAATGCAAAAAGAAATTGTTCGGTATATTAGCTTTCTCAAAAGCGAAGAAGCGGTGGACAGAAACGTAGAGCGGGCAATGCAATTTCTCGTCGGCAAAGCACGATTTATCGGAAGGGATAAGCCATGAGCAATAAACTGATAGAATATTTTTCTCGAATCTCACCGCTCTCCAACGAGGAAGTACGGGCGATTGAAAAAAGTATGTCCCCAAAAAACTTCAAAAAAGGAGCGGTTTTGCTAAAAGAAGGGGAAGTTTCCGTTGACACATACTTTGTCCTTGAAGGCTGCATTCGGCAGTATCTCGTTGTTGATGGAGAAGAAAAAACAACCAATTTTTTCACCGAAGGCGAGTGGGTCATTTCCACAACGAGTTTACTGCAAAATGAGCCTTCTGCTCACGTTCTGGTGTGCGCCGAAGACTGCACATTGGTTGTCGGCAATGAGCAAGCAGCGCAAGAAATGTTTACAACCTTCCCACGCTTTGAGACGATTGCCAGAGCCGTGATGGAAACAGCATTTGCTGAACAGCAAAAAATCATGACCTCACATTTCACCGATACGCCGGAGCAGCGATACCTGAAGCTCCAAAAGACACGCCCCGACTTGTTTCAACGTGTGCCGCAATACCAGATTGCAAGCTATCTTGGGGTGAAACCGGAGTCGTTAAGCAGAATCAGAAAGAGGCTTTTGGAAAAGCAGTAGTGCGATTCCTCAAAATAAAAATGCCCGCGTTTTGCTCTTCCTAATTTTCGGAGCCAACTCAATATGTATATTCGATTTTTCTCGGTTTTTCCATTTGTATTCGACACGATTGCTCGCTTTTATGGGTATTGGAGTTATCCTGCCTATTTTTCTGAAAAACCGGAGCTAAAAACTCACGGGGTGCTATTTCTATCAGAAAGAAGAGAAAAAGCTAGTGAATATCAATTGCTCAAGAGCCTTACTCATTCTCCCAATATTTTTCTCCAAGCAAAAGATCATTCTATACAACTCGAACTCATAGACATAACCAATCATGATGAATGTTTTGCCATCCTGAGACCAGAAAAACCTTTGATTGAAAACACTGTTTATAGTTTGTGTATCAATGGTGCTAAGGAAAAATTTCATAATAGGTATTTGGACTCAGTAACAGATATTCAATGGACAGTGATAAAGGGACGTGAAAAAATTCCCCCACATTGGCTAGAAATTCCGAAAATATTGAGGTTGGTAAATACTGAAATTAGTGAGCAGGATGGTTCTTTTAGCAGTAAACCAGAAAAGGCAATTTATTTTTCATGCCCCTTACAAGAAAAGGCTGCTTTTTTTGTTAAGGTAACAGTTAGATGGTATCAAGATAATTTACCAAATCAATCTATCTTTTACGTTAGACCAAATAATAGTGAAATTAAGATTGGAGGGGCGTTACACAATAGTGGCGTAAGAAGTAACTTCAATTTCCCACACTCTATAAAAAACTACGAAGTGATTTTTCAAGCAATTGATGAATATGGAAACTGGTCAAAACCTACTCCCCCTATAAAATTTACTCCTCCTTAGTTTAATTGTTTCTGATTTGCTGTTGTTGCCCTTCAGCTGTCTTGATAGTCCTTCTCTGATTTTCAGACGTTTGCGAACGCGAATGGGAGAAGTCCCTAGAAATCTCTCACAAACGACGCATCATTCCCATAAACCAGCTCAAGGGCAGCATTCGCCGTAAGAAGACAAAAACTTTTACAAAAGCGGTTGTGCCATATCGCAGTTTGCCGGAAGTGTCATTTGCTGCTTTGAAGATGGTTTGTGCAACGACAGAAGCATCAACGCTTTGCGCACTTGCGCTGGGGCTTTGCATTCGCTTCTTGAACGGCACAAAGAAGTCGTTGTACGGCACGAGTGCTTCGTCATTTTGGGGCATCGAAGTGCCATTATTGGATAGTTCCGATTTTGTTGGTCCCGGCTCCACAATTTTTACCTTGATATTGAACCTGCTCAATTCAAACGACAATGACTCCGAAAAACCCTCTAATGCCCATTTGGTGCTGTGGTAAATACTAAAAAGTTGAAAGGTCGCCAAGCCGCCAATCGAAGTAACATTAACAATCGTGCCGTTTCGTTTTTGACGAAAATGGGGCAAAACCTCGCGGATGAGCGCCATCGCACCAAAAACATTCGTTGCAAATTCCTGTTGAATCATCGCTGGCATTTCCGCTTCAAAGGGCAGCATCGTTGCAATGGCAGCATTATTGACAATAACATCAATGCTGCCAAAGGTGGTCATTACTTCGTGGACAGCACTTTTGATGCTTGCTTCATCCGTTACATCAAGACGAAAAAGTTTGATGCCATGCATACCACCAAGCTCGCTTTCTTTCTCAGGGCGACGCATTGTGGCAGCGACGTTCCATCCGTGTGAGGCAAAGTATCTTGCTGTTGCTTTTCCGATGCCGCTTGAGCAGCCGGTGATAAGAACTGTTTTGGAGGTGTTCATAGTTTTTCCCTTGTTATTGGTGATTTTTGTAGGTGATTTGAAGTCAGTCCTGAGTCCTACCAGTGGGCATATTGAAACCCTTGACCAAAAGCCAGACAGCAAGCCCCATCTCAAATAAACCGCCCGGCACCGAAAGCATAATGCCTACACCAAACCCAAAAAATTCCAGCACCGCGCCAATGACCAATAAGCAGTATCCCGCAAGTCCCAAGAGTGCGAGCGGAGCAGGCACAAGGTGCGATTTCCACAGCACCACACAAAACCATAGACTACCTAGCCCCAGTGCTATCATGGCAATTTGATATGCCCAGAAATTCGCTTTTTTTGCTAAATCGAAAAGCATTGTGAGCGCTGCGGTATCAGCCTTTGCGTGATTCTCGCCCAAGGTCATCGCTGAGAGCAAGCATATAATCCCAACAGCAAGTATGACAGCCTCAACAATTCTCGTGCAAAGATACCCGATTGCCGCTCTTTTATTGTGCTCTTCGATGACAGGGAAAATCATAACCCCAATTCCGACAACAGAAATGGAATTGAGGAGCATCAGAAGCCCACCGATTGTGATTTGCAGCTTGCTTGGCGAAATCATTGCCAGATAGTTTGAAGAATCAAGCACAGAGGAAATTAGCCCATTACCAACGCCATATCCGAAGAAGGGGATGAGAAATAAAACGCCAATGATTCGTGCGAGGTTGCGCTGCGTGTTCATAACGAGTTCAATGTGTGTGGTTGACAAATGATTTTTAATACTCACAAATCTAGCATTATTCATATCCAATCTCGTTGACATGGGTTAAGAAATGAAAAACTGTCATGACCGAAAATCGGAGTGCGGAATTTATTCCGCGTTAAGTATTTATGCGGCTAACGAGAACACAGGCGGAATAAATTCCGCACTCCCGAACCCAAATGTCCGAACCATTCTTTCTATTAAGTGTGCAAGGAATTTCGCTCTCTCTACAATCGCCCAACAACGCAAAACCGTCGCTCAACGACTGAAACTTTTTCCGCCGATAGTTACTGGTCGGCAAGGAAACGAGCTTCGGCGAAAAAGTAATTGCTGCAATCGTTTTGTGCTGTACTTTTGTAGGAGAACATTTGGGAGAACTAAGCTAGTTTTTCAGTTCTTTTCCGCGCACGACAAACCCGCACTACTGCTAGGAAGTAGTAGGACGGGGATGTCTTCAAAATCGCTATAAACTCATATTGTACAATTTTATACAGCAGTACTGTCATGAAAACCACACGTACTACCGCGCCCGTTTCTCGCCGTGCATGGCTTCAATCATCGTTTGCTCTTGCCGGAGGAACCGTTCTTGCAGGCGCACTGCCAAACGCCTTGACTTGCGTCGCTTCTGAGCGCGAACTTGCGTTGAAAGACGAAGGGATGATACTTCTGGGCAGCAACGAAAACCCCTACGGACCAAGCCCGAAAGCGATTGCCGCGATGACCGAAGCGGTAAAGCAGGGCAACCGCTACACCAATGTCAAGCCGCTCATCAGCGATATTGCTGCTTTTCGCAATGTTGCGCCCGAGAATATCGTCTTAGGCGCGGGGAGCGCCGATATACTTGGGCTGGCGGCATTAGCATTTGTCCAACGCGGCGGGGAAGTTGTTGCCGCCACACCAACGTTTTTTGTCCTCATGGACGTAGCGAAGCGTTTGGGAGCTACACTCAAAGAAATCCCACTGGATGCAACACTCAAGCACAATCTTGATGCGATATTAAATGCTGTTACTGCAAATACAAAAATCATCTATGTTTGCAATCCTAATAATCCAACAGGTACAAAACTAGAAGCCGCACAAATACGTTCTTTCTGCGAAGAAGCCTCAAAAAAAGCGGTCGTGGTGGTGGACGAAGTCTATCACGATTTTATTGATGATGCCTCGATGATTCCACTTGCACTCTCGAATCCTAATGTTGTCGTGGTACGCTCATTCTCGAAAATTTACGGGCTGGCTGGAATGCGCATCGGCTATGGCATTGCTCACGCCGACACCATCAAAAAACTTCAAGCACTGCAAGCATGGAACGGCAATGCAATTTCGGCGGTTTCGATGGCAGCAGCACGGGCATCGCTTCAGGACACAGCATTTGTGCGGATGACGCGGGAAAAAATTGCAGAAGGGCGAGATATTGTTTCTTCGTACCTCACGAGCGCCAGCATTTTTACCGTGCCGTCGTTTGCCAATGTGGTGTATTTCGCGCTGGACAAGTTCCCAAGCGGATTTGCGCAGAAGATGGAGGCAGAGCGCATTATCATTCGTGAGCGGGAGGACGCAGGAAGACGCTTTTGCCGCGTGAGCATAGGCACGCCGGAGGAAATGCGGCAGTTTGTGAGTGTCCTCAAAACCATGAAAGTCTAAATTTTTAACAATTTTCAAGATTACAACTACAGAAATGGAGTGCGGAATTTTAATTCCGCTGTGTATATCTGACGAAACGGCGGAATTAAAATTCCGCACTCCTCATATAAAAATCTTTATTTTTCTTACCGTTTTTTTTATTCACTATGAAGATATTTTTTCTTTTAACCGTTATTATTGCTGTTTATTCGGTAAATATATTTGCACAAAATTCTGCTGCAACGACAACCGACGATATTGCAGCCATCACCAAAACGCTGAATTATTACATCGAAGGCGGCACGAATCGTGATTCCACCACTTTCGCCAAGGCATTTATGACCGATGGGCAGATGATTTTTATGCGCAATGACACGCTCAGAATCGTTCCCCTGAAAGATTTTGTTGCCGGAGTCAAGCCGGGCGAAAAAGTAAAGCGTACGTGCCGCATTGCGAGCATACAAGTTGCCGGAACAGCAGCAACAGCAAGGCTGGAACTTGTCTATGACGAATTTACCTTTATTGACTTTATGAACTTGCTCAAAACCCGTGATGGCTGGAAAATTGTCAACAAAATTTTCTACCGCGAGGATAAGCCCAAAGATGCGACGGCACAGGCGAAAAAATAAGCGCCTCCGCCGCTCTCACGATCAATCACCATACAGAAAAGCCGTTATTCCTTTATTTTGAAGGAACAACGGCTTTTCTGTACAAATGAGAATCGTTTACAAATTTAAGCGAACACTTACAAATGGTCGTCTCCCGGACGAGTTCCTTCACGTTTAAGCATTTTCACAACGGCAAGAATTACACCGGTCAACATTAAACCGACAATGCCAAAGACAAGCCCAGCATACAATAAGCTATTTTCAGTCATAACCATTCTCCAAAAGCGTAGGTAAGAAAAGGAATTATTTTTGCAAAAACTTACGAAACTTTGCCGATTTTATCCAGAAGATTTTCGTAATAATACTACTTATTGCCTAAAATCATACATCATATGCTAGCGCATGATATTCCGGCATGAGGCAGCCGTCTATATATACCTGCGCTTGGTCTATACTAAAGACTCTACAGTTAGGAAATTGAGGTTTTGTCAGTAATTTTGTCGGTTGTTCCCATGATGAGCAGCCAAAGAATCGCCGCAATTTCTGCAATTGAGGGCAAAACATCGGTCACACCGACGATTATTGAATGCACATTTGGCGAAAGGATGTATGCGAATGTTTGTACAAGATATGCCACCCCGCCAATTACCAGCAAAACACCCAAAATACGAGGCATAAAGCCGGATGTGAAAAACACCTGCCCCAGAGGAATCAACCATAGTGCCCAAAATACTTCTGCTGCAAGCAGTAAATATGAGCGTATCCTTTCCAGTAGCAAGACAATATCTGCTTTTTCAGTCATGGGAAACGATGTGAGTAATTCTCCTTTTGCAGTTAAGAGCGCCGTAAAGTTCAGCGTTTCACCAACAAATATAAGCGGCACCTGAACGGCAACAAACAACACCAACAGACGCATAGAATGATCGTTTACTGCCTTAAACAAACGATAGAACACCATCGCCAACAGCAGAAAAAAGATGTGACCGACAAAATGCGACACAATAATCCAGCGCACTGTCGTTTCTTGTGCAAGGAGGTTTTGAACCGTTTGTAGTGCATTTCCTTTCACGACGATACGTGACGGCATTATCAGTAAACTAAAGGCAGTTGTCAGTGCCATCAGCAGATACAATAAACCCGCGTAACGTGCGGTGTTCTTGCGAGAGCGTAGATTGTCGGACATAGATTGTGAAAAAAAAATTGATGAGAAGTGAACACACCCAATCTACGGACGGAATGGAAAGGAGTTGCTTGCTATCAATCAAATAATGAGCATAATATTTCTAAGAGAGGTTTAGAAAATTATGTATCCTAGGACTTTCGCAAATAGCAAGAATGAACATGATTTGGAGTGCGGAATTTTAATT
>CALCNX010000062.1 GCA_937899715.1 uncultured bacterium | reverse complement strand
CGACTTTTGCTCAGGAGATTGGCGAAAAAATGACTTTCCAAACAGACTCTTAGAAATTTTGAGAATACTCTCATGGATTATCGTAACATCATCACCATCGAACCCGATAAACGTAGCGGCAAGCCCTGTATTCGAGGTTTGCGCATCACGGTCTTTGATGTGCTGGAATATCTCGCCTCCGGCATGACCACCGATGATATTGTAGCGGAATTTCCCGACCTCACACCTGATGATGTTCACGCCTGCCTTGCTTTTGCGGCTGATAGAGAGCGCCAATCCTTGATTCACATTACCAAGCATTATGAAACTGCTGCTTGATGCGAATTTACCGCCGCAATCTGCCAAACGACTGCACGACCTCTACCCAAACTCCACGCACGTACGCAACCTCACGATGAGCAATGCCGGTGATTCAGAGATTTGGTTTCATGCCAAACGAGAGGGCTTTGTTATTGTGAGCAAAGATTCCGACTTCTACAACCGCAGCATACTTCAGGGCTTCCCGCCAAAAGTTATCTGGCTTAAATTGGGTAACTGTTCAGTCGCACATTTAGAACAAGTTCTTCGAGATAATTATGCTCGCATCGAAGCATTTGAAACCGACACCCATGCAGCATTTTTGATATTGGTATAGCTTAAAAAATGCTCTTATTTCTCCGCTTTGAGTACCTTCAAGAATATTCAAATCTTTTTCATCAGCCAATGAGTCGCTTCACCACCAGTATCATTCCTTCCAAGCACGCCGAAATAGCGCCCGGCATGGCTGTGCGCCGCCCGATGCCGACTCTGGCGCTTCGCCATGCAGACCCGTTTGTCTTTCTTGATCACTTCGGACCAAGCGTTCATGCGCCCCACACACCTAAAGGCGATGGCACAGGCGCACACCCACACCGAGGAATCATCACGGTCACATATCTTTTTGACGGTGAGATGGAACATTTCGACAGCTATGGCGGGCATGGTGTGGTACGCTCCGGCGGCGTACAGTGGATGGTGGCGGGGTCAGGTATTGTCCACGACGAAGGCATGAGTGCCGATTTTGCCGGGCGCGGCGGTGTAACGCACGGGCTTCAGCTTTGGCTAACGTTGCCAATGGCGCATAAAGACACTATGCCCAAGTACGGCTTGCTCGCCTCAGGAATGCTCCCTACACTGGAACTGCCTAATAATGCGGGCTTGCTCAAGGTTGTTTCGGGAACGTACAAGCACGAGGAAAAGATACTTGATTCATCTATGCCACTCTACAGCCCGCTTGCAATCTATCATTTGCGGCTGTATGCTCAAGCAGAAGCACGTATTTGGATTCAGCCTGATTTCCACGCGGCATTGTACCTTCCGGCAGGGACACTCTTAGTTGGGGAAAATCAAGGTGGTGTGCGAGAAGCAGAGCTTGCACTACTCAGTAATGCGGAATCGGATGAACAAACATCGGTTCTGTGTCAAAATCCTACCTCGGAAACACTTGATGTCGTTTTTCTTGCCGGAAAGCCGCTTGGAGAGCCGATAATAATGAATGGTCCCTTTGTGATGAACAGCAAAGAAGGCATTGTGCAGGCGTATAAGGACTACGAAGCAGGAAAATATGGCACGATTCAGCCCGGGTAGAAACAAAGAATTTTTATGATGATGGGTACTGCAACTCTTGTCCGCCTTTGCCGTCACTATGCAAGTGCCTGTTTGTGGGCACTGTACTCCTTTTTTTCACTATTGAAAAGTGCTATGGAAACACGTCTTGTGCGGAAAACGTTTGGTTGGATAGCGGTCGGTGGGTTGCTTGGCTTATTGGCAGTTGCGGGTCTGCAACTGTATTTGCACTCGAATTTGTCGGCGCAGGAGAAAATCTCGCAGGAGGCGGGTCTCTTCCATGAAAATATCGAAACGGCGCTCACCAGCGTCAACGCCCAGCAGTCAGCGTTAATTGAAGCCGCAGGCGTGATGCGTCTGGATGCGCGGGCGCTTGGCGCGGCGATTGTGGCACGTCGAACGCTGACAATGCAGCCCGTTCTTACGGATTTACGCACCTTTGCGGGCTTGAGCGAAAGTGTTGGGCTGGCGCAAATTTGTGTTTCCTCCACCGAAGCCGCTTTTCGTGTGGTTTTTGCGCCCACAATGGCAGACAGTCTCTTGTACTATCCGCATGAAACCTCACTCTACGATGAAGCCCGTGCTGCGCTGGCTCCCTATCGCACCTTGCATGGCGCAGACTTGAAAACGGCACTTCGCCAGAATACGCGACTGAATGTGCTTGCCGCGGCGCTCATCGCCAAGCAAGCCTTGGTGCGCTTTGAGCGGGAAAATACACCGCTTGACCCATTGCACAAAACCATCTCCATCGGCGCACTCTACCACGATGTCGCAGATTATCCCTTCCCCAACGATGTACCCATCACGACCACACAAGAAGCAGAGAATTTCGGAAGGCTCGTCGGGTTGCTCTACACGCGGTCAGACTTGATGCCGTAGCAGGAACGATGATAGTGTCATCAATGAAAAAGGCGAATATGATTCGCCTTTTTTGTTTCATTTCTCATCGCACAAAATCCCGAATTTCCTTGTTCACCATTTCCGGCTGCTCGAACTGCACAAAATGACCGCAGCGAGGAATTATCACGAGTTTGTTTGTCGGTATTTTCGCCGCGCCTATCTTAGCAACAACTTCCGTTTTTCCGCCGTGCAGAAAAGGGTTCGGAATGAGATTGTCATTTTCGCCAAAGAGAATCAAGGTTGGCTGCGTAATCTGCGCAAGCCGCTCCACGACTGGCTCATTTACCATACCTTGCACGCTTTTAACGATTGACCAGCAGTACCAATCAAATTGCTTCATACCCCGCATCAGAACTCGGTCGGTAATCATAAACTCTGCTTCGGCGGGCATGGTGTAGAAATTGGACATGAGATTTGTCCGAATTTGTGCGGGCGACGTGAGTTTTACGCCCGTTGCAGTTACGACCTCGCGGAACCACTGCTTTTCACCTTCCGTAAATGCCTCAAATCCTGCGGGGTCACATAAAATCAGCTTTTTTACTTTTTGCGGATATTTAAGTGCTGTTGTCATCGAAATCTGCCCGCCCATAGAATGACCACAGAGAATAGCGCTTTGCAAATTAAGTTTGCCGATAAGTTCTGCAATAATATCTGCATAAAATGTCATCGAAATCGGATATTCGCCTTTTGAGGATTTTCCATAGCCCGGCAGGTCAACGGCGATGCAGCGATACTGCGAGCGCAAATCCTCCACATTGCGTTTCCACGCCGGAAGATAGCTCCCCAAGCCGTGAATGAAGATAATAGTCTCTGCGCCCGTGCCTTCGTCGGTGTATGCCAGTTGCACACCGCCGGAGAGTTCGATTGTTTTGGTGGGAAAAGGATAATCCAGTTGTTTGAAGTCCGCACTCTCGCTGAGTGTTTGCTGTGCTTGCAGGCGCTCCGGCGAAAAGAAAAATCTCATCCAAAAGGAAAGTCCAAATACCATGATGCAGAGTGTGAAAGTTTTCCGAGAAAAGTTCATTGTGGTTGCTCCATGTAGAGTTTGCAAGAAAGTGGCATTAAAACATCAACCAGCGAAACGCCATAAACGTCGTCCAAGGATTTACGGGCTTTTCGGTGACGTTTCCATTCACGCGAGGACTGTTGTAGTAGTTTCCAAGCCACATATAAGCGGCGTGAAACTCCACACTCATAAACACGCCCAGTTGATAGACCACCCGCGCATTTGCTTCTGCGCCGATGACGTTGTCAATCGGCAGTGTGGCAGTGCCTCGCGGCGGCGTTACGTTGGAAAATGCTCCGGCAGCACCCAAGCGCACCGCGAGTTTGTGCGGGATGATGTCATTGCTCACATTCAAAATGCCGCCTGTTACGCCATAACCCAAATTCGACAAATCGCTCACCGCGCCGATAAAACGGTTGATGACGTTGCCATGTGGGAAGACTAAATACGCGCCGTGTCCAACGAAAATGGAACCCGGAAAGCCCCACGAATTGCCCGTGATAACGCCGCTATATTGCTTGTCGTTGATGCCGTTTGCGTCACCCGAAGAATACAGCACGTCCACTTGTGCTACGTCGTCGGTTGTTTGTCCGTAGCGGTAGCCCACGCGCCCGTTCAGCGCAAAGCCGAAAATATCCGCGCCCTTTTTCCATGCGCCTTGTTCGTACATATTGGCAGTGCCAAGATTGGCAATCGCAAACATGGATGCGCCCAAGCGACCGTTTTGATACTCAGGATTGTAGCTGCCATATGTGCCGAGCCAGAAAACATCAGCTTCGTAGCGATTGTTCAAGTCCGCAGGATTCGTGAAAGGAAAGCGGAAACGAAACGTACCATTCCACTCGTTGAGCGGGCTGTTCAAGCCTTCGTTAATCGTCGGGATGCCCGCTTGTCCGTTGGCTCTGTCCATCAGATACCACGCCGAGAAGCCCTGACGCCATTCGGAGGTCAGGTCAAGTTCAGTATTTGCTTCAAAGAGCGACACGCCGTTGCGCTGCTCCGGTTCGCGGGCGTAGAGAATGTAGTAGCCGGTCTTGAGCCGCCAGTAATCTTCATCTTTGCGCACGGTGATTCCGGTGGCTTGGCTTCCCCAGAAGGCAAGGCGGTATCCCGTTTGCAGCATGGTATTGGCAAGAGTGCGGTAGGGATTGTACTGCGTGTCGAAAAGGCGCTGAAGCCCGATATTGATAGCCCAGTTGTCGCCCGGAAGCAGCTCCAGTTCGATGTTCTGCGTCTGAATGTTCACGCGCCCACCGTTGAATGCGCCGCCGCGATTGCCGCCGACCAAGTACGATTCATCGCCCCACGTCCAGTCAATTTCAAACGCCGCACGGAGCACTGCTCGTCCGTCGAATAGTTTGGGCTGGTAGATAAAAAACGGAATGATGCGCTGCTCCATGTACATCGCCGTGCCGGGCGTGGTCTTGGATTGATTATCCCCGAAAAGCCGCCCTATCACTTCGCCCGTGAAGGGATTGGCGCTATAAACGCTGGAAGCCACTGCCTGTGTGTAGTAAAATGCCAAAAACTGAAACTCGCGCGGGTATTCCTTCGGTGCGGCTTTGGAGAATGTAACGCTTGTAAGCGAGGAATCTATGGCGAGAAGGCGCTTTTGCTCATCGTCCGATGATGAAAATAACCCTTGCCCAAATAATCCTTGCGACCCGCCGGGGCGCATCGTAGGCGTGATGAAAGTGGTCTCAGGTGAAAGGCGCATGGATTGGCTTGGTGCGCCTTCGTGGAAGGACTGTGCGTGTGCGCTGAGAACGCAAGCAACCAAGCCAAGCGCAAGAGCAATACAACGACGGGGTAAATGATGAATCATGGTGTTCTCCTGTTGGTGTCAGAGAAGTGAAGCAGTGAAAACTGTGGCAGTGAACAAATAAAGCCCGCAAACCTTGTGTTTGCGGGCTTTATGAGATTTAAATATTTACCACCATTCTGGAACGCCATACCAGACATATTCGCTTGCACCTACATTTAGATAGCCTTGATTATCATAAGCGAAAGCAACCATTTGTATTGCATTTGCATTGACGCTGGGTGAAGGAATGAATGTTATAGGTTGAGATATACTTGCCCCACCTAAATAGTCAGATTGAACTTTATATCCCAAAGCAACTGCATGTAGCCAATAGTCAGCATACCAATAGACTGGTGTGCTAAAGTTAAAATCATAATAACTCCAACCTACGGCATATTTTGTTTTATATCCATAGCCATCATAGAAAGCATACACTGTAAAAAAAGCAGCTTGAGTAGTTGTTTTTTCCTTCCCGGTTTGACCTGGTTGACCGCTAAAAAACTTAACAAGGGTTTTTTTCTGCTTGGCAAGTTCATTATTTACAAAACTAGCTAAACCCGCAATATCAATACCTTTTCTATCTTTTGGATCTTTGATTTTTCCTGCTAATGAACCCATATAGTCATGAAGGATAGTCTTCACGTCCTCAATTTGCTGCTTCTGCTGTAGTGTTAGCTCTGTTGAAGCTTTAGTGAGGTCTTGTTTTGCGTCCGCTATTGGTATCGCTACATTCTCTTGGCAAGAAGACACAAAAAACAAAGAAACAACAAGAACTACAGATGCTAGAGCACCACGAAAATTATTTATACTTGGCATTATTGCCTCCAATTAAAAATGGAAAAATTAATTATGTATTTAGATCTTGTACTCAACCATTATACAATCTCTAAAAAGGTTTATTAGGAATCAAAAAATCCAAAACCTTATATATACAAAGATATGAGCATTAACCTGAGAAAAACAAGGGTATAGGAACGAGTGTAGCTAAAAACGGAGTGAGTGTAGCTAAAAACGGAGTGAGTGTAGCTAAACATATCAAGCATACTTCCATCAACTTAATAAGTACAACGACATACTGAGCAATTATGTACCATCATATGTTCGCTATAGCTCTAACTAACGACAGCTTGTCGGAGAGGTCTTTATATGCAAACAAAATTTTACCGCTTGCGATAGACTTGAACATTTGATAACCCAATGCTTGCAAGAACAACCCCTGTTGTGCTTTTACTCGAACCAAAACCACTTTCCACTGTTGGCGGTACACCTTGTGGCGTTTCTGTTTGAACTACTTCATAGAGCATTCGTGCGGGGGTTACGGATGTTTGTACCACGTAAATACCTTGCACACGTGATACTACAGGTGTTGCTTGGCGAATATCAATGGTGTATATCGTCGCACCAAGAGTATCCTTTGTACCTTTTGATACCGTATAAACGCCAGTATTAGCACCATTTCCATTTTTTGCAGAATAAGATGTTACGTTGTATGTACCATCGGTTTTGAAAGTAACAAGAATAGAATCTGTTGCCAGAACAGTTTTCAGTAATGGTGCAACATCTGCCGACGAAGAGAACCATGTTCCTGCAAGACCGCCAGTTGCGTCTTGTTGTTGGTTGTTATTGTTGCCGGAATCGGTGCCGGAACTGCACGCTGCCATCCAACCAATCAAGCCGACGACAAGGGCAAGTGTCAAAATGCGTTTCATAAAAATGCTCCAATAATGAAAGTAAAACAAATGGTGAAAAGGGTTTCTTTTGATTGATTATTCGTTGTTGATAAAGCGCCGTACAGCGCTTGCTACGCCCTGCACGGCAGGTTCAAACATCATCGTAATATGATTGCCCGTAACTTCCTCATAACGGCAGTCTGCAAGTGCTGATGCGGTTTCACGGGCATCCGCTTCGAGCAAGACGGGCGGCGTTCCGGGAGCGCCAAAACTCCCCTGCGCGTGCAAGAGAATTGCAGGTGCTTTCACGTTTTTGATGGCGCTGTGCCAGTCCTCTGCAAGTGCTTTGTCGAGCGCTTCGGCGATATTGGCGGCTTGTGGTCGTGCTGTTGCTGTGCCGTCGTCGTGCACGATTGCCTCCGAGCGGTAATATGCTTCGTAGTCATTGTCCCACGTGCCGCACAAATAGGGCATTGCTCGCATGGCAAGAACATATTCTTCCAGCGACGGAAAGACTTTACCCAAGCGCTCCAGCGAAGGCTTGAGCAGTGAACGTACCTCCGGATGCAGCTTTCCTGCGGCATCAAGAATGATTGCTTTGTGGACGCGCTCCGGAAAATGTGCCGCCAGAAATATCGTCAGCAAACCACCAAACGAGTGTCCGCCTACGATGCAGCGCTCTAAACCAAGCGCATCCATCAGCCCAATAATATCCGCAGCGTGTTCTGCCATGCTGTACCCCGTAGTGGGCTTGTCCGTCAGCCCGCGCCCGCGCAAATCAACCGCGATAAGCCGATACTCCGCCGCAAGCAACCGTGCAAGTGGCTCAAACATCCGTGCATTTGCCGTCAGCCCATGCAGAAGCAGGAGCGTGGGGCGCGTTGCTACCGGGCTGCCACTTTCAAGATAGTGCAAGCGGATATGTGGAAGATTGATGAAAGCGGATTGCATTGGGCTTGTAAAGATGATGGATATTACGCTAAATGCCCCAAGATCTCACCCAAGAACGCTTCCGGCTTTTCGATATGCGGCGAATGACCGCAATCTTCCAAAACAACCTCGCGGTATGCGCCGCCGCCACGCTTGTATTCATCTAACGTGTGGCGAAGTTGGCTCACCATCGGTTGTGCCGGATACGCTTCCGCGCCCGGATAACCCGGCACAAAGCCAAGTTGTCCCAGATAACCGAAATCAAAAAGCGAGGTATCGGAAACAATTTGGTCGTCTGCGCCACGAATCCAGAGGACAGTCGGCTTTGCGGGAATAGAAGCAAAAGCGCTGAGATTGCAGTATTTCGGCGAAATTGTGTTGTTGATTCCTTTTGTGCCGGGCGCAAGTGTGGGCCAGTTCTCGGACGGTGTGAGGTCGCCGGGGTAAAAGCCTTCGCCTGTGCGCGTGGAAAGCATACCGCCCACAAACGCATCTTCGCGGTCTTTGCTGACGCGGAAGGGCGGCTTGACGTAAAACGTGTTCATCACATTGCGCGGGCTGTTTGCGTCTTCGTCCGTGGTGTCACCGCCCGTCAGACGCTTGGTAAATTCAGGATTGGCAGTACCGCCGCCCGAACCCGCAAAGTCCGCAAAGGTTGGAGTACCGCGCTCGTCTTTTGTTCCGCCAAATCCGTAGGGCGACATTGCACTTTCCAGCGTGAGCGACAAGAGGCGGTCGCTGTGGTCAATGGCATATTGCATCGCCACGCCCGCGCCCAACGACCAACCGAGTAAATGAAATTGTCGAATGCCCAGTGCTTCCACAAAAGCGTGAATATCATCCGACCAGTCCTTCACACCGCGTGTGGCATCAGGCGGGAGGGCTTCTGTGTCGCCGTAGCCGCGCAAGTCCGGTGCAATCACATAGTATTTGTCCGGCATTGCGGCAATAAGGTCTTCCCAAAATACCGACGACGAGACGTTGCCGTGAATGAGAATGACGGGTGTACCGCTCAGAGAGCCATTTGTGCGGTAATGGACGCTGAGTCGTGAAGTTTTGAGGAGGTGTTTTTGCATGGTTGTTTGTTTTTTTGTGTGATACAACGGTAGTTCGTCGGTCTTGTTATTGCTCACTCTGCAACTGCTTGAGCCGCTTACGGTCAATTTTTCCCGTATCGCTTTTGGGCAGTTCGGGCAGAAATTCCACGTATCGCGGTATTTTATACTTTGCCAAATTTCCGGTGCAGTATTGCAGGATTTCTTCTGCGGTCAGTGTTGTTGTCGGCTTGAGTGCGACGAATGCTTTGCCGACTTCGCCCCATTTCTCGTCGGGAATGCCGATGATTGCTACCTCGTGGACGCTTTCGTGCGTGCCGATGAATTTTTCTACCTCCGCAGGATAAACATTTTCACCACCGGAGATGTACATATTTTTCTTTCTGTCCACCACGTAGAAATAGCCCTCGCTGTCCTGCCGAACGACATCGCCGGAGTAGAACCAACCGTCTTTGATGGCTTCAGCACTTGCTTTTGGGTTATTCCGATAGCCAGGCGTAACAACTGCGCCGCGCAAGATAAATTCGCCCTCTTCGCCTTGCGGAACGTCATTGCCATTGTCGTCCACCACGCGGGCTTCGAGGTAGAAATTGAGTGTGCCGATAGAACCGATTTTGCGGGCTGAATCGTCTTGATGCAGCGACGTAACGCTTGGTCCCACTTCCGTCATGCCAAAGCCCTGACGAATAGGGATGCCGCGTTTTTGCCATTCGTCAATCACGGGCAAGGGCAGGGGTTCGCCACCGATGATGAAATAGCGAACCGATGATAAATCTGCCGTCGGGAACACCGGGGATTCCTTCATCATCTGAATCATCGTCGGCACTGCCATAAACATCGTAACGCGCTCCCGTTCCAGCAATTCCACGACAGCAGTGGCATCAAATTTCTGCATCACCGTAAAACTCGCTCCATGATGCAAAAACGGCGTGGGAATAATATTCCAGCCGCCCGTGTGAAATGGCGGTGTGCAGATAATCGAAACATCGCTTGAGGTAATATCAAGGCGCAAGTGCGTATTGATGGAGTTCCAAAAAAGCATCCCGTGAGTATAGAGCGCACCCTTCGGAAAGCCTGTCGTGCCGGAAGTGTAGAGAATAAATATCGGGTCGTCGTCGGTAATGTCCGGGCATGAGGGAAACGCATACACGCTGCCGCGGCGCTCATAGACATCGTTTGCGAAGGATTCCAGTTGTAACCGATGCTCTACCGCTTGATAATGCGCACAGGCTTCCAAAAGTGGCTGAAATTTTTCTTGCGCTATGACGAGCGCGGGAGAGCAGTCTGCCAAGAGAAAGTCAATCTCGCGTGCCGAAAGGCGGTAATTGAGCGGTGCGAGGATAATTCCTGTTTTCTGAGCGGCAGCAAAAAGGACAAAATATTCGAGGCAGGATTCCGCCAAAATCGCAACGCGGTCGCCCTTCGTCAAACCTTTGTCCGTCAGCATTTGTGCCACGTGGTTGCCGAGGGTATTCAGCTCGCGGTAGGTAAGCGCCCGTCCGGTTTCAAACTCCTTGACGGCGGTTTTGTTGGCGGCGTAGAGCGCCCATTTGCCAATCCAGTCGCGCTGCGCGTTTGCGGTATGTGCCGGTGCGGTGTTCATGATGAAAAAACAATGAAATTGAATTGTCGGTTTTATGGGTTGATGGACTTTGGTGCAGAACCGTTGGCAAGCGCCCGCAATCGCTGCTGCGTCAGCAAGGCACGTCCATGTGTGGTGTTTGCTGCGAGTTGTTGTTCGCTGACTTCGCTCAGTTTTTCCAGCGATTGCACATCTACTTTGAACATACTGACCACTTTCTGCAAACTTGCCGTCAGGCTGTTCAGTTCGCCCGTCGCAGTGGCAATGTCCTGTGTTTCTTGTGCCGTTTTGTCGGTGATGCGGCTAATACCATGAACGCTTTCGGCAATCATGTCGCCCGCTTGTGCAAGCTGCTCGCCGGAAATCGCTACCCCTGAGATGAGGCGCTCTAGGTCGTCCATTTGGCGAATAATGGTAGAAAGAGCAATCTCTGCCTGCGCAGCAAGCACCTTTTCGCGCTCCACTTCTTGCGTACCGCGCTCAATGGACTGCACGGCGCGTGTGGTGTCGTGCTGGATTTGCAGAACCATCTGCGCAATGTCTTTGGTGGATTTAACGGTCTTTTCGGCGAGTTTGCGGACTTCATCGGCAACAACGGCAAAGCCGCGCCCCTGCTCACCTGCGCGGGCTGCTTCAATGGCTGCGTTCAATGCCAGAAGGTTCGTCTGAGCGGCGATGTCGTTGATGATTTCCAGAATTTCGCGGACATTTTCGTTGCTTTTGCGCAGTTCTTCTATCATGGAGGCAGATTCCATCACGGCATCGGTTACTTTGCCGATGCCGGTGATTGTTTCCTGCATCACGCGCCCGCCTTCGTGCGCCTTCTCGCCTGCTTTGTGGGCGGTTTCGGCTGCGTGATGCGCGTTGTCGCGGTTGGCAGAGATTGTGCGTGTCATTTCTTCGATAGCGCTCAGAATCTGGTGTGTTTGCTGACGTTGCTCCTCTGTGCCTGTGGCAATGCGCTCTGCTCCGGCGCAGATTTCTTCCGATGAGCCGGATGCTTGGTGCGAGAGCTTCAACACTTCCGCCAGAACAAGGCGCATTTTGTGGACAGCTTCGTTGAATCCGTCGTAGAGCTGCTTGATAGTATCGTCGCGGCGGGAATGAAGAATGACTGTCAAATCGCCGTCAGCAAATTTGTTCATTTCCTTCAAAATAGCTTGTATGCTTGTGGAAAGATATTCCTTTTGCTCAAACATTTCCCCTTTTGCTGCTTGCGCTTCATTTGCGGCGGACTCGGCTTCGGAGCTTTTGTGGCTGACTTCTTCCACAAAGCGGTCAATGCTTTGAATCATCGCGTTAAATGCTCGTCCTAAATCGCCGATTTCATCGCGTGAGGAAATGTTGACGCTTACGTTTGCCTCGCCATTACTGACTTTCTGTGCCGCACGGCTGAGGCGCTTGATAGCGCGGGAGAGTTGCCACGCCATGAACAAGCCAAAAGCAATCCCCACCCCTGCTCCAACGCTGATGGCGAGCAGGTTTTCAAACCATAAGCGCCGCACTTGTGTTTCTACCTCATCCACATAAATCCCAGTTCCGATAACCCATCCCCACGAGGGCAGAAGTTTGACAAAGGAAACTTTTGTGTAGAGCACGCCGCTTGTGTCGCCGGGCTTGCCGGCATCATACTCAACAAAACCTTCTTTTGTCGACCCGGAGCAGGCCCGAACAATACTCGCCATAATCGGTGTCAGGCGCTTGAACTTGGGGTGCTGCGCCATTTGCGTCGGTGTCATCCCTTCCAGTGCCGCAACGAAAGGGTTCATCACAAATTCACCGTTCATGTTGTTAATCCAGATATATTCTTGTCCTTTGTAGCGAATGTGGCGGAGACGCTCTTTTGCTTGTGTTTGTGCTTCTTCGGTCGTGAGAGTGCCTGTTTGTGCCTGACGCTCGTAGTCCTGCACGATAGAATAGGCAGCCTGTACGACGTGCTGTACAGCCTCGCGCTTTTCCGTCATCAGGCGCTGCTCAATAAACGGCAGGAAATATAAGACTGTTACGGCAGTCGGCGGTATTCCCGTCAAGAGAATGACGATGACAACCTTGGTAAAGAGCTTCCAGTCCCGGAAAGGCTTGATAATCATGCGAACACACACCTTCAAAAAACACTGTCGAAAAGAAACACACAAACGAGAATTGTTTACCTGAACGCTACTACCTGAACTGTCTTGCCCCCGAAGAAGCAAGTTAGTGCTATTAAAGCGACTTCCACAATATCCTGAAATTTTTAAGCGTTGATAGTTTAGTATGTTTAGTTTGTTTGAAATTTTTCAAACGTAAATTTTGAATGAAAAGCCGTAATTCACAACGGCTTGAAATTCTTTTATTGCTATACCTGCGAAATTACACGAGTTTAGCGAATGTGCAACAACAATTTTGCTTTGTGAAATTTTTTTCTGTTTGTGCCTAACGAATTACCCAACCGCCTGAAATTGGAAACACCTGCCCGACAAAACAGTTTGCGGCATCAGAACATAAGTAAGCAACCATAGCAGCGTCTTCCTCTGCTGCCACCAACCGTCCGAGAGGAACTTCACGCTTGAGGCGCTCCTGAAAGCGTAGATTTGCTTGTATTTCCGGGGGAAAGTATGTTGGGTTATCAACAAAGTTTTGTGCGATTGCATTTGCTTGGATATTGTATGGGGCGAGTTCGACACCAATAGCCTGCACAATAGCTGCGCACCTCGTGCGGCGCTATACGTGGAAGCTCTGTTTATTCCTCGCAGCGCAGAGGCGCTACCAATAACAATAATTTTACCGGAACGGCGCTCCATCATTTGCGGAAGTACTGCCCGAACTAAGCGCGGAAGCGGTTGTACGAGGGCATCGAAAACAGTTTTCCATTCATCATCTTCTACTTCCTGAACGCGAGTGGAGGGGGCGGGCAATGCCAAATTTGCAATCAGAATGTCAATATTGCCACATTCGGCAATCACATTTTTCGGCGCTTCCGGTGATGTTATTGCGCCAAAGTGTTCTAGGACAACTGCACCTTGTGCTTGCAGCATCTTGCTTATCGCCGGTCCCATAAATTCATCAGCTTGCGTAAGCAAAATCCGTTTTCCCTGAAGTCCAAAATTCATGGCTATATGAATCTATTGGTGTACCGTGATTTGATTACGAAGCCAGTAATTTTCTGGTGCATCTTGCTCGCTTTGGGCTTCCGAAAAGCCTGCGTTCAAAAGGGGGCGTGTAACAGACCATTCTTCCAGAAAATTC
Source organism: uncultured bacterium (assembly GCA_937899715.1). Classification (GTDB taxonomy): domain Bacteria; phylum Bacteroidota; class Ignavibacteria; order Kapaibacteriales; family UBA4661; genus PH2015. The sequence continues at coordinate 23,830 of CALCNX010000062.1, read as the reverse complement.
CCAAAGTGTTTTTCCATCAGTGTATAAAAGATTTCCATTTCTTTTAATCGTTTCAATAGCAACTCTTTATCGGGAACGGAACTGCTATCCGCTTCGGTAATTTTTCCGCTTATATGCTGCGCGATTTGCGTATTGTGGGTAATGAGGTGCGTGAAATTGCGAAAGGCATTGGCAAATACTTCCGGCTGAATCTCGTAAAAGTCTTTGCGGCTTCCGGGATTCCAGACTTTGCGGATGATATTGCGTTCATGCAAGCGGCGTGTTACCTGACTGATAGGACCTTTACTCATGCCCAGTTGCTCGGTAATATCATCCAGTGAAAGTGGCTCAGGAGAGTAGAGGAGCAAGGCAACGATGTGCCCCATCTGTTTGCTAAGTCCGAACCCACGATATGCCTCGCCAAATGCTTGAAGCATTTCGCGTTTGGTTTCATCCATCTGGAGCGGTTCGGTCGCGGTCTCTTCGAGTACACCGTTTGTTGTTTCAATCTCTGCTGTGTTGTCGGTCGCGGTATCATTTGCCATGTATTCTGGAGTCTTGTTCATACTATTGTTGTGCTGTACGTGTTTTGCTGCCATGAGGCACGTGGTGATGTCCATTCTGCACACGTCGTGTACGTTGTTCAATTCCTACAAATGTACCGAAAAAATCGCTATTTTCTGCGATAAAGTTGTGTCTATCATCCAGTTTGATTTTTTGTTGTGCCCAAATGCTCATGTTCTCGCTCCTTTACTTCGATTCATCCCGCTCCGCAAGCCATGATGCAATCGTCGGAGCAAGCTCTTTTTGTGCTTTGGAGCCGACAAAAATACCGATGTGCCCGCCCGGAATTTCGTAGAGCGTTTTATCGGTTGTACCAACGCGTTCATTGAGAGCTTTGGTTGCTCTGTGCGGCACAATATGGTCATCGGCAGCGTAGATGTTCAAAAGCGGCATAGTAATATGCTTCAAGTTCACGGTGCGCTTGCCAAGTTGTAGTGTACCTTTGACGAGTTTATTACCTTGATACAAATCCGTAATAAATTGCCGATAACATTCGCCCGGCTGCCCCGGACTGTCAAAAATCCATTGTTCCATGCGTAAAAAATTCATCAACTTTTCGTCATTGCTCATCGTTTCCAAAGCACCCATATACTTTTGCAGCCGCGCAAACGGCTTCAGCATGATAAAGCCTGCATTCAAAAAATCCGCCGGCACGATACCGAATGAATCTACAACGGTATGCACATTCATATCTTTTGCCCATTGGAAAAGTAAGCCGTCGCGCACAGAAAAATCAATCGGCGTGGCGATGGTGAGCAAATTCCGAACCTTCTGCGGAAAGAGTGCCGCGTATATGGTCGAGAACGTCCCGCCCTGACACACGCCCAAGACGTTGATTTTTCCCATGCCGGATTTTTTGCGCACCACATTCGCGCAGTCGTCTATGAATCCCGAAATATAATCGTCCAATGTCAAGTGCCGCTCGAAGTGTGTCGGGTAGCCCCAGTCAATCATATATACATCTACGCCGCTTTTCAGGAGTTGCTGTACCAAACTTCTGTCCGGCTGCAAATCCAGCATATACGGGCGGTTCACGAGAGCATAAACAACGAGGACAGGAGTGCGGACGCGGCTTTCGGCTCCCACTTTTTGCGCCTTATGCGTAAAGTGATAGAGCCGAACGTGCCCGTCTTCCCACACACACTCCTTCTCCGATAATCCCACCTCTACATTCTTGACTTCCTGTAATGCCGTTAGGCTCTGCATCAGTTTTGTGTGAATGCTCACCATTGTTTGAAGGGGATTGCTGATGACGGGCACTGTGCCGTCCTGTGATGAACGGCTCTGTGAGGTGCCCGAAGGTTGTGAGAAATTCATAGCGCAAGTCTTATAGTGAAAAAGTGATAAATGAGATGGAAAATTGGATGGTTACTTCCGTGCAGAGGCTTTCTTTGCTGTGGATTTGCTTGGTACTGTCGGCTCTTCCTCGCTGCCAGCGGCTTCGGCTCCCTGTTTCTCCAATTCGCGGACTTTACGTTTCAATTCAAAGACAGTTTTGGCAAGTTCGTCCACCTGTGAGCGCGTAACAACAGGGAAGTCTTTGAGCATAACCTCGAACAACTGCTCAAAATCTTTGTGGAGCAGCGAACTTGTTTGCCCAAGTGTGTTCTGAAGCGCAGCGTATTCTTTTGTGTCGAAGAGTTCGCTGAATATCTTCTCACTCGTCTCGACCCACGCAGTGAATACATCATCAAAATTGGTGAGTGCTCTGCCGGAGCGGGCAGCAGAAAAGAAGTGCTCTGCTACGTTTTCAACGGCTTTCTGTCCGCCGAGGTAGAGTGCGTATTGGAATTTTGTAATGCCTGTGGTGTATTCGCCAAAGCGCTCCTGAATACGCTGCGCAACCTCAATCATTTCGCTTTGCCGTTGGTTCGCGGGCAGGGCGTTCATGGAACTGAGCGCTTGCTGGTAGCCGGACATCATCGTATTATAGACCTTCAGCGCAGCTTCGGGATTATTTGCCATCATACCAAAAATCATTTGTGCATTTTGCTCCATCAAGCCCATCATTGCTTGCGAAGCCTGATTGGTAGAGGCATGAAGCGATTGAGCGAAGGAGTTCATTTGTGCAAACAGGTCTTGTGTAGCGCTTGGTATCATAAACTCAAAAACTGAGTCAATCACTTCCTTGTATTTCGCAGGATTGAGGAGATTTTGTATTTCTTCCGGCGTTGGCGTTTTACCACTTTTCAGCATCTCGAAGGCGGGCATCCAAAACTCAAACAATTTCATGTACACATTTGCTCCTGAGAGCATATTGCGGAAGGTGTCTTTGGCAACGCCATTGGGCATTGTCTCGACAAAAGGGCTGTACATCTTCTGAACAGAAACACCCCATGATTGCGAGAAATGCCGCCATTGCTCGTACATTTTCACAACACTGCCGAAAAGAGCGAAGGAAGAAGTGCTAGCTTCAGCAAAACGATTCCATTGTGCGAACATATCCTGCGGCTGCGGCATCATAGCCGAAAACGGGTTCGGTATCATAGTTTGAAAATTTTTCCAATACTGCATCATTGCTGCGGGGTCAGCAAAAGGGATTTGTCCATTGCCTTGATTTGTGGAAGGTGCTCCATTCGCCCCCACACCGTTCGCTCCCATGCCATTGGCTGCTGTCCACATTTGGGCAAAAGGGTTGGTGGTTGTCATTGTTTTGCCAAAATTTGCTGTTTCCGAAAACAGGTTTTTAGCCTGCTCTTGCTGATGTTGTACTATTGTGCTGTATCCTTCGGTACTTTTTTTCATTGCTTCCGAGAGATTGCCTTCGGCTAATGCGGATGCTGTTTGAGCGGCGGCATTTGACCACGTTTTAAGCAGTGCAGTTTGTCCCTCCATCCACTGTGTGTAGAAGTCGATTGGCGCGGTTTGGTTTTTCATGACGAACTCCTGATAGTGTAAAAATAATAAGAAATGTTTGTTATATTTGAATCGTTTGATTTATTTCAAACGTAATGATATTTTCAAGCATTGTCAAATAATTTTTACAAAGCATTGATTTTTCAAAAATTAGTTCGCATCCTCTTGACTTTTGTTGCAGAAATTTGTAAGTTCATAAGTGAAAAATCGTTTGAAATAAATCAAACGTATGAAATAATAATTTTGTTGTGTTCAACTTTTTGTGTTTTAGGAGCGTGTGATATGAATTTTCCATTCCGCTTTGCCCTTCGGAGTGTTGTTCTGGGGTTAATCACGTACATCGTTGTTGGCTGTAGTACGGCGCAAGAGCCGTTGCGCACTGCCGCACACCTGCCGGATGAAGAGGCGTCGCAGATGGCTGCCGTTGCTGGGAAAGAAGTGAATCCGACGACGCAAGCCGTTGCCTCCGGTTTTACTTCCCACTTCGCAACGTGGCTGCAAAATAATGGCTACGGAGCGGATAACTTCGGCAATATTGCCTGCTATGGCGGACGCACGAGCGCTTCGGATAATCCCGTCAATCAGCCTGTTATCTTTATTCACGGCAATTCCGATAAAGCGCTTGGAACGGCTCTGGGTCAAACCGGATGGACAAGTTCAATTGAGTATTTCCAAACGCAAGGCTACAAATCATCCGAGATGTATGCCCTTACGTGGGGACCTGCCAGTGCGGCTCTCTCTGCACAGCAGTATCACTCAAAGCCCAATTTGACCCGGATTCGTCGTTTTATTGAAGCGGTGCTGGCATACACGGGAGCCTCGAAAATAGATATTATTGGGCACTCAATGGGAGTAACGCTTGCACGGAAAGCTATCAAAGGCGGGTCGGCAAACGATTTGCTCAATGGTGGTTCGTATAATCTCGGCTCGTCGCTCACCTCAAAGGTAGATGCTTTCGTGGGCATTGCGGGCGCAAATTGGGGCTTGGTCTCGTGCTATCAAACAGGCGGCTCCACCCCAACCTGCGCTGCTACCAATGGCTTATATCCCGGCTACGCTTACGGACCATTCGGGCTTTCCAATATCCTCTCGGACATCAATTCCAGTTCCGGCTATGAAGGCGCGTATCGGTATTCGATTTGGTCAACGGTGGATGAAATTATCGGGTATGCAAATCTTGTCTATGGGCAATATACCTCGCGTATTCCCGGACAAACAGGCGAAAAGGTCTATTCTGCGGCTCCCTACGGACATTTTAACTGCAAAGATTTGACCCCGTCGGTTCAACTCAATATGGTGAAACTGCATAATCCGAATTGACACTCGTTCAGTTGTATGCTCGAAAGCGCTGCTTCACAAGGAGGCAGCGCTTTGAGGATGGGCATAAATGGGTACTTACCCTCGCTGAATCGTGCCGTATTTTCCTGCTTCATAGTCCTTGTACGCCTGCACAATGCCTTCTTTGCTGTTCATCACAAAGGGACCGTTCATCACTATTGACTCTCCAAGCGGCTTTCCGGCAAGAAAAACGACCAAGGGACGGCGAACCAGTCTTCTCGGACGGTGCGCTTGCAAATCGTGAATACTGACGGGCAGAGTACGACAGCAACCTTGCAGATTATTCGTCGCCAGCTTCCGTATATCGCACAAGTCCTGACAACGCGGGTTTTCTGCGATGTGGGAACTTCGGATTCGTGGTGGGAATTTTATGGATGGAATTGTCGCACAACTGGCGAGTGAAATGCTGCGTGTGCGCTCACAGGGTGCCGATATGCTCATTGTAGCGCGGACACTGGTCGATTTTCGGTGCACCACCACGGCATCGCTTATAGTAACAAACCCCGACGGCGCTGCTCATGGCATCTTGCTCGTACAGCATCTTCGATCCCTTGAAATCGGGCGCATCGCTCACCGATGCTTCCGCGCCGAGCGTTGTGTAGGAAGCCTATGACGATGAGAGCATGAGTTCCCCAAGAACAATAGGTATCGCACCCAACCCGCTGACCGAAACCTTGCAGATGGAATCACCGATGGAAGCGCCGAAACTTGTTCGTCTGGTGAATATGCTTGGTGTGGTCGTCTTGGAATCGCGGGAACGCACGGTGGATGTGCGATCATTGCCGTCTGAGGTGTATGCCGTAGAGATAACATTTCCGGCAGGCAAACGCAGTCTCCTGAGGATTGAGAAGCGGTAGCATGGCTTTTGCAAAAACGCTCTTTTGGAATCCAAACAGAAGTTCGGGCGGCAGGAAGAAGTCGGTATGTATGCGAACTTCCGTTCGCACTCCAGTTAGTTTGGGCAAGTCCTAGAGGGTTGGCGAAAAAACAAGAAGCCAAACTTTCTTCCGTAGCACAGGCATTCTTGCCTGTGTATTCCTTGACAGTCGCTTCAAACATCACAGACAGGAATGTCTGTGCCACCAAGGAAAGAAATAGCGTATTTATTTCGACAGCGTTCCTTACACAAAAACGAACATGATTGGAGTGAGGAATTTTAATTCCGCATGGTATTTCTCACGAAAGTGCGGAATTAAAATTCCGCAGTCCTTGTTTTTGTTTTTTTATAATTTGGCAAAATATTGACGATGCGCCGCGACGATATGCCGCCGTGCTACTTACGTTTTCTGGGGAAACTAATTCTGTAGTGCGTTTTTTGCGTGCCATCCTTACGTGATACGCCGTTCCGGAGCACCACCAGACTCCTACACTTTTGTACGCTTTGTCGTTTCCAAACGTGCCTCAAGAATTGAAATAAGAGTTTCCGCAGCGACTTTTTTGGTGTTTGTTCCTTACAATGGGGAAAGTCGGACGCACATTCGGGAAAGTCGGACGCTTTTCTTCACTGATAGTTGGCGGAAAAGTCGTAAATTACCGCCCTGTAAGTAGCATATAACCTTGTGATAAGATGGTTTTGCTCCTTCACAGCCTGTGATTTTCTCTCTCAAATTGTGGTGATTTTTTATGATACACGCTTCCCGCCCCCCTTTTTCTTCCGCCAATACGTTGACAGCACGAGCACTTTTCTTCCTGAAATTCTTGCATGGCGGTAGAGATTTCCTTCGCAATCTTTTTCTATCTTCCACTCAAAATTCTATGAAATCTAGTTTCACAGCTCCATGTGTTGTATCTGCTGGTCGTAGTAATCGTGCTGGTTGTTTCTTGATGACAGCATTGACAGTCTTGCTGTGCGCAGTCTTGCTGCCGACAGTCGGAACTGCTGCAACATATTACTACGAATCGGGCAATCCGTCTCTACCCGGCAGTTGGGGCACGACATCCGGCGCAGGCTTGGGAACTGCAGCAACGAACTTTACCACTGCTAGTGATGTTTTTATCATTGAAAACGGCTATACCGCAACACTCCTAAGTAACCTCGTTATCGGCTCAGGTACAAATGCCGTTACGCTCACGGTACAATCCGGCGGAACATTAAATACCAGCACCTTTGCGGTGCAGTTCGCAGGCAATGGCAGCGCGTTTGACTTGCAAAGCGACGCGACGCTCCAGACCTCAAATGTAGATGGCATTCAAGGAAATGCAAATAATCTGGGCGCTGTGCAAATTACGGCAGGAACCCCTGCGTCGGTAACACTTACCTATAGCCCGACAGCAAATTACATTTTTAGTACCAGCGCAGCCTCAACGAATGCAAGAATTGCTGCCACAGGAAACAAACCTGCCATTACGCAGGCTGCGAATATTACCATCAATGGCGGCGGAACAAATCAGTGGCAGTTTAGTTCAAATATGAATATGAGTGGGATTCTTACTGTTCAAAATGGATGGTTAACTTTAACTGGAGGCGTTTTTACTCTTAATGCGGCTGGAAGTACAGTCCAGAACGGTGCTCAACTGATGATTGCAAATGGTCAATTGAATATTGCTAATCCCGGTATCTTGACGATGCAAAATGGCTCAATATTCAGACTATTTGCCTCTGCAACAATTCCTGCCGTCTCGTCGAATTATGTGTCTTACAACAGCGGAAGCACATTGCTATACTTTGCAACATCTGCTCGTACATCAGGATACGAACTTCCTTCGCTGATGGACGGTGATGTGCAACTCTTTGGTGCAAGTGGAGGACCGATTACACTGGGGGCAGCTACTACTATTAACGGAGCGCTTGATGTTAGCACAAACATGGTTCTTATTACCAGTGCAGCGAATATGCTCACAATTGGCAATAGCGCCTCGGCAGCAATATCTGCCGCTTCTTTTCAATCCGGCGGAGTACAAGGTCCAATGCGCCGCACCATTCCCGCCGGGGCAAATGTCGGAACGTGGGTTTTTCCCATTGTCAAAGGCGGAAATCAGTACTATTTGTCTATTGTAAATCCCACCACAGCGGGCGGTGCAGTTGTTGAAGCAGAAGCATTTAATGTAAGCAGCGGCGGAAGTGCCGATGGAACAACAATCAGCTCAGGCAGTTTCAGCACAACAGAGTATTGGCAAGCAAGTGTTTTTAGCGGCTCCTTCACGAGTGGATTTATGCAAGTTGGCAAAACAGGATTGATAGGCTCAAATATTATCGGTTCCAGCACGACACTTTCCGGCGTGTATTCCTCCAACGGCGCAAATACCTACAATGGCGTACCAACACCTCCAACGCTCACGCGGACAGTGGTGAATAACCTTGCCACGACAACATATTTTGCTGTCGGTACTACGACGCTCACCTACTATTACGTCTCAGGTGCAGCCAATACGCCCGGGAACTGGAACACGACGATTGGCGGCGGCGGCACGGCTGCCACGAACTTTACCACATCCGGCGATACATTTATCGTCGAGCCGACACACCCCACTGCTACTGCTACGGGCAGCTTTACTCTCGGAGCAGGCGTGACGATGAACGTACAAAGCGGCTCTACGCTTGCCGTAAGCACGGGTTTCACTATGACCAACAACGGAACGCTGAATATTGCCGGCGGTGGGACGTTGAATATACAAGGTTCCGGCGCGGTAGTGGGAAACACCGTTACCTATCAAGCGTCGAACTCCCTTTTATCCTACACCGGAGCTGCTGGAAAAACAACAACCGCGCAAGAACTTCCAGCGACTATGCCCGGCTCGGTTACGTTTAATAATACTTCGACGATTCTTATTCTTGGCGGCTCAACGGATATACAGGGGACTTTTACACTTACTGCTTCCAATGGTTTGCGTGGCAGTGGAGCAGCGCAAACTCTCACCTTGAGCGGTCCGATAAGTTGTGCCGGAAGTATGCTCAATCTTACCTCCGTATCCTTTGTTATCCAGGGAAGTGGTGCTATTACAGGGTCATTTAATACCGGCGGGGGGTTGGTACAAAATTTCACGATGAATCGAGCCAGTACAACCGTGATATCAAGCCCTCAGATAAGCGGAACTTTAACGTTATTGGCAGGAGCCATCCAGCCCACGGGAGGCAATTATGTGATGGTCTATAATACTGCTGTTGGCTCCGTGGTGGCGGGCGGCGGGTATGTGGATACGCAAAACGGACCATTTCGCAGAAATCTTCCTGCCGGCACACTTGCAGGCGATTACATCTTCCCTGTCGGGCAGGGTGCTCAGTATATGCCTATGATCTTGCGTTCCGGTGCCGTCACATCGGGAGCTTCTTATTTTGAAGTAACCGCCTACAACACAGGTTCCGGTGGGACACCCGACTGTTCTACAATAACAAGCCTAAGTAGCACTGATTACTGGTATGGTGCTTACAATAGCGGTACAGTGAACGGTGATTTTCAACTGACCGCACCAAGTGTTGTTGCAGGTAGCGTCATTGGTACACGTGTCGGGCTTCCCGCAACCAGCACATATGCAGCTCCTGTCGGTACGCCGAGCGTTTTGGGCAGCACTATTACGAACAATGCGGCATATTCTTTTGGTTCAACAATTACATTCCTCACCGTCGCCAGCAACTCTGCTCCCACTGTTTATACCTTCGCAGGCGGTAATCCGAATGCACTCGCAAGCTGGTCGCCCGTGCCGCCGAGTTTTGCTGTTAATTGTGCACAATACGTTATTCCCAACGGACAGACTGCGACGCTCACCGCCAATCTCGCTATCGGAAGCGGCTCGTCAGGGTCAAAATTGATTGTGCAATCGGGCGGAACGCTGAACACCGCAACCTTTGCCGTACAAATTGCAGGTAACAACGGCGGATTCGACCTCCAAAACGGGGCAACGTTTCAAACAGCAAATACAAACGGCATCAACGGCGTGGCGAATGGCAGCGGTGCGATACAAGTGACAGCCGGAACTCCCGGTACAGTTACTATCTCCTACGGCGCAACGGCAAATTTCAGCCTGAGCGGCAATATGAACGTGAATCTGGCAACTGCAGGAGCGAAACCTGCCATTACCAATATGGCAAATTTGACAATCGGCGCGGGCAATTTGAACTTTGCTTCTAATCTGACCTTGAGCGGGAATTATACAAGCACGGGCTTTGTTTCTTTGAGCACGATGAATTTTACGATGAATGGCGCAGCGAATGTGATGAATGCCGGATCGTTTACCCTTAACAGTGGCGCTGTTATCAATAATCCCAACGCAAGCGGATTTACCGTTAATGTAGGTACTGTAGGAATGAACGGTGGTACAGTAACGGGGCAGCCTTTTGTCTATGCCGCTGGCGCAGTGTTAAGCTATACTGGAACAGGTCCGATGACCACAGGTCCGGAATTTCCCGCAACTATGCCCGGAAACCTTACGGTAAATCTTACAGCAGGCACACCAACCCTGACGCTTAATGCTGCACGGACACTGGGTGCAAGTTCGACGCTCACGCTCACCGCAGGACAACTCGTAACGTCGGCAGCAAATATGCTCACGGTAAACAACACGGCAGTAGCGGCAGTGACGCGTACAAACGGGATGGTCGAAGGTCCGATGCAACGCGTTCTGCCTGCGGGCGCGGGTGCGGGAACATGGCTCTTCCCCGTGAGCAAAGGCGGAACGTATTTGCCCTTTGCCGTGCAAAATCCCACAACGGTAGGCGGTGCCACGGTGCAAATGGAAGCATTTAATGTGGGAAGTGGTGGTACGGCAGACGGTACTTCTATTTCCTCACTGCGTACTACGGAGTATTGGCAAGCGTCCGCCGTAAGCGGCTCGTTTACTAACGCTTTGATGCAAGCAGGAGCAACAGGACTTGTTTCCGGTAACGTTGTGGCTTCTTCATCTACACTTGCAGGCACATACGCCTCAAACGGCACAAGCACCTTTAGTGCAGGAACACCACCAACAGTAACACAAACAATTGCGCAAGGGCTGGGATCACCGACATATTTTGCAGTGGGTGCCGGAATCACGTATTATTATTACGAATCGGGCAATCCCAGCACAGCCGGTAGCTGGGGAACAACCTCCGGAGCGGGTTTGGGAACACCTGCACCCAATTTTACTACTGCGGGTAGTTTGTTCGTTATTGAGAATGGCTATACCGCAACGCTGCTGGCGAACCTCGTTATGGGAAGCGGTACAACACTTATGGTAGCCAGTGGTGGAACGCTAAACGGTTCTACATTTGCTATTACAGGTGCAGCAAATCTGCAAACGCAGGCTAATTCCACACTGCAAACGATGCGCTCCGACGGCATCAACGGCTCAAGTGCGGTCACGGGCGTAGTGCAATTCACGGGCAGCATCAGTTATGACAATGCGACAAATTATATCTTTAATAATCCCGGTGTCAATGGTGCTACCAGCTTTGCTGCGGTTGCCCCCAATAAGCCTGCGATTACCCAAGTGGGGAATATGACCGATACATATGCGTCCTCGCCCTATTTAACAATGGCGACTTCATTAGTTGTGAACGGTTCGCTGACGGCTGGTGGCTTGTGGTTATTCGGTGGAGCTACCCTTACCCTAAGCGGTGCGGGTAGTTCTATTCCTGTAGGAAAAGTTCTCTGGGTTACGGGAACATTGGTAAATACAGGGGGTCTCAACGTCGCCGGACAACTCAGTATGTTTGGTACTTCGACGGTAACAGGCTCTACCCCCAACTACGCGGCAAATTCTCTCTTGAGTTACGACTCAAATGTCAGTCGCCTAACGGGCATAGAGCTGCCTGCCGTCATGCCCGGAAATGTCAATTTTACAACCTCGGGACTGATGACATTGAGTGCTGCAACAACGATTGCGGGTACATTTTATATCGGTGGCAACAGATTGCTCACAACGGCGGCAAATATGCTCACAATAACCAATACGGCAGCAGGAGCCGTTACAGGCAGCTCTTCTACGGCGTATGTAGATGGACCGATGCAGCGAGCCATGCCTGCGGGTGCCAGTGTGGGAACGTGGTTGTTTCCCGTTGGCAAGGGTGGATCATACTTGCCCTTTGCTGTACAAAACCCGACCACGGCAGGCGGCGCAACCATTCAGGCAGAAGTCTTCAACACAGCATCGGGCGGCACAGCTGACGGATTGGGGATACTGAATCCGCTAGGTGGAGAATACTGGCAAGCAAGCGCAGTGGCGGGTTCGTTCACAAGTGGTTTAATGAAAGTTGGCAAAACGGGTGTAGTAGCGGAAAACGTCATTGGTTCTTCTACGACACTTGCGGGCACATATATTTCCAATGGCGCAAACACGTTTTCTGCCGGAACACCGCCGACGCTCACACGCACCGTGACAGATAACCTCGCCGCGCCAACATATTTTGTGGTGGGTTCGCTGCCTTCGACCTATTACTATATTTCCGGCAGCCCCTACACCGCTTCCAACTGGAATTCATTGGTCGGCGGTGGCGGCGCGGCGGCATCAAGTCTGAGCGGGCAGGGTTGGTCGTATATTATTCCGAGCGGACGCACGGTAACCGTAACGGGAGTTGATTTGGTCATCGGCTCCGGTTCTTCGGCATCTCAAGTGATTGTGCAGTCGGGCGGCACGGTGGACGTTCCCAACGGTATCGGTTTTGTTATTGGCGGTAATGGTGGCGCATTTACTCTTCAAGCCGGTGGAACCATACGCGCCCGTGGAGGAGGAGGGATTAATGGTATCTCCAACGCTACCGGGGCAATTCAAGTTCAGGCGGGGACTCCTGGAACAGTAACCGTTACATACGACCCCGCCGCTAATTATATTTTTTCAAACCCTGTTTCCGGTCCTGCCCAAACTGCCGCTGTGGGAGTCAAGCCTGCTGTAACAATTGCCAATAATGTGACGGTAGATGCAGGGGGAGTCATAACGCTGGATGCAGGTTTAACCGTTAACGGAAATTTGATTATCAGTGCCAGCCCCGCCACTGCTGGATTGTCTCTTGCGGGTGCATCACCTCAAGTTTTGACGTTAAACGGTGCCGCCAATCAAATTCAGACGGGGCAACTCACCGTTGGTGCGAACTTTACGATTGCCAACACAAACCCGGGCGGATTAACTGTTCTGAATGGTGCGACGGTCAATGTCGGCAATGCAACCATACCGTTCGTTTCGGGAAATGAATTTACCTACAACGTTGGCGGTATCTTGAATTATCAAAATACCGTTCCCATGACCACGGGCTTGGAATTTCCCTTGACCATGAATGGCAACGTTATCGTTAATGCCGGAGGTGGTACGCCGACGGTAACGCTGAATGCATCACGGACGCTGGGTGCAAGTTCGACTCTCACACTGACGGCAGGACGACTTGTTACCTCCGGCGCGAATATGCTGACCGTGAATAACACGGCAGCGGCAGCAGTTACACGCACAAACGGGATGGTCGAAGGACCCATGCAACGCTCTCTGCCTGCGGGTGGTCCAACGGCAGGTACATGGCTCTTCCCCGTGAGCAAAGGTGCAACATATTTACCCTTTGCTGCGCAGAACCCCACAACAATTGGTGGCGCAACCGTACAAACGGAAGCGTTTAATGTAGGAAGTGGTGGTACAGCGGACGGCACATCTATTTCCGCACTCCGTGCTACGGAGTATTGGCAAGTATCCACTGTGAGCGGCTCCTTTACCAATGCTCTGATGCAAGCCGGAGCAACGGGTCTTGTCTCTGGAAACGCAGTCGCTTCTTCTTCCACACTTGCGGGAACATATACCTCAAACGGCACAAACACCTTTAGTGCAGGAACGCCGCCAACCGTGACACAAACGATTGCGCAGGGGCTAGGTTCCCCGACATATTTTGCTGTCGGAACAGGAATTACCTATTATTACTACGAATCGGGCAATCCAAACGTAGCGGGTAGCTGGGGAACAACCCCCGGTGCGGGCTTAGGTACTGCCGCCCCGAACTTTATCACGGCGGGCAACGTGTTTGTGATTGAAAACGGCTACACGGCAGCGCTGACCGCAAACCTTCCTTTCGGAAGTGGCGCAAGTGGCGTTACACTGACGGTACAATCGGGTGGTACGCTCAACACGGGAACGTTTGCCGTACAGTTCGCGGGCAACAGCAGCGTATTTAATCTGCAAGACGGTTCTACCTTTATGACGCAGAATATCAATGGTTTGAACGGAACGGCAAATAACACCGGTTCGGTACAGATTACGGCAGGAACACCCGCATCAGTAACGATCAATTACGGTACGGCAGTAAATTTTGTTTTTGGCAACATTGGTGCAAATCGCTTGATGGAATTTGGTCCCTCCGGCAATAAACCCACTTTACCCCAAGTAGCAAACCTCACCGCAAATGCCGGCACCCCCGGTATTCAGTGGGGGCTGAATATGACGACGTTCACACTGAGCGGTGCTTTGACGGTACAAAGTGGTGTCTTGCAGGTAAATTTTGGTGTGGACAATCTCAATGGAGCGGGCGGCACGGTACAGAACGGCGCTATCTTACGGCTTTCGGGAGGAGCGATAAATCAAGCCAATCCAACCGCACTAACGATACTCAGCGGAGGAACCTTGGAAATTTCCGGCTCTGCACCAATTCCCGCGATTCAGACTAATCCCATCAATTACAATAGCGGCGCAATTCTGCAGTATTCAGGCACAACATCAAGACCAACGGGTTTGGAATTGCCCACTGTTATGACGGGGAATCTGCAAATCAGTGGCGCGGTGAACACTCTCACTCTTTCGGCTGCAACCACACTGAACGGCACGTTAAATATTTTAGCTGCCAGCACGGGTGTTCTTGCCACAAGTGCAGCTAATATGCTCACCGTAGCAAATTCGATAGCGGGGGCAGTGGTGCAATCCGGTGCTGCGTATGTGGACGGTCCGATGCGGCGAGCTATGCCTGTGGGCGCGAGTGCCGGAACATGGCTGTTCCCTGTCGGTAAAGGTGGAACATATTATCCTTTCGCCGTACAAAACCCTACAACGGCAGGTGGGGCAACAATACAGGCAGAAGCATTTAATGTGGGAAGTGGTGGCACAGCAGACGGAACATCCATCAACACACTTGCCGCCACAGAATACTGGCAGGCAAGCGTAGCGGCAGGTTTGTTCACAAATGGACTGATGCAAATTGGAAAAACAGGCGTAAGCGCAAGCAATCTTATCGGCTCTTCTACCACACTTGCCGGAACATATACTTCCAGCGGAGCAAACACATTTGCCGCAGGTACACCGCCCACACTCACGCGAACGGCAACAGATAATCTCGCCGCCACAACATATTTTGCCGTTGGCTCACTTCCTACAACGTATTACTATGTATCGGGCAATCCAAATGTGGCTTCTAACTGGAATTCTACTATCGGTGGTGGTGGTTCGCCGGCAGCAAATTTTACGACTTCAGGTTGGACGTTTGTTATTCCTAATACTTATACAGCCACGCTGACGGCATCGCTTGCATTAAGCGCTGGTGTGACACTGCAAGTGGCGAATGGCGGTACGCTCAACACAAGTACATTTGCCCTGACAGGAGCAGGCAATTTTGATTTGCAAGCAGGAGGTACGCTGCAAGCAAGTAACGGGACGGGTTTTAATGGTGGTGCTATTACCTGTACAGGACGCACGTGGTCTCCCTCGGCAAACTACACTTTTGCCCCTACGGTGGCAAATTGTAATATCAATATTGCCACAGCCCAAGTGAATAACCTTACCACCATCTCTGCGGTGGGTAATATTCAGTTGTCGGGCAGTCTCACTGTTAATGGAACATATACCGGCGGCTCTTGGTTCAGTGTCCTTTGCGGCGGAAACCTGACATTAGGAGCAGGTGCACATACTTCCTCCGGCGGAATGTGGCTGGGCGGAACCAACGGATTAACCGTGAATGGAACGCTTACCTTTACGTCCGGCGCAAATTTCTACCTTGTCGGAACATCGGGCTGCGGCAGCAACGGTTCGGTGAACGGTTCAGGTTCTATCACCTATAATGCCGGAGCCGTATTGCAGTTGGTGTCGGGCTGGACGGGCACTGTCACTTCCACTCTTCTGCCGACTACGATGAACGGTGATGTTATTCTCTCCGGCACGGCGACAGTGAACGCAACGAGCACAATCAACGGTACTATCAACGTTGCGGGCGGAACGATGACATTAAATGCGCCAATGGCAGTAGCGGGAACGCTCACAATGTCAGGTGGCATTATTAACAGCACAGCCGTTAATTCACTTACCATATCGAATACATCTGTGGGAGCAATTACGGGCGGTTCGGCAACATCATATGTGAATGGTCCATTGCTCCGCGCATTACCTGCGGGTGCGGGTGTCGGAACGTGGGCGTTCCCTGTCGGTAAAGGCGGAACATATTATCCCTTTGCCATTCAAAATCCGAATACCACAGGCGGTGCAACCATACAAACGGAAGCCTTTAATGCTGCAACAGGTGGTGCTGCAGACGGAACGACAATCGGGGCAGGAACACTTTCGACAACAGAGTATTGGCAAGCCTCCGCAGTGAGTGGTATGTTTACAAGCGGCTTGATGCAAGCAGGCAAAACGGGCTTGACGGCAAGTAATATTATCGGCTCTTCTACAACGCTTGCAGGAACATACACTTCCAACGGTACAAATAATTTCGCAGCAGGCACACCGCCAACCCTCACGCGCACGGTGGCGGATAATCTTGCCGCACCGACGACTTTTGCGATTGGGACAGGAATAACGTACTATTACTACGAATCTGGTAATCCAAACGTGGCAGGTAGCTGGGGAACAACCTCCGGTGCGGGTTTAGGAACTCCTGCAGCAAACTTCACCACACCCGGCAGTGTATTTGTGATTGAAAACGGTTATACCGCAACACTGACGGCTAATCTTACATTTGGCACGGTTGCAAATGGCGTTACGCTAACGGTGCAATCCGGTGGAACGCTGAACACTGCGACATTCGCAGTCATTATCACCGGCAATAACAGTGCATTTAATCTCCAAAACGGCGCAACCTTCCAAACGCAAAACATTGGTGGTATCAATGGTACAAGCCTCCTTACCGGCGCGGTGCAGATTAATAATACGCCGACCATCACCTACGGCTCGCTGGTGAATTTTGTTCTTGGTTCGTTGGCGGCAGGCGCACAAACCAATTTTCAGGCATTTGCTCCAAAGCCCGCCATTACACAAGTTGCGAACTTGACTATAAACGGCTCGGCGGTGAATGTCTGGACGCTCAATAGTCCGCTCACTGTTGATGCTACAGGCACATTCACTATCAATACGGGCATACTCAAAGTAAACTCAACTGCGCCGGGCGGCTCTCTCACATTGAATGGCGCGGGTAACACAGTAGTTGCCGGTGCGGGACTGCATATTGCTACAACACTCAATAATACCGGTGGATTGAACATTGGCAACACCGCAATCTTACGCATGGAAGGTACAGGAACGCCCGTCGTTACGGGGCTGTCCATTTCATACACCGCAGGCGGCATCTTGCAATACCTTCTGACAAGTGCCTCGGGGCAAACGGCGGGTTTAGAATTTCCTAGTACGATGACGGGAAACGTGGTCGTGGATATTACGGGTGCAACGCCGACACTCACACTTGCAGCACCACGCACGATGAGTGCGGCGAGTACGGTTCAGCTTGCCAATGGCAGAATCGTGAATACGCTGGCAAACACGCTGACGCTCCTGAACGGCGCACCAGTGCTCAGTATTTCCCGTACAAACGGCTATATTGACGGCTTTTTGGAACGCACCATCGGTACGGCGGGTGCGTCGTATCTCTTCCCGATGGGGCAAGGTGTGGATTATCTTGGCTTGAGCTTTACCGATGCGGGTGGTACGGGAACGGTCATTGCCAATGCCGTTTCGGGCGGTGGCGGTACGCCGGGCGCAGGCATTGCTTCGCTCAATGCCAGTGGACGCTGGCAAGTCCTCACAAGCGGTGGTTCACGTATGGGAACGGTGCAGCTCACACCGAGTGCGGTACTTCCGGCAAACAGTCTTGTCGGTTTGGCAACGGCGCTCGCCGGAACCTATAACAGCATTGGTCCGGCAGCCTTTGGTGGTGGCGCGAGTATCACGCAAATAACAGCACAAAATTATACCGCTGTGCCAAACTTTTTGGCGACGGGCGGCAACTATACGACCTACTATTACAATAATGCCAACGTCTTTGCGGGCGGAGCAAATAATCCCGCCAACTGGGATGATACGTTTGGTGTGGGATACGGTACGGCTGCATCGAATTTTACGAGCGTCGGGTCCATCTTTGTTGTGGAAAACGGTGCGACGGCAACGCTGACGGCAAATCTCGCCTTCGGAACAGGTGCAACTCCCGTAACGCTTACCGTGCCAAGCGGCGCAACGCTCAATACGGCTACCTTCGCTGTACAATTTGCGGGTGATAACAGCATTTTCAATCTGCAAAACGGCGCGACGCTGGCAACACAAAATTCCGATGGTATCAATGGTAGCAGTGCACTGCCCAATACCACGGGTGCAATACAGATTACTTCCGGAACACCGGCATCCGTAGCAATTAATTACGGTACGGCAGTGAATTACATCTTTGGTAATCGCGCCACATTTGCACTCTGTAGTTTCGGGGCGATGGGAAACAAACCCGCCATTACGCAAGCCGCCAATATTACCGTCAATACCGGAGCCGGAAATTGGGTATTGAATAATCCCATGACAGTTTCTAATGCGCTAACTCTTCAAGCAGGAATTTTGGAACTTCAAAACAGCCTGACATTGAGTGGTGTTGCGGGTTTAAGCTTGATTCAGAACGCTAGCACACTTTGGATGACTGCCGGAACAAGCCTTTTGACGATTACCAATCCTAACGGCTTGACCGTCCAAAGCGGCGGACAGCTTCTGGTGGAAAATGCCGCTCCCCAACCATGCGTACTGACCAATGCTGTTCTGTACAATGCAGGCGGTTTTTTGGTGTATAATAACATTACCGCTCCACGCACAACAGGCTTAGAATTACCCGCTTCGATGAATGGTACGCTTTCGACGTTTATGGGCGCGAGCAGTGCCATCACGTTGGGCGGCGCAACAACCTTCTCGAATACAGGCGTACTGAATCTTGCGGGTTCACCGTTTTTCGTAACCTCTGCTGCAAATATGCTGACGGTAAATAATACGGTGGCAGGAGCTATAACCCGTACCGGATCCGGCTATATTGATGGTCCCTTGCGTCGTGCACTTCCCAATGGAGGCGGTGTAGGAACGTGGCTTTCCCCCGTTGGCAAAGGCGGAATGTACTTGCCATTTGCCGTGGTGAATCCTTCTGCGGGCAGTGTTGGTGCGGTTGTGGAAGCCGAAGTGTTTAATACGACAAGTGGCGGTACGACCGACGGTACGACGATTATCGGCGGAAGTCTTTCGACAACAGAATATTGGCAAGCAAGCATTGCAAGCGGGACGTTTGCGGGTGGATTGGTGTATGTCGGTAAAACGGGGTTAGCGGCGACAAATATTATCGGTTCTTCGAGCGTATTGGCAGGAACATATTCCTCGAACGGTTTAAACACATTTTCCGCAGCAACTCCGCCGACGCTCACACGCACCGTGTCTGAAAATCTCACCGTACCGACGTACTATGTCCTCGGCACGGCTGTCCCTACTTTCTATTTTCAGTCCGGCGACCCGAATAATCCTGCGAACTGGAACACACTTTTGGGTGGCGGTGGCACCGCTGCAACGGTGGGAGATTTCACAACAATAAACACTCTCTTTATCGTCCCCACAGGGCGTACAGCCACACTTACGGCTAATCTCGCGTTTGGTTCCGGTGCAAATAATGTTACCCTCACCGTGCAGTCGGGCGGAACACTGAACACCGCAGATTTTGCTGTCCAACTTGCTGGCGACGGAAGCTCCTTCAATCTCCAAAACGGCGCGACGCTTCAAACGTCAAACAATGGAGGCATCAACGGGAGTAGCGACGGAAGCGGTGCGATACAAATTACCGCCGCAACGCCCGCGTCAGTGACTGTTACCTACGGCATTTCGGCAAATTATGTGTTTGGAACGCCTTCCATAAGCCCGCAAATAGTAAACTTTGTGCCCACGACGAACAAACCGGGCATTGTGACCATGAATAATTTGACCATCAGCGCGGGGGGAGCCAATCAATGGAGTAATACATTTAATAGAACTGTGAATGGTACCCTGACCATAACAAGCGGCATCTTCAGAATGGCTGGCGGAAATTTGACGTTGAACAGTGCGGGCGGTCTTGTTCAAAGCGGCGGTACGCTTTGGATGGACGGTGGTACGCTTGTCAATACAGTTGCGGGTGCTCTGACCGTCCAAAGCGGCGGCACATTTATCGTAGGAAATAGCGCAACATCGGCGGCGACGAATCCCGTTCAGTACAATGTGGGGGGGATTTTATCGTACAACGCCTCACCGACTTTAACAACGGGGTTGGAGTTTCCTGCCACGATGAACGGAAATGTGGTGATAAACACACCGAACAATATTACACTTAGCGGTGCAACAACGCTGAACGGAACTCTCGCTTTGCAAAACGGTACTGTAACAACAAGCGCGGTAAATATGCTAACCGCTGCCAATACCGCCGCCGCCGCCGTTACATACACGAGTGGAAACGGCATTCAAGGTCCTATGCGCCGTGCCATTCCTGCAGGCGCAAGCGTAGGGCAGCAATGGCTCTTCCCCGTTAGCAAAGGCGGCACATATCTGCCATTTGCCCTGAACAGCCCCACGACCGCAGGCGGCGCAACGATTGAAGCAGAAGTATATAATGCCGCGCCTACGGGTGGCACAACCGACGGCTCGACTATAAGCGGAGCGCTTGGCGCTCAATACTGGCGGGCTGAGGTGGCTGGCGGCACGTTTACAAGTGGCTTCATGCAATCCGCCGTTACAGGTCTAACGGCAATGAATCTCCTTGGAAGCAGCACAACTGCGCCTCCTGCGGCTACAACGTATTCCTCCAGTGGCGCAAATACACTCGGAACGCTGTCATCGGTTTCTTCACTGACGCGGACGGTATTGGATAATCTCGCCGCGCCGACGTACTTTGCCGTAGGCTCCATTCTTCCTATCTATTACTACAACACCGGCGATGCAGCCACTCCGAGTAACTGGTGGACTGGTATTGGCGGCACAGGCATTCCTGCAACAAACTTTACAACGCCCAGTTCAACATTTATCGTCGAGCCGACACACACGCCCGCCACAGCATTGACGAATTTCACACTCGGCGCAAACGTTACGATGGATGTCCAAAACAACGCCACGTTAGAAATCGCCAACGGCATAACGCTCACCAACAACTCTACGCTCCTGAACATCCAAACTGGCGGCACTCTCCGCATTATGGGTAATGGCGCAGTTTCGACAACGCCTGTAAACTATCTCGCGACAACCTCCACACTCGAATATGCCGGAGCAGGCTTAAAAACAAGCACCACCATCGAATTGCCGTTAGTTATGCCCGGCTCACTCGTCATCAATAAAACTGCTCCAATACCAACGCTTGCCTTGGGGTCAAATACGCAAATCAACGGCACACTTACCACACAGGCAGGATCGTTCGACATTTCCGGGCGGACGTTGCAAGCAAACGGTGCAATCGTATTTTCCGGTGGTTCGATAAATGCCTCGGCGACGGCAACGCTTGATATTGCGGGAACGGGCAGCATTTCCGGCTCGGCATTGTTTACGGGTATTATGGGTTCGCTCTCCATGAATCGTACCGCAGCGACCCTCTCGCTCGGCTCACCGTTGGATATTTCGGCGGCAGGACTTTTGACCTTAAATCAAGGGTTTATACAAACAACACCAACGAATATTCTCCGAACAACCAACTCGGCTGTGGGAGCTATTGCCGGAACGTTTGGCGCAAACTCCCACATCGTGGGACCGCTTCGGCGCTTCATTGGTGCGGCGGGGACGTACACCTTCCCCGTTGGCGGCGGCACTGCCGCGACGTATAATCCTGTAACACTTACCTACACCGCAGGTGGCGGCACGGTGGAAGTAGAGCCGTTCTTTACCGTACCTCCCGCACCTGCCTCGGCAACAGGCTTGCTGGGCAGCCTCGGCTCTGCAAACGAATATTGGCGGGTAACACCGTCTGCTGCTCTCACGAGCGCCGATCTCACCTTCGAGCGTGTTCCGGGCATGACGGGTGGTGTAAATCTGTTGGGTGTAGCGCCCACCGCAAACGGCGCATATAATGGCTATGCAAGCAATGTTGCAGGCTCAACGATTGTGAACGCAGCCACATTCCCTACACTGGCAGCCGGAAACGGCTTCTATGCGGTTGGTACGGGCGTAACGACGTTTTACTATCGCGGTGGCGGCTTCGACCCGAATATTGCCGGAAATTGGTACACTGGCTTGGGCGGTACAGGCTCACCGTCACCGAATTTCACGGGGGCAAATTACACTTTCATCGTTCCTAACCTAACAACTGCTGTTTTGACGGGTAATTTCACCGTTGCCAGTACGGTTCTGCTGCAAGCAGCAACGGGTGGTGTTTTGGATGTCGGTGGTTTTCAGGTCACGGGTATGGGCAATTTCGATTTGCAAAACGGCGCGACCCTTCGCGCAGCCAACAATCTGGGGTTTAACGGCGGAGCGATTGTCAACACGGGCACAAGAACATGGTCGACGGCAGCAAATTACGTATTTACGCCGCCACCGCCTTACGGGGCAACTCGCCCGCTCAACATTGCTACGGCGCAAGTAAACAATCTCACCACGCTGTTTGGCGGCACAACGGATGTAACGGCAAATCTTCAGGTCAACGGTACATTTACGGGCGGAAGCCGCTTCAGTTCTTGTACTTCCACGCTGACGCTTGCTTCCGGATTGCACACTATGACCGATGAGTTCTGGCTTGCCGGAGCGAGCACTCTTGCCTTAAACGCGGGAGCAACGCTAAACGTGAGTACGGCGGCGGGTATGATCAACCTTGTCGGACCCGATAGCGGCTGCGGTGTGGGCGGCAATGTCAGTGGAGCAGGCACAATCAATTATGCCGCAGGCACAACATTGACGGCTTCGGGTAGCTGGACGGGAACAATAAGTCAAGCGACTCTTCCTGCCACAATGAACGGTACCGTCACCATCTCTGGCGGAAGTGGTGCAACAACCGTAACATTGGGTGCAGGCGTAAGCAGCCAAATTAATGGTACATTCACGATGGCAAATACAGCGCGGTTAAACATTGGTGCAGGCAATAGTCTTGCACTCAATAACGACATGACCTTTTCTGCCAACAGCACCATTGGCGGCACTGCTACCAGCAATCTCAGCATCATCGGTACAGGCGCTATCACTGGCTCCTTCACCTTTGCTGCGGGCGCACAAGCACTGAATAATTTCACACTGAACCGCGCTGGAGCAACCCTCACGCTAGGTTCATCGCTGAACGTTGCCGGAACGCTTGCACTTACCAATGGCGTTATGACGAACACCGTGGCAAATCTGCTGAGTGTTTCCAATGGTGCAACGGGCGCAGTAACGGCGAGTGGCGGTTATGTGGATGGATTTTTGGATCGTGCTATGGGCAGTGCGGGAAGCTATCTTTTCCCCGTCGGGCAAGGTGCACAGTCACTTCCGATGATCTTCACCGATGACGGTACTGGCACAGGAACACTTATCGTCAATGCTCAAACAGGCGGTGGCGGGACGCTGGGAACAGGCATGACTTCTCTTTATACTACGGGACGCTGGCAAGTGCAGAACAGTGTAGGCACACGCACGGGCACGGTGTCGCTGACACCAAGCGCAGCTGTTCCTGCTATTAGTCTTATCGGCTTGTCATCGTCGCTCGGTGGAGCATATAACAGCATCGGACCTGTATTCTTCGCTGGCGGAGCAAGCATCACACAAACACTTCCGCAGGTTTACGGTACTGCCACCAGCTACTTGGGCGTGGGCAGTGGCGTTGCGCCAAGTTCACGGTATTACTACATCAGTGGCGACGCAAGCCTCCCTGCTTCGTGGAACTCTCTCCCCAACGGCTCAGGCAGTGCTGCGCCGAGCTTTCTCATTCCGGGCGTAACGTTTTACGTCATGGGCAATGAGAGTGGTATATCGACAACCATCGCCACGGTGCAAAGCAATATGACGCTGGGCGCGGGCGCAGAAATCGTGG
>CALCNX010000061.1 GCA_937899715.1 uncultured bacterium | reverse complement strand
TTTTCAAAAATTATGCTGGAAGAAATCAAAATAACCTCGCTCAAATCGTGGCGCACTATGCGGCGAAGCGGCATCGGCGGCAGTGATATTGCCGCACTCATGGGCGTAAACCCATTCGCAAACGCAGAAGATGTTTACCGCTCCAAAGTCGAAGGCTACGAAACGCCCGAAACCGAACAAATGCGCATCGGCAAACGGATTGAAGCCTTTACCGTGCGCGAGTTCAAGCGCTTGAAACCAGAATTTACCATTCTCAATCCCAAGCGCTTGTACAAGCGCGACGGTATATTTTTGGCAACGCCTGACCGCTTGTTATCTGTTGGGAACAGTGAAGCTCACGCGATTTTGGAAATCAAAAACGCTGCCTACTGGTCGAAAGACAAGCGCACAATGGCAGCATATCAAGTGCAATGGTACTTGTTCGTTTTGGGCATGAAGTTTGGCTATATTTGCGCTCTTGAGCAAGGCTGGAAGTTACACGTGCAGCCGATTGTACGCGATGAAGAACTTATTGAACGGATGAAGGACACCGCGCAAATGTTTTGGGAACAACATATCGAAAGGACTATTCCGCCATGCCCATAAAACCGGAGTATCGTCATTATTATCGTGGCAAAAAATGGCAACGTGTGCGAGCGCGTGTGCTGCGCCGCTCACATCACACCTGCGAAGGGTGTGGTGTGAGCGACAATCAACTCTATTTTACCCGCCTCCAAGACGGCACGGTCAAAGATGGTCGTGTCGTCTTGTCGGTCGCGCATCTGAACCACAATCCCGCCGACAATCGAGCGGAAAACCTCAAAGCACTCTGTCAGCGCTGTCATCTTCGGCACGACCGACGGCTTCATGCACAAAATTGTCGCCGAACATGGGCAAAGAAAAAAGGCTTGATGTGGTTGTTTGAGGAGGAGTGAAAAAAATGCTGTTTTTTTTTGCCGCCGTAAGCACTTTACTAAATGAAAACATTCCTCTCGTCATGCGGACTACATCGGTGTTTTTGCTTTACCTGCCCCATTTCAGCGGAAAGACGCAAAAAAAAATCCTTGGTGTTTCGCGGCAGTTTACGATGATGCAGTAAAGTAAGGAACTTCGTCCTGTTATATCGTTTATTTCTCTCAAAATTGGAATCCCGCCCCTTCGGGCAATAATAACAAATGCCGAGGGAGTGAGAGACGAGGGACGAGACGGAACGACCTGCGGGGCAGGACGACGAGGACGGCGAGGAGAACAGCCCACGCAATACCGCGCAAAAACCCCGCCCGAAACGGACAGGGAACTAAGCGAATCACTCTTCTTCTTCGCCCAATCGATTCCACAAAATGTAATCCAGTGCCGGAATTACTTCATCCGGCACATCACAATCCATGACAAAGCCTGCTTCA
Organism: uncultured bacterium; assembly: GCA_937899715.1. Lineage (GTDB taxonomy): Bacteria > Bacteroidota > Ignavibacteria > Kapaibacteriales > UBA4661 > PH2015. Next base: position 37,136 of record CALCNX010000061.1, on the reverse strand, counting down.
TCATTGGTGATGACGGAATCTAACATGGATTCCAGAATATCGGCGGGAATAAGGACAAGAGACATAACAACACCTCAATAAAAAAGAGAAAGAAAAAACCGCACCAGCCGCGAGAATAACAAAAAACCGCCGGAAGAGGGGGCGGGGCAGTGGGCGGCGAGAACGAAAAATGCTTCTTACGGTGGGAAAAATCGAAATGCAAGGGCGCGTCTTCGCGCTTGTACTACCCTTGCATTTAGAATTTTTAGGAAGTCTTCGACCAACCACCGTATCTTTGCATTTTTTCGCCGCCCACTGCCCTGCCCCCGAAAAACAAATGCCTGCTGCCGCAGGGCGTGGCGGAACAAAGTGGAAGCCATAAAGAGAAAAGTATTGTTCTGCTGCCGCTTCCTCTGTTGCACGGCGGCGGTAGAAAAACAAACGCAAGCTGCTTGTAGCGATTCCCCCAAACGGAAGGTACACGATAGGAAAAAAGGGTGGTGGGGGAGCGCGGAAAGCGGCTTGCAACCGAAAGAGTACCGCCGACCCGTTGCTACGCCGCCCCGCAGAGAGCGCGACGGCGCGAAAGGAGTGGGCAGGCGAATCAGTGCTTTGTGGAATGGTTGTATCGTGGCAGAATGGTTCGGTATCGCCGACATTAGGAAGCGGACACACGAACAGCAACACGAGGAGCATTGACGAAAGGGAAGGGCGCAGCAGCGCCCGTTTGAGACAGACACAACTGCCGAGCGGACACGCACTCACGCGGGGAAGCTCGGCTAGCCAACAGAAGTACACACGGACGGCGACGTTGGAAGCGGTGGCATTGGCGCGGAGCGCAACGCTTGAATGCCAAATTATTGAGCCACAAGCTGCGGGAAGCGGAGTGCGCCCTGCGCACGGAGATTCCCGCGGCGAGGAAAGAGAAAACCGAGCGCAGCGATTTGAGCGGAGCGAATAATACACGGGGGCGAGGGTTTCGCCGGAGCGCGGCGCGATGACGAAACCCTTGTCCCCGATGACGCTGAGGCAAAGGGATTACGAAATAAAGCACAAAGCAGACGTACTAACGAGAAAAATCAGGAAGGAATGGAATTTTGAGATATATGCAACAGAAAAAATTGCTGTCCGCTCATGCACTATACATTTGCACTCAATTACTACTGTTATTGGAAAGTTTAGGACACGAATAGGACAATAAAAAAGCCGCTTCAGTAATGAAGCGGCTTTTGCCGTAGTTTGTGTGACCCCGGATGGTCTCGAACCATCGGCCCTTTGATTAAAAGTCAAATGCTCTACCGCTGAGCTACGGGGTCTAACCATTGTTTCTTTTGCTTTGAGCAATAGAATCACAAATATAGCAGTTCTACATGGAAATATCCAAAGAAAATCTTTTTTAGTGCGTAAAATTACACACTTTTGTTTTTTCGCCGTACCGCCAATAGTTGGGTAAGCATACCATAGCGGGCGCACAAAAACAAGCGAAAAGGGGATTTTACTCTTCTCCGAGCATCTCCTGAAATGCTTTTTCGTAGGGGGGCATCTGCCAAGAAAATTGCGCTAGACTGCGGCGGAGTTTTTCGCTGTTCAATGAAACATCGCGCACTCGTGTCGTGTAATTCGGCACATCGTCCATGGTACAGGCGATGATTCCGCTTGTGTCCACACCCGCTATGGCACAATATCTCTGCACAAAACTCACACGGTCTATGCGCTCGCTGCCCCCGCAATGATAGATTTCACCAAACTTCTCCGCGCGAAGCAAATGCACAATTACCTCAGCAATGTCAGGAATATAGGCGGGGGTACGGAATTGATCGGTGAAGAGCGTTGCGGGTTTTCCACTTTTCAACAAATCCACCGCAAATTGTGGAAAACCATTTGCCCATGCCACACGCCGACCAAACATAAGCGCAGTACGGAGGATAATCCATTTTCCAAAAGATTGCTCTTGGATGCCCCGCTCCGCCGCTATCTTTGTTTTGCCATAGACGATGTGCGCGTCCGGCTCATCCACTTCTGAATAATAGCCGTCGCGCAGAACATTTTTTTCGCCGTTAAAAACAAGGTCGGTCGAAGTAAACACAACGGGAACATCATACTCTGCCGCAAGCAACATTACATTTTGCGTGCCGACGACGTTGACTGAATAAGCAACATCGGGTTCTTTTTCGCACGCAAGCGGGGCAGAGAATGCCGCCGCATGAAGTATTGCGTCCGGCGTATACTGCCGCAAACAGGCTTCGATAGATGCTCGGTCGAGAATGTTTATATGCGCCAATGTGCTTCTCTGCGGCTCCGGGTAACGCTCCGGCGAAGAGGACGATAAAATTGGTATGATGCTATGCTGACGAAAGCGCGTCGCCGTATTCGACCCGAAAAACCCCATGCCGCCAGTGATCAATATCCGTGAAAAAGGCGTTTGACTGTGCGAATTTGGTGTGGTAATCATCGGTGCCTATCGGTATTGTTGTTTGAAATTGTCTTCATCAAAAAAAATCCGTATTTTGTTTCCATCATACTTCTCATCAACGCAGCGCTGCCATGAACGCTCACGAAACCATCGAATCATCGTCCCATGAACAGATTTTGCACGAACAGGAATTTCCTGTGCGGATGGACTTCTATTGGCAAGCCATTGCTTTATATGCTTTGGCGCTGATTTGCTATGCGCTCGTGCGTGGAACCGTTTGGGATGGGTCGCTTAATCTCACACTGCGCGACCCGATTGTGATTGTCTTGGGCGGATTGGTTATCGGTTCCTGTCTCTGGTCGCTGGGGAATTGGTATATGCGGCGTTCTATTGTTATCGGTAGTTCGTATATTCGCTTTACCAACCGCTTCCGCTCACGCACGTTTCAGCAGCAAGATATAGACATAATTTCTATTGGCAGACAGAAAATGCTCAAAGTGCGGGGTGTCTATAAACTTGTTAAAATCCGCCTTCGCAGTCGCCGTCGGCTTTTGCGGATTCGCCCTTCGCTCTATGAGCAGGAGCAGGCGCTCGTGCAATCACTTATTATTCTCAAACGACAACTTACCGCACGATAGCGGCAAAGGACGGTTGTGAGAAATTCTATGCGCCTGCTACCAATACTACGACACCGCTTGCTGACTCTATTCTTTACGGTCTGCTTCTTTCATTTGACTGGTGTTCCACGTTCTTTCGACCTCCTTGCCCAATCCCATACGCCGCGTAATCTCGACTTGATAGATTCGCTCATGCGTTCTGCTTCTGAGCGTGTTGCCAAGCAACTCCGTACACCGCTTTTTCCGCAGGAGACGCTCCGGGTTTCGATTGTGCCGCACGAAGGCGCATGGATGCTGGAAAATGCTCTTTTTGCCAGTGTGCGTAAAGTAAAACAATATAGAGCAAGTGACAGTACCACTTTTCGAGCAAAACTCGTTCTGCGATTGACAGATTGTGCTGTACGCTATTTTATCTGTGCTAGCAGCTTTGATTCTCTACAGCGTGAGGCTTCATGCTCTGTAATGGCACACGTGGAAACGCGCGACGGCGTTGTGCAGGCATTAGAGCCGATTACGCTGCAAATGCGCGATACCATTGCTCGCCAATCTACGCACAGCCTAGAAAGCAAACAATATGGTTTTGCCTCGCCGACAGTGCCAGAGGCAGTGCCAAACTTCTGGAAGCAAGTCGCGGAGCCTGCTATTGTTATTCTTGCCGGAGTGCTTGTCGTCGCACTCTTCTTTTTTGTGCGAACGCAGTAAATTTTTCCTACTTCTTTCCAAACCTCATAGCAAAATACAACATTCGCTTCTTTTTATTGGTAACAGAAGCGAGTGATTATCGGTGCCGAAGCGCAATCATTTGCAAATTCATACACAAATCGAAAATTTTTTAATTATTCTTGTAACTCTTTTTCCTTTGAATGCTTTTTATCTGTAAGACCGCTGCTCAACAAGCTGCTGAACAAAGAGTTGTTCGCCCAGCACAAGTCTTTGAAAAAAGTAAATCAATCTGCGTAGAAAGAAATTGACCTGAAAGAATTATACCGAATTTTCGTTATTTTTATGGCTACATCAATGTATGCTGTTCCCGATGAGGTACAGCCTCTTTACGCCGCCTTTCGTGCGCCCGCTAAGCCTCCCCAGCAAAGCGACCGCGCACTAAAGCGACTTCATTCAGCCGACGACGAACCAATGAGTATAGCCAAATCGTCCTCGCCGCCCGAAATAAGCGATGAGGAACTGTTTACGAAAATTCGAGAAGAACGCAGTGAAGCAGCGTTCAATACGCTCTACAAACGCTATGACAAGCGGCTTTATGCCTATTGTCTCCGCGCAACCGGCTCGCAAGATGCTGCAAAGGACGCATTTCAAGCCGTGATGAGTGTGGTCTTTGAAAAGCGCGAATCCTTCACAGGCGGGAACTACGCCGCATGGCTCTTCACTATCGCACGGCATCACGTGATGAAAGTGTCCAAACGTCAGCAGCGCGACCTTACACAAAACAAACCCATTGACGAAGAATTTGATGATGTTACGCCAGACAGAGGCATTGGAGTAAACGAACACCACGATTTCTTACTCCAACAAGCACTCGACCGAGCGATTGCTCAACTGCCGGAGGATTTGCGCGAGGCGTTTGAACTCAAGCAATACGACGGTTTGCAACACGAGGAAATCGCTCAAGCGCTCGGTATCACGGTATCTCTGGCAAAAGTGCGCGTCTTCCGCGCAAAACAACAACTCCGACAACTACTCGCACCCTTTATCAAGGAACTGCAATGAACAACTTCTCTGCACACAACCTCACCACCACAGGTTTCAGCATGGATGAGCAAATGGAAGACCTTCTGGTGCAGTACGCCGACGGGACACTCTCGGCAAGCGACCATGCGCGATTTGAAGCGCTCTTGCGCGAAAACCCTGCCTTCGCTGAAGAAGTTCGCGCTATCATGTCCTTCGACGACCTGATTGGCGACGCACATTTGGAAACACGCTGGGCAGACCGCGTTGACACGGCTTTCCTGAGTGAAATGCAACAACAATTTGCCCAAGCCGTAACGCTTGGCACTGCAGTCGCAACTGCTGGAGCGGCTGCCAGCACTACTGCCGCCAGTGCTGGTGTTGGAACCAGTGCAAGCGCTGCCGCCAGCACATCAGTCGGCACAACGATTACGTCAGGCATTGCCGGAACAAGCGCGGGAATAAGTGCTGGAACTATTACGTCCTTCCTCACGGGAACGCTTATCGGAAAAACACTGCTCGTCGCCGGAGTGTGTTCTGCGATTGGCTATGGTGCGTGGAAATATACGCCAACGACGGCTATTGCTCCGGCTCCTACGACTGACCGCCTAAGCGCACCATTGGCGCAGATGCAGCGAGAAACAGCACAGAATAAGCCTACTGCTTCGACGGTGGCTGCGAAAGCACCAAACACGGCAGCGCCGACAAGTGCAAGTGCGGCAGATGCTCTCGCAAAAGGGCAGGGCGTGAATTTGCAACAGCAGTCCACAGCGTCCGGCGCAGAAACAGCTTCATCGCTTTCAAGCGAGCAAGACACCAAAGCAAAAGCCAATGCGAATATTGAAAGCAGTGCCGCGCAAGAGCTACGCAGCAAAATAGAACAACTTGCCGTGCAATTACGCTCGAAAGAACAAAATGGCGATAAAGCAGGCGCAGCCTTTGACTTAAAAAAACTCGGTATGTTGGAGCGTACTGCGGGGAAATATGTGGAAAGCAATGAGTATTTCGACAAGGCATTGAAAAATGCACAGGCATTGAAACTCCGTGAATTGGAAGGCGAAATTCGTGCTGAAATTGCCTTACTCTACCGCGAACAAGGTAGCACCGAAAAAGCGCTCGCCTCGCTCAGAGAAGCCGTGAAAATTCTTACCGATGAAGGCTCTACCAAAGCTGCACGCTGGGCGAAAGAATTGGAGCGCTGGGAGAAGCCGTAAAATTTACGCCAGAAAATTTACACGTTGCTTGCTATTGTGTTCGTGATTGAATAGATGGGATTGTGTATATTTGCCGTACAAATAAGCGCAACAATACACTTTCCCCTATTCACCGAAAGGACACAGTATGCACGAAACTACTCTTCTCATCCACTCTCTTTTGCGTTGGCTTGTGCTTGTAAGTGCAGGCGTAGCACTTTTCCGCGCATATTCCGGCTGGTTTGGCAAAAAAGCGTGGTCAGACAGCGACCGCCGATGGAATGTCATTTTTGCCCATAGCATGACAACGCAATTTGTCATCGGCTTGGCACTCTACCTCTTTATCAGTCCCATCACAACGGCTGCCTTTGGTAATTTTGGTGCCGCTATGAAAGACCGCACAATGCGCTTTTGGGCAGTGGAGCATATCTTTGCAATGTTCGTCGCACTAGCACTTGCGCACATCGGCAATGCCCGTGCCCGCAAAGGCGCAACCGATGAGGCAAAACACAAAGCAGCAGCTATCTTCTTCACCATTGCTGTTGTCCTTATTCTTGCGTCTATTCCTTGGCCCTTCTTGAGCTACGGACGACCACTGCTGCCGTGGTAAAGCTCCCACTGATAATTCTCCCTTGATAATTTTCGTTCAATGCTTCCATTTTTTGCCACCATGCACGACCAAACCACCGAGAAAGCTCCTGCACAGTCTCATCATCTTCAGGTTCAAAGAACAGCTCGTTATTTTACTCTCGGTGCTCTTTCGGCTGAGACACGTGAGATTTGGTTTGTTGTGCATGGTTACGGGCAGCTTGCTGAATACTTCATTCGTCACTTTCGCGGTCTGGACGACGGCACACGTTACATTGTTGCGCCTGAGGGTTTGTCTCGCTTCTACGTCAAGGAATGGACGCGCGTCGGGGCTTCGTGGATAACGAAGGAAGACCGTCCAAGCGAAATGGAGGATTATCTGGGGTATTTGAAAAGCCTCGAAGCACGTATCCTTGAGGAATTGGAGCAGAGTGGCGGGAAGCGGGACGATGTACGCATCTGGACGCTTGGCTTCTCGCAAGGCGTTACGACGCTTACGCGCTGGATTGTGCGCGGAGGTTTTGCCCCTGATAGGCTTATTTGCTGGGCAGGTGGCTTTCCCGCAGAAATAGATTTGGCAGCGCATAAAGACCTTTTCGAGCGCATGAAAACGACGTTTGTCGTTGGCACAGAAGACGAATTTATCACGCCGGAGGTTCTGGATAAGCAAAAGTCGCATATTGCAGAATCAGGCTTGGCGCTTGATTTTATTAGCTTTGAGGGAGCACACGTGATGAACACAGAAGTACTGCGAGCAACAATGGAGCGCCTCAGAGATGGTCTTTCCTAAAAGCTGCTACTGAACACATTCAGCGTAGATGCGCTCCAAAAGCTGCATATTTGCTTCAGCCGTATAATGCGTTTCGTATTCGGTGCGGGCTGCACGGCGCATTAACTCATATTCCGCAGAAGAAAGAGCGTTCATGCGTTCAATGCGCGAGGCGAGATTTTCCGCGTTACCTACTGCAAAGTGAAAGCCCGTGCGACCATCCACCACGACTTCCGCAAGCGCACCCAAGCGCGACGCAATCACGGGTGTCCCGCCCGAAAACGCCTCAATCATGGATTTTCCAAAGGTCTCATAAAGAAGCGACGGAAAAATGAGCATTCGTGCGCACTTCATGGCGTGAAGCGCTTCGAGCGAAGATTGTCTGCCTAAAAATCTCACCGAATCAAGATTGTGCCGCTCAACAAAAGCCCGTGCTTCTTCTTCCAACGGACCGTCGCCAATGATGTGAAACTCTTGCTCTGCTGGCGATGAACCAAGCAGTCGCCACGCTTCCAGTGCGGTCATTAAGCCTTTTTCTTCCGAAAGCCGCCCCACGTAGAGCGCATAATTCCTTGTTTCCTGAGTGCTTGCAAAACCAGTATCTGTCTCCACGAAGTTTGGCTTCACGACAATTTTCCCCTTCGGCAGCCCGCCTTCAATAAATTTTGCTCGTGCAAATTCCGTGAGCGCGATATATCGGCTGACGCGGTTCTCCCATGTACCTGCGAGGCGATGCCATGCTGTCATGCCCGCCACGACAGCGCTTGCGAGCATACTCCCACGATAGCATTTATGCCGTAATGCAGGCAAAGCAAACGTCTTTCCCAAGCAATCTTCGCAGACATGACCGTCGCGGAAAAAGAGCGCGTTCGGGCAGAGCAGGCGGTAATTGTGTAAGGTCTGCACGACAGGAATGCCTACATCGTTAGCTGCTTGATATGCGGAGGGAGAAATAATTGGCAACGTGTTGTGGCAATGCACCACATCAGGCTTTTCAGCCCTAAAGAGCGCTACGAGTGCTTTGTACGAATCAGGATTCCATACAGTTGCCCGTGCAAGTTGTAATTGCGAATATGCACTAACGCTATCATTGTGGACAGCGTAGCGAATGACACGGTGCCCGCGTTCCTCCAGCAAACGTGCCTCCGCCTCGAAAACAGTATCTTCGCCGCCGCGATGCTGGTAGTAGTTGTGCAAAAGAGCAATGGTCATAGATGCAGGGTAAAGCGAGAAGTAGAAACAGCTGCGAAAATTCAATACGAATGTTACATTCTCGGCTGCCACGCTTTGGTGGTGCGGGTTTCGTTGCCGAAGGAGTTTTTGAGAATAATTTCTATCTCCGCCGGACGTGTCCAATCTACGCCTTGCACTTGCGCAAGTGTGATAATTGCTTGTGCCACGACGTTACCATTTTTCTTTTTCACAAGTGCTATATCGCGTTGTGGAACGGAGAAGCGTTGTTTGGTGCCACTTTCGGGCGTAACGACGAGTTCCACGCTGCACTTTGCAGGCGGCAAATAATCCAGAAATTCAATCACCATGCGCCCTGCGCTTGCATCCGTATTACGATAAAATTCGGCTCCTTTGAATTCTGTTTTGTCTTCCAGCGAAATGCGCTGAATTTCAGTGCTTTGCTTCAAATGCTCTTCATGGACGGATGTGAGCGTGACAGTGCGGGAAATTTTCTGGCGTTTCTTGTCTGCTTGAAACCACGGTAGCTCGCTGATGGTCTGGCTTTTTGCGCTGACGACTCCGTCGCCCGGCTCAAAAAGTGCATCCACGCCAAAACCAATAGCGCCCAGCACACGCCGCATTACGTCCATTGCGGCGGTTTTCGAGAGATTTTGTGTTTCTTTGAGCAACTCTACTTTCCCAACCACACTTACATACTGCACATCAAGTGGATGTGCCGCATATCCGACGCGGTTCATAAACTCGCCGCCGTCTTCAGGGCGCATTAAATCTCGTATTGCAGGCGATTGAAGCGGAACGTCATTTTCGACCGATGCCAAAATCTCCAAGCCTTTGTCTAAGAGTGGTTTGGTAACAAAATTAGCATCTTTGGATTGCTCAATAAGTGCCATTTTCCATTTCCAAGCACGGGCGTAGGGCGAACCTTGGTGGGGTGAGCCGACAGTGATAAGGCGCTCGGTGCGGTGGTCGGTCAGGTGCTTTGTGAGGTAATATCGTGCCGTTACACCACCCATGCTGTAACCGATGAGAATAACTTTCTCCGCTTTCGTGCGCTCAAAAACAAGTGGTAGAAATTCTTCCAGCTCACGTTCCCACGCGCCGATCGAATCTACGGGATTACTAAAAGCAACGGTGAAAAAATCTGCAAACCCCGTTTGCCGAGAAATCTGGGAAACAGCATCCAAGTTTGCTTTACCATTCGTTTTTTTCAAAACGCCACCGTGAATCAAGCCAATTTCTTGTTCGTAATACTTCACTGCGTAGGCATCCCAAACGGTTGCTTTTTGTCCCAAGCCGTGCAAGAGCAGAATCGGATAGGGTATATGCGTTGTGGTCATACGTTCCACAGGCGGTGCTTCGGGAAGATTTTTAAGATAGGCAGTGCTGGATGAGCAGCCGACAACGACAAGAGCGCCAAGAACTAAACTGAGAGCGTAAACAAGCGCCGTGCGACGTAAAAAAAAGTAATTCATAGTAAAGTAAATGGAAGAAATGCAATGCGGGACGAAGACACACAATCTCCGTCCCGCATATAATCAGGCTTTTGGGGTGAGTTATTTTTTTGCAGGTGATTTTTCGACTTTGGGCGCTGCTTTTTTTGCAGGTGTTTTTTCGGCTTTGGGTGCCGCTACAGCTTTTGCTGGGGCTTTACCATTGCTTTTGCCGGAAAGAAATTCGCTCCACGTGTAGTCGGTCGGAATTTTACGACCTTCTTCGGCGAGTTCAATCAAGTATTTTGCGGCGTGTTCCAGCACCCATTCAAAGTTTTCGGGTTGCACGGATGATGCTTCTGCGTCCGGTGCGGGGTTCAAGAAATCAATAGCATAAGGAATACCGTCTTTCACAGCAAATTCGATTGTATCGAAGTCGTAGCCGAGAGCATTCACGATGGTAAGGCAGTGTGCTTCCAGTTGCTTTTTGCGTTCCGGCGTAAGCGAGAAACCTGCCACATAGCGGAGATGGTGCGGGTTACGTGGCTCGTAAGGCATGATATGAATATATTTTTTGCCGATAGCATAGCAACGATAGTATTCGTCAAATTCAACACCAGCTTGGAGTGTCATGCAAATATCGGCGGTTTTGTGATATGCCTCGAAGAATTCCTGTGCGTTATGGACTTTGTACACGTGTTTCCAACCGCCACCGTCGTGCGGCTTCAGGAACGCTGGAAAGCCGACATACTCAAAAATTTCTTCCCAGTTAAGCGGGAACATAAGATTGCGCATGGATTCACTCGTTGTGGTCGCAGGATGATCCTTTGAGGGCAATAGCACGGTATTCGGAATCGGAACGCCGATTTTCGAGGCAAGAGCATAGTTAAAGAATTTATCGTCTGCACTCCACCAGAATGGATTATTAACCACGCGCGTCCCGGTCAGCATGGCATTCTTGAGCATGGAGCGATAGAACGGAATATCTTGCGAAATACGATCCAGAATGACATCGTACTTCATCAGGTCTGCCATCTGGATACCGCCGATTTTTATAAATTCAGCACGGATGTTTGCCGGTGCGGTGCTGTTGATACGCTCAACAAGTGCGGGGGGGAATGATTGCTCCATACCAAAGAGCAGTCCTATCACTTTCATAGCCATAGTGCAAAATCCTTCAAAAACACAGAATGAAACAAGATTGATTATTAAAGGCACATCTAGAAGTCATGCCGAATGCACGGGAGCGTACACCCGCGAACGATTGAGGTTGAAAATTTGAAAATGTCGTCGCCCTCAGGGGCAAAAATAAAAAACTTGTAGCGAGATGCAACGATATTCTTTGTAAGTTTTGCGAAGTTTTTAGAGAAAAGTACAGGAACTCCGATTTTACCACAGGTGAAGGATATTCCTAAGATACATGTCATCTAATAGGGGCAGAGTGTTTCATGCTATCAATATTTTGTTTGCATGATAATCAAATCTCAAAAATGCTAAATAACTTCTTGACTAAACCTCCTACCTGCCTGACTGCGTCGAATGTGTATGAACTATACAACAACCTTTTTCCGTTGGTGCTTGCTAGGTGTTTGCGTCTTCTTTGCTATAGCAACGATGGCTGCTACTCCACCACCTGATTTACACCAGCCACTCCGACGACTTCCCAATGCTGCCTTTCGGTGCGGTGAGGAATTATCTTATACAGTTCGGTATGGCTTCATTACTGCCGGTGAAGGCAGCTTTCGCATTCGTCCTCAGATAACCTCACGAAATGGTGCTGCTTGCTATGACGTGAACTTTGAAGTTCGCTCGCTAAAAAGTTTAGAGTGGATATATCGTGTCCATGATACCTATCGAACACTCATTGACACGAGCGGCATTTACCCCGTCTTTTTTGAACAGCACAACCGCGAGGGCGCATACCAACGCGATTTCTGGGCTGAATTTGACCATACAAAACGGATTGCAACAACGTCGGAGGGCGAATTTCCTATCGAACCTTTCACGCACGATGTGGTTTCGGCGCTTTTTTACGTGCGTACTCAGGATTTATCCGGTTTGAAAAAGGGTGATGTGATTGCACTTAAAAACTTCACCGACCGCCAAAGTTATGCTCTCAATGTGCGCATCTTGGGGCGTGAGACTGTAAAAGTAGAAGCAGGAACATTTCGCTGTATAGCAATTGAGCCGCTTGTCGTAGAGGGCGGTCTCTTCAAAAGCGATGGACGCATAGTGGTATGGTTCACCGACGATGCCCGAAAAATGCCGGTGAAGGTGGCAACAAAAGTGCTTATCGGGACGATAGACGTTGAATTGAAAAACTTTTCAAAGCCGTAATCCACCGTTGAAGCGGTGGAGTGGATGGTTTATTATAGCTTGGGCTCTTCTTCCAGCGAAATTCCCTTCATTAGGGTTGTTGTGTCAATAGCACGGCTTTTCCATTGGATTTTTCCTTGCTTGACACGTATAAAGGAGTTTACTCCGATGGCAACGACAAAAAGCACACCGACGGGATGAAGGAGGATACTTGTGGCAAGTGGATGTTTGTACTTGATAGTAATAGCAAGGCGGAGCAGCACATTGAGGGCGATTGCACCCAAAGAAATCCAACGTAGTTCCGAAAACCATACCGTTATGTACGGCAATACACATGCCACTAGGAGCATAGCGAGGAGCGCAAAAAAACCGATAGAGCTGTAGCCAACCAAGCCAAAGAGATTTTTTGTAAAGCCGTTCCAGACTTCATCGAAATTTTTATACATTCGGCAGAAAACAGCATCTGTTCCGGCAGTAGTAATCATTCGCAAACCACGTTGTTTCGTGGCACGGCTCAGTTCTACATCTTCCACCACGTGCTTACGAACGGATAAATGCCCGCCAAGTTCGATATATGCTTGCCGAGTGAAGGCAATCCATTGTCCGTTTGCGGCGGCAAGCGAAGGGTACGCCGACGTGTATGTCAGCCAGAGCGGAAGACCTGCATAAACAAACATATCTACAATAGGTACGGCAAGCTGCTCAGGGAGCGATTCGGTTTGTTGCTGTGGAAAGGCAGATAGCATACTGAGGTCGTAGCGCTGCATCCAGCGGACAGTATTCTCGACGGCATTGGGGGCGTGTGTGTTATCGGCATCGGTGAAGATGTAGATAATTCCTCGTGCTGTGGCGCTGAGTTGTTGGCAAGCCCAGTTTTTGCCCGTCCATTCGGGCGGAAGCGGTCTGCCTTGTACAAGGCGTATTTGGGGGTAGTGTTTTGCAAATTCTTGCACGATTTCTGAAGTCTTGTCCTCTGAATGATCATCAAGTACGATAATTTCCATGTTTTTGTAGCTCTGTGCCAGCAGTCCTGCCAGACAGTTCCCGATATTCGCCGCTTCATTCCGTGCTGGAACAAGGACGGAGACAAAAGGATTCGATGCGTATTGTTGCTCATTTGCCGGCGGTGGCACGTCTCGCAGCATCGGAGCGGTGATGAAATTGTAAACGGTAATTGCTAAAAAGACTGTCAAGACAGCCAGCGCCATGTAAATCAAAACCGTAATCATGCGTTATTGTTGCGTTTGAGGGCGTGGGAAGAAATTCGGAAAGCGTTCTAAAAAGTCGCTTGATTTCGCCGAATATACCTAATTTTCACCACTTTGTGCGGGTAAATTTGTATTTTCGTGCGTAACAAATTCGTGAAAATAATCGGTTCGGTATGAATCCAACAGATAATCGCAGCAGTCTTCCCAGCGTTACGGTCGTTACTATCGCCTTCAACGCTGAGAAATTTATCCGCAAAACGCTCGAAAGCGTGATTGTGCAGGACTATCCGCGTCTTGAGTATTTGGTGATAGACGGTGGCTCCAAAGATGCAACTCCGGCGATTATCCGCGAATATGCCGAAATGCCTGAAAGCCGTATTGCGTGGTGGGTAAGCGAAAAAGATAGCGGCGTATCAGAGGCGTTCAACAAAGGAATTGCAAAGCACACGAGCGATTTTATTGGCTACATGAACGCCGGAGATTATTTTGCCTCGCCCGATGCACTCTCTCGCCTCTTCAGCGTGTATGCAGCGCAGCCTGATGCCGATATTGTTTTTGGGAAAGCCCGTTTGACATTTGAAAATGCGCCCGAAAAAATAGTTGGTTCGCCCCATTTGCCTGGAGATAAGCTCCCCACTGCACACCAGGCAATGTATTACCATCGCCGCGTTTGGGAACGATACGGTACATTTAGCATGGACTACCGATATGCGATGGACTATGAGCACTATCACCGCCTCAGAACTCAAGCAAAATGGGCATTCTCGGATACCATTGTTGCCGAGCGACCGCTCACTTCAGCGCGGAATAGCTTTGGTAATCCGTCGCGTACCTATCGTGAATATCTGAAAGCCGATATCCACCATAAAAACCCGGCAATCGTCCTGAATTGTGCAAAGTTTTTACGCGATAAGGTGAAAGAACGTGTGCGGTAAAACCCGAACTCAACATTCAACATTGGTAACATTCAAAAACTCAACAATTCTTCAAAAAACTATGGGACAGCTCTGGGACAGATTACGTCGCGTCGGCGAATCGTACATCAATGATTTTAACCGCGAAGACCCTGATTATTCAAACATTGATCCGAAGGTTTTAGAGGAATTGCGCAGAAGAGCGCATTCACCCGGCTCTTCGTACAGCGCTTCGCATCGTGGCTATGAGACCGAAGAAGAGCGGCTGAAACGTGCTATTGACGAGGCGGCGAATCCTCAACAAAAACAGCAATCAGAGCAGAAGCAGCAAGCACCCCCCCAAAAGCACGGCGGAATGGGCTTGGAAGAAGCACTCCGTGTGCTTGGTCTGCCTGCCAACGCCAGTGTGGACGATATGAAACGTGAGTATAAAAAACTTATGATGCAGTTCCACCCCGACCGCGTCAGCCATCTCGACCAAAATGCACAAAACCAAGCCCGCGTGAAGGCGCAGCGCATCAACGAAGCATACCAAGTAATAAAGGTACTCAAAGGCATTTAATTCGCCTCCCCGAATTGAAGCCTTATTTTTTCACTTTTTAACGAACTATGACTATCTCATATTTTCTTGACCAGCTCAATTATACAGTCTGGGCAAATAACCGAACACTGGCAAGCATTGAGGCGCTTGCGTCCGCAGAGGGCAAAGACCAAGCCATTAAACTTCTCTCCCATGTTGTTGCGGCGCAATTTATCTGGTATGCCCGCGTTAGTGGCAAGCCCGAAACAGCACTTCCCGTCTGGGGCGTAATGACCACAGACGAAATCCGTGACCGCATTCCCACTATAGACGCGCTGTGGAAAGAATACCTGCAAAGCAAGACTGATACTGACCTTCAAGAACTTTCCTTTAGCTATAAAAACACACTCGGCAATGAATATAAGAGTACATTACTCGAAATATTGACTCATTTCCCTATGCACTCCGCCTATCACCGCGCTCAGGTGGCAACGCTTGTTCGCCAAAACGGCGGCTTGCCTGCTGTGACGGATTATATCCAGTTTGCTCGTGAGCAGCATAAACACTAGTTTGTCATCCGCCCGATTCTTTCCGTTTGCCCATTTCTCTCGTTTTCTTGTTGTTCATGCTCAAACCGCCTGTTTACGTTTTTACAGACTTCGACGGTACGATTACCCGCGAAGACCTCGGCGATAAAATTTTCGATGTATTTGGTAGATTTAGCGAATACTATCCTCGCCTAACGAGCGGTGAATTGTCCGTGCCGGAATACTGGCGCTTGCTAGCGGCATCGCTCAAAGGTGGTACAACGCCGGACGTTTTACGTTCTTGGGCGAAGGAACAGCCTGCCGACGAGCACTTTCGGGGGTTTGTAGAGTTCTGCCGTGAAAAAAATATTCCTCTGACGGTCGTTTCCGATGGCTTCGATGTTTATATTGATGCGGTTCTTGAGCGCGAGGGGGCGGCTCAATTGCCTCGGTTCTGCAATCAACTTCTTTTCAATAATAGCGTATTTACGCCGTTCTTTCCGGGTCGGGATGAGTCTTGCACGTGCTTTTGCGCATCCTGCAAGCGCAATAGCGTTTTGAGGAGCATACCGCCGGAAGCGCTTATTGTCTATATCGGCGATGGGTATTCTGATTTCTGCGCCGCCGACCACGCCGATATTATTTTTGCGAAAAAGGCACTCGCAGCCTACTGCAATCGTAATCGTCTTCCGCATTATCCTTTTTCTACCTTTGCCGATGTACAGACGATTTTGGCACAACTCCTTGAACGCCGCCGCCTGAAGTATCGTCATCAAGCTACTCTGCGCCGCAAAGAAGCGTTTGAAACTGAATAACCAAAACTCTTACAATGAAAAGAGCGGTATAGTCTTAAACTATACCGCTCGTTTTTTATGAAGTTCTGACTTTGCTTGCTGCTTATTTGCCAATGCTTTTGGTAATACCACCGAAGACTTGCTGTAATACATCCGTCGTGCGAGCTACGGGGTTCTGGCGAATATTTTTTTCCTCTTGTGCCACCATCGTGAACAAGCCTTCAAGCGCTCGTTGGGTCACATAGTCTGGCAAGTCCGGGTTGACTTTTTGCACAAACGGAATTTTGTTATAGGTCTGGGTAATTTGCCCCCAATATTTTGTCGCTTCTACTTTGTTGAGCGCATCGCTAATAGTGGGTTTGAATTTTTGCGCCAACGCCGCCGATGTGGTGCGTTGGAGGAAGTCCGTTGCGGCGCGTTCATTGCTGCCGTTCAAGATGGACATGACATCATTAAAATTGAGCTGTTTGATAGCATCCAAAAAAATGGGCAGTGCATCCGATGCTGCTTGTTCTGCCGCGCGGTTCATGGAAGTAACGGCTTGGTCGGCAACGCTTCCCAGACCAATTTTGCGCACACCATCTTCTACCATTTTAAATTCCGGTGGGAAAGGAATTTTGATGAGTGGATTGCCCAAGTATCCGTCGGGCTTGGAGACTAATTCAACCCCTTTCTGTATGCCTTTTGTGAGTGCCTCTTGGATACCGCTCGAAGCAAGGCTTGGGGTCAATTCCGGTGTTGTTTGTGTCGGAGTTGTTGCAGGGGTAGGTGTTGTTGTGGGCGTAGATGTTGTTGCAGGTGTGGCTGCAGGCGTTTTACTTGGTGCTGTCGTTGAGGTTGTTGGAGCGGGCGTTGTCGGCGTAGTGGTGCTTGCGGGAGCCGATGGCGCGGATTCCTTTGCGGGGGTGGTTTTTGCAGGAGTAGTGGTTGTCGTTTTGGATGTTGTTTTTGCAGGAGCTGTTTTTGACGTTGATTTTGTCGTCGTCG
This sequence comes from uncultured bacterium, assembly GCA_937899715.1. Classification (GTDB taxonomy): domain Bacteria; phylum Bacteroidota; class Ignavibacteria; order Kapaibacteriales; family UBA4661; genus PH2015. The sequence continues at coordinate 20,004 of CALCNX010000061.1, read as the reverse complement.
TTTTTTTAGTTTGGGCAGATGTATTACCTACACAAATAAAGGCTGACAATACAACGACAGTTATGATGCGGGATGATTTCATAAGGATTGAAAAAAAGATGAACAAATGATGTGAATCAAAACGGTTTGAATTTTTGACCGTCAGCCGGAGCGAAATGTTTAACAGAGAAATTTAATGCCGCGCTACGCCGCCATCGACATTGAGTGTTTGCCCATTGATAATGCCGGAAGCCGGGAGTGCCAAAAATGTAACAACGTTCGCAATATCGTGTGGTTCGTCGCCGCGCTGAACGCTTTGGGTGGGGAGAATGTGCTCCAGAATTGAGCTACTGACACGTCCGCCCTGCTCTGGGCGCTGGATTGCTGTCAAGCCAACGGTAATCGCATTTGCTGTAATGCCATACTTGCCCACTTCGCTTGCCAAAGAGCGCACAAAACCGATGACGCCCATTTTAGCGGTAACGTAATGCGTCAGGTATGGCGTTCCCAGCCAGACAGTATCGGACGAGAGCGCGATAATGCGTCCGAAACCTTTTTCTTTCATGGATGGCAGCACGGCTTTTGTGGTCAGGAAAAGGCTATTCAAGTTCAAATCCAGCATTTGCCGCCATTGGTCAAACGAAAGAAGTTCAAACGGTTCTTCTTCGTATTTGCCGACGTTGTGGACGAGAATATCTATTCTGCCGAACTCCTTCAGAACGGCTCGCGCCATTCGCTGTACATCTTCAGGATTGGTGGCATCTACCTTCAGGCTGAGAACTTTTGCGCCGGTCGCCTCGACAGCCTTTGCGGTCTCGCTCGCATCGGCAATGTCGGCAATGACAATAATAGCGCCTTCTTCGGCGAGGCGTTCGCAAAAAGCGCGCCCGTTACCGACTGCCGCACCGGTGATAATCGCAACGCGCCCTTGCAAGCCGCGTTCAAACTCGTGTATTTGCATAGTGTGTAAAATGCTGAAAAATACCGACTACGTGAAGAATAGCCGAAAAACGGTAGTTCATTATTGAACCGCCAATTTACGCACTTTTCCGCAAATTCGTTTGCTTGAATTCTTTTAGGAGTTTCTACTGTAAGGTTTGGATGTCTTTTTGAGGAGGAAATAATCAAGACGAGTAACAGAATCAGCACTTCTCTGCAACCCGCAATTTTGCGCTTCTGGCACGGGGATTGATACTTGTTTCTTCGTCTGTCGGTGCGAGTGGTTTTTTTGTTAAAATGCTCAGTATCGGCTCAATACGTCTGGTGGTCGATTTTATCGCTTCCTCGGCATCATCAGGATTGGTGGGGTCGAGCGGAATGCTTCGTTTGGCAAGATCGTTAAAAACGGTTTTCACAACGCGGTCTTCCAGAGAATGATACGACAGCACGACAATTCTACCGCCCTTCACAAGGCGAGGCGTGATGCCTCGTAGCGTCTCTTCCAGAACATCCAGTTCTCGATTGACCGCAATACGAAACGCCTGAAATACCCGTGAAAGTGCCTGCTGGCGCAGATGTGTCGGTACGCACTCTTCTACAATTGCACGTAAATCGAATGTTGTCATAACCGGAGCCACGCGGCGGACATCGACAATCCGCCGCGCTATCACCTTCGCAAACGGTTCTTCGCCAAATTCACGAAGGATTTGCTCCAGTTGTCCCTGTTCCGTTGTGGCAATAAGCTCTGACGCAAGAGGCTTATCACGTGAACCAAAACGCATGTCTAGGTGGGAGTTCACGCGATAGCTTAGCCCGATGCCTCCGGTGTCAAGCTGGCGGGAAGATACCCCGAGGTCTAGCAGTATCCCCGTGATGTCCTGCGCCTGGGGCTTCCCGTCTCTTTTTATGCTGCATGCGAGAGAGAAGGATGTATGACTCAAGGTCATACGTGGTGATGGGTTTTCTACGTCGTCCCGAAAGCGCTGCCTAGCCCTGGCAATCGCCTCCGCATCCTCATCGAACGCAATCAAGTGTCCTTGAGAACTTAAACGACGAAGTATTTCTGCCGAATGTCCGCCACCGCCGAGTGTACCGTCTATGTACGTGCCGTCGGGGTCGGTTATCAGCCAATCGCAACATTCCTTCAGCATCACAGGTACGTGGTAGTCACCAGCATTTTTTGCGGCAATTTCCGTTCCGTCTGCGCCCTGCACTGTCGCGGCAGGCGCTATAAAGCGAGGCTTTTCGGAATGTGTGCGTTTTTTTTTCATAGAAAATTGAGAACCTTTGGTCTTCGTAATTCCCAATTCGTAATTATATCGTCATTACTTTTGCGGCAACATCTTCGTAGGATTCTGCCTGACCGCTCAAGTATTTGTCAAATTCTTCCGGCTGCCAAAATTCGATGTGGTCTATCATGCCCACAATCGTTACCTTCGATTCGATACTTGCAAATTCCCGTAAGCGCTTCGGCATTGATACGCGCTGCTGGGCATCCATTTCGACCTCTTCACTCCACGACAAAATCATGCGCAGAAAAAAACGGTCTTTTTCGTTGTACTGATTTAATGTCGCAAACTTCTCTTCGTATTTCTTCCATTCATTCATTGGATATGCCACGACGCATTTGTCAACGCCTCGCGTCAAGATAAACGTGTCGCCTGCTTCCGGCTGAATGCTTTTGCGCATCTTCGTCGGAACGTTCACGCGACCTTTGTCGTCTATCGAATATGTTTCTTGTCCTTTGAAGAAACTCATGGCGCTTTCGTGGGCTGTCCGAATGAATGTATTGTCCCACTTTCTCCCACCGTGCTCGAAAGCTGGAATTTTTCTCCCACTTTCTCCCACCAGTTGAATCAAGTGGGTGCAAAACAACGAAAAATGACCTATTCAGAGCAATTTTTTTGGCGAAATACCTTTCCACAGACCTTGTAAAGAAATAAAAATGCCGTTTTTTGCGCAAAAACGAATTTTTGTCCGATTTTTATTGGAGTTATTTTTTGTTCACTGCTTTTGGGGTATTTTTCAATACTTCGGACATGGCTGTTTTTTGTGAAATTGCCCAAAAACCTGAGTAAATATTCAGTATCGAAAAACCATGGCATTGATACTGAATCTTTGTTCACTTTTTTTTGCAAAAATGGATGCTTTTATAGGAGTTAGCATTATAGTATTAAGTTGGAGAGTGTTTGAGGGATGCTGATTTTGTCGTAGGTTTGTGTCCGTCTAAAAATGATTCGTTACTTTCTCTCATTTTGTTGTATGCGTTTATTCTCCTTTTTCTTGCTTGTGTTGTTTGTCGTTGTTGAGCAAGATAGTCTTGCGCAGACTATTCGGTATTTACCTATTCCGCCACCCGTTGTGTCAGCGTTACCACCATGTAGAGCACCAAGAACAATTGCCGATAATGAAAGTACTGGTTTCATGTTAGTTTTTAAGACACCCGTACCTGCAAATCTTCGCAACTCCACTACTCAAGATGTTCAAGTCTTTTTTGATATTTCAAAAGACTCTTTATTCTCATCTGATGTACTTCAACAAAATTCTTCAAATATTGCACGTAGAATGGGCATAACACTATATAGCCGTCTATGCTTTGGCAACGCTATCAATTTTAACGGTCAAATTGATACAATGCTCACTTCATCACGCTATATTTCTAATCAAATGATAGCTGTTTCACAACTAATGCCAATATTTCAATTATTTGATGATTCAACTTATTATGTGTGTGCTTTCACATATATTATTACTGATAGTACTATTATTGTCTCTCCTCCTTCCAAAATTTTATCCATCAAACCTAATACTCAACGAAATCAAATAAGCATCTCTGGAATTCAACCCTACTCAATCAACGCTTCTGTTCTATTTTCAGAACAACACATTCCAATGACTACACGATTGCTAGTAGATAGCGTTCTGATAGAAGCATCGGCAGATTCACTTTTTCAACTTCAGCAATCCCAAAAAGTAATGTTACCAGTTATTAGAGTTCTAAGACAATTTTCGACAATCTTCTATACTTTTGATGCTACAACATTTACAAATCTTCGACCCGCTACACAATACTTCTTCCGTTTTCGACCTTTTTCACAAGGAAAACCTATTCGACCATATTTTGAAGTATTTTCTCAATATACTGCTGCTATATCAACTCAAAAAATTTCTATCTCATCAATCGCTATTGATTTACTAGCATTTAATCTTGACAATAGCAAGGTTTCTAATAGATGTACAACCACCTTCGTTTATACACGTACTCCAGTAATAGCACCACAACAAGCCGATTCTATTATGCTCACACTCACCAATCAGAACATCGAATTTGGGAATAACGTTTATTTTCAGGATTCTACTGGTAAATCTGAGTTTTTAGTACAGGTATCTCCTTTTGCTATCAACGCGGAAGAGCAAATGAAAACCTTTGGATTTGTCCGCAAGAATATTGATTGGTCTGGACTATGTAAATGCGTGAATATACGAACATACTTTGCGAAGCCCCTTGCTACTACTGCCACTACGATTTCCGATGACAGTTATACTCTTTCGCTTTCAACTGCACCGAATCCACTTTCCGATGAAGGCGATATCCGCTTTTCACTCCCTCACTCCGGCTTTGCCTCTCTTTCTCTTCTGGATATGACAGGCTCGCGTATTGCATCATTTGCCGAAGGCACATTGAATGCCGGAGTGCATTCTTTACCATTGAATACTTCACATCTCGCTTCGGGGCAGTACATTCTTGTTTTACAAACGCCAACCGAGAGAGTGTATAGACTTATTACAGTCTTGCATTAAAAAATATTCTTTATTCTTGACTTTGTATAAAACGATTTGTACATTGCAAGCGTTCAAATAACAACAAATCAAAAAAGCATTGTTAATGCGCAACACACAATTCAATATCGCCCTCTTGGCAACAGCACCCGTCATGATGCAAATGTGCATGATGATGTGCTGCTGTATGCCGTGGCGTGAGAACGTGTTGCCCCAATCATAGAATCGAACCCAAAGAAATTTCATCGAAACTTTTGATTAAAGCCGTTCTCACGACACTTGTGAGGACGGCTTTTTTTTGCCCTTATTCGCCAAACAGATTTTTATCCAATAGAACCAATCCTTCATTTTTAATCTTTCTTTTTCACTTAAGGAGACTTTCCATGAGTAATGCACAAGGTTTACGCTTCGAGACGTTGCAATTGCACGCCGGTCAACAGCCCGATCCCACAACAAAATCCCGTGCTGTACCGATTTATCAAACCACATCGTATGTTTTTGACGATGCCACCGATGCCGCGCAGTTATTTGCGTTGCAAAAATTTGGTAATATCTACACTCGCCTTATGAACCCTACTACGGATGTTCTCGAAAAGCGCTTGGCTGCGCTTGAAGGCGGCGTGGCAGCACTGGCAGTTGCTTCGGGACAAGCGGCACAGTTTATCGCCCTTACCAATATTCTCGAAGTCGGCGATAATTTCGTTTCGTCGCCGCACCTCTACGGAGGCACGTATAATCAGTTCAAAGTATCTTTCAAACGCTTCGGCATCCAAGCCCGCTTCGCAGCAAGCGATAAGCCCGAAGACTTTGAGAAACTGATTGATGAAAAAACGAAAGCCATTTATCTTGAAACTATTGGCAATCCCGGCTTCAGCGTCCCGGATTTTCACAAGTTTGCGCAGCTTGCCGAAAAGCACGGCATTCCGCTTATTGTGGATAATACTTTTGGTGCCGGTGGTTATTTCGCTCGTCCGATTGAACATGGTGCAAATGTGGTCGTCGAATCGCTTACCAAATGGGTCGGCGGACACGGCACGAGTATTGGCGGTGCAATTATTGACGGCGGCAATTTCAACTGGGGTAATGGTAAATTCCCGCAATTTACCGAGCCGTCAGAAGGCTATCATGGTTTACGCTTCTGGGATGTTTTCGGCACGGACGGACCGTTTGGCAATATCGCGTTTGCTATTCGTGCCCGTGTGGAGGGCTTGCGCGATCACGGTCCGGCGCTTAGTCCTTTCAATGCTTTCTTGCTGTTGCAAGGTGTGGAAACGCTCTCTCTTCGCGCCGAGCGTCATGCTCATAACACACTTGCGCTTGCTCAGTGGCTTGAGAAGCATCCTGCCGTAGAATACGTGAACTATCCGGGCTTAGAGTCCAGCCAATATCATTCCCTTGCAAAGCGCTATCTCCCACGCGGTGCGGGTGGTGTGTTGGCAATTAAACTCAAAGGTGATGCTGAGCTTGCTGACGCTTTTATTCACAATCTCAAGATTGCAAGCCATCTGGCAAACGTCGGCGACGCAAAAACGCTCGTTATCCATCCTGCCACAACGACGCATCAGCAGCTAAGCGCTGAGGAGCAACGCGTTGCAGGTGTTGTGCCGGGTTTAGTGCGCGTGTCGGTGGGCTTGGAGCATATCGAAGACATTAAAGCCGATTTCCAACAAGCATTTGAAGCGGCATTAGTAGCCATTACGGCGTAAGAGAGTTCGTTGTTTGGGGAGCGTGAGTTTTTGCTTACGCTCCCCCTTTTGTTCAGTACATCTGTTTTTCTACCTCATCACCACTTTATTATGAGTATGCCGCAATTTATCTCTACCCCGCACCAAACCTTGTGCATTGATGCACCGTTTATTCTTGAATCCGGCGCTACGCTTCCTTCTTTAGAGATTGGCTACCACACCTACGGCAAGCTGAACGCGGCACGTGATAACGTCGTCTGGGTGTGTCATGCACTCACGGGTAATTCCGATGCTGCGGTCTGGTGGGACGGGCTTATCAGCAAAGGACGTTTGTTCGACCCCGAAGAATATTTTATCATTTGTGCAAATATGCTAGGTTCCTGTTATGGTTCATCCGGCGCAAGCAGTATCAATCCTACGACTGGTACTCCTTATTTTCGTTTGTTCCCACAAGTAACCGTGCGCGATATAGTGAAGGCGCATATTCTCTTGCGCAAAGAATTGGGAATTGAAAAAATTCAGGTGGGCTTGGGTGGTTCTATGGGTGGTCAACAGCTTTTGGAATGGGCTATTCAAGAGCCAACTGTTTTTGAAGCAATTATTCCTATGGCGACTAATGCCAAACACTCTCCGTGGGGGATTGCGTTTAATGAATCGCAGCGTTTGGCGCTCGAAGCCGATGCTACATTTTTTGAAGATCGCCTTGATGCAGGGCTGGCAGGATTAAAGGCAGCACGCTCCATTGGGATACTCTCCTATCGCAATTACGAAACCTTCAGTAAAACCCAAGAAGAACAGACAGACGAAAAGGTTGACGGCTATCGCGCTTCGTCGTATCAAGCATATCAAGGCGAAAAGCTCACACGTCGCTTCAATGCTCATTCTTACTGGCATCTTTCCAAAGCAATGGACAGCCACAACGTCGGACGTGGGCGTGGTAGTGTGGAGAAAGCATTAGCACAAATACAAGCACGGACGCTCGTTGTGGGCATTTCTACGGATATTTTATTCCCTCCCGAAGAACAACGATTTCTTGCCGCTCACATCCCCGAAGCAGAGTATGTTGAGATAACATCACCCTATGGGCATGACGGCTTTTTGATTGAGTTTGCTGCGTTGACTGAGATTCTACAAGAATTCTTATATGCCATTCATGCTTGATAAACGAGATTACTGCAATAAATTCGGCAGAGCTGTTTCATAGACCCGCTTGAGTTCGCTCACCGTTGTATCAAGGCAGCCTTTGATGCTGAACACGTTCTCTGCCACTGTTCCGATGTGTGTTGTCCTAATGTTGTGCGAAGCGGCAAAAGTCTGAAGTTCGCCGATATTTTTATCCGACAATGAAACAACAATACGAGATTGTACCTCACCGAAGAGAACTCCTGCCGACACGTCGCGTTTCAAATCCAGATGTGCGCCGAGCGTTCCGCGTGAGTTAATTGCCATTTCCGCCAGAGTAATTGCTAATCCGCCTTCGGCTGTATCGTGGGCAGCATTGACCAAGCGTCCGCGAATGGCAGCAATGATGAAGGCTTGAAGGCGTTTCTCTGCTTCAATGTCGAGATATGGTGCGTCGCCGGTTATCATCTCATGAATTTGCTTTAGGTATTCCGAACCGCCTAAGCCCGAATTTTTCAGGTTCTCCTGCGCTTCCAAGAGCATAATTGCGTCACCTGCCTGTGTAAAGCCGTTACCCACCACGGTTGAAACATCTTCAATAATACCGACCATACCGATTGTTGGTGTTGGGAATACCGTTCTGCCTGCGCGTCCAGCTTTGATTGCCGCTTTTGATTCATTGTGGAAGCTCACATTGCCGCCTGTTACGGGTGTTCCGAACGCCCTACACGCATCCCCCATACCGCGCAGCGCCTCGCGGAATTGCCAATACACTTCAGGATTGTACGGATTGCCAAAGTTCAAGCAGTTTGTAATAGCAACGGGTTCCGCTCCGGTACACGCCACATTCCGTGCAGCTTCTGCTACGGCTATCACGCCACCCATATACGGATTGAGATAGACATAACGGCTATTGCAATCGGTCGTTAAAGCTACTGCCTTGCCGGGTAGTTCTTTGAGGCGAATAACCGCAGCATCGGCATTGGCTCGCATGACTGTGTTTGTGCCTACTTCGGTATCGTATTGCTCATAGACCCAGCGCTTGGAGGCAACGGTGGGCGAGGCAAGAATCTTCCAAAAGGCTTCGCTATGTGGTGTCGTGCTGGGGAGAAGATTGAGGTCAAAATTTTGTGTTTCTTGGAAGTATGCAGCTTCCCGCCACTCACGTTCATAGACTGGTGCGCCACCGCCCAGCACGAGGGACTCTGTGGGAAGTTCAATCACTTGCTTGCCACTGCGGAAGACACGGAGTATTCCGTCATTCGTCACTTCTCCGATGTGGGTCATTGGCACATCCCATTTGTCACAAATGGCTTTTGCTTCTTTTTCGCGCCCTTTGTGGACGACTACTAACATTCGTTCTTGCGATTCGGACAGCATTATTTCGTAGGCGCTCATTCCCTCTTCGCGGAGCGGCACGAGGTCGAGGTTGATGTTCATTCCTGTACCTGATTTAGCGCTCATCTCGGATGTGGAGCAGCAAATTCCTGCCGCACCCATATCCTGCATACCGGAGACAACCCCGCTTTCTATCAACTCCAGCGAGGCTTCGAGCAACATTTTTTCTGCAAATGGGTCGCCGACCTGCACTGTGGGGCGCATACTTTCGGGCGATTCCTCAAACTCCTTCGATGCCATTGATGCACCGTGAATACCATCGCGTCCGGTGCGGCTGCCTAAAATAAAGACATGATTGCCTACACCTTCTGCAATTGCTGAAGCAGTCTTGCCGACTTCCACAATGCCGACCGCCATTGCATTCACAAGCGGGTTGTCAGTATAGCAGTCGTCAAAGTAGATTTCCCCGCCGACAGTTGGAACACCGAAAGCGTTGCCATAATGGGAGATGCCGCTCACCACGCCTTTGACAAGAAATTTTGTGCGTGCCGAAGATGCGCCATCTAGATTACCAAAACGTAAGGAGTTAAGTGCTGCCACAGGACGTGCGCCCATCGTGAAGATGTCCCGTAAAATACCACCAACGCCAGTGGCAGCACCCTGTACAGGCTCGATGGCTGAGGGATGATTGTGGCTTTCGATTTTGAACGCCAACGCCCAATGCTTTCCGCCATGTGACCCAATATCAATCAATCCAGCGTTTTCCTCGCCCGCTTCCACCAACATTCTGCCGCCTGAGCGAGGTAGTTTTTTCAATTCCAGTATCGAATTTTTGTATGAGCAGTGCTCACTCCACATCACACTGTAAATGCCGAGTTCAGTGTAGGTAGGAATGCGTCCTAGTACTTTGACTATTGCATCAAATTCGTGGGCGTGTAAGCCCAGTTCTTGTGCGGTTTCCTGCGTGACGGTAATTTCAGAATAAAGATGTGAAGCGGTTGTCATGATATTGAAGCAATAGTCGAAGAAATAATTTCCAGCGCAAATCTACGAACATTGCAGACGGCACAAAAGCATAGACTGTTAAAAAGTGTAAAAAATGTTAAGCGGCTGTTAAACACATCGCGCTGTGCTTGTATGGTGAATAGTGTGTGCGTAGATTGCGCCCGCTCTGTAAGCAAGTGCTTGCCGAAAAGCATGAGCAAAAAATTATAGTGTAGCCATCTTTCACAAATAAAATTTCTTGCAAAAAAATGTCAACTCATGTGTCTGGAGTAAGAGCAATCGTTTTTTTCACTTTTTTGATAAATGTCATGGGCTTCTTCCATAGCAAACGTTACCGAAGCGTTGTTTGTGCAATATTTACTGTTTTACTCGGAAGTACATTCGCTTTTTTCTCTTCGATTGGCGCAGCATTTGGTCAGGAAAAATTAGTTAGCGACAAGGAATCTATTACCTTCTTGCGGCATCATGCCGGAATAGGGCTGAGTTTTGCTGGTGGTACACCGACGCTGGGTGGCAACGGTGCTATGTTTTCGGCGCTCTATGCTTACTCACTTTCGCCTATGCTTGATATAGAAGCATCGTTGAACTATTTGGGGCGTACTAATGGAGGCGAACAAGATATGCGATTCTCTAATGCGTGGATAGGCGATGCAACCTTGATGTTCCGGCTTTTTGATGCTTCCGACCGATTTCGCATAGGGGCGGGTGTGTCCTTTATGCAGCATAGTTTTGCGGGTGGAAGCTCTACAAGTACAGACCAGAATGGTGTGGTAACCCGTACACCTATGCAAATATATGACTCCGGTTCGCTGGGCGCACATTTGAAATTTGAATATTTAATTCCGCTTAGTCAAAAATTAGACTTTGGATTGCGTGGGCAGATTCATGCTTTTTCGACTCCGTTCTCCGGCACAACGTATATGCCGGGTTCGCTTGGTGGTTCGGCAGGTATCGGCTTTTTTGTGCGTGGTAATTGGTAATTCTAAACATGAGGTTCTGTCTCCATTCTTCAACCCATTTCTTTTTTGACTATGACTAGAATATCAAGATTTCAACAGGTTTGCGCGACATTCTTTGCAGTTATATTCTTTGGTGTTAATGTTTTTTCGCAAGAAGCACAGTTGCAAAGCCAACCATTGTTTTATCCACAGCAAGAAAGCACCGTACAAGTAAGTACCGCTCAGGCAACTCCTCCACAGGATTTTTTCACTTTCGGACTAAGTTTTCACCAAGTACTTCCTAGAGGATTCTTTTCGTTGCGGTTAACACCAATGTTTTCGGCAATGTACTCGCATAAATTCGCTCCTTGGTTTGAACTGGAAGCTGCTGTGCATTTTACAGGACGCTCAGATACTCGATACGGACCATTTGGTGGCGGGTTTGTTTCGCAAACGCAAACAGGTGATATTACGGCAATGTTTACGCCGTTTGCAGGAAGCGTTTATGGTCTAGAACGGCTTCGTATAGGTGGCGGCGTTTCCTTGCAGAGTAATTCTCTTGCGGGCACAGGCTTTCTTCCAAACGCCCAAGGTGTGTTTGAGTCACGTGATATTTTGTCTTCGTATCAGCAATGGGGTGCGCATTTGAAAGTAGATTATCTTGTACCCCTCAGTAATAATCTGGATATTGGTTTTCGAGCGCAAGCACATCTTTTCGGCACTCCCACGGCAATACAAGGAAATTATCCTGCTGTACTATACGGCGGATATACACCCAATGTGAGCGTTGGTGGTTTTATACGGTTTGGCTGGTAACTCATGGGTGTACTTTGTAAATGTAACGGCTTCCAATCCTTTTTGAAAAAATGCTGTGAAAAAGCGGCAACAATAATGAAAAATGTAGTTCACGGTATAACGCTTCATTACTTGTTTTTCTTCACTTACGTTCTTTGTCACAATTTGATTTTCTCGTAAAATTTGCGTATATTTAGGGCTTTGTCAAAATTCCCATGCTCGGCACTGACAACACATTATGGCAAAACCCCTTAGTATTCTCTTCGTAGCAAGCGAGATTTATCCCATCGCCAAGACTGGCGGCGTGGCAGACGTTGCCTACGGGCTTCCGCTTGCCTTGCGCGACCTCGACCACGACGTGCGCGTGATGTTGCCTAAATATGGCGCTATCAGCGAACGCAAGAACAAAATTCACGAAATCAATCGTTTGAAAGATATTCCGATTGACGTGGGTTCGGTGCGTGAATTTGCTACTGTTAAATCGTCTTCCATCGTCAACACGCGCACCAAAGTACAGGCGTATATGACGACGAATAAGCCATATTTCGACTCGAAGTGGGGTTTGTACAATGACCCTGAAACTGGTGAAGAATATGCAGACAACGACGAGCGTTTTATTTTCTTTGCGCGGTCTGTGATTCAGACTTGTACGCTTTTGGGCTGGATACCACAGGTTGTTCACGTCAACGACTGGCATACGGCGCTCGTGGCGGCATATATGCGCACGATTTATGCGCAGCAGTTTAAGAATACCAAAATTGTTCTTACAATTCATAACGTCAGCAATCAAGGTGTATTCCCACTCAAAGATACGTTTGAAAAAACCGACTTACCCGAAAGCGCATTGGAGAATTTGAAACATAAGAACAAATTAAATTTTCTCAAAGCGGGTATTATGTATGCCGACCATATCACAACTGTAAGCAAGACATACGGTGAGCAGCTATTGTCGGATGCAAAACTTACAGATGGTTTGAATGCTTTGCTCAAGGCGAAGAAAGATATTTTTACGCCAGTTATCAATGGTATAGACACGACGCTTTGGACACCGGAAAAAGATAAACTCATTTCCAAACGCTACACAATCGATACGCTCGACAAAAAAGAAGATAACAAAGAGGCTTTGGTAAAGAAATTTGACCTTGACTTTAAGCCTACAACGCCCATTATTGCTATGATTTCTCGTCTTGTAGAGCAGAAAGGCTTCGGTCTTCTGAAGCAAGCTGCCGAGAAGCTCTTCAAAGAAGACGTACAACTTGTCGTTCTGGGCGAAGGTGATAAAGAGATTGAGGAATGGCTTGAAACCACAGCAAAGAAGTATCCGCAAAAGATGGGTGTCAAAATTGGTTTTGACGAAAATCTATCGCACCTTATGGAAGCTGGTGCTGATATGTATTTAATGCCATCACTCTTTGAGCCGTGCGGACTTAATCAGTTGTATTCGTTTGCATATGGCACGGTTCCGATTGTCCGCGCTACAGGTGGCTTACAAGATACTGTCCATGAGTTTGACGCTCCCAGTACCAAAGGCAACGGTTTCGTTTTTGAAGAATACAAAGCCGCCGATATGCTGGAAGCCGTTCAGAGGGCGCTTGAAATCTATAAAGACAAATCAATGTGGCGCAAGCTCGTGAAAAATGGCATGGCAGAAGACCATTCATGGAATCACTCTTCGCTTCAATACGAAGAAGTCTATCGGAAAATTCTCCAAACACCAACAAACGGCAAATAATACTTTCAAGAAAATTACGGAATTTCAAACCTAAGTTTGTATGCTGAATATCAACAGCAAACTTTTGCTTATTTCATGGTTTGAGCTGTTTTCGCACATTCACTACATTTAGACAAACTTTTGTGACTATTACTTCTCATCGCAACGTTTGGTTCGCACCTTTTCGCTACATTTTGCTTGGTGTTCTCTGCGGCATTTCCTTTTCCTGTAATGATGCTCCCGGTCCAGTTGGCTCCGGGCTGATTCCAGCAGATAATCTTTCGATTGTTACTATCAGCTCCGATACACTTCAGCTTTTAAGCGGTGCTGTTGTTGGTCAGTTCCCACCGCGCATGGAATCCGATATTGCTCAACCTACATCCACCAATCCTGTTTTCATTGGTGCTGCCATTGCGAATGATAACCCAAGCACGTTTATTACCGCTACAACATTTTTAAGTTTTAATCCTCCTGTTCTGAATGATTCTATTCGGGATGCCAGTTTTAGCAACCTCACGCCAAATGATATTATTTCTGCATCTCTATTAGTGAGTCCTCTTGAGTACATTCTGGGTGATTCCCAACGGCAGGTTGCTTCGTTTCGTATTCATTCCGTAACGCGCCCTTGGTATGTTGATAACACTCAACATGCAATTAACCTTCAAGACCCGGCACTCATCGGTCGGCAAGTGGGGGCAAATCAGTCAAAAGGAACCGACACAATTCGTCTTGATGCGTCCCAAACCCTTTCTCGAAAGGTTCAGCTGCCCATTACCGATAAATCTCTCATTCTTCGTTGGTTGAAAACCGGAACCGTTGCATGGTCGAGTGTGGATGGTTTAGCACTTGTGCCTGACACAACAACTGCTCGCACCATGTACGCTCTCGGTAATGGTTCAACGGTTGTCATTCGTTTGCGGAGTACTACCAGCGAAACAGGTGATACTCTCATTTTTATGAACGAGTTTGCTCGTGCAGGTCTTGTTCGGTCCACTTTGCCGGACAACTCCCGCAGCGACTCTATTATCGTACAAGGCGGCGCAGCCCTCAGAACCCGTTTGGATTTCGACCTCTCGCGGCTTCCACCGTTTGCGGTTATTCACCGCGCAGAATTAGTGCTAAATGTTGATACTATTCGCTCAACGATTAGCAATTTGGGCTTGCCTCTTTCGGTTCAGCTCTATCCCGCACAAAATGCTGTTTTCCCTGCTGCTCAACGTGCATTTCAATCGCAGCGCAATTCTATTTCTGCTGTGTCAGCTACGGGCTTTTTTGATAATACAACCGGAACAGCGCGATATATTTTCAGCAGTAATCTGAATATGGCATCGGTTGTAGAAAATATTGTAAAAAATGGCGGCAAACAAAGTATGATACTTCAGTTACAACCCGAATTTGTTACCGGAACCAGTAGCCAGCGTAGTGATGAAGAGCAAACAACGACGAGAATTGTTTTTCATGGACTGCGCCAGCAAGACTCTACATTACGTCTATTACGTCCAAGATTAGTAATTACCTACTCAAATCGGTATTCTGTTCCACGATAGCAATAATTTGCTTCGTTCGATTGTTTTTTATTCTCACTGCAAAAAATGCCGTCACTCATGAATAATATCAATTTCAAACACCTCATTGTCACAGGTCTGGCAATTGGATGCGGAATACTTTGCGCGACTTCTGTGAAGGCGCAAAGTCCTGGCGGCTCAAATTATAGTGCTTTCGGGTTTGGTGACATCATAGAAAGTCATAGCGCAGCGTTTGATGCTGTTGGTGGCACGGCTATTGGTGCAACATCGCCCTACGCAATTAACCTTGCCAATCCTGCTGCTTGGAATGCTCCTCGCTCCACTCGGTTCCAGACCGGGTTTGCTTTTCGACAATTTCTTGTTTCGGATGCTCAAGGCAAGGTGGCGCAAAATGGCGGTTATCTGCAAGGCTTTTCAGCGCTGTTTGCTATTGATACTCTGCGTGGTATTAGTGCCAGTTTCGGCATCATTCCTCTGAGTAATGTACAATATTCATACCGTCTCTCCCAGCCTTCGGACGATCCAAACCTAGCGACTTCTACGCTTTATAAAGGCTCCGGCGGTGTGAGCGCATTATATTTGGGGGGTGCGTTTCAAGTACTTCCCAAAGTACACGTGGGTTTTATGGCGCAGTACAACTTCGGTAATATTGAGATGTCTGCTCTCACCGACGCAACCTCCTATCTGGCACAAGGGCAAACTATTGTTTCTGATGGATTCAGTGGCGGGTATGGTAAATTAGGGTTTCAGTTCACCGGCGTTCCCAATTTGACCATTGGTCTAGTTGCAGGAGCCGGATTGCCAATGACGGTCATTCGTAGTTCGGAATACAAGTTCTCGTCGGGCTTGCGAGATACAACTCAACTGGATACTTTTGCTACTCGACTTCCATTAGAACTTGGTCTTGGTCTTGGTTATACCTTTAATCGTGTAACACTTCTTGCTGATGTCTCAACCAAAGATTTCTCGACGATAACGTATCGAACGCGCCGACCGGATGTATCTTTTCGACGTGCTACGCGTATTAGTGCTGGTGTGAATATTGCTGGAAGTCCTGATTACAGCGCTTCATTTTTGGAAACGCTTGGGTACAGCTTTGGTGCTGGATATCATCAGCAGTACTATCAAATTGGTGATGTCGGCGTTAACGAAATTTATGGCTCAGTTGGTGTTCAATTACCCGTTGCCCGACGAGTATTTTTTGACTTTGCATTTACAGGCGGCGTTCGTGGTATGATAATAAATGGATTGAGCCAAGAGTTATTTGGGCGCTTGACATTTTCTGTGAATGTTGGCGAAATATGGTTCCAACCCCTCTTCCGTGAATAATTTAGTGAGTATGCGATACAAAATTATTGGTCTTGTAAACAGTTTTCCGTTTTTGACTAGGTTTTTAGCCAAACACCGTGTATTTTTGCGAAGTATTTTTTTACTAACCCCCTCTAAACTAATGAAACAATTTGTTGTATTGCTTGGGTTTATCATTGCCACAATGACCGCGATGAACAGCACTGTGTTTGCACAGGACGATAAGCTCAATCAATTTTCCTTTGAGGATGTACCAACCGAAGAAGCAAAACCGCCTTATTTTGCTGTTTCTGGTGGCTTCATTAGTACATGGTTATTTACAAATTTGACAGATTTGAATACGTTAACCAACGGTGTTGTTGGCTCATCGTATAACTCTCCTATCGTATTATTCGGTGGTGAGGCATTTGCTGCCATTGGTATTATACCGAATGTACGAGTTGGATTTATGAGTATTGGAAGCGTGAATACATTACAAAATATGGCATCAGGTTCTCTTACACGACAAACCGAATATAGTATCAGCATGAATGGCGTTAGCATTGACTATGCTTGGACACCATTCAAAGGGTTCGCGGTTATTCCGGGTGTGCGGGGTGGCTGGGGAGCAGTAAATTATGAAATTAGTCAAAGTTCAGCTTCGCAACAAGCGTATCCGTTATTCCCTATTAGCTCAACGGCGAATTCCATGCGGCGTATGCGCTCTAATATGCTTTTTGCTATGCCTAACGTGAATGTGGAATATGCATTTACGCTAGTATCTATGGTGCGATTAAATGTTGGCTATAATCTTTCCTTTATGCAGGACTGGCGTGCAGATAATGCGGCGATTATTACGGGAGTACCAGCGACAATTAATGCATCCGGCTTGACGGCGCAAGTAGGGTTGTTTGTTGGTCTATTCAATAATTGAAATTACTCAAGCGGGCTCATAGCTCAATGGTTAGAGCAGCGGACTCATAATCCGTTGGCTGGGGGTTCAAGTCCCTCTGGGCCCACAATGATTTCTTCAAAACCCTGATTGTGCCAGGGTTTTTTCTTTTAACAGATAAATTTGTGTCTTATTTGCGCCTTAATATTTATATTTGACCTTCCAAAATCACTTTTTGCTGCCTTCAATAGTGGGGCTGGAGAAATGGCAAATATCAAGTCCTCATTACGTCGTGGACAAGAAACGAATCGTTTGAAGCTCACTACAAGAACAAGAGAAATTGTAAACGTGGCTACATCCCTCGCTCTCGATGCAACTCTGACCAACGCCGAAAAAGCCATGTATCTCATTCTTGCCAGTTATGCGACCGAAGCAGGTGAGTGCCGTTTGCAACAGCAGACGCTTGCCGAACACTATGGCTGTTCGCTCCGCTTTGCGCGGTCGCTGCTTATGGGGCTTCGTTCCAAAGGCTGCATTCGGTGGGAACGGCGCAATCACCATAATTTGTACCAGATTCTTCGCTAAAAATAACCAAGAATGTTGCTCAAGCACCTCAAAAATACCGTTTTTAGACTTTTAGAGCGGCATGGAACGGCTGAATCAAACTACGAGCGGAAGCGAGTATTCCGCTCACTACTTTACTCACAAAACACAGATTCGTTATTTCGCAATTACAGGCGTTGTGAGCCATTTTTACACAAAACCCTATGCTGAACTACCCCAAAATAGCGCAAACACTCAATATCCCTGATTTGGAGCGACGTTTGAAAGCGAAATCCCGCGCCCGCCGTCTGGTAGATATTCGCCGTGCATTGTCCGCAATTTTGCTGGAGCAAGGGTATTCCGTGCGTGAAATTGCTTCGGAACTTTGCCGACCACACAGCACCGTGGTTCACTTTGTGCAGACGCACGAAAGTTTGTTCATCACCGATAGCGCATACCAACATCTTTTTCACCAACTGAAGGACGCTACCCAATGGCAATCGTAGAAAATTTCGTGATGCTGCTCCGGCGCGATGCTGCCGATGCAAACATTTCCGTTAATCCGACTGGCGGCACATTCATGCCACCGTTTCGTTTTCGTGTGAAGTTTTACCAGTTCGACGGCATCCATCCGGCGCAGCTTTTGGAAACACGCGATATGCCCCTTACTACGCCGAATCCCTCCGTGCCAAGCACATATTCGGGCGCAGCGTACTTCGACGGCAGCACCTACCCCGCAGGAACGAATATGATGCAAGGCATTTTTCTGGATGCAATGAGCAAGCAGTTTGGATTTGTAGAGACGGTTTTTCCCGATGCTGCTCCGGCACAAAACGGTTACATTCCGCAGCGTCGCAACGCGCAATATCTTATCCGCGACTTCACGAAGTTGAACGGCATACAAAAGTCGGCGGGCGGAACGTACCGCGTGTGGGATATAGATTTCATCAGCACTCAAGCACTTTCGATGGCGCAAGCCGCGAACAAATGCCGTGAACTCGTCGCAGCCGCCACAGCCGACCCAACGTTTTCTTTGCAATACCGCACTCGTGCCTTATCCAATGAAGAGTGGACAGCGCAGCGTGACGTTACCTTCAATCAAGCTATGAGTGAGATAGCGCGGGTGATAGATTTTGCGGTGGAGGAAGTGCAGAATCAGCAGAAGTTTAATCTCGTGAATCCGCAGCTTTTGAAAGTGGTGGGGTAAAATATGCGGCTGTTCCCTTTTGTGCGGTATTGGCTGTTTGTGTGCGGGTTCTTCGTGGCGCTGCTTGCGCTTTTGCATCCGGCATCTATCGTAGTGTTTGTGCTGACGCTGGTGTGTGTCACTCCGGCGTATCTGCTTTTTGAGCGTGGGCGGATGGGGTTGGGTGTGGTGGTGTTTTTTGTGGGGATGGTAGTGAGTGCAATAGTCAGCGCAGTTGTGGTGTATGTCAGTGGGCTATTCTGAATGGCAAATAAAATTTTCCCTTCCATAACGGTCTATTTCAATCCCTTCCATACCGCTTCCCGCCTTGTTATTTTGCATCCGTTCAATATCACTTTTCACCACCACCGCCACGATGTGAGCATTACGCTTGAGCGTGGCTTAACTTGAAAGGATGCAATCATGGATATTGCATTGTCGCAAATCACCAAGCTGGAAGGCATTGCTACGCAAGCCAACGGCAATTATCGCCAGTTCACCGAGCTCCAAGATTTCGTGAGCGCGGTGCGCTCTATCGGAACGTTGGAGAAAAATTGCACCGACGCTCTTGCGGCGTTTGATGTGCTGCAAGCTGACGCAGATGGCAAAGTTATCGTTTTTGCCAAAGGCGTTGACGGCGAAGTGCAGTTCACGCCCGATGCGGCATTCCGCACGGCATTGGACAGCATCAAGACCGCGCTGACGCAGGCGAAAACGTCTGTTGGTGCTGTGCAGTTGCCGCTTCCGTAAATTTCAAAGCGGTAGAACGATTGCCACATTGAGCATAACGCTCACATCGTGGCTACAAACCGTTCTACCGCTTCTTTTACGAAAGGACACCCATGAGCAAAGCAGCTTTCGATATTGCCATGAAAGAGCTTGGCACGACAGAGATTTTCGGCGATACGCATAACTCGCGTATCGTGGAGTATCACGCCGCAACAAGTCTTCAAGCCACGAATGACGAAGTTCCGTGGTGTGCCTCGTTTGTGAATTGGTGCTTGAAGAAAGCAACTATCATCGGCACAAACTCCGCACGAGCGCGAAGTTTCATCACGTGGGGCGTGGCGGTTTCACTGGAAGAAGCACAGCGCGGCGATATTGTTGTGCTGTCGCGTGGTACGAATCCACTTTTCGGACACGTTGGATTTTTTGCCGGACAAGAAGGCAAATCTGTTTTGGTCTTGGGCGGTAACCAGTCCAACAACGTTAGTATTTCATCTTATCCCCTTCACCGCATACTTTCGATAAGGAGAGCAATCATGCCTTCAGAAACAC
>CALCNX010000060.1 GCA_937899715.1 uncultured bacterium | reverse complement strand
ACCTCTAATTTCCGGAGGTTTTGTTTCTTTTCAAAGTTATCCCGAATTCACGTTATTTATGTCAACATTTGGGATGACATCAAGAACGGCAAAAAGGAGGTCGCAGGTCTTGTCTTGGCAAGCAGCACAGAATATGCTTTCACGGAGGATGATTTGAACCTTCTTTCGAGCCTTGCGCCACAGATTGAGCTTGCAATGCGAAATATGTTTGCCTTTGAAGAAATATCACAACTGAAATACCAATTGGAACAAGAGCGAAACTATTTGCAGGAAGAGATTAAGACAACGGTTAATTTCGATGAAATTATTGGCTCCAGTCCTGCTTTAATGCGTGTTTTGCGTTTGGTGGAGCAAGTGGCAAGTGTTGATTCAACCGTTCTTCTCACCGGAGAGACCGGGACGGGCAAGGAGCTTATCGCCCGCGCTATTCATAACCGTTCGCCCCGCACTGACCGTGCTCTTATCAAGCTCAACTGCGCAGCACTCCCGGCACAGCTTATCGAATCAGAGTTGTTCGGGCATGAAAAAGGGGCATTTACGGGTGCAACTGAGAGGCGTATCGGGAAATTTGAATTAGCAAACGGCGGAACGATTTTTCTTGATGAAATCGGCGAACTGCCACTTGAACTGCAAGCAAAGCTGCTCAGAGTGCTTCAAGAGCGCGAATTTGAGCGCGTCGGCTCCTCGCAAGTGCTGACAACAAATGTACGAGTAATTGCGGCGACGAACCGCAACTTAGAGCGCGATGTATCAACAGGCGCTTTTCGTGCCGATTTATTTTTTCGGCTGAATGTATTCACGATTCAGCTTCCGAGCCTCCGCGAACGCATTGAAGATATTCCTATTCTAGCCGAGCATTTTGCAGAAAAATACGCTCGCAAACTCGGCAAGCAGCGCCGCCGCATAGCCAATGAAGATATGAGACAACTTCTCAATTATGGATGGAGCGGAAATATCCGCGAATTAGAAAATGTTATCGAACGAGCCGTTATCGTCTCCAGCGGCGCAACGCTGGACGTGAGCGGTGTTGGGGAGAAGAAAGAAGTGGTGACTTTATTGCCAACGCCGCTGAAACATAACGGCGTTCACATAAGTGAAACCACTATTCCCCCACTGGAAGAAGTTGAACGCACCCATATTTTACGGGCGCTGCACCATACAGACGGACGAGTAAGCGGGAATAAAGGCGCGGCAGCGCTGCTTGGAATCAATGCAAAAACATTACAGTCACGCATGAAGAAACTCGGCATTGAGAAAAGAACTGTTTGGCGGAACTCGCAATTTTCATAAAAACAATGGAATCTTAACGATAAAAATACCTGCTCGTTGGTAGGTTCAATGCACTTTTCTACTACATAGTCAGTAGACCACTCTTATTGATATTCGTATTGTAGTTGCTTAATAGACTTAAAGGGTTCAATTTTTTCTTGCAACAATGCTCATAAACTTTCGTAAGTTCGTTGTATGAATTTGGCTTTTTATATAGCACCGTCACACCATATTGCCAGGGAAAAACCTACTTCCTCAGACGATTCATGCCCCATAGCACACCGCATACCTGCATGGCGTATGGTCTTGGTCTGCATTATAGCTTTGGTGCTTATCGTGCGGACTGTTGCCTATAATTATGATTTTTCGCAAAGTCTCGCCGATAATGCACACAACTATAACCCGTTCCACAAGCCCGTCAAAAGCCAGCCTATTAAAGAAAAAATGCCTCGCGCGTTGGCAAGTATCACCATCTCAATGGCACAAAGCCATCACCATATTCGGCATGATGCACCATTATTACGAGTTCTTACCCTTCATCTTGATATAACCCCCAAAATACCCCTCGTTGCTGTTCAAGAGCAGAGCCTTCGACTTGCCTTTTTCAACACACCGCCTCCCGACCTTTGTATCCTCAACGCTGCCTTTAGGATTTAGACCCTCCCCTTTTTCTTTTCTCACCTGCGAGCGTTCGCGCCATGTCGCAGTGTGCAGTGCTTTCGTATTTTTCTACAATCTACATTCTACTCCATTGGAGCGAAGCATTCTTGTTCGCTGATGTCGCTGTATTTAGCGATGTTCATTGTTCGCATTGAACATTTTCTGACACACCACGACAGGTCAACGTTTGTGCTTTTGTTACAGTTGCAACACGCATTGGAGTTTTTTTTGCATTCCACCGTATCATTTTTCGCTACGAAGCAGTGTATTATCAGGCTTCTCACACATTTCATCACCACTTCAAAATACTACACCAATGCTTTCCATCAGACTAAAGAATAACCTTGCAGCGATAAGTCTTTGTGCTTTACTGGGCACACTTTCATGCAGCAAAGAAAACGCCCAACCTACAACAGAAACATTCCAAGTCATTCAGCCCATTACCAAAACCGTTACCTACCAAAACGAATATGTTGCTGAAATACAAGCAACGAAATATGTAGAGGTTCGCAGTAGAGTAAAGGGATACATCGAAAAAGTACACGTGGACGAAGGACAAGTTGTCAGCGAAGGGCAAGTGCTCTTCACTATTAGCAGCAGAGTCCTAAAATTTGAATTACAAAAAGCAGATGCGGCACTGAAGAATGCGATTGCGGATTTGAAAGTTGCCGAAGTGGAATTTACTAACACGAAAAGTTTGGCAGACAAGAACATCGTCTCCAAAGCAGAACTCAAGATGATGGAGGCAAAAGTGGAGGCACTAAAAGCCAGCGTAGAAGAGGCTCAGGCGAACAAAGAACAAGCAGCGCTTAGAGTATCCTTCTCAGAAATCAAAGCTCCGTACAAAGGTGTCATAAACCGTATTGCGAACAAGATGGGGAGCCTGATTGAAGAAGGAGATATGCTCACCACCATTTCGGATAACCGCGAAGTATTTGCCTATTTCAACTTGTCCGAAAGCGATTATTTGCACTACCTCACCGCGAAAGATAAAGAAGAAAACCAGCACGTCAGCCTCATCTTGGCTAATCAAACGCCCTACAAACACGATGGTAAAATTGAAATTATCGAAAGTGAATTCGACCGCTCTACGGGTAATATCGCCTTCCGAGCTAGATTCCCCAACCCTGAGCGCATCCTGAAACACGGCGCAAATGGTAAGGTCATCGTCAAGGAGCAGCTGGAAAATGCTCTGCTTGTGCCTCAAAAATCAACTTTTGAAATTCAGGATAAACTCTACGTGTTCGTGATGAAACAAGACAGCACCATTGAGCAGCGTAATATTGTTTCCGTAATGCGCATTCCGCATTATTTCGTGATTGCATCGGGCGTTTCCGGCAGTGAAACGATTCTCTTTGAAGGCGTTCAAAGCCTGCGCGATGGCAATAAAATACGCCCCGCGTTTATCGAGAAAGAAAAGGTTTTGTCATCGCTGAGTAGCCAATAACGCCCTAGTTCAACCTCATCGTTCCATCTTATCACCACCGACAAACAGGAATTTCACACTATGACTTCAAGATTTATTCACCGCCCTGTCCTCTCCAGCGTCATATCTATCCTTCTGACGCTCGTTGGGCTTCTGGCGCTGACACAACTTCCCATCACGCAGTTCCCTGATATTGCGCCACCGGAAGTGAATGTAACCGCCAAATTTACGGGTGCAAACGCAGAAACGTCCGTCAAAGCAGTCGTTACCACACTGGAGCGAGCCATCAACGGCGTTCCGGGCATGGCGTATATGACTTCTGTCTCCGGCAATGACGGCGTGAGCATTATTCAAATCATCTTCAACTCGAACACCAACCCCGATGTTGCCTCAGTCAACGTCCAAAACAGAGTCTCCACCGTTGTCGATGAATTACCCGAAGAGGTTATCAAAGCAGGCGTGGTCGTAGAAAAAGTGCAAAATAGTATGCTTCTCTACATCAACGTACTGAGCAATGACTCGCTTTTGGACGAAAAATTTCTCTTCAATTTCACAGACATTAACATCCTGAAAGAACTCAAGCGCATAGATGGCGTGGGGTTTGCAGAGATATTGGGTTCAAAAGATTATGCTATGCGCATTTGGCTGAAGCCCGATAAAATGCTCATGTACGATATCTCGGCGCAGGATATTATTTCCACGCTCAAAGCACAAAACGTGGAAGCTGCACCCGGAAAAATCGGAGAAAGTTCCGGCAAAATGGCGCAAACACTACAATACGTCCTGCGCTACACCGGCAAATTTACATCCGAGGAACAATACCAGAATATCGTCATCCGAAGCAAAGAGAACGGTGAAATCCTGCGCCTGAAAGACGTTGCCGATGTGGATTTTGATGCGCAGACCTACGGCGTAGTTTCCAAAGAAAACGGACAGCCCTCGGCGGCAATTATGGTCAAGCAACGCCCCGGCTCGAATGCAAAGGACGTTATCAACAATATCAAAGCACGAATGGCAGAGATTAAAGCCACGTCGTTCCCGCCCGGTATGGATTATACGGTCAGTTACGATGTGTCCGAGTTTTTGGATGCCTCTATTCACGAGGTCGTCAAAACACTGCTGGAAGCGTTTATACTAGTGGCACTTGTGGTGTTTTTGTTCTTGCAGGATATTCGCTCGACCGTCATACCGATTATCGCCGTTCCTGTCTCGCTTATCGGCACGTTTTTCTTCATGCAGCTCATGGGCTTTTCGCTTAATCTCATCACGCTTTTTGCACTCGTGCTTGCCATTGGCATCGTGGTGGACAACGCAATTGTGGTTATCGAAGCCGTTCACGCCAAAATGGAGCATTCCGGCATCAGCGCCCGCAAAGCCACTGAGCAAGCGATGCGAGAGATTAGCGGTGCTATCGTTGCTATTACCCTCGTCATGTCGGCGGTTTTTATTCCGGTCTCGTTTATTGATGGTCCGACGGGCATTTTTTATCGGCAGTTTTCGCTGACAATGGCAGTTTCTATCGTACTTTCGGGCGTAACCGCACTCACGCTCACGCCAGCTCTCTGCGCCCTTTTTCTCAAAAACACTCACGGTTCGCGCAAAGAGCATGATTCTCAAATGTCGGCAGTTGCTCGTTTCTTTTACCGATTTTTTCATGGCTTCAATGCTTGGTACGGCAGACTCTCCGACCGCTACAAGCAGCTTCTGGGCATCATCGCCAATAGACGGGTCGTTACCGTCGGTATTTTGCTTGCCTTTAGTGTTGGTGCTGGATTGACGGGATTTGTCGTGCCGTCGGGCTTCATTCCTCAAGAAGACCAAGGTGCTATTTATGCCAACATCACCACCCCAACGGGAGCAACACTGGAACGCACGGAAAAAGTGGTAGATGAAGTGCAGCGCATTGCTTCTCAGCTTGGAGCAGTCAACTCGGTCTCCAGCCTTGCCGGATACAGCATCTTGTCCGAAGGCACGGGTTCTATTTACGGTATGAATCTTATCAGCCTGAAAAATTGGGATAAGCGCAAGGAATCCGACAAAGAATTGATGGCGCTGCTGGATGAAAAAACAAAGAATATCAAAGATGCTGACATAGAATTCTTCACGCCCCCGCCCGTTCCGGGATATGGTAATTCGAGCGGTTTCGAGTTGCGGTTGCTGGATAAAACCGGCTCCGGTGATTTGCAACAGCTTCAAAAAGTCGCTGATACCTTTGTCAAGACACTCAACAAACGCCCGGAAATCAGCAATGCCTTCACGACCTTCAATGCTAATTTCCCTCAGCTACTTCTGCACGTTGATGCCGACAAAGCCGCACAAAAAGGCATAACCGCCGATAACGCCATGAGTACGCTTCAAACCTTGATTGGTAGCGAATATGCGACCAATTTCATTCGTTTTTCTCAGATGTACAAGGTCATGGTGCAAGCACTGCCGGAATATCGTGCAAAACCCGAGGACTTGCTCAAGCTCACTATCAAAAACGATGTCGGCGAAATGGTTCCCTTCTCAGAATTTCTGCGGATTGAAAAAGTCTATGGTCCTGAGCAAATCACGCGCTACAATATGTACACCTCCGCGATGGTGAACGGTCAGCCAACGAAGGGTTACAGCAGTGGTCAGGCGATTCAGGCTATCAAAGAAGTCGCTCGGCAAAGTCTTCCGAAAGGATATGGTTTTGATTGGGCGGGTTCCTCGCGCGACCAAGCGCAATCAGGTAATCAGACTATTTACATTTTTGCGGTTTGTCTCTTGTTTGTGTATCTGCTTTTGGCGGCACAATACGAGAGTTTTCTCCTTCCGATGCCTGTCATTTTATCGCTTCCGATTGGTCTTTTTGGTGCGCTGTTTTTCCTCATGATTCTGGGCTTGGAGAATAACATCTATGCGCAAATTGCGATGATTATGCTCATCGGGATTTTGGGCAAAAATGCCATTCTGATTATTGAATTTGCCACCCTGAAACACCGCGAAGGCAGGACACCCATTGAAGCAGCTATTGAGGCGGCGACCGACCGATTACGCCCTATTCTGATGACTTCCTTTGCATTTATTGCCGGACTCATTCCGCTCATGCTTGCCTCCGGAGCAGGAGAAATCGGCAACAATACGATTGGGGCAGCAGCAGCAGGCGGTATGATATTCGGAACGGTCTTCGGCGTGATTGTCATTCCGGGTTTGTACGTCATTTTTGCCACTCTCGCTGAAAAAACGACCCGCCCGGGAACAAAAGAAGAAATCGCCTACACAGAAACACTCTAAAAAGCTCTGAGAGCTTCGCAAGTGTCGCTCATGGAGTGCGGAATTCATTCCGCGTCATTTGCTTTCAACGGCACTATCTCATGCGGAATAAATTCCGCACTCCAACTTTTGCGGCAGATTAACACCGTAAGAAAAATATACCCCTCTTAAAACGCTCAAAAAATCAACTCTTTTAATTGTATGATAACAAAACGCTCTGCCCTTCTGCTCTGCTCGTTGGCGTTACTCGCCGCAACCGCTTGCAAGACGCTTGACACCAACGTTCAGGTACCGACACGAGAACTTCCGCAGTATTTTCTTCGCCCAACCGATACCACCACCATAGCCGATACAAAATGGCGCGAATATTTTCAGGATTCGCTGCTCGTAGCCTTGATTGATACTGCGTTGAAGAATAATTTCACGCTTCAGATAGCATTGCAGCGTATCGAATTTGCACGGGCAAATTCCGGTGCCGCGCAAGGCGAACTTCTCCCGAAAGTCTTTGCCAACGCGGGCGGCGGCGTGAGAAAATACGGACTGTACACTATGGACGGTGCGGGTAATATTTCTACCGAAATTCTTCCCGGCAAAATTGTTCCTATCAACTTACCCGATATTAGTCTCGGCTTGCAAACCTCGTGGGAGGTGGATGTATGGGGGAAATTACGGAATAGAGGAGAATCAGCTGCCGCCCAATATCTGGCAAGCGTGGAAGGAACAAGACTTGTTGTTACCTCCCTTATCGCAGAGATTGCGGTGATGTATTACGACCTGTTGGAATTAGACAACGAGATAGATATTGTGCGTCGCACTATTCAGAAGCAGCAAGAAGCGCTCAGCGTTATTCAGTTCCAAAAAGATGCGGGCAAAACAAATGAACTGGCAGTACAGCAGTTTGAAGCGCAACTTATCAGCGCACAAGCGCTTGAAAAAGAGGTCTTGCAGCAAATCTTCGTGCGTGAGAATATCCTCAATTTTTTGCTGGGACGCTTTCCCCAACCTATTCGGCGACAGAAAGAAAGCCTCTTCAGCGCATTACCACAGCAAATAGCCACAGGTATTCCCTCGCAATTACTGCAAAATCGCCCCGATATTCGGGAAGCAGAACTCCAGCTTCAAGCCACAAAATCAGATGTTGCGGCGGCAAAAGCAGCTTTTTACCCTTCTTTGACCTTAACAGCAGGTATTGGTTTTCAAGCATTCGACCCGCAATTTATATTTCTTTCTCCAGCGTCGATTGCGTATAATGCGCTTGGTGGGCTCGTCGCACCGCTCATTAACTGGAACGGTTTGGAGGCACAGTTTAACACCGCAAAAGCCTCTCAGGTGCAAGCAATGGTGAATTACCAACGGTCTATTGTGAACGGCTATGTGGAAGTAGTAAACGAACTTTCGGGCATCCGAAATCTGCGGCAGATTGACTCACTCAAATTGCAGCAAAGCGCGGTCTTGAAGGAATCGGTGGACATTGCGACGGAGTTATACAAATCCGCGAAAGCGACGTATCTTGAAATCCTTATCGCGCAGCAAGCCTCATTACAAGCGCAGTTCGAGGTTATCAGCATCAAAAAGCGCCAGCGTATTACACTTGTGAATCTCTATAAAGCACTCGGCGGTGGCTGGCGATAGTTTGCTAAAAGCCACTTTATTACTCGATGCGACCGTTATTGACTCTTGACTCAGCACCCAAAACTCAGCACTACTCTCTCAATCTTTTTTTTCAACGTCCATGGAACGCAAAGACCACTGGGAAACGGTGTACCAAACAAAGTCCCCGACGGAAGTAAGCTGGTACGAACCCACACCGGAAAAATCGCTGGAGCTGATTACCAAAGCAGGTATTTCGCACGAGCAGCAGATAATTGATGTTGGCGGCGGCGCTTCAACGTTGGTTGATTGTTTGCTGGCGGAGAGCTACAGCAACGTTACGGTTCTGGATATTTCTGCAAATGCCATTGCAACAGCTCAAGAACGGCTTGGAAACAAAGCAGGCGCGGCGAAATGGCTTATTGCCGACATTACGACTGCTCCGCTTGCCCCGCAAAGCTATGATTTATGGCACGACCGTGCTGTTTTCCATTTTCTGACCAATGCCGATGACCGACGGCGGTACATCGAATTAGTGAACTATGCGCTCAAGCCGGGTGGACACATCATCGTTGCCACCTTCGCGCCTGATGGTCCCACAAAGTGCAGTGGGCTGGAAGTCAGCCGATATGCGCCGGAAGAGCTTCATAGCGAGTTCGGTGAAAATTTCAAACTCATGCACAGCGAACACGAGCAGCACCACACGCCCTTTGGCACGGAACAATCGTTTATCTATTGCTATTGCATTAAGAAACAATAAACGAATCGTTAGCAATAATCTGCATTTTGAAAAACTGGAGTGCGGAATTTATTCCGCATCAAACAGTATGCGTCATACAAAACGAAGGCGAAATAAATTTCGCACTCCAAAAAGCAGGTATACAGACTATTGGTTAGGCAACGTCATATTTCCTCACCTTTTTATCACAAGCAGAATGAAATCAATCATTGCCCTATTTTTTCTTGTAGGAAGTGTTGCAGCATCGGCACAGCATCCCACAGGAAACAGCACATCAAATACCTCCTCACAAGCCTTACCCAAGCAAGCAAACGCACAATATGCAGGCGAACAGAAGCGTAGTATCAAAGCTCTATCCGACGACATGATAGACGGTTACCGCATGGGGCGTGGTATGGGAATGGCAAAAGCAGCAGAACTCAACCATTATCCGGGACCGATGCACATTCTAGATATGAAAGCCAAACTTCATCTCACAGGTGAGCAAGTCTCACAACTACAAGCCATTTTTGAAACAATGCACACCGAAGCAGTAAACACAGGAAATATGCTTATCGACGAGGAACAGGCTTTGGACGATATTTTTGCAAAAGGAGTAGCAGATAGTAGCATGGTACAAAGTCTGACAGCCCGTATTGGCGAACTGTACGCCAAGATTCGCTTTGCACACCTGAACGCACATATCAAAGCGCAGAAAATTTTATCGAAAGAGCAAATTGCGCTTTATGACCAAGAACGTGGCTACACTGAAGGTACAGCAACGTCGAGCAGGAAATCGAAACCCAAAAAGTGAGAGAGCAGGGTCAAAAAGTGAGGCGTAATACTTACTCGTAAAAATTGACCACTTCGCCCTTGAGTTTTTTGTAGAGCATAGCCCGTGCCCTGAAAAGGTGAGCCTTCACCGTACCAAGCGGAATATCCAGCTTATCGGCAATTTCCTGATAATCCATATCTTCCTCGTGACGCATATGGATAACGACGCGGTATTTTTCCGGCAGTTCCTCGATAGCAGTGCGGATGAGTTTTGCACGCTCGCGGCTGTGAAGTTCGAGGTCGGGCGTAGCAGAATCGTCGTAGATTTCGTACTCGACAGAGCCTTCTTTTGTTTCGATGGGCTGGTCAATAGAGAAGGTTTTCAGACGTTTCTTGCGCAGAAAATCTATGCAGTGATTGGAAGCAATTTTATACAACCATGTGGAGAAAGCATATTCATTGTTGAAATTCCCAATCGCCTGAAAAGCCTTGATAAAGGTCTCTTGCACGAGGTCGTCTATATCGTTTGGGTGATTGTTCATCATCCGGCGAATGAGGCTGGTGATAGCACCGCGATATTTTTTTTCCAAGAGCTTAAACGCGGTCTGTTCCCCTGCAGAGGCGCGGCGAATCAAATCCGCGTCTTCCTGACGGGATTGCTGCTGGCGCTCCTCTTTGGTGCGTCCGCGGAGTTGTTCTTTTTCCTCTTGTGTTGGCGTTGTCATCATAGTTGTACGCGAAATTTAAGTGGCGCGTAATTTACAACGCAGTTGACATATTCTAAAATTTATTGTCGCTCTTGTGGAAAAATAAATATGGGCTAAGCGAAAAAAGGCTACTTCACAACACCCGCACGTGCTTTTGTCGGCTCCGATGTTTCCTCACCGCCTTGTTCATCCAGCGCAAAACCCCGTCCTGCAATAATCTCCGCATAATACCACGCGCTCTGGCGCACGGTACGTTTACAATCATTGTCATAATCAACATGAACCAAGCCGAAACGCGGCTCAAAACCATACGACCACTCAAAATTATCTAAATTCGACCAATAAAAATATCCCCGCACGTCCATTCCCTTCCCAATCGCTTTATGCACCTGCCGCAAATGCTTACGAATAAAAACTTTACGCCATTCGTCGTCATCGGTGGCAATACCATTTTCTGTGATGTAGATTGGCAAATCAAATTTGCGATGCAGGCGCTTCAAGCATTTATACAAACCCTTCGCATACACCGTCCAGCCGGATTGCGTAAGGCGTTCCGTACCCGTACGCTGGAATGTACCCACATCTGCCTCTAGCAGATTCAGCGCCGTCGCCACAGCGTGTTTGGGCGAAGCAAACATCCGCACGTAATAATTTAAGCCGATAAAATCGTTGGAATCCTGCAAATAATCATGCTGTTCGCGCCACGCCGCCGGAAAATGTATTGTGCCCGTTTTGAGTGCCTCCAGAACGATACCATTGAACATCCAATCTGCCACTCGTGCGGAAATTTTATCCAGCCAGCTCCCTTTGCGAAGCGGCGCAAAGACAGGCAAATGTACGACGATTCCCACTTGTGCGTCGGGGCGCGATTCCTTGAGAATCCGATACGCTCTCCCGTGAGCCTTGAGCAAATTTGCCAGTACACGCAGTGCCAAGCGTACGTTCTTTTTCGCGGGCGGATATTCGCCGATGATGTAGGAAAAAGAAGCGTATATGTTCGGCTCGTTGATAGTACACCAAAAACGGACTTTGCCCGCGTATTCATCCGCCAGAAAGCGCACAAAATCAAGATAGTGACGCAAATTTTCTTCTTTTTCAAAACCACCCATGTCTGCAAACCATTGCGGAATCGTGAAATGAAGCGTCGTTACAAATGGCTCAATATCAAGGCTTCGCAGGGTATCCAGCACACGATGATAGTGTTGCACTGCCTCGGCGTTCAGCTTTGTAGGAGATTCAGGAAAGAAACGGCTCCACTCGAAAGAAAGCCGATGGGCTTGGTGGTTCATGCTCTTCAAAAGCGCAAAGTCTTCTTCGTAGCGGTGGTAATGGTCTGAGGCGAGACCGGAGCGGTCGCCGTTTTTGATGCGCCCTGCTTCCTGCTCATAAGCCCACCATTGGTTATGGATATTATTGCCCTCTACTTGGTGCGCAGAAGAGGATGCGCCAAAAAGAAATGTATCGGGAAAACGAAAAAATGACATAGTGTGTAGATTGTGTGCAGAAATCACGCAAGCGGTCGTCATCGTCGGATGCAAAGATACAGATATACGTGAATTGTTTCAAATTAGCTCTTGTTAAAACCTTTGAATGATTTGATTGATTTGATTATTTCCGCTAAATTGAGGGACGCTATTCTCTTTGAATCGCCGCACACTGCTCTTACACACTTTGCTACAGGGTTTTCAGATGAAAACAGCATCTCGTGAAGAAACTTTTTCGATGAACCTTTCGCTGGCGACAGGCGTAGTGATGCTTGCCCTGAAGTGGTCGGCGTATTTTATCACCAGCTCGGCAGCAGCATTTTCGGATGCGTTGGAAACAGTTGTTCACGTAGCAGCAGTCTCTTTTGCCGCATACAGTCTGCGTGTGGTCTATCGCCCGCCGGACAGCAATCACCACTTCGGTCACGACAAAATTGCATATTTTTCTTCCGGGACAGAGGGCGTACTTGTAATGGGCGCGGGCTTGGTCATCATATACGAAGCTGTCCAGCACTGGCTTTCCGGCATTCATTTGCAAGAAATCGGGACAGGAGTTGCATTTCTCCTTGCAGCCGCAAGTATCAATGCGGTGCTGGGAATATATCTTGTGCGACAAGGGCGCTTAAAACAATCGGTTATTCTCACCGCCAACGGCAAGCACGTTTTGAGCGATGTATGGACAAGCGCCGGTGCGGTCGGTGGGCTTGCCTTGGCGTGGTGGACGGGGCTAACATTTTTCGACCCGCTTGTGGCGATTCTCTCGGCGCTTTATATTCTCCGCGAAGGCAGCCAGATTGTCCGCCATGCCGTTGAAGGGCTTATGGACACGAGCAATCCCAAGCTGGAAGCACTTGCCAGTACCGCGCTCACTAATTTTTGTGCTGAAGAGCTCCTCACCTATCACCGCCTCCGTCTGCGCGAGAGCGGAACCCGCATCTACATTGACTTTCACTTGCAGTTTCCCGACGGCGTTCCGATAGAAGAAGCACACGCCCAAGCCACACGTGCCGAACGACTTGTGGCACAGGCGTTGCCGCAAACTGCCGATATTACCAGCCACCTCGAAAGCGTTCACGCACCGGAGCATGACGAGGAGTAATTGTATGAAGCACAGAATACTCTTGTGTACGATTGTTCTGGGTTTGTATTCCCTTCTTGCGCATGGGCAGCACGAAATTGTTTCGATTCCTCCCGCCCCTCCCCATCAAGAGATTCATACCTTATCTCCGTCGGAGGCGATTACAGATTACATGAACTCGGTCTTAAAAACTGAGCAGGGTTTGCCGCAAAATTCAGTTTGGGCATTGTGTCAGACACATGACGGCTATTTATGGCTTGGTACACAAGAAGGTTTGGTGCGCTACGACGGTGTTCGGTTTACAGTCTTTGATAGACATACTGTCCCCGCCATGACCAGCAACCTTATCACTGCGCTCTTGGAAGATAAGAACAAAGCACTTTGGATTGGCACAAAAGGCGGTGGATTGCTCCGCTTCAAAGGTGGAAAATGGCAGTCCTATACAACCCAAAACGGCTTATCCAATAACGATGTTACTTCGCTCTTGCAAGACCACGAGGGTACAGTATGGATTGGCACCAATGCAGGATTAAACTCCTTGCGCTACGACAATGGTGATACCGTAGTGCGGAAACACGAAACAACACCTAAAACCAATGTATTGGATAAGACCATCACCGCACTTAGACAAGACCACAACGGATCATTATGGATTGGAACGACAACGGGACTACATCATTGGCATCGTGATAGTCTCGGTAGAGAAACCATATCACAATACACGACCGCAAACGGCTTGTCCGATAATTTTGTCACGGCACTTCTGCAAGACCGAGAGGGCTCGCTGTGGATTGGTACGACATTCGGAGTAAATCATGTAGAGCGCCTACATCATACAAAAAACTTCTTCACTCCATACACAACGACGAACGGTTTATCGAATAATCTTATCCGTACTCTGCTCCAAGACTCCGACGGTACGCTGTGGATTGGTACGGCGGGCGGCGTGAACCGTTTGCGTGGTACGAGCATTGACTGGTACAACACAAAAAACGGCTTATCCAATGATGACGTTCGTTCAATGGTACAAACACAAGACGGATCGCTTTGGATTGGCACTCACGCTGGCGGCGTGAATCACATACAGAACAGCATTTTTGCCAGTTACACCAGCAAAAATGGTCTGTCCAATGATGCTGTTACCGCTATCATGGGCGAGCATCACGGTACTCGCCACAACAAAATTGATACAAACAGTGTGTGGATAGGCACTCACGGCGGCGGATTAAATTACTTCCACAACAACAAATTTACCAGCTTTACCACACAGAATGGTTTATCGAACAACGTTGTTCGTTCTTTGCTGCAAGATATTGATGGGTCGCTTTGGGTTGGTACGTACGGCAATGGCATAAATCATCTCAAAAATGGAAGGTTTTCAGCACTCACCACCAAGAACGGCTTGTCCAATGATTTTGTCTGGTCTCTCCTGCAATCCTCCGACAGTGCGCTCTGGATAGGCACAGAAGGCGGTGGTCTTAATTGGTATAAAAATAGGGCATGGAGAGCATACACGACCAAAAACGGCTTGTCCAATGATTTTGTACGGGTACTGATTGCAGACCAAAAGCATACTGGTGCGCTGTGGATAGGCACATACGGTGGTGGGTTAAATTATTTTCGTGATGGAATCTTTACGCATTACACGACCAAAAACGGTTTATCGAATGACTACATCCGCTCGCTGATGCAAGACCACGATGGCGTACTGTGGATTGGAACACAAGGCGGCGGACTGCATCGCTTCAAAGATGGAAAATTCACCGTGTTCACAACCAAGAATGGCTTGTTCGATGATGGTGCGTGGTGCATTCTCGAAGATGATTTCGGCTATCTTTGGATGTCATGTAACAAAGGTATTTATCGTGTTCGCAAGGCTGATTTGAATGCCTTTGCTGACGGTACAATCTCACATATTTCTTGTAAAAGTTTTGGTATTGCTGACGGCATGAAGAGTATCGAATGTAACTCCGGCAACCCTTCAGGCTGGAAATCAGAAGACGGGCGCTTGTGGTTTCCAACGATGATGGGGGCGCTGGCAGTAAGCCCCAATAAATCATATACCAATCCTCTTGCCCCGCCGATAATTATTGAGAGCATCAAAGCCGACAGTATCACACTGGATTTACAAACCGTAACCACATTACCATCCGAAATACAAAAACTTGAATTTCGCTACACCGCTACGAATTTTCTTGCGCCGGAAAAAGTACAATTCAAATATATGTTGGAGGGTTACGATAAGGAGTGGACGGATGCCGGTACAAGGCGTATAGCGTTTTACACCAATCTCCCGCGTGGTAGGCACTATCGCTTTCACGTTATCGCCTGCAATAACGACGGCGTTTGGAATCGCACTGGCGCAGCAGCAATGTTTTCCATCGCGCCATACTTTTGGGAAACGTGGTGGTTTTATGTTTTGAGTATAATTATCTTTAGTGCTGCCATTTATATGGGAATTCAATGGCGGGTACGTCGGTTACAAATGCGAGCGGCTTTGCTGGAACGACTTGTAGAAGAGCGTACCGAAGAGGTACAGACACAAGCGGCAGAAATTCAGCGCACAAACACGGAATTGCAAGAAAAAAATATTGAACTCCACGATGCAAACCAATTCAAAACGCAGATGCTCTCAATGGCTTCGCATGACCTCAAGAATCCTCTGAGCAATGTTATGCTTCTCAGCCAATTTCTGATGAAGGAAGCGCCTGAAAACAACGTTGTTCAGGAATATGCCGCAGATATTCTCACTGTCAGCCGTCAAATGCTTAATCTTGTCTATGATTTATTGGACACCGCCTCGCAGGATATGCAAAAAAAGCAGATGGATATTCATTTCGAGCGCTTGGATATGAGCCGCTTGGTTGCAGACATTCTCGTACATTATACCTCACAAGCAGAACAAAAACGTCAGCAGCTTATTGTTAATTGCCAAAAGGATTGCTGGATTGCCGGAGACTACAAGCGCTTATTGCAGGTGGTAGAAAATCTCATCTCGAATGCGATAAAATACTCACCGTTTGAGAAACGTATTTGGGTGCAATTAGAGACAAATACCAACGATACCACCATAATTTTTTCCGTGCGTGACGAGGGACCGGGTATTACGGAGGAAGATAAAAATAAAATGTTCAGTTTTTTCCAGCGTTTGTCAGCAACCCCAACAGGCGGCGAGAGTTCCAGCGGTGTTGGGCTGGCAATCGTCAAACAAATAATTGAGCTTCACAACGGACTTATTTGGGTAGAATCTGAGCCGGGCAACGGCGCTACATTTATCGTGGCATTGCCGATTGCACCTACCCAGGACTTCAGCACTCATGCTCAAGATTAGTGCCCAACCTAAAAAGCAGATGAATGGAATTATTTAGAATTTTCCCAACAAGGCAAAAAACAATTGTCAGGGAACGCAGTTCTTAATCAAACGGTCTTTAGCAGAGCGAGTACGCTTTCACTGCGCAAACACTCCAGCTGGTGGCATATACGGCTTGTTTGGAATGAGCACGTATTGTTTGACAGAGACACAATGATTTTCGTATCTTGCGGCAATGATAATCACTATCAGCACACTCGCACTCCTTATGCTTTTCGGGAGCATAAGCACCACCCAAGCCGCACAGATGCAGGGGCATTTCAGCGCGGTATCGGCATTGTTGTACCCGCTGAATATTTCACAACCTGAGCAGGCTATTGCATCACAAGCTGAAGTGAGACAAACGCACGAGCCGGACACTGCGTACATCAATCGCCTCAATGCGCTTGCCGAAGAGTATTCCTATCGTACTGCTGCCGTCAAGGATACAGCATCGCTCTATGCAGCACAGGCTCTGGCACTCGCCGAAAAAATCGGCTACAAACGCGGTATCGCCGAAGCGCTTGCCGTGCTTTCGTACCGATTCAATCTGGAAGGCAAAATTGAACAAGGCTTGGATGTAGGATTTAAGCAACTGCACGTTGCAGAAGAGCTTGGCGACCAAAGGCTCATCGCTCGTGGGCTTATCTGCATCGGCTTTGCCGCCGGACAACAATCACACGCAGACGTGGCTGCTATCAAAGAAGCACGGGAACGACTTCTCAAAGCGCTCAAAATAGCAATGGCTCTCCCCGATGATTTTCTTATTACTTTTAGCTGCAATGCTCTGGGGCGCTTGGCACGCATTGAGGGACGACAGCAAGAAGCTCTGGCATACCACCAGCAAGCGCTTGGTTTTGCGAAAAAGATTCAGAACTCCGAACAAATCAGTTGGGCATTCCATAGTTTGGCTGTGATTTATAAATCGCAAAAGCAATATCTGACCGCCATGGACTATGCACAGCAAGCCCTTGTATTGCGAGAACAGAGTGGTCGTGCTTTCGCTATCGCTGTTTCGCTTCGGCTGGTTGGGTCGTTATATTTTCATCTGGGAGAGTTTGAGAAAGCAAAGAAATATGCCATGCGTAGCATTGAGGCAGGCAAAGATGAAGAAGGGCTATTTCTTCCCAAAATGCAGGCGTATCAACTCCTCTCCGATGCCTACCTTGCTCTACACAAACCCACCGAAGCGCTTCAATACTACAAAACGAGCATTGCTATTAGGGATTCTGCCGCAGCCATTGAATCAAAAAGTAATATTCTCCAACTTCAAGCGCAGCTTGACCGTGAGCGGAGAACCCGCGAAGAAGCCATTACCCATCGTGATCGCCAACTTCAGGCAGAGCGTTTTCAGCGTCAGCGCGTTATCGGAGCAATTATTATTAGCGCATTGGTGCTTTTGAGTATCATTGTGGCAATGCTCTGGCGAACAAATCGGCTGAAGAACAAGCAGAACACTGAACTGATAGTCGCTTATCAAGAAATCAAGCAGCAACAAGAAACTCTGGAAGCACAAGCGCAAGAAATTGAAATCACCAACACACAACTGCACGAAACAAACGAAACACTTGCAGCATCGAACGCCGAACTAGACAAGGCGAACACGTTCAAACTGAATATGCTGAGTATAGCAGCACACGACCTCAAGAACCCGCTTCACGCCATAGGCAATTTTGCTGACCTTATCGGCGAGGAGTCAGAAAACAAAGACGAAAATATCACAATGTTTGCCGGACGCATTAGCCAAATTTGCGCCCGTATGCTCGCACTCATCCACGACCTTTTGGACACCGCTGCGCACGATTTGGGCAAAATGACTCTTCAGATTGAACCTGTTAATATCAGCGACCTTGCCCTTGCCGTTACCGAACAGTACACGCCGCAAGCAAAGGAAAAAGAACAAGAAATATACCTCGAAAACCACAGCGAATGTTGGGTAGCAGGCGACGCGCAGCGTTTGTATCAAGTTCTTGAGAATTTACTTTCTAATGCTGTGAAATACTCGCCGCAAGGCAAACGTATTTGGCTCACCGTGTCTATACGCTCCGAGCAAGGCATAGCCAGCCTTTCGCTCAAAGACGAAGGACCTGGCATGACAAGCGAAGACCAAGAGAAAGCCTTTACCATGTTCCAACGCCTCAGCGCTCAGACCACCGGCGGCGAGAGTTCTACGGGAGTGGGCTTGGCATTGGTGAAGCAAATTGTGGAACTTCACAACGGACGTGTGCATATCGTGAGCGCACAGGGCGGTGGAACAGAGTTTATTGTCGAACTGCCACTATACCGCGCTCTTTCGCATAGTTTTCCCTTGAAAACGGCTTAGAAAATGTCTAAAACTACGTTTTAAGCCCTCACCCAACCCTCTCCCAGAGGGAGAGGGTTTCAGAAAATGGCTTCGTTTCTTGCTCCTTCTCCCTCTGAGAGAAGGCTGGAATGAGGGGTGCACAATTTTCAGACACTTTCTTAGAGGCTGCCACAGCAGCAAGCACCCGATTTCTAACTTCTTGATTATATTTCCTGATTTCATGCACTTTTTCCGCCACTTCATATCGCCCTTGCTTTTATGCTGGCTGTGGCTTATACTCACAGTGTGTAGCGGTGCGATACCCGTAATGGCACAACATCAACCCGTTCATACCCCTCTCCTTCCCTCTGGCGCAGACGCACAGTTTCTTTCACCAGAGCTTTCGCTCAAAAACTATACGCATAAGATTTGGAAAACCGAACAAGGATTACCACAAAATTCAGCATGGGCACTTTGCCAAACCCACGATGGGTACTTGTGGATAGGCACCGAAGAAGGGCTGGTGCGTTACGATGGTGCACGGTTCACGGTGTTCAATAAACTCAACACCCCTTCACTTCAGAACAACTGGGTCTTGGAGTTTTTGGAAATTCCCCACCCAGACGGAAAAGGAAGTACGCTCTGGTTTGGCACGAATGGCGGCTTGCATCGGATGGAGAATGGTGTCGTTACCAGTTTCACCACCAAAGACGGCTTGCCGAGCGACCTGATTGTATCGCTGCTCCACGATAGACGCGACGGCGCGATTTGGATAGGAACGCGCGGATTCGGGCTGAGCCGTTTTCACAACGGCACGTTCACCACCTACACTACCAAAGACGGCTTGTCGAACAACTTTGTTCATGGATTAGTGCAGGACGCGACGGGTGCAATTTGGATAGGAACCGATGGTGGTGGGCTGAATAGGCTACAAAACGGTACATTCACGACGCTCACCACCAAAGACGGCTTGTCCAACAATAATATTTGGGCGCTCTGCTTTGATAGCACAGCCGACCCCAAGAATCCGCCACTCTGGATAGGAACAAACGGCGGCGGGCTGAGTAAGCTGCACAATGGCGTATTCACGCACTATACATCGAAAAACGGCTTATCAAATGACATCGTTACCTCACTTTGGAAGGACAAACGCGGCGCACTCTGGATAGGAACATGGGGCGGCGGCGTCAATAGACTCTACAACGACACGATTACCTCATTCACCACCAAAGACGGCTTGTCGCACGATGTTGTGTACGCGGTTATGGGTGACCGCGAAGGTGCGCTCTGGGTGGGAACACAGGGCGGCGGATTAAATCGCTTTCAAAACAGCAGTTTCACCAGTATAAGCACCAAGAACGGCTTACCAAGCGACTTTGCTGTTACGATGCTGGAAGAATCAGTATCTGCACCAATTCATACCAAGTCTTTGCAAAGCAAAGTAGCAGCACCGCCAAGCACACGAGCTTTTTGGCTTGGCACTTACGGCGGACTGAGCCGACTTCAGAATGGCATACAAACGAAGTACACCACCGCACAAGGACTCAGCAATAACAGTGTTCATGCGCTCTGCCGCGACCCAGCCGACGATGGTTCGATATGGATAGGAACATGGGGCGGCGGACTGAACCGACTGCGCGACGGGAAATTTACGCACTTCACAACCAAAGACGGTATGTTGAGCGCGATTGTAACGTCGGTTATACCGGATATTTCTGCCGATGGTTCGTTGTGGATAGGCACGTGGGGCGGCGTGAATAAGCGGCTGCCCGATGGCACATTCAGGTCATACACAATCCAGCAAGGGTTGTCGAATAATTTTATTTTTACAATTCTTCAAGACCGCACAGACAGTGCCCTCTGGATAGGCACGTGGGGCGGCGGCGTGAACAGGCTCTACAACGGCAGCATAACGCATTACTCCACCGAACAGGGGCTTTCCAACAAGTTTATTCGCACATTCATGCAAGACCGCGAAGGCGTACTCTGGATTGGTACGGTTGGCGGGGGCTTGAATCGGCTACAAAACGGCACAATACGAAGCATTACCACCAATGATGGCTTATTCGATGACCACGTGTGGAGTATTGTGGAAGACGATAAGGGCTGGCTGTGGATGTCGTGCAATCGGGGTATTTTTCGTGCGCAAAAGTCAGAATTGAACGCACTGGCGGCAGGCACAATCAAGCGCATTTCCTGCCAGCACTTCGGCGTATCGGACGGTATGAAAAGCGCTGAGTGCAATGGTGGCACTCCTTCGGTCTGGAAGAGCAGCGACGGGCGCTTATATTTTCCTACCATGCAAGGTTTTGCCTTGGTTCACCCCGATAATATCCTTGTCAATCGTGTTGCACCGTCGGTTATTATCGAAGGAATCATTGCCGATAGTACATCAACCGACCTCAGCGCACCAGCAACTATGCCGCAAGGAGCCGAGAAATTTGAATTTCATTATACTGCCACGAGTCTGCACACGCCGGAGGCTGTAAAGTTCAAATATTTACTGGAAGGCTTCGATGGCGCATGGACAGATGCAGGTTCGCGGCGCGTCGCCTACTACACACACCTGCCACGTGGGCGCACGTATCGCTTTCGGGTCATCGCCTGCAACAACGACGGTGTCTGGAACGAAACGGGCGCATCGGCGGTATTCTACCTTACACCATTTTTTTGGGAAACGTGGTGGTTTTTCGGATTGTGCGGAGTGCTGGTTGTTGCAAGCAGTTATGCGATATTCCGTCTGCGTGTACGCCGCTTGCAGCACCGCGCCTTAGTGCTAAAGCGGACAGTGGCGGAACGGACAGCAGAAGTGCAGGAAGCAAACCTAGAAATCCAACGCCAAATGGAAATACAAACAGAACAAGCCCGCGAAGTCGAGCTGGCGAATACCGAACTGCACGAAAAAAACGCAGCCCTTGATGCTGCACTCCGCGATTTGAAAGATACACAAGCGCAACTCGTCCACTCCGAAAAAATGGCTGCCATTGGACAACTTACCGCAGGAGTGATGCACGAAATCAATAATCCCAATGCTGCTATCTATGCCGCGGCTCACTCTATGAGCGTGTCACT
Organism: uncultured bacterium; assembly: GCA_937899715.1. Taxonomy (GTDB): domain Bacteria; phylum Bacteroidota; class Ignavibacteria; order Kapaibacteriales; family UBA4661; genus PH2015. The sequence goes on along the minus strand of CALCNX010000060.1, from coordinate 9,466 downwards.
GCATGATATTGAGGCGTACTTCTTCTCGCTTCTTGATGACCCGTCGAAAGAATCACGGAAAGCAAAACGTTTTTCACAATTAGTTGCCGAAGCCCGTTCCATCAACGGCATAGCACAAACAGGGTCGGAGCGAATAACCGATATTGTTGGCGGTTTGCAGCATTTTACGAAATACCAACGCGCCGGAGCAAGTGCAGAAGCCGTTGCACACGAAATAGCAATGACGGTTGAAATGTTCCGCTATCAATTCAGCACCGATGTCATGACGGAAGTAACACCGCCGGATATGCAGGCGGAAGCAGACTGGAGCGAACTCAACCAAGCACTGCTCAGTGTTCTCGTGAATGCCGCACAGGCAGATGCAACCACAATACACCTTTCTGCAAGACTCGAAAAAGAGGCAGCGCAGCACGTTTTGGTTATCACGGTAGCAGACAACGGGCGCGGTATGCCGGAGGAAACACGGCAACGAGTCTTTGAGCCGTTTTTCACAACAAAGCCCATCACACGGCAAGGAACAGGCTTAGGAATGACCATCGCCGGAACAATTATTCGGAAGAATGGCGGTAGAATCACCATAGAAAGTGTAGAGCATCAGGGTACGACCGTTGTGATTGCGCTGCCCGTTGTAACATCGCCCACGTGAGCAATGTTGAGTTTTGAATGTTGAGTTTTGAGTGCGTCAGGGCTGGAAGACTCTTCATTGCTGAGATTATAGGCTTTTGAATTCAAAACTTAACGCCCAAAACTTAACACTATTCATTTCCATTTGTTGACTTTTTGCTTGATTTCATGAGCCTTTTCCGCCAATTCACATTCCAATCGCCAATGAAGCTCTCGATCGTGATACCGATGGCAATCATGCTCTTGGTAAACGCTGGACTTCTCAGCGCTCAAAGCGAACGAATGCTCACACGCGGCATCACGCTTGAATGGTTCAACAACGATGGAGGGCTTTCCAACAACGCCATTCGTTGTGTCTTGCAGGACAATAAGGGCTTTTTGTGGGTAGGCACGGATGATGGTGTGAACCGTTACGACGGCTATACCTTTACAACATACCGCCACAGCCCGACAGATTCTTCGTCGCTGGCATGGCACACAGCAGCCTCCATTTGTGAAGATAATGCTGGAAATATGTGGGTTGCCTCGCCCAAAGGCATTAACCGCTTCGACGAGACTCGGAATTGTTTTCGGCGTTTTTATGTTACCAATCCCATGTCCGGCAAACCGCTTGGCGATATAGACCAGATACTACCTGCCCCGCAAGGGAAACTTCATGTGATGTGCAGGCAAAGCGGGCTTTTTTTGTACGACCCAATGACAGGCGTAAGCAAGCATATTGCCCTCGCAGACCATTCGATAAGCCTCGAAGAAATAGCCTTGGATTCTGCCGGAGGACTGTGGGTTTTTGCCAAAGACAGAAAATCCCTGCCCGCCGAGGGCGGCATTACCTCAAGTTTATATTACCTACCCCCGCAGTCGGAGACCGCTACGGACAATCTTTTGCCCGCCGACATCCGTGCGCCTTCCGACAGACCTGAAGACCAGTTTATGCCGTGGCGCTGGGGGCAGGACAGTCAAATTTTGTGCGATAGCGAAGGTATGCTCTGGATTATCTTGGAAAAGGGTCTGGTGCGCTTTCACCCACAAAAGCGTACTGTTCTTGCACAGTACAGCCATAATCCCGCCTCGCCCGCCGAAGGCTTGGCAAGTGACCACATCACCGATATATGCGAGGTGCAGCGAGGAACGCTTTGGGTAAACACATTAGCGGGGCTTTGTGTGCTCAATATCCATACCGAAGAATGGACACGAGTACGGAGCAACATGGCGACATTTGCCGAGACGAATGAAATTCGGGCACTCTACCGAGACCGTTCGGGTGTAGTCTGGATGGGACACCGCACGAATGGGCTGTTCAAGTATGCGCCCTATCATTTCAAATTTCAACATGAACGCCACCGCACAAGCGACACAACGGGGCTGAGCAATAATTACATTCGCGGCATCGGCAAAGATGCGCATGGAGCGTTGTGGATAGCCACACAATACGGCGGCTTGAACAGGCGCAACCCCGCAACGCTTCAGTACGAACACTTCTACAATCCGCGTTCCGGCAACCCGCGCTCCGGCAGCACAGCCTATTTTTCCTCCGTGCAAAATGTTTGGTCAGTCTGCACCGACAGTTTGGGTAGGCTGTGGATAGGCACGTGGGACAAAGGCTTGTTTTGGTATAACGAAGGAACGCGGCGATTCGAGCAGTTCGCTTTTACAGCGCCGGACAAACAAATTGCCGCCATTGCTCTTCATCCCGATTTGCACGGTGGATTGTATGTTGCTCAATTCAATTTTCTGCATTACATCACCCCACAACGAAACGTAGAGCATTACGACTTGGGGAAGTATTTCAAAAATGCCGGAGCACAAATTAGCTGTCTCCTGCAAGAAAACGACAGCCTCATTTGGCTTGGCACGGGCGATGGCGTTTACCAGTGGAATCGTCGTAGTCAAAGCGCCCATACTGTTTTCGCCCAAGATGAAAGTGTGATTTATACAACGTCGCTGTACAAAAGTAGTCGGGGCGATTTGTGGATAACGACCAAAGGGAACGGTATTTATCGCTACACGCCATCGTCATTACCGTCGCAGGGCGTTCTTGAACATATCACGGAACGAGAAGGCTTGCCCCATAATTTTGTCTATGGAATTTTGGAGGATAATGACACCGAAAACCTGTGGATGAGTACCGATAACGGCATTGCAGAATATAATCCCGGCACACATAAATTTCGCTCTTTCGGCATCACCACTGGCTTGCAAAGCAAGGAGTTTAACCGCCTCTCGTACTACAAAGACAATAATGGTGAAATGTTTTTTGGCGGTATCAACGGCTTTAACAGCTTTTTTCCGAGCGACACGAAGGACAACCCAACACCGCCCGACGTGGTAATTACGGCTCTGAAAGCCGGAGACACTACCATCTATCACATGGGCGGTGAGGTACGACTGGAACTCCCCTACACGCGCAACAATCTCGTATTCAGTTTTGTGGGATTAGAATTTACTTTGCCTGAGCGCAATTTTTATTCATGGAAACTGGAAGGCTTTGACCCCGACTTCCAGCAAAGCAGCACTCGGCGCGACGCATACTATACCAATCTGGACGCGGGCACATACAAATTTCGCGTTCGCGCCTGCAATAGCGACGGCGTTTGGAATGAGAGTGGCGCTTCTCTTACCCTTGTGATACTACCACCGTGGTGGGCAACGTGGTGGTTCCGCACTGCACTGTTTGCTTGTATTTCTACCCTTGCATGGGGAGCGTACAAAGGGCGTGTACGCACGGTAGAAGCCAGAAACCGTGAATTGGCGCGGCAAGTGAGTGAGCGGACGGAGGATTTGCACACAGCAAATTTCGAGATTCAGCGCCAACTGGAAATTCAAGCCGAACAAGCCCGCGAGGTGGAAATTGCGAACTCCGAACTAAGCGAAAAAAATATCGCTCTCGACAACGTTGTTCAGGCATTGAAACAAACCCAAACGCAATTGGTTCATGCCGAAAAAATGGCTGTTGCCGGGCAGCTCACCGCGGGGGTGATGCACGAAATCAACAACCCCAATGCCGCTATCTATGCGGCACTGCACGACCTCGACCGCGCACATCTGACGATTGAAGAATACTTCTTTTCGCTTCTGGACGAAAAATCGAAAGAATCACAAAAAGCAAGGCGTTTTCAGCAAATGCTGGGCGATGCGCAGCACCTGACACACATTGCGCTCACAGGCTCGGAGCGCATCAAATCTATCGTCTCTGGATTGCAACACTTCACAAAGCATCAGCGCGAGGGTATGACAAAGGGCATTGTAGCGGATGAAATCTCGGCAACGGTATCAATGTTCCGATATCAATTCAAAGAAACACAGGTGCGGCTTGCGATCGAAAAAGGCTTGCAGCTGACCATGCACTGGGGCGAGTTCAATCAGGTGTTGCTAAATATTTTGGTCAATGCTGCACAAGCAAATGCTACCGAAATTACGCTCACGGCGCACTTGAACAAGGAATTTGTTGTTCTCACAATCGCGGACAACGGTTCCGGAATGTCGGAAGAGACGCAAAAGCGTCTCTTTGAGCCGTTTTACACGACAAAACCCGTCGGCAAAGGAACGGGCTTGGGTATGGCGATTGCGCATGGCATTATTGAAAAATATGGCGGACACATTACCGTAGAAAGCTATCCGGGCGAAGGAACGGTCTTTACCATTCGTCTGCCCTCCACCCCAAAGCAAAAAGAGTAAACCTCAGCGAACAACAAGGCGGAAGAAAATTATTTGACATCCAATCAACAATTAGTTATATTTGTAACCATATTCACCAAGAAGGTAAAACTTTCGCCTATTAATTCTTTTTGCCTATCCAGCATGGCTCTTCAAATTATCGCCCTTGTGGGAGAGATTGAAAAATCGCTCTCCGAACTGGAGCACATCCACGCAGCAGCACACGAGCGTGGTGGCAGAGAATTTGTGTGGAATACCACAGAAATAGGTCATATCCACTGGAACGGTGATTTGGATATCCTCTTGAGCAAGAAGGCTCGCACAGCGCTTGTGAAGGCAGGAATTACGCAAATCCACAAATGGATTCCTGAATCAGGTTGGACGACATTTCCTGTCGCGGACGCTACGGATATTGCAACGGCAACCAACCTTTTACGCCTGTCCTATTTTCACAAACGCCTACGCAAGAGCACACCCCCCGAAGAGCGAGAATACTACTCAACACAGCTCTCGACTTTGCCTTTTTCCTCCGAGATTCTCTCGGCACTCGGCGCTTTGCAATCATAAATTTGTTGTCATCAATATTTTTTCGGCGCACTTTTGCACCTCCTGAACTCACACCGATGTATAGATTTGCATGGAATCAGTAGAAACATTCAACGTGAACACCTCCTTCGGGCTGATGGTTGGGCGCACGGCAAAGCTCATGGCGGAGCACTTACAAGAGCGCTTCGCCGCCTCCGGTATTGGGATTTCGATGGGACACTGGATTATCTTGGCGCAACTTTGGAATGAGGACGGTCTTTCGCAGCAAGAAATCAGCAAGCGCTCAGGCGTTGCCAAGCCGAATGTTACGACGATGGTAGATACTCTTGAGGCAGAAAGCTATATTGTCCGTGTTCCTGACCAGACAGACCGCCGCGTCAACCGAATATTTCTAACACAAAAAGCAAAAGCAATCCGCTGCGAAGCCATTCGCAATGCGCTTTCAGTGTATGACACTGCATTTGAAGGCTTGTCGGAAAATGAACAAACAGCTTTTGTGCGCTCGCTCGCAGTGGTGATGAAAAACCTGCAAATGCGCGATAATACAGGCTCTTGTCCACATTCTTTCTAAAAAAATTTTGCCCATATAGTTATTTTTATCACTATAACTTTCATAACTATTTACTTTTTTCCATTTATTCTTTACTGCTATGAGCACCACCAAAATTGCCTCGAAAAAACTCTTGACTGTTGCGCCGCTTGCGGCTATTGCAGCAGCAGCAATCAACGCTATCATGTTCTCCATCGGCAAAGCGACTGGTTTAATCAGCGATACCGTATTAATAGCACCACGCAATGAACCTATTTCGCTCATTCCCGTTCTTATCTCATCCATTCTCCCGACGCTACTTGCCGGAGGAGTATTAGCACTGCTCAATCGTTTTGTTTCTGCACCACTACGAGTATTCAACATCATTGCGATAGTGTTATTGACACTTTCATTTGTTCAACCATTTGCAATGATTCCTAATGTTCCGACAGGCATGGGTATTTGGCTGGATATCATGCACGTTGTTGTTGGCGGTATTGTAGTTTTAGCCTTTAATCGCTTTACGGCAGCCGAATAGTATTTTTTCTGAATCAGAATGAACATTGTGACAGCCTGCCACTTCCAATCGGTGGGCTGCCCTTGGCGTACACGCATTAGGAACAAATTTCGGAAAAATAGTTTGCTCAAGTTCTTTGGCTTCGGTGGCACAGACATTCCTGTCTGTGCCACCGAAGCGATTATCAAGCACTACACAGGCAAGATGAGCGCGGTGCTCAATCTGTTTCACCAAAGAAAAGTTTGACCACTTATTTTTGACACATTCCTTACTTACTCTCCGCCGCCTTACTCGGACGATTCTTGTCTCCCTCCCTGCACTTGTTATTCTTGCTTGCACCGCTATTGGTTTTTGAGTATCTTCTCCTTCCTTCAAATGTTTATTTTACCCCAAACAGGAAGCATAGTATGGGAAAATCATCGGAGTATTTTCTCCTCAAGACCAAAGACGGCAAGCAGCTTTGTGGTTACATCTGGGATATTCCCGAACCTCGTGCTTGCGTTACCCTCGTGCATGGATTGGGCGAACACGCCGCACGATACGCCCACGTCGCCGAAGCGCTCAATAATGCTGGTTGCGCGGTTGTTGCTTTCGACCAACGTGGTCACGGCAAAAGTGTTGCCAGCACAAGCGGAAGACGCGGACATGGCGAAAGTTACGAGCAGATGCTGGATGATATTGCCTCGCTCTTGGAAGTCTCCGCACACCGCTTCCCATCTTGTCCGCAGGTGCTCTATGGGCATAGTATGGGTGGAAATCTGGTACTCAATTTTGTATTACGCCGTAAGCCCACTCTTGCCGGAGTCATTGCGACCTCCCCTGCACTCCGCCCCGCCTTTACGCCACCGGCACTCAAACTTGCTGCGGGAAAAATGCTGTATTCAATCGTGCCATCACTCACCATGCCGAATGGGCTTGATGTGACAGGTATTTCGCGTAATTCCTCTGTTGTCAAGACATACATCGCCGACCCGCTTCGCCACAACCGCCTTTCGGCACAACTCGGCATGGATATTCTCTCCTCCGGCGAATGGGCGCTTCAGCACGCCTCAGAATGGACATTGCCGTTGCTCCTCATGCACGGCGAAGCTGACCGCTTGACCTCATGCGCAGCCACAACCGCTTTTGCCCAAAACGTGCCGCCTGCCTTGCTGACGTTTCGCACATGGTCGGAAGGATACCACGAATTGCACAACGAGCCGAATAATACGGAAGTGCTGGCGTTTATTTGCCAGTGGGTAGAGACACTGCTTCATTCACTGCACCATTCCAAATGATGTCAAAGCACCATACATACAACGTTGCGCTACTTTTTCTATGTGCCGCATTTCTCGTCCCCATGTATGCAGAAGACCGCATCGCAAGCGGTCGGGCAGCTCATCCTGCTTCCTTAAGTTATGACGCGGAACTTCTCAAAACCATCAAAAAACCGCAGACCGTCGTGGATTATTTTTTGCTTCTCCCCGAAGCATATTTCACGCACTACGGCTCCACTACAAGCACCGTCAAGTCGTTCGACACCAAGACCCGCCGAACTATTCTGTCATCGTTTTCAAGTGATAGCTCAAAAATGCTGGGCGTAGAACTCTTCACCGGAGCGCTCGAAATCAAGAACAAATACCTCATCGTCAACACACCGGAAAACAGCGAGGGGTATTCTTTTTCGGTTGCGCTCTGGACGCTGAAAAACAAGAAAACATTGATAGGATTTAGCCGTCGACGATGGCAGCGCGAGGGTGCAGGCACGGAAGTTGCTTTTTTGACCTTTGAGAATAACAAATGGCAAGACGTGACGACGCAAGTCTTTCCCGACATTCCGCTCTCCACGTTTTTTTCATGGAGTGGACTCAAGAAATATCCGCACATAAAAGCACCACTCGACATGGAGCTTGCCCGCTCGGAGCAAGCAATCATCGTGCATTTGGATATGCTCACGCTTCAGCAAATGCCGGAACTGAAGCCGATTGGCTCCGGGCTGGAAAAATCCGTCACCATTCGCACACTTGAGCTTCGCCTCATCAATGATGCGTTTACGATTATGAATAAGTATTGATGAGGCTTTTGGGTTGGGGTTTCCTTTTTTTCCTCTTCCATGGCTGAAGAGTGCTCACAAAGAGGGTCATATCATCCATTATTTTTGAATTTTACTCCGTTTTTATATTTTTTTTCGCGCCCCGTCTCCACGCACCTACTGACCGCAATCCCCTGCTCTACAATCTTTTACGAAAATTGGCATATAAAACAATCAATGTTACAACAACGATTGTAACGGGTTTTTCGTTACATCCGACACTAGCGCTCGCTTTCTGGATTGTGTATATTTGTAGTGAAATATTTTTCTACGAGCCGACACTCTTGAGTTTTTACCGCCTCAGCCTCTCAACACCAAATTATTACATGCCCAACTCTGAAGGAAGTATTTATGAAAAGCCGTTTTATTCAAATTTGCTTTCAATTACTCGTCACGGTCCCGACACTGGCATTAAGTCAATTACAGTGGCAACAAACACACAGCCCACAGGCTGTAAGATCTTTACAAATGATTCAGAATAACCTGATAGCAGGATCTCAATTTGGGGTGTATATATCAAAAAACGCTGGATTGACATGGTCGAGAGCAAATACGAATGCTTCCATCACTACATTAAATGTTGCTGGGGCAACAATATTTGCTGGCGCTACAAATGGACTTCATGTATCTAAAGACAATGGTAATTCATGGACATTAACTGGTTCTGCAATTAGGGATCAACAAATAAGTGCAATTGTAAGCATCGGCAACACTTTATTCGCTGGAATGCAAAATAATCGTTTTGGTGTTTATCGCTCACTAGATAGTGGAATTACTTGGGTTCCAGCAAATAATGGAATTGTTTCTCAATCAGTTCAGACGCTTACGTCAGTTGGCACAGCACTTTTCGCAGGTACTTCTGGTGGTGGGATCTTTCGCTCAACAAACAATGGGACAGCGTGGAGTCAAGTCAATAGTGGAATAACGAATCTAAGTATAACGTCTATAGCGGCAAGCAATAGTACTATATTTGCTGGCTCGAAGGGTAACGGAGTCTTTCGTTCAACTGATAACGGAGACTCTTGGATTGAAATAAGCACGGGTTTGACGAATAAAGCTATCCTATCTTTAGTTGTTAATCAAGGTGCTGTCTTTGCTTTGACAGAAAACGGGGCTTTCCGTTCTTCAGACAATGGAGATTTATGGAATAGGATGAATGTTGATATAGGGGCGATGTACGCAAAAGACGGCGAATTATGGGCTTCGAATGGGTTTGACGGAACACTTCTCAAATCAACAGATAATGGTCTAAATTGGATTACAGTTAATAGCGGGTTTAGTGGAAACCCGATTACTTCACTCTCTTTTGATGGAAGCAGTCTGTTCGCAGGGAGACTTAGGAGTAATTCAGCCATTCAGGGAGGTATTTTCCGTTCGCAAGATAACGGAACAACTTGGCTCTCTCTACGTTCTGGGCTCGACGTACAAGCTCTATTGATAACTAATGGAATTCAGCTTGCTGGTACTAATTGAGGTGTACCCCATTGTTTGGACAGCAAAACCGTGATTTATAGATAATATTTTC
>CALCNX010000059.1 GCA_937899715.1 uncultured bacterium | reverse complement strand
GAAAATATTATCTATAAATCACGGTTTTGCTGTCCAAACAATGGGGTACACCTCATTTATCAGGCAATACGGCAGAGAAAACTCTTGACAATGCTCGTTTGGAGGGTGTTGCAGAGCGCGTGGAAATTCATACAGGCGATATGCGGCAAATGCCTTTCGAGGCAGAAACATTTGATGTTGTTGTTTCCAGCATGGCGATTCATAATATTCCCGATGCGGAAGGGAGAAAACAAGCTATTGCAGAGATTGTTCGCGTTTTAAAGCCGGGTGGCAGAGTGCTGGTACAGGATTTTCGTTCTACGGATGAATATGAACAAAGTCTCGGAGAATGTGGAATGGAGCGTATTTACCGCTCGGGCTTGAGTTTCCTGATATTTCCGCCTGTTCGAGTTGTTGTTGCCCAAAAGCCAATAGTAGAATCGAAATTTGAAAAATTGTCTACTTTTTCTACCCTATTATGATACTATTCGCACTAAGACGAAAATTTATAGTTTGCTTTATTGCAAGCATAATTCTTGTGTGTACATACCCATTGTTAGCACAGACCCACATCAATTCCGCACAGCATACATCTTTTCTGACAACATTACAAAAGCATCTGCGAGCAATAGAGCAGAGAGATTTCAGGGCTTACTCAGAGACGATTGCCAAAGATGACAATATCCATCTTATTCTTCCGCGCGGTGAGCATATTGAGGGCAAAGAGCAGTATTTGAAGGTGATTCGCGAATGGTTTTCGGAGCAAGACTGGAAGTTTGTCTATTCTCTGCAAGCAATAAACGAAACACGCTTTCTGTCCTCAGTATTGCTGAAAGTTCATTACACCGACAAAAAGGCGGACGGGCAGCCGCTAGTAATGGATTATTACTTGCTGCTTATCTTTAAGAAGGACAAAAACGGATGGCGGCTTGTGCACGACCAAAATACTCTTATTCCACCTTCTCCATGAAGCTCATGATGTGTAGTAATTTCAGACTTCGTACTTTTCGGAGGCTATCGTGGTGATGCTCTATTCATACGGGCTTGTCGCGCAGACATACAAGCCCAACCCAATCAACAAATTTCGCTAAAACAAGAAAGCCTGTAAGTAAAAAAACTTACAGGCTTTCCGAGGTAGAGTCTCTGTGATATTATGCTGTACGGAAACGACTATCGTGGTAATGTAGTCTTAATCTTTCGCGTTCTCAATTTCCTTAATCAATCCTGAGGTGATAGCATAGATTTTCTTGATGCTTTCGGCAGGAACAGGCTTTCCTTTTTCGACGTTCACAAGGTTTTTGATTTCATTCAGCGCCGGAGCGAGCTTGCGAACAATTTGGTGATTGCGAGCAGTGGTGCTGATGTTGCCGAGTTCGCCTGCAAGATACTCCAGCAGTTTGGGGCTTGCGATAATCGTGCTGGCGCTTTCGTTATAGTTCGTTGTAAGCGCTTTGCTGGTGATGTTCAGCCCTTCCAACCAACCACCTACTACAACGAGTACCGAAGCGTCTTTGTCGAGACGGTTCAATTTTCTTTTTGTGTCTTCTTGTTGCTTGTCCAGAATAGTGCGAACTTCGTTCCAGTTACCTGCTTTTACGAGGTCAAGCATTTTTTGATTGAGCGAAGGGTCAATTTCAGCACCGAGCTTCGCAGCGAGTTCGCTCATGGTGAGTGCCATCTGAAGGAATTTTTCGTCGTCTTTTGCTTGCGATGCCACGAATGCGTCGCTTACGCGGGAGCCAAGATTAAGCGCAATGGTGTAGCGACTGTTGTAGGTGCTGGTTCTGCTGTACGACGATAGTCCTTTCCATGTTACTTTGGATTTTGAAAGCGAGTCCAGTGCGCGGAAAACAAGGCGTGCCGAGGGAACGAAGACCTTTTCTTGTTGTGCAAAAGCGGTCGGTGAAGTAAGCGGTGAAAGACCGAAAAGTACAACGCAGAGAGCTACAATCGTTGCCGGAAAAGTCATAGCTGCTGTATCGTTGGAACGTCGTTTCATATGGGGAGTCTCACAAAATAAAATTGGTGTAGGATTGCTTGCTTTTGTTGTCAGAGTGCCTGTGCGAATGCGAGTGCGGTATCCATTCTCCTTCATTGGAGGCGCAGAAACAGGCGAAAGGTTTAAGAGATTTGTGCAGCGCAATAAAAACTGCATCCCAAATATACCACAAAGCAAGTAAACTTTTGTGAGAAATTCGTCAGTATGGCTGAAAAACGTGTGTGCTATCCTTGCTGTATGGCGTTGTCGTAGATTGGGCAGATTTTTTGTCTGTCTTTCGCCAGTTTAGATAGCTGATTACTGACACATATTTGTATATTTACGGCTTGTGTAATGAGATAATCATATTCTACTAGGTTAGCAGTGGACTGGCTTTGACAGCATATCCCATCCTTTCAAAAATACTATGGCAAGTGATAGTATCCTCGTTTTTATTACCGATGACCACGAAATGGCGCGTTTTGCCCTTATGATGTGGATTGAAGCCGATACGGGACTTCCTCACGTGCGGGTGGTCGGAACGGCATTGCGGGGAGGAGAAACACTAAAGGCACTTGCTGAAACAGAGTCGGATATGCTTGTGATTGATATTGATTTGCCGGATATGACGGGCTTGGAGGTAGCCAAGCAGCTCCGCGCAAACGGCTTTACAAAGAATATTCTGTGTATGTCGGGTTCTCATCTGGCAAGCCCTCACGACGTTCTGAGCGCAGGAGCAAATGGGTTTGTATCGAAAGAAGAACCACCAACGGTGTTTTTGGAAGGTATTCGCTGGATTGCAAGCAATCCCGGTAGCTTTTGGCTAAGTCCGCACTGGCACCGCCAGTCTATGAAATCTGACTATCTGCTTTCTCAAGTGCACCTCACACCTGCCGAGCAAACGGTTCTGCGTCATATTCGACTGAGTAATAAAGAAATTGCCGATGAGCTTGGTCTGAGCGAAAGTACCATCAAAAATCATCTTCAGAATATTTATCAGAAACTAGGTATTTCATCGCGTCGTGAGGCATCTGATTTTGCTATCCGCATCGGTATTATAGCTCCTCGTTAGGGTGACTGTGTTTTGAGACAACGTTAAAGCATAGTACTTTTCTACCTATAATCGTAGCTCTTTGTGCATCTGTTTTCGCTTCCGCTTTTATTGTAATTTGCTTTTGGGTTGGTGATACAATCGGCTGTCAGTTTGACGGCTTCTTGGTCGCAATCCTGAGGATTTCGTCTTCATCCGTTCTGTACTTTTTTTAAGGATAACAACATGGTATCGCCTAAACTTGGTTCTTTTTCATATCTCTGCAAGCGTTATTCTGCAGTATGGATATGTGTTTTTCTTGTACTCTCCTTCATGCCTGTACAAGCTCAATGGACAAAAACAAACGGTCCCGCAGGCGGTATGGTGACAACGTTTATGCAAAACGGCTCCACAATATACGCCGGAGTCAACGGCGGCGGCGTGTATCGAACGGCAAGCGTCTTTGACTCGTGGACGCAAATAAGTACGGGACTGAAAGGCAATAGCCTCTATCCCACATCCATACTTGCCTCCGGCTCGGCACTGTGGCTGGGAACACACGATGGCTTATTTCACTCCGATAATGACGGTGGCGTGTGGGTTCCTAGCGGAACAGCAACGTTTTCGGGAGTGAAAATAACGAAAGTATTGGCTAACGGCTCTGACATTATCGTCGCAACGGAAGTCCGCAATACTTCTACCATTGACACCATTGAAACGCCGTCGGAGTGTTTGTATCGTTCTGCCGACAATGGTACAACATGGGTGGCTTTGAGCAGCAAATTACCGAAACACGTGGGTGAATCCTTCTCGCTCACTGTCGTTCAAACTACCTTCGACACTAGATTGTATGCGGTTTCCAATCGTGCAGGCGTATATGTCTCCACCGATGGCGGTGCTACATGGAATAATTTTAGTCAGGGGCTTACGGGCTATGCTCTCCGTTTGGAGGCGTTGAGCCTGCTTGCCGACGGCGGAACGCTCTATCTTTGCACGCGCGATGGTGTCTATTCGCGCAGAATAGCGCTCACGAGCACCCAACCCGAAGCCGCCGCATGGCAAGCCGCAAATACAGGCTTGAAAGGGCAGACAGTGAATGCAATTACCAAAACGGGTGACGCGTTTTTTGTTGGCACCGAATCTGCCGGAGTTTTTAGTTCTTCGGATGGTGGCGTTACATGGACAGCCGCGAATAAAGGACTAACAAATCTTGCTCCTTTGTCGCTTACGAGTGTCGGCACGACGCTGGTGCTGGGGAGCGAAGGCGCAGGAATTTTTACCTCGCCGCGCTCGGATGTTGCATGGTCGCAGACAAATGCCGGAATTCTTGCGGGGCAAGTGCTGTCGCTCACGGTGCTGAATAATACGCTTTTTGCCGCTACCTACGGCAATGGAATCCAGTTCTCGCGTGATGGCGGTACGACATGGGCTGCTGCGAAAGGAATCAACGACCCGCCGCAAGGCTCGCAGGGGCTGAGCGCATATGTGAACAGAATCAGTGCCGCCGGAAACCGTTTGTTTGCCGCTACTTACGGTGGACTTTTTGCTTCCGGTGACGGTGGTGCGACGTGGACAGTGGCAAACGGCTCCGGGACTGGTGCGCTGAAAGATTTTGGATTGTCTGTGTATGATATTGCTCTCAATTCCTCCAATAACAAACTTACCGCCGCAACAGGTGATGGTGTCTATGTTTCGGCAGATGACGGCAAAACGTGGTCGCGCCGTGCGCGTGAATTGGATGATACGGTTGCCGTTCACGTACTTGCTTTCAATGGCTCTACGGTGCTTGGCGGCACGTTTGAATCTGGTATCTATCGCTCCAGCGATGGTGGTGAGACATGGCGTGAAGCCAGTAAGGGTCTGGATATTGCTGCCTTGACGGTATATGATTTGTTCTTCAGTGGCACAAATGTCTTCGCCGCAACCGAAGACGGCGTGTATCTCTCCACCGATGACGGCAGAACATGGGCGAAGCGCAGTGTGGGACTGGATGCGAGTAATCCTGCCGTGTACAAACTTACATTGCAAAATGCTACGCTCGTGGCGACAGGTGCGGCGGGTGTTTTTCGTTCAACAAATAACGGCACATCGTGGCAGGCTGTCAGTCAAGGCTTGACAAATACTTCCAATCACGCACTTGCTGCGGACAATATGAACATATACATCGGTGATTATGCCGCCGGTACAGGGGTCTGGAAGCGCCCGCTTTCGCAGATAACAAGCGTACAAACGCTCAATGAGCAAGCAATAGCGGGAATAAATATGCGACTTGCACCGAATCCTGCGAATGGAGAAACCTCCGTGCGCTTTGTAGTGCGGCAGCCTGTAAGCGTTGTCCTCACTATTTTCGATGTGCTTGGACGCGCCGTCAGACGAGAAGAACTCCCCGCGCTCCAGTCGGGCGAACACGCTCTGAGGCTAGATACGCGCGAACTACCCACAGGAGCTTATATTGTTCAAGTAAGCGCTGGTGGTGCATCGGTGAGCCGTTTGCTGCATATTATTCGATAAAACTCAAGTACCAAACCCCAAGCAACTGAATACTTTACTCTTTTAATTATCGTCATGCGTACAAAACTGTTTACTTCTGTTGCCATAGCTGCCGTCTGGTTGACTGCCGCAGTGCTCTTTTTTCCTGCTGCTTCCAAGCGCACGGAGGCATTTCACGAGGCAAACGCAGCCCGCCTTGCCGAAGCGCAATCTTCCGAAATAGAAGAGGAAACCGAAGAAGGTGAAGAATTTGAAAATCCGTCTGAATACTTGCTTCAGCAAGAAGAAATGCTCCGCGACCCGCGCACAGGGAAAATTCCCGACGATGCCCGCGCTATGGAACTACGATTTGCCGAACGCCTCCCAAGAGCCGAAGGTATGATTGGGAAAGACGGCGCGCGCTTGCAATCGCAAACATGGTCTCCACGTGGACCTATCAACGTTGGCGGGCGCGTCCGCGCATTGGCATTGGATGTGGACAATGAGAGCATTATTCTCGCCGGAGCTGCCTCCGGCGGTATGTGGCGCTCCACCGATGGTGGCGCACAATGGGCGCGAACAACGGCGCTTTCTGATATTTCCAGCGTTACCACAGTGGCGCAAGACCGCCGCCCGGGGAAGCGCAACGTCTGGTACTACGGCACGGGCGAATTTCGAGGCAGTGATGTCCGGGGCGCAACAAAGCTCTTTGGTGATGGTATCTTCAAATCCACCGATGGCGGCAAGTCGTGGTCACGCCTTGCTTCCACAGTGCGCAATCAAGCACATCTTTTTGCTTCCGATTTTTCTTTTATCAATAAAATCGTTACCGACCCCACGAAAACCGAAGATGTTGTCTATGCAGCCACCTACGGTGGTATCTATCGTTCAGCAAACGGCGGTGAGACGTGGACTGCGGTGCTGGGCGGCAATACGGCGGATGCCGTCAATAGAGCAGATTGGACGGATGTCGTTATCACCAGCACGGGTATTCTCTACGCAGCTATCAGTTTTTCAGGAAATGCTACCGCTAATCCTGTCTATGGAATCTACCGCTCCACCGACGGCATTCACTGGGCAAATATCACGATGCCCGATGCGCCGGAGCGTTTTGGGCGCATCAATCTTGGGCTTGCTCCTTCCAACGAAAATGTGATGTACGTGATTGCACAAACGCCCGGAGCGGGTTTCCGACCGCCGACTTCCAAAGGACAAGCAGGGCATAGTTTTTGGAAATATACCTATCGTGAGGGCGACGGAAGCGGCTTGGCAGGCGGTTCGTGGTTCAATCGCTCGGATAATCTTCCCGGATTGCAGATTGCGGGCGGGAAAACAGGGAACTACGATTCTCAAGGCGGGTATGATATGTATATTCGTGTGAAGCCCGATAACGAAAATATCGTTTTTCTCGGTGGTTCAGAAATCTATCGCTCCACCAATGGTTTTCTGACTGACCTCAATACACAAAAGGTTGCCGGGTACGAGCTTTCAGGCAAGAGTTTTGCGCTCTCTCCCAATCAATACGTTGACCAGCACGAACTTGTTTTTCTTCCGAGTAATCCTAACGCTGCTTTCACCGGCAATGACGGCGGTGTTCGCCGAACGGACAACATTATGGCGGCTTCGGAAGATATTGAGTGGAAAATTTTGAATAACGGTTTTGTGAGTACCCAGTTCTACACCATTGCGATTGATTTTGCCACGTCGGGCGATAATACTCTTTTGGGAGGTTTGCAAGATCAAGCCACCTATACAACCGAAAGCAATCAAGCAACAACCACGTGGGATAGGGTCGGAAGCGGCGACGGTTCTTTTTGCGCAATCGCCGACAAAAAAGCGGCAATCTATTATTCCACTCAAAACGGTACGACGAACCGCGTGATGGGAAGTCGTGTTGCCCGCATTGACCCAATCGAAGGCAAAGATTATATGTTTATCAATCCGTTTATCCTCGACCCGAACAACAATAACGTTATGTACATGGCAGGCGGGCGCGACCTCTGGCGGAATGAGGATTTGAGCGTCATTCCGGCGGCACTGGAGCGCGGTGAGCGCTACGACCGTGTGCAGGGCTGGACAGCCGCAGCAGAAGCCATACCGCAGGGGAAGATAAGCGCATTTGGCGCATCGCGCGGCACAAGCACACGGTTGTTTTTCGGTACGTCCGTCGGTCAGGTCTTTGTTGTGGAAAATGCACAATCCGGCACGATGACTCCAACGGAAGTTACATCAATGAACTTCCCGCAAAATGGCTTCATTACAGGCATTGCCGTCAATCCTGCGAATGCCGACCAAGCCATCGTGGTCTTTTCCAACTATTCGGTCAGCCCTCTCTTCTACACAAGCGACGGCGGCAAGACGTGGACGGCAATAGGAGGCAATCTTCGCGCAAATCAAGACGGCACGGGAGCCGGTCCCTCATGCACGTCGGCGGCTTTTCAGAATTTTGGCGGCGTAACGCGCATCTTTTTGGGAACAAGTACAGGACTATATTCCACAAGTCGTCTGGATGGCGCAAATACGCAGTGGGCGCAAGAAGGAGCAACAGTCATCGGAAGTATTCCTGTTACTGGCGTGGTAGCGCGTCAAGTGGACGGTTATGTTGCTATTGCCACCTTTGCCAATGGGATGTTTAGCACAAATGTTACCGCCGCTTCGGCGTTCCAAGTAGCGCAGCAAAAAGCAGGCGATGTACAAAGTCTTGCAAGCGCTGTCGTACTTGGACAGAACTATCCAAACCCCTTTGCAAGCACAACTTCCATCCGTTACACGCTGCCGGAAGCAGCAACGGTGCGCCTTCGTGTTACCAATACGTTGGGGCGAGAAATAGTGACCCTCGTAAACCAACCACAATCAGCAGGCGAGCACAGTATTGAGTGGGAAGGGCAAATGTATGGTGGTGCGCAGTCGCAAGCAGGGACATACTTTTACGAACTTGCTGTGACGCTCTCGAATGGAACGACCGTGCGCCGGACAGGGCAAATGATTCGTCATTGATACTGGCAATGATAGTATTGGAAACGAAAGTGGGGTTCATCTTTTCAAGGCGAACTCCACTTTTTCCGTTTTCGTGGGTGCAGGGCGCAAGCTACGCTTGTTTTCTACTGTGGTTTCACGTATTTTGCTCTCCCGTGAAGCTGTTTTCTTTTACCACTTGTTCTTCTACCCGCATGAATACTCTCTTCCGAATATTTGTCCTTGTTGTAGTCGTTGTGTGTTGTTCTGGTTCGCTTGTGGCGCAGTCGCGTCTTGTGCCGAAGTCACCGCCACGAGCTGAAGGCGAAGGACCCTTTAAGCGGCTCATTATTCGCGGCGTAACGCTTATCAATGGCACGGGAGCGCCGCCCCTTGGTCCTGTGGATATCGTAGTGGAAGGGAATCGTATCAAATCTATTCAATCGGTTGGTTTCCCTGGACTGCCCATCAAGCCCGAAAGCCGCCCCAAAGCTGCCGAGGGCGACAAAGAGTTTAATGCCGAAGGGTTGTATTTGCTGCCCGGATTCGTGGACACCCATGGGCATTGTGGAGGCGTGGCGCAAGGAACAAGTGCGGAATACGTGTTCAAATTGTGGATGGCGCACGGCATTACCACTATCCGTGACCCCTCCGCAGGGAATGGCTTAGAATGGACGCTTGAACACAGAGACAAAAGTGCGAAAAATGAAATTACCGCCCCGCGTATCAAGGCGTATCCGTACTTCGGGCAAGGTGCCGACGACCCGATTGCTACGCCGGAGCAGGCTCGCGCGTGGGTGCGCAGCGTAGCGAAAAAAGGTGCTGACGGTATCAAGTTTTTTGGTGCTTCGCCCGATGTGTTCAAAGCCGCATTGGAAGAAGCAAAAGCGCAAAATCTCAGAACTGCCTGTCATCATGCACAATTGGACGTTGCCCGTGCAAATGCGCTCCAAACGGCGCGTTGGGGGCTGACCTCAATGGAGCACTGGTATGGCTTGCCGGAAGCGTTATTTGAAGACAGAACAGTGCAAGATTATCCCCTTGACTACAATTATCAGAACGAGCAGCATCGTTTCTCCGGCGCGGGAAAGCTCTGGAAGCAAGCAGCAAAGCCATATTCCGAGAAGTGGAATGCGGTGATGAACGAACTCTTGAAACTTGATTTTACGCTTGACCCCACATTCAATATCTACGCCGCAAGCCGCGACCTGATGGCTGCTGCCGGATACGAATGGCACAGCGAATATACATTGCCGTCGCTCTGGGAATTTTATCAACCAAACCGCGCTGCGCATGGCTCGTACTGGTTTAACTGGGGAACAGAAGAAGAAGTAGCGTGGAAGGAGAACTATCGCCTCTGGATGACGTTTGTGAACGAATACAAAAATCGTGGCGGGCGGGTAACAGTCGGCACCGATGCTGGTTTTATCTATCAGTTGTACGGTTTTTCCTATCCGCGTGAATTGGAAATGCTCCGCGAGGCGGGGTTTCATCCGTTGGAAGTCATTCGCTCGGCTACCTTGCACGGCGCACAATTACTCGGTATGGAAAAAGAAATTGGCTCGGTCGAAGTTGGCAAGCTCGCTGATTTTGTGATTCTTGACGAAAATCCTCTTGCCAACTTGAAAGTGCTCTACGGCACAGGCGCACTCAAAGTGAACGACGACAATAAAGCAGTGCGCGTCGGCGGCGTGAAATACACAGTGAAGGACGGCATTATCTACGATGCCAAGAAGCTATTGGAAGACGTACGGCAAATCGTCGCAAAGGCAAAACAGGAGCGGGGTGGTTATCAGATGATGCTTCCGGGGGTGAAGAAATAAGTATAACCAAATTGATAACCGAAGTTACGCTCGCTCAAATTCCCCTTCACAGTGTGAAGGGGTGGCAGTCCGGCGAAGCGAGGACTGACGGGGTAGTCTGACAGCAATGTAGGGAGCAACACCCCGTCCTCGCTGCCGCTCGTACACCCCTCTTTGTTCCAAAGAGGGG
>CALCNX010000058.1 GCA_937899715.1 uncultured bacterium | reverse complement strand
CGCGTGAACGGGATTGTATTCCAGTGTGAGCAAGTGAGCGCCTTCGGGCAGCACCCGTGCCATACCAATAGCGGAATAGCCTGCTAAAGCGCCAATTTCCAATACGCGCCGTGCGCCTGTTGCTTTCAGGAACATTTGTAAAAAAGCGACCTGCTCCGGCGCAATGTGAATTGCCGGAAAGCCAGCTTCTTCTGCTTCACGCTTCAGAGTCCTTAGGAAATCGTCTTCTGCGGGAAATGTTGCGCAAATGTACTCATGAATTTCGTCGGTGATGGGAGTGTATTTCATATATTTTGCTGCTTTCTTTTCTGCCGCCAGTTGTACCAATCCTCGGCTACGTGAGGCATGAGTATCATTGCTGCGACCAAATTACTTGTTCTGCCTCCCAAAATATGATCGGGAACATAACCACAAAAATCTGCCAAGATAACGCCAATACAGATAAAGCCAAAGATGCGATTAGCTTTTTGGTACATCGGATGTTCAAAAAACGATTTCATAACGCAGGTGGTTCGTGGTTAAAAAAGTCACTACCTTTAGTATTTCACGGTCTCGAACCCAAACGTACATTCACATTGATACCATCGTAGCGCAGGTTATCCAAAAAGACCTGCAAGCGGGCAATGGTACTGTCCAGACGGCGATTGAACTCGGCATCATAGACGAACTTGTGAATGAGATTATCCTTGTTCTTTGCATCGCTAATGAAGCCATCTACATTCTTAATCAAACCATCCACATTTTTCACCGTTTTGTCGCCCGTTGTGATAAGTTTTCGTGCCTCCGTGAGTGTGGAATCAAGCTGCGTAACAAGTTTATCCACCTTTGGTGCATTTGTGTTCACCGTCGTGCGGAGTTCTTTTGTGATGCCCGTCAGGTCGCTGACAATGGTTTGGATATTGCCTTTGTTGCGCTCCACGAGCGTGTTCGCGCTTTCTGCCACCTCCGCAAGATTTTTGACCGCCTTCCGTGTATCACCGACGAACTTACCATCTGCCAAAAGCGCCGTACCTGCTCCGGCAATAGTGTCGAGTTTGCGAACGATATTTTTGAGGTCGGGACCGACTTCACCGATAATGGCAATAAGGTCGGCAATATCACCCGTGTAAATGCCGCGAATAGTGTCCTGCTGCGAAAGTTTATCATTGCTTGTGCCGGGCGTGATTTCTATTTTGCGTCCGCCCGTGATTTCCAGAATCATTATTCGCGCCAGTGCATCTTTGCGGAGGTCGGCGACGTTATCCATAGAAGCCGTAATCGCCACGCCACCACTCACGGGTTGAACGCTTGTGACGGAGCCACGCTTTACGCCATTGACAAGCACAGGCGAGGCAATTTCAACACCGCCCGACGACGGCGAAAGCATCGTCAGCGTTGTGAAGCCTGTGCGAGCTAAAACACTTTTGCCAATAATCACGCCTGCAATAAGGAGAAGAAGCGAGACAATCGTTACCGCGCCCACTTTAATTTCTGCGGAAAGGCTTTTCGAGGATGATTGCGCCATGAGAGGTGAAAGAAGTAAACAAAAAAAGCCCAGAATTGAACAAGGCTAAAGAGCGCCGTGTTTTTGCGCTATGCGCAGGGGCTTGACGGAAGCGAACCCAAAATTACGAAATAGTTATGCCTCAGCAATAGAAATTTCGTGTGTGGATTGTACGAAAGAATCCGTAATTTTCTTTGTGCATGGAAATCTACTGTTCTTTGGTCAATGGAAAAACTTGAGGAGGTGAGTATGAATCTGGACGTTTCTCTCATGTCAGGCGCTGGCAATACCTTTGTGGTGATGGACAATCGGAAGCATAAAATTTCCGTTGCTGAAGGCTGTGAGCTGGCTCAAACGCTCTGCGCCCCAAGCGAGCACTTGCCGCGCACCGAAGGCATGATGCTGATAGATGATGCGCCCGCAGGTTCAGGACTGCATTTCATAATGCAATTCTTCAATCCCGACGGTTCCCACGGTGCAATGTGTGGTAATGGCGGGCGTTGCGCGGTACATTTTGCCGAGCGACATGGCTTTTTTCATTCTGCCCAGACACCGGAGATATGGTTTACCGCACTGGAGACCAAATACAAAGCAGAAATTAACCGTATGAGTAGCACCGTGCGCCTCTTTTTCCCGGAGCCGGAAGAAATTAACTTTCCAATGCAGCTAACACTGGAAGGTGGTATGAGACTAACCGCCGGATTCGTCAATGTTGGCTCCGACCACGCCGTGGTCTGGTTTCCTGAAGCCGGAGGTTTGGTTCAAGCAGGGTTCAATGGCTTTGATATTAACAAATGGGGTGCTGTGGTGCGGCACAACAAGGCTTTTCCAAACGGTGCAAATGCAAATTTTTATACGATTATCGGCGAACAAACGATTCGTCTTAGGACATTCGAGCGCGGAGTGGAAGCCGAAACGGGTGCGTGCGGCACGGGCGCTATCTCCACAGCAATTATCGCCCATCTACGCCACGAAATGATGCCACCGATTCATATCTTTCCGCCAAGTGGCAGTGAACTTATCGTTAATTTTTTCCTCAATCACGGCGGATTGGATGAAATTTCCCTTGAAGGTGGAGCACAGGTGCTCAAAACCGTTACAATGGCTGTTTGAGTTGAAAATGGTCATTCTCAAAACAGATTGGGCGGATAGAGAGAATTTTACCTTTCTCACTATCCGCCCAAATTGTTCAAGGTGTTATCGTGCGAACTCTCTTAAAATCCAAGCCGCGCTTGCGGTATAAACGCCCGAATTTTCTCAATTTCACTGCGCTGCATCGGGTTTTGACCGATACTCAACGTTTGAAGTTTTGCCAGCTTATTCAGTTCTTGCGGAAGCGTTAGCAGATTATTGTAGGCGAAGTTGATAGAAACGAGATTCTGACAAAAGCCAATTTCCGATGGAACCGAAAGAAGCCTGTTCCCACGCAAGTTGAGCGAGCTAAGTGCCGTCATGTCACTAATACCAACGGGCAGTTCTGCAATAAAATTGTTCGTCATGTCCAGCTCTTCCAGCGCCCCAAGTTTCGTGATTTCCACAGGGAAGACCGCAAACTCATTCGCAATAAGATTCAGGCGCTTGAGCGTAAGCAGTTGAGGAAATTTTGCTGGAAGAGTTTTAAGATAGTTCGAGCTTGCGTCGAAGTTCTCCAAACTCGCCATTTCGCCGATACTTGGCGGCAATTCGGAAAGACGATTTTTGCTTACATCCAAGTCGCGCAAAAGCAGAAACCATTGAAGGCTGTCGGGCAAAACTTTGAGACGATTTTTTGTCAGAATGAGCGTCCGCAATTTGGGAAGTTGCCCGATATTAGCGGGCAGCGACGTGAGTTTGTTATTCCGTAGCGTGAGCGTGTGCAGTTTTGCTAATTTCACAATATCCTCAGGGAGAGACTGCAACTGATTGGAGCCTACTTCCAAGACCTGTAATTTCGCCAAATTACCAATTTCCGGCGGCAATCCACTGATTTGATTATTGCCAATATCCAACGACATCAGATTAGTAAGTTTTCCAATCTCCGAGGGAAGCATCGTCAGTTTATTGCTGCTCATGCTTAGGTCTTGCAGTTCAGTCAAGGCAAAAAGTTCAACCGGTACGCTGGTGAAGGCATTTCCAGCTATATCCAACAATTGCAAACCCGACAACTGCGTAACAACTGTGGGGAATGTCTCGAATTTATTATTGGCGATATTGAGCGAGCGAAGTTTTTTCAGCGTTCCCAAGCTATCAGGGAGCTTTTTGAGCTGGTTAAAAAGCAGGGTAACGGTTTCAAGATTTTGCAAACGGCAGAGTTCCGGCGGCAGAGAATCAAGCTGATTAAAGCTCAAATCAAGCCATTGGAGATTTTTAAGTTTCACAATCTCCGGTGGTACTTCCGTGAGCATGAGTCCGCTCAGGTTCAGGCGGTACACTTTTTCAGGGGTGAGCAATGCCCGCTCAAGCGAGCGGTATTCCGTTTGTGCGGCTGTTTTTGCTGAAGGCAATGCGATTTGTGCAGCCATAGGCAAAACAGTGAATAGACAGATGGTGAGCACTGATAGAACAAGGGGTATAGGCAGTGTGCTCGTGTTCAGTTGTTGGCGTTTCATGGCAGTTGTCCGTTCAAAAATGAGGAAAAGTCGTATAAATCATTGTCAGTAATACAGTACAAAAATAATCAAAAAATATGCCAAGACCTCCGTACTTGCTTGAGAGTGAGATTCTATGGCACTTCTTGGCAACGTACATTTTTCGGGTGTCAGGCAAAATGTTGCGAAAGTGTCAGAATTTGAGCACAGTGATTATCATGGCGTGTGTCAATTTGACAATTTTACGATGAAACTGTAAGGAAACTGGGCAAAAACCGCTATATTTGCCGCAAAGACTAACGTCCAATCGCACCCTTTCCATTATTCTGATTGCACTATGCCGCATATTATTCTCGAACACTCGACCAACATTGTCGAAAAGCCCGATTTTGAGCAGCTTTTTAGCCGTATGCACTGGGTATTAACCGAGCTTGGTGCATTCAAACTTGCCGACCTCAAAAGCCGCGTCTATCCCTGCCCGACATATTACATTGCCGACGGGGACGCAAACCACGCATTTGTCCACGTGCGCTTGGAAATTGTGGAAGGGCGAACACCTGACATCAAGAAACAAGCAGGCGAGCGGCTTCTGGCTCTTCTCAAAGAAACCTTCCATGAATCTCTGAAACAGCACTCGTGTCAGATTACCGTTGAACTACGTGATATGGCACGGGACGGTTACTTCAAGAATTAGTCTCCAAGAGCAGCAGAAGCCCGGTAGGCATCGAAGCAAAAAGTCTGGCATCGCAAAAGCAAATGCCAGACTTTGAAGAAATTCATCTCCACAGTATCTCAGATTATTCTGCTCGTTGAGTTTCTAATGCCGCTTTGCTTGTCAGTGATTTAGAAGTGCTTACTGGCGCAGTCGTCAGGCGCTTCGCCAATCCTAGCACAGCATTGACATATGCGTCGCTGTGGTTGTAGTTATAGACGGCTTTGTGTTGCGATTTCTTATTCTTATTCCAGCCTGCATTACTGAGATAATTACCGATGCTGTGTGCCGCATCGCGCACATCGAAAAGATTTATTGTGCCATCATGGTTGCCATCGACACCGAGTTTCAGATAGCTGGAGGGCAAAAACTGGGACAATCCAAATGCGCCTGCCCATGAACCGCGCAAGTCCATCACTTGCTTCGGATTCGCTTTGTACATTGTTTGCAGTGCAAGAAGTTCGTTGATTGCCCATGATGCTTTCCGTTGCGATTTCTCTTCAATTTTCTTTTCAATTACTGCCCATTCCTCTTCCGTACCGTCAAATTCCGCTTGCAAACGTTCTTTGTTCTTTTGGAGGTACTCCGGCTGCGTGACAAGCGCAAAGCTGAGATACACGCTCGGAACGTGGTAGTTACCCAAAAAATCACCAAAGCGGGTCTCTACCCACATAATAGAGGTAATAGCTTCTTTTGCAACATTGTATCGACGCTCGGCAGCACTCAGCAGCGAATCGTTTGCCGTCAAAAATTCCTCAGATTTTCGGAGTGCCAGAGCGTTATAGGCGTAATCATAGCCTTTCGGGGGCGTTTTTGAGGGCGGTGCGGGTTTGAGAGCAACATTCACCTTGGTCAATTTTTCGTAGAATGTGGCGTTTGCATTATTGACAAGTTGCTTGACGAACTGTGGGTCTGCGCCTTGTGCCAAAAGCTGTTCCATAACTGGCAGAAATACTTTTTCGTTCGCGCTCATTTTGCTTGTGTCTGCCGCGATGATACTTGTAAGCGTTGCTGTTCCTCGCGTAGAAGCGACTGTTTCACGGGCAGTGAACGGCTCAAAGACCACCATAAGCGTCCCTGCCGCCAGAGCGGTACACGTTGCGCCTAGAGCGGCATATGTTCGCCAATGCCAGAGGCGAGTAGGGGAAGATTTTGGTTGCATTTGCGTCGTCCTTTCTGCTTTCAAGTATAGTGTGCAAATGGAAGTTTACACAAATTGTTCATTACAATTGTTCAACAAAGGTATGAATCAAGAGTATGAATCAGGCGAATAAACGTTTCTGTTATGATTCTTATAGTAAGCCGCTTCGTATTTCGAGTGCCTTTTGATGTAGTGTCTCAGGATACAATTCGTGTTCCCATGTAAGCACACGTTCACCAAGACTCTCAGGCGTATCAGTTGGAAGAACAACTACTGACTTTTGAGCAATAATCGTGCCAGTGTCGTAGTCGCCATCTACTTCGTGAACGGTACAGCCACTTTGAGATTCTCCGGCTGCAAGAACAGCTTTGTGAACATTCATTCCGTACATTTCATGTCCGCCAAATTTTGGCAAGAGCGATGGGTGGATATTAAATACTCGGCTATGTCCTTTTGGGGAGAACATCTGTACGATTTCTTGCGGTAGTTTTTTCATGAATCCCGCTAGGGCAATCATCTCAATCTGATGCTCCTGCAAAGCATTTGCCAATGCACTTGTGTATTCATACCAGCCGGGATGTGTCGTGCTGCTCAGGTGAATAGTCGGGATATCGAACATCAGCGCTCGCTGCATTGCGCCGCAGCGTGAGTTGTTGCTCACCAGAAGCGCCACGCGGAAAGCTGATGCGGAACGCAACGCATAATGAATAATGGCTTCCGCATTGGAGCCGCCGCCAGAGGCAAAGACAGCAAGGTTGACGGGGTTCACCACCGTCGTCGTATCGGGCTTATCGTTTTGATGCGTCATTGGGAGCAGTTGTTTCACAATGGAGCAGTATGCTTCCCATCAAGAGGAGGACTGCTTGGTGAGAAAGATACGGAGAAAATCACAAAAAACAATGGGCGTACTGCGTCAAAACACCTTCGACCGCAGCACGCCCATCGGGATGGATAAAGAATGCAACATACAATTTACAAAACCCGTACCAAAGAACGGCGATAAAAAAAATCCCCGCCTTGTGTATGACAACAAAAGACGGGGATTTTTATAAAGAAATCAGCAAGGTTTATTGCGGAATTTCGTTAGCAGGTTTTGGCCAGCCTGCTGTAATCAAGCGATCAATAGAACGCTCGACCGGAAGCTCAGAAAGACGGTTAAAGCGTTTGTGGTCAACCCAGCGGAAACCTTCAAAGAAGAGCGAGTAACGACGCTCGTAGAGCAAACGCGTAGTTTGTGCTGCACGGTCAGCACCAACGGTCGTAAGTGCAGGAGCATTGGCAGCAGCACGAACGCGGTTGATGTCGGCAAGTGCACCAGCAAGGTCGGGCGTAGCACCAAACATACGAGCTTCAGCGCGAAGAAGAAGAAGTTCTTCATTGCGAATGATGCTGGTCGGCGCATTTTGGGTCTGATAAAGATTAACAGCGCGTGGTGAGGTCAAGCCCGGACCGCTACCAATAGCAGCTGGAACAGCAACAACAGTTGGAATAGCAGATTTGTTGAGGACGCGTAAATCAACCGCTGCATCAGGATTGTCAGACACAAAATCTTTCTGAACCCACCAGCGAAGGCTTGGTGCAGAAAGGTTTTGGAAGAATGGATTACCACCAACACCACCACGACCACGCGGCGGAACGTCCCCTGGCTGTGTGGAGTACGCGTGGTTGATGCCGATTGCCATATCCGCTGCTGTGTTACTTTCTTTGAGGAAGGAAGCGCTGAGTGCCGTTAAGCAAGCAGCATAATCACCTTGATACGCAGCTACACGAGCACGAAGAGCACGGTTAACACGTGCGAACTGTGCGGGGGTATCAAAACCGACAAATCCGGCACCTAGATTAAAAGAGAACGTAGCGCCAGCAGCTGCCAGAGCAGTATTGGCTTCATCCAATAGGCGGGCAGCTTCTGCAAGTGATTGCGCACGAGGAACAAACGGAGCATTACGGTCGAGGCGATACTCGATTTTGATGCCTTCGTCGTACCAAACGCCGGATAGGCGAACGAGTTCATGCGCTTGGAGCGTTTTTGCAAAGCCTTCTACGCCTGCTTTTTGTGCTGCGGGAAGTTTTGCGGCATAATCCACAAGATTCCGGAAGTTCGCAATGTTGTAATACATCTGGTTCCACGGAATATTCACCACAAATGCTGTATTATCCAGAGCATTTACCCCGATAGGTTGTTGCAGAATGCGCGGGTCGTCTGCGGCAACCGTATAAATTTCACGGCCAGCGATACCGATGAACTCATTGATTTCCGTATAACGGAAGTTTGCAATGGTACCAGTGGCTAATGCTTGTAAACTAGCAGTTGCAGGTGTTGGTGAATTAGGGTCGGGAGCCGTGAAATTTTGGTCGCAGCTTCCAAGCCCCACGACAAGTGCCGCTATCGCAGCAGCCGTGCTCATTGCGCGACGGGCGGATGCGAAACGATTCAAAAATTGTGTTTTCATGGATAAGAAAAATTGATAGTTCAAGAAAAATAAAGCTATAAAGCAATTACGAAAAGTAGGTGCTTAGAAGCCAACAGCGATATTAAAGAAGAATGAGCGTGACGACGGGAATGGTGCAACGTCTTGACCACCGGAGGTGATGATATTTCCGAAATTACTTACTTCAGGATCATAACCCGTGTACGGCGTGATGGTCAACAAATTACGTCCGCTGACGCCAATGCGCAAGAACTCAAACGTATCACCACCAAGCGCTTGCTTGTCGAAGGTGTAATTGAGGCTCACTTCCCGGAATTTCACAAACGATGCGTCTTGAATATAGGGAGTTGTACCACCTTGCGAAGCTGGTTTCGCTGCTTCGGCAAGGATTCTTGCCTGCTCAGCCTGATCTTTGTACAATCCACCTTCGGTGTAAAGAGCTTGTGTTAGATTAACTACATTACCGCCTTGACGCCAATCAATAAGGAAATAGAAATTCAAATTACCAATGTTCAAGCTATTAGCAAAGCCTACTTGGAACATCGGGTTCGCATCACCCGCAGGCTTTGATAGGTTGTATGTACCTGCAGCAACGCCAGGTGTGCTCGGCGTGGTGCCGAGGTTTTGGCGCCCAAAAATCGCAGTAGGCGAGACACCTTCTTGGATGCGGTTTGCACCGTAACCAGCACCGAAGCCACCTGAGTTATATGCCGGAACGCCAAGTTTAGTAATTTTGGCTGTATTGCTAAAGAAGTTTACGCGTGGCTGCCATGTAATGAGTTCAGTACGAACAGCATTAAACGATAACGATACTTCCAAGCCAAGGTTTTCCATTTCACCAGCGTTTTCAAAGATGTTCACAAAACCTGAAGAATTTGGCAAGGTACGTTGCAAAATCAGGTCTGTAACATATTTGCGGAATACGCTAACCTCTGCAGCAATAAGATTATTTTCACCGACAGTGAAGTCAATACCTGCTTCGATTTCTGCTGCGCGTTCTGGGCGAATATCCGGATTACCCTTGCGTGCTGCAAGCGCCAAACCGCTACCTAAGCCAGCAAAGTTATTATTTAGTGAGTTCAGCAAGTTGTATTTCGCTGCGATATTGTTTACAGGGGTACCAGCTTCGCCATATGCAGCACGGAACTTGAATTGAGGAAAGATACTTTTCATATCATTCCAGAAATCAAATGATGCGAACTGCACCGAAGCAGCTACTTTCGGGAAAAGGAAGAAGCGGTTGGCATCACCGTTTGCACTTGCCGCATCGCCACGAAGGCTAGCGGTTACAAAGACCTTGCCGAAAATATCTACGTCTTCTTGGAAATAGAAACCGCGATCATAGCGATTGATAATGGTCTGCACACTTGTCTGGCTTGCTGCACCAGTGATATTTTCCAGATCCGATGGGAAACCATTGGACACATTCACAACTGAATTCGATTGCTGGTTCTCAAACTGAGCGCCACCTTGAGTCGTGAAAGACAAGCCTGCAGTCGGCTCGTAGCGGTGAACAAGGGTAAGGAACATATTGGAGAACAAATTGCTAGCATCCGATACACCAAACAAGCCCGGTTGGGGCTTAACGCGCTGGTGAAGCGTCGTGGATGGATCAACAATCACGTTCCGCTGCGATGTAAAGTCTGCACCACCTTGAAACACAAATTCCAATGATGATTCTTCAGTCTTATAGATTCCCCATTTAAGGTTTGCTGAGGCAATGATACGGCTTACAAACTCAGTATTTTTGACACGATCAGCCACTTCATATGGGTTAGATGGGTTAAGTAAGAGAGCAGGGTAGGTTCCATCGGCGCGTTTGCGATAATCGACAAAGGTTGGCATAACCGATACACCGTAGATAATGCTCACGTTATCATTATTGGAGTTTCCTGTGAAACCACGGTCGGAGCGGCTGCGGGTATAATTGACACCAAATTTTGCCGTCAGATTATCACTAAATGTGTGATTAAGATTAAGACGCGCACCAAGGCGTTCAAAACCAGTGTTTTTAATGATACCTTGGTCACTGCGGAAGGTTCCACCGATATTAAATTGCGTTATCTCGTTACCACCTTTAGCGTTAATATCTGTCTCATTAACAAAACCGACATTGCCGTAAAGAAATTCTTCGTGGTCGAAGTATGCTCCATTGGATGCTTTGTAGGCATCAACAAAATCAGGGTTCCAGTCACGCACTTCTTGTTCGGAAGTAAATTTACGAAGCCCTAGTTTACGCTGAAGAGTATTAATACCAAATTGCTGGTTTACCGTGATACTTGTTTTACCGGCACGTCCTTGCTTAGTCTTGATAATAATTACGCCGGAAGCTGCTTTTGCGCCATATGCAGCCGCAGCAGAAGGACCTTTCAAGACTTGAACATCTTCGATATCATTGGGGTTAATATCAGCAATGCGGTTTACTGATTGCTCTTGTGTAGCACCACCCGTAGCACCACCTGCACCAGCAGCTGTTACGGTATTCTGTCCGCCGGAGTTGGTATTATTGTTAATAATAACACCGTCCACGATGTACAATGGTTGTGAGCCGCCAAGCAAAGTTGTTGCACCACGCAGCGTAACGCTCATACCACCGCCTGGAGCACCGGAGTTCTGGCGAATCGAAACGCCAGCAAACTTGCCTGCGAATGCTTGGTCAACCGTTTGAGCGGGAGCAGGAAGAAGCTCTTTTTCGGAGATTGTACCAATTGAGGTAGGAGAGTTTGCTTTCTTAATACTGGAAGCAACACCCGTTACTACGATTTCAGAGGTTTTGAGCACGTCTTCTTGAAGACGAACAACGATGTCGGATTTGCTTTCGGTCGCTTTGAGTTCAAAAGGTTTGAACCCGATATAGTTAAAGGTCAATGTTGCGCCATTTGCATTCGGAATGCGGACGCGCCAAAGACCTTTGCTGTCAGAAAAACCACCGGCTTGAATGCCTTTGGCTTTGATACTTACACCCGCGACGGCTTTGCCGCGGTCGTCGAGAACGCTGCCCGAAACGATAACTTCTTGTGCAAAAGCAGTCGCAAAAGCGCCTACGAGGCAGAAGAACACCGTTGTGAGAGCAACAGAGAGTCGCCATTTGTTCATTATGAACCTCAGAGATGAAATGATAAAAGAAGTGCGCCGCTTATTTTTGGCATTCTACAAACGATATGCTCAAAAGGGCGCAAGAATTGGACGGTTTTTCAAAATTCAATAGTTCGGACATTTTTTGTACTTCATTCTAAGTCGCCGATGAAGTAGGCAAAATCCAATGCTAAAAAAATGCCCGAACTATATAAGATGATTAGGTATTCGGCATAATTCCTCTACGAACCGGGGACTTCAGGCACCGGACGTGGTAAACTGGTGGGCGGAGCATCACCGGTACGATCAATTGGAAGGCTGCCAAGACGATTGAAACGACGAGCATCAATCCAACGATGTCCACCTTCAACAAAAAGAGAGTAACGACGTTCTTTAATAAGCGCATTTAAAGCATTTGCCGCCGTCAACGTTGGTAAATCGCTCAAGCCAGCAGCTTTGCGGACGATATTCAATAGACGAGTACCTTCGGAGTAGTTCGGTGAAGAACCAAGGAATGCGACTTCAGCCTTGAGGAGGATAAGTTCTTCATTGCGAATAATGGGAAAAGGATCAATATTGCTTTTGGCAACCGTAATTCCATACTGACTGCTTAGTCCGCCAAGAGAGACAGAGGTAGCTCGTTTGACGACTTTTGACGCTACTCGGAGGTCACCTGTTTCTGCATCAGCTATAAATGATGGGTGAGCTAGAAACTTAACACTTGGCGCTGTTGGTGGCTCATATATGGGGTTAAGAACATCACCACTTGTTGTGCTGTACACATGATAGGCACCAGTCGCTAAATCGCCTGTTTCGCTGAGGAATGATGCGCTGAGTGCGGTGCTGACAGTCGCATAGTCGCCTATATATGCTGCTACGCGAGCACGGATAGCACGATTAAAACGTGCAAAAGTCGCAGGAGTATTCAATCCAGCATATCCTTTTGTCAGTGCAAATGGGAATGTATTACCGCCTTGCTGAAGGGCAGCATAAGCATCATCCAATCGCTTGGCAATATCCGTGAAAGCATCCGCACGTGAAGCAAACGGTGTTGCAATATCCTCTGAAAAGATAATTTTAATACCGTTGTCGTACGTGAGGTTCAGATTAAGAAGAAGCGAGTATGCCAACATCGTATTGGAAAAGCCTTCAGTTGCAGCTTTATCTGATGCCGATAGCCCCGCAGCAGCAGAAATAAGATTTCGACAGTTACCGATGGTCGCATAACGTGCATTCCATGGCTGGAGCAAGAAAGCTCCGTTGGCATCCACCTGACCGGTAACAAGATTGCCCGTCCATGCAGGATCTGCTCCGTCAAGGTAATAGGCTTCACGTCCGAAAATTGATGTGATTTGTGTATAGAATGCAAGACTAGTGCGCGAACTTCCCATAACACCGCTTGCAAGATTTTGTATGCTTGCAGTTGATGGCGAGGGGTTGTTCGGGTCGGGGAAATTAGGATCTTGACAAGAAGCCAATAACACTACTAATGCTATGATAGCAACCAGACAGTGTTGATAAATAGGATTTCCTAATGGAAAACCATTTCGGAATATTAAAGGTGTTTTCATAAAAGTCTTTAGGTCAAGGTTGATGAAAGAATCAAGGTACAATTACAAACCAAATGCAAGAGTGAAGTAGTAAGAGCGTGCAGATGGGAATCCTAGTACGTCCACCGACCGACCGACCGAGAGGTTGCCGAAATTGCTTACCTCAGGGTCGTAGCCCCAATACGGTGTGAGCATGATTAAGTTTCGTCCGGAAACACCAAGACGAAGTGAGCGGAAGATTCCGCCCAAGAATCCTGACAGTGCTGCACGGTCGAATGTGTAATCCAGAGCCACCTCACGGAGTTTGACATAAGATCCGTCATCGACAAATTTCGTATTTGTACCTTTGGAAAGTAGTGAAAGGCGATCAATGCTCGCTTGATAGTCCGGCGATAAACCATTCGCATCATACAACAGTTTTGCAAGGTTGATAACACTACCACCATTTTTCCAATCAACATTGAAGCGGAAATTAAAGCTGCGTGCAATTGTTAATGAGCTGTTAACACCAATTTGGAAATTAGGAATCTCGCTGCCAATTTGAATGCGTTTGCCGCTCGCGTCTTTATCTAAGCCGTACATTGCAAGTGGTGAAATGCCTTGCTCAACCCGATACTGACCATATGCAAGTGAGAAGCCGCCCGTATAGAACGCCGGGACTTTCAGTTCTGTAAGTACAGCATCATATTTGTGAAAGTTCACATTGAAATTCCAATTGACGGATTCTGTACGAACTGGATTCAGACCTAATTCTATTTCAAATCCTTGCTTTTGCATTGTTCCAACGTTGTCATACTGGCTTGTGTAGCCTGATGAAGGAGGAAGCTGACGCTGTAACACAAGGTCGGTAACCGTCTGTGTATAATATGAGGCATTCAAGCGAAGACGCCCTTCTAGCCAATAGGAATCAAAACCAAATTCTAATTCTCCCGTGCGCTCGGGGCGTAGGAGAGCATTGCCTTTCTGAGCCTGATTGACGAGCCCAACATTTCCATCAATGACCGAATTTAAGGATGTTAATGATGTAAATCGAGCAGTCGGAACAGCATAATTACCCGTTTGTCCATATGCTGCGCGGAGCTTAAATTCACTGATAGTGCTGCTAATATCTTTCCAGAAATCAAGCTGTGATAAGCGGAGAGAAGCCGCGCCTTTGGGAAAAAGGTAATATTGATTACCGTCACCATTGACACTACTCGCATCGCCGCGCACACCTGCGGTCAAAAACAGTAAGTTTTTAATATCCACTTCTTCTTGGAAGAAGAACCCTTTATCAATTTGTTTCGTGATAAACTGGTATCCCTCAATTGACGAACCACGATTAATGTTATCTTGACCGGGTATTAAGCCACGAGTGGTAATGACAGTTTCATTACGATAGGTATTCTCAAATTGATAGCCAAGTGTTGTTTTGAATGAAAGTTGATTTTCCGTTTCCAGAACGTGTAGCAAATTCAGATACAAATTCGAGTTGATATTTCCCGACTCTGCATTGATAGCCTGCCCGGGTTGAGACTGTCCTTGTTCAAACTGCGTGTTGGCAGGCGAAATAACTTTATTCCGTTGGGTGAAATAATCAGCGCCGCCTTGTGCCACAAAGGTTAAACTTTGCCCTTCTATTTTGAAAATATCCCAGAAAAGTTTTGACGAAGCAATAAAACGATAAATTGTCTCATTGTTTTTAAACTTATCACGTGTTTCAATAGGATTCGATGTATTACCATTGATAGTATTTGCAGGATAAACACCATTAACTGGGCGCAAATCCACAAAACTTGGTGTTTGTGAGAGTGCCACACCCAAAGTCAGTCCCGTGTTATCATTACCAGTAACGCCACGGTCGGATTCGGAACGAATAACATTGAGTCCCGCCTCAAAACGTACATTCTCGCTTATTTCTTGATTGATATTTGAGCGGAGAGAATACTTTGAGTATCCTGTGCCCTTGATAATACCGGTTTCATTATGCGCCAGACCGCCAACAAAAAATTGTGTTTTATCGGAGCCGCCACGAACACTCAGGGAGGATTCTGTAATTAATCCCGTGTTGCCATAGAGTTCTTTTTCGAGATCAAAGAACTGACCATTGTTTTTTCGCCATAATGTTACACCAAGATCACCTGCGAAACTCTTTGCTTCGGCTTCACTTGTGAAGACGCGCGAGCCAATGGTCTTGAGAACGCTGCTGGCACCAATTTGTTGCGTGAAATCAATTTCTGTTGTGTTAGCACGTCCTTTTTTAGTTGTTACAATAATTACGCCGTTAGATGCTTTTGCTCCATAAAGCGCAGCTGCACTAGCACCCTTGAGCACCTGAATATCCTCAATATCATTTGGGTTAAGGTCTGCAATGCGGTTTGAAGGCTGACCCTGCGGGCGGCTGCTTCCTACACCGGTAGATTTGGTAATACCGTCAATACCTGATTGTACGGCATCATTATTTACAATCAAGCCATCAACAACATAAAGTGGTTGCGAACGTCCGATAATGGAAGAAATACCGCGTAATGTGACACTAATGCCACCACCCGGAGCGCCTGTGTTTTGGCTAATATTCACACCCGCAAACTTACCTGCTAGTGCCTGATCCATCGTAGAAGCAGGTGCAGCAAGAAGCTCTGAGGCAGAAACAGACGCAATAGCATTCGGGAGGCTCGTCCGTGCGATGCCCGTTGCCAGACCCGTTACAACGATTTCTGCCGTCTTGAGAACATCTTCTTCCATGCGAATTGCAATATCAGACTTGCTTTCGGTCACTTTTAGTTCAAACGGTTTGAAACCGATATAGCTAAAAACCAGTGTTGCAGCCTTTGAGTTTGGGATGCTCACACGCCATAAGCCTTTTTTATCAGAAAAGCCGCCAGCTTGAACGCCTTTGGCTTTAATGCTTACGCCCGCGATTGCTTTACCGCGGTCGTCGAGAACGCTGCCCGATACAGTTAAGTCTTGCGCAAATATAGGGGCAAACGCACCTATAAAGCACAAAAACACCGTCGTGAGAGCAACAGAAAGTCGCCATTTGCTCATTATGAACCTCAAGGATGAAATGGTAAAAGAAGTGCGTCGTGGTTCTTTGGCATACTACAACGATATGCTCAAAAGGACGCAGGGATTGGAGATTTGCAATGGTATTCGGCACAACCCGATTTGTGGAGTTTTGTGTCGTCAGCCCTAAACTGTATAATTATATACTATGGCGGACTTCAGACTAGCTCGTATTGCTGCTGTGCATAGACATCACGGTACAGCATTGGTAAAGTGGGTAGGGATATTGCATTCGCTTGTTTTATGCAATGTGAACAAGATTGAACACGGTAAAAATCACGGTAACAGCACCGAATATACAAAATTTATTAACCAATGCAATCTTTCAATTTGTGGTTAAAAATAGGCTTCGTAGGGCGCAAGAAGGAGACAATATTCATCGGCTGCCGGAGATGAGGTATTTCCTCACCTCGGAGCTGGTTCCAAGTGTGAGGGCTTCTATGGAGAGAATTTTGGTACTTGAAAAATTAACTTTTCGGATGCGTTTTTTTATGTCTAAAAGACTTGTATGCGCCACGCTGAGTTCGCTAACGCCCATGCCAATAAGCAACTCTGTTGCTGCCGCGTGGCTGGCAAATTCGCCGCACACTGCCACCGGTATATTTCTATGCTGGGCGGCTTCAATAGTCATGTTCAGAAGGCGGAGAATAGCTGGATGAAATGTGTCGAAAATTGTTGTTACGCTTGCGTTCATACGGTCTGCAGCGAGAGTGTATTGCGTCAGGTCATTCGTACCAATGCTGAAAAAATCTGCCATAGCGCTTAATTCGCGGGCAATCAAGGCAGCAGCAGGCGTTTCAATCATCGCACCGACAGGAATCGTCTCATCGAAATCTTCGCCATTCCCGCGAAGAGTAGCCTTGCAGCCCTCAATGAGACTGAGCGCTTTTTGAAATTCTTGCACAGTCGTTATCATTGGCAGCATTACTCGCACATTGCGATGGCAAGAAGCACGCAAAATCGCACGAATTTGTGCTGTAAAAAGCGCCCGATTTTTTAACAAAAATCGTAACCCGCGTAGCCCTAATGCAGGGTTGGGTTCGTGACCGATAAGACCAAACGATTTATCGCTGCCGATATCGAAAGCGCGAAGCGTGACGGGAAGCGGATATGCACGTTCTGCAAGGTCTTTGTAGAACGTGGTCTGCTCGTCTTCACTAGGTATAATTTGGCGCTCTAAGAGCTGTAATTCTGTACGAATAAGCCCTATTCCTTCTGCGCCGGATGCCCTCGCCATTTCTATTTCTTCCGGCGAATCTGCATTGGCAAAAAGATGCACTTTGCGCCCGTCAAGTGTTTCTGACGGTAGAAAAGCGTACTTGCCAAGTTTACGGAGCTTGTTTTCGAGGTCTTGTTGTCTCCGCTCGTAGCGCTCCAGGGTTTCTGCTTGCGGATGAGTAATAATAATTCCCGCAAAGCCGTCTATGATGAGTTTCGTACCGGTGTGGATGCGTTTACAAACATTTGCTAATCCTACCACCGAAGGCATCGCCATAGAACGTGCTAAAATAGCAGCGTGCGAGGTGATGCCGCTTGATTCCGTTGCAAATGCCGCCATGCCACTTTTGCGAAAAAACATCACGTCCGAAGGCGTAAGCGACTCGCTGATAACAATACTCCCTTCAGCAATTTCCGGCGCAGCGAGATTGCGATTGGCGAGAAAATTCAAAAGACGCTGCTTGACGTGTTCCAAATCCGCTGCTCGCTCACGCAAATAAGCGTCACTTGCATGGCGCATAATAGCTTGTTGGCTGTCAAAAACATCTTGCACGGCGTGGTCGGCGCTGTATTGCTTCCGAATATATTCCGTGACCATCGCTCCGACACTGGGGTCATTTAGCATGAATAATTGCGCCTCAAGGATTGGTGCGGCGACCGGCGCTTCATCGTTTGCCATCGTTATCGTCCGATGCAGTTCGGCAGTACATTCTTCTACGGCATGATGAAATCGGTCTATTTCTGCTGAAACCCGTTCCGGCTCTATCAATGTCTGTTTAATCGTTATCGGTTCCACAACGAATGTTACTGCCTGTCCGATAACAATGCCGGGCGAAGCAGGAATCCCCTTAAAGCGCTTTTCTTTGTGCGGAGTTTTTCGGAGTGATGGCTGCGACTGCGCTGACGGAGGTTCGTCGCTATCACGTTCCTCAAGTATCCCCTCCAGCACTTGTGAAGCCAATGGCGCATACACTCCATTATGCGAGGGCGGGGGGTGTAAACTAATGTGTATGTTCGTTTGACTATCCATAATCCGTACAGTTCGTTGTAGATTCGCTTTGAAATTGTTTCTTCGCCCTTGTCCTTCTCAGGTCTGCCTCTACTCTTTCGCACGAACTAGCACAGCATTACAAATGAGGCTCAATATAATCGTGTGATGTCTGTTAATGCGCGAAGCAGAGTGTCTATTAGGCAACTTTTATAGTGTAGTAGCTTCTCCTAAGAATTTGCTGTTTTTTTTAACAAACTGCAAGGAAAAAGTGTAGAATTATACCCATAAAAAAGCCTTGCAGCGCTTTTGTGCTACAAGGCTAAGTTCTTGCATAATCGAAATTCGTAACGCTCAATTCTCTTTAGTTCATACCCAGCATTTTCTTGATGCCGGCACTAGTCAAGCCTTTGGGTCGAGTAATCGGTACGCCTGCTGCACGCGCCAGAACAAGCTGCGCAGCAATACCCATAGCGCGTGAGACACCGAACATGACCGTATAGAACTCAAATTCTTTCATACCGTAGTAGTACAGAAGCGAGCCGGAAGCTGCATCTACGTTGGGCCACACGTTTTTGGCTTTGCCATGCTCGGTGAGGACTTTCGGGGCAATTTGGAAGAGTTTATCCACAATGCCGAAAACAGCATCATCGCCGCAATTTTGCTTGCCAAAGTTGTGGAATGCCGTGAAGCGTGGGTCGGTAACCCGCAAGACCGCGTGTCCATAGCCCGGAATGACCTGCCCACTATTCAAAAGCGCCCACATTTCCTTCGCAAGATCGTCGTCGGATGGGATTTTGCCGCCAAATTTTTCGTGGAGTTCGAGCACAAACGATAAGCATTCTTGATTTGCCAAGCCGTGCAGAGGTCCTGCCAAGCCGTTTAATCCGGCGCTGAAGGAGTAGAATAAGTCCGAAAGTGCCGATGAAACTGTGTTTGCTGTGAAAGCGCTAACGTTGCCGCCTTCGTGGTCGGAGTGCAGCACCAGATACATACGGATAAGTTCCGTGAATCGGCTGTTGTTGTCCGGCAAACCCAGCATATAGGCGAAGTTTGCACCCCAATCAAGGTCGGTGCGCGGCGCAATGCGCTCACCTTTATCGAAACGCATACGGTAAATGGCGGCTGCAATAGTTGTAATACGGGAAAGCAGCAAGAATGCGTCTTCCAGCATGAATTGCCAAAGTTTGTCTTTGCCTTTGCCGGTGTCGTAGGCGGCACGGAAGCGTGATTCGCGCTCCATGACAAGAATTGCGGTGGAAAGCATTACCATCGGATGCGAGTCGCGTGGCATAGCTTCCAACACATTCCAGACGTAATAGGGTACGGAAGAGTTTTGAGTGAAGAGTTCGTGCAACTCGGTGCGTTCACTGTCATTCGGGAAAGAGCCGGTGCAAAGCAGGAAGAAAATATCTTCCGGTTGTGCTTTTGTCAGTTCCAAAATGGGGATGTTGCGTATGCGTAAGCCTTCGTCGGCATTCACCGTCGAAGTGTCGCAGATGAGAGCCGGTACGCCGCGAATGCCGCCCAACACCTGTCCAGCAGTGATTTCGCCGATTTTTGTTTCTTCGTGTTGTTTTGCCATCTGCTTGCGCTCGCTGCGCAGGGTGTCGGCAATGTCTGCCATTTTCGCAGTGATGAGTTTCATGAATCGCTCCGGGTGATTACGTGTGGAAGTGATGTAAAGGTTAGATTAAACGGTATTAGTTCGATGTGTCAGTAGTATTCAAATCGGTATTGTTCAAAAGAGACATTGTATTGCTTTCGGCAATAATTTTGTAAAGAGGCTTGCAACCTTGCGCCAATGCGTGTTTCATAGGGTGCGACGCAAAATTACACAAAATGTTGACCTGTGCAAAGATTGTGAGCGTAGAAAGCAAATTTTTCTTTGCATAAGCAACCGCAAATGCCCACAAGGACGATGTAACAGAGTGGGGATTGTATGCAAATTGCACGATTTTCCCCTTGTACTGTGCTCTTTACCTCTATGCTGCGTAAAAGGTAATCACCATTTCCGGCGTTTGATGTGCAGCTATTGCGTGGATGCTGCCCTGCTCCTTCTTCGCAGACGCTCCGACTTCTAGTTCGTATTCCAGCATACCTTGTTGCTGCCAAACGTATTCTTGCGGAATTGCCGGAAATTTGCGCTTCAAATGGGCATACTGATTGGTTGCGGGAATATGCAAGTAGCTGCAAAGAAGATTCTGTGACGAATCCGCACGTTGCAAATGTACACAATAAGCATACGAAAGTGGCAGCACGATATTGACCAATATCTCCAACGCAGTTCCCCGTCCGCAGTGAGCCGTTTCAAGGCATTTCGCCAGAGCCTTCTCGGCGGCATCCATGCAATCGGTTGCATTGCTGAGGGTTGGGGCAATGATAATCAAGTGTAGAAATGGTGCAAACGCTTGATTATCCAATTCTTTCAGCGCATGAGCAATTTTCTTGAGACCATTTGGAAGATGCTTCTTCCTGAGGCGGCGCTGCACAAAATCACTGAGAAGGCTTATAAACACTGCATTTGTATCGTGAAGAGCGAGAATAGCGCCAGCATAACGAGCTTTGCGCAAAAAACGTTGCGTCGCATAATCACGCAGAACATCGTGGAGGTCGCTTTGAAGAATACTTTGTGCTATGGT
Organism: uncultured bacterium; assembly: GCA_937899715.1. Classification (GTDB taxonomy): domain Bacteria; phylum Bacteroidota; class Ignavibacteria; order Kapaibacteriales; family UBA4661; genus PH2015. The sequence goes on along the minus strand of CALCNX010000058.1, from coordinate 1,538 downwards.
TGTGGTGCCATCCGCATTTTGAAATAATGTTTCCTCAGGCATGACGAGCGTGTAGTGTGCAAACGGTATTTCGGCGCGGTTGTCGTGCAGTACGATATGCAGTGCAAGCCCGTCGTAGAGCGGGTTTTTCTCGTGGCGATGGCTCTCCCAGTCCGATGAGCGCCAATGCACTTCGCCATGACCAATAACAACAGTTCCGTCCACTTGCAAAGCCATATTAAGGAAATCCGGACCTTCATGGTGATTCCATTCGCCCACAGAAATAACCGAAAGCAGTGCGCCACTTGTCGTGCGCCACTGCCTGTTCGGGTCGCGCAGTACGTGCCTGATAACGCATTGAAGGTCTTTCTCGCTAACTATTTTGTTTTGATAGGCACTTTCGCTGGGTGCATTCATTTTGTTTTTCATGCTTCAGGAGTTTGTTTTTTTCGCCAAAACGTTGTAGTTTTGTAGGCTATACTGTTTTTATTGTAAAAGCAACGCATTTTGCACGCGCCCGTGGCTTAATGGATAGAGCAATGGATTCCGGTTCCATAGGTTGGGGGTTCGAGTCCCTCCGGGCGCACAGGCTAATCTAACAAGATTTTTTATTTTCTTCCATTTACAACAATGAGCGACAAAGAAATACTCGAAAACAACGAAGAAGTCGAAAATACAGTCGAAGTTCTAAGTGATGCCGAAGCACAGCGCAAACGCATGATTCAATTTGCTCTCGCGGGGCTTGCTGTTCTTGCTGTACTTATCGGTGGCTTTCTTTTTTACCGCTATACCAAACAAAATACTGAAAAAGAAGCGGCTTTGAAACTCTCGCGTATTCGTCCCTTCTACGATGCCGGACAACTTGAAGTAGCACTTGGCGGCGTTTCCGGTACCATTCGCGGCGAAAGTGTTATCGGCTTGACCGCTATTAGCAGTCAGTTCGGTAGCAGCGAAAGCGGTCGTTTGGCAGCGCTCTATGCTGGTAACGCTCTGTCAACGCTCGGTCGTTATTCCGAAGCAGAACGCTATTTTGACCAAGCAACAGCATCAGGCAGCGACATTACGAAAATGGGTGCATTGGCGGGCTTGGCTTCTTGCCGCGCAACAGGTAATCAACACGAAGCCGCAGCAAAACTCTACGAAGAGGCATCTGCTATCGGTGCAAAACTTGGTGACGAAGACCGTTACAAACTCTTTGCTGCGCTGCATTATGAAAAAGCTGGTCAAAAAGACAAGGCAATTGCGCTCTATCGCGCTATTGCCGGCTCGCCGGAATTTTCCGAAGCAGTGAACGATGCCAAAGCCGGTATTATCCGCCTTGGCGGAACGCTTGAATAAACGCCTCCCAAGAAATCGAACAAGAACATTTGAGAAAAAGCCCGCTTCTGCATATTGCCAGAATCGGGCTTTTGATTGATAGTCAGCCCTTCCGCAGGAACGAAAAAACAAAAACAACGAAGCAAAGGTCTCCAATATACCTCAACACCTCAATATCACACTGTTTCTTAGAGCTTGTTTGAAAAGTCGGAAAGTAGGTAAAAAAAGCGGGCAAAGCCCGA
>CALCNX010000057.1 GCA_937899715.1 uncultured bacterium | reverse complement strand
TGCAACGAAAATATTCGTCAGAAACATTAGATAAACTCACCGCTTCACTTCACGATGCACAAGTAGATTTGAATCCCCATCAAGTTGAAGCAGCCCTCTTTGCCTTTCACTCGCCACTTTCGGCAGGTGCAATTTTGGCGGATGAGGTGGGGCTTGGCAAAACAATTGAGGCAGGTTTGGTTATTTCTCAATGGTGGGCAGCGCGGCAGCGTAAAATTCTCATCATTACTCCTGCCACGCTCCGCAAGCAATGGAGCGGCGAGCTGGCAGAAAAATTCTTTCTGCCGTCAGTTATCATGGAAAAGAAAGTTTTTGACGAAACGCTTAAACGTTCTTCTCTGACCAATCCATTTGCTCATGAATCGGCAATCATTATTCTTTCCCATGAATTTGCGCGGTCAAAACAAGACTATCTTCAGCAAATTTCATGGGATTTGGTGGTGATTGACGAGGCACACCGTCTTCGCAATGTCTATAAAGGAAACAAAACAGGTACGGCGCTGAAAGAGGCTTTGCACGGGCGTAAAAAAATTCTTCTGACCGCAACACCGCTTCAAAACTCACTGATGGAAATGTACGGCTTGGTATCATTGATAGATGAACATATTTTCGGTGATGACATGAGTTTTCGTGAGCAGTTCGTCAGTCGCTCCGGCTTACGAAATATGCAAGAACTTCGTGAACGACTTAAACAAGTCTGTAAGCGCACACTCCGCAAGCACGTCCGCGAATACATTTCCTACACCGAACGGCGTTGTATATCGCATGATTTCTTCCCTACGGACGAAGAAACCGCATTGTACAACTATCTCAACGCCTACCTTCAGGAAGAACGCTTGTTTGCTCTGCCCAATCGCCAACGGCAACTTATCACGCTTGTTGTGCGGAAAATGCTTGCCTCTTCGACATTCGCCATTTCGGGAACGCTTGCCAAGTTTCTTCAGCGTTTGCGCGACCTTGAGACGGAACAACAGCAACAAGTAGAATTATCCGTAGAACTCTTGCAAGAACTCGCCGATGATTTTGGCGTATCGGATGAATTCAATGATGAAGACACAGACGAACAAACGAGTAATGCTGCGACAGACAAATCCGATGACAAAAACAATAAAACTCCTCTTTCTGCCGAAGACCTCCGCGACCTTCGCCGAGAAATCGAGCAACTGGAAAAATTTTATACATTAGCAACATCCATTACAGCAAACACGAAAGCGGAAGCGCTTTGTACGGCATTAGACAAAGCCTTTGTCACATTGGACGGGCTTGGAGCGCCACAGAAAGCTATTATTTTTACGGAGTTTGCTCGAACACAAACGTATCTCAAGCAATTTCTTGAGCAACACGGCTTTGCAGGGAAAATTGTGCTTTTTAACGGCTCCAATAACGATGCCGATTCGCAGCGTATTTACAAAGAATGGCAAGAACGGCATAAAGGTTCTTCGCGTATTACAGGCTCGAAAACAGCCGATATGCGGGCGGCTCTTGTGGAAGAGTTTCGAGAACGCGCAACGCTGATGATTGCCACGGAAGCTGCCGCCGAAGGCATCAATCTTCAATTCTGCTCGCTTGTGGTGAATTACGATTTACCGTGGAATCCGCAGCGTATCGAACAGCGCATCGGACGCTGCCACCGCTACGGACAAAAATTCGATGTGGTTGTCGTCAATCTGGTCAATCAAAAAAATCCCGTTGATAAGCGTGTTTATGATGTTTTACAGACAAAATTCCGTTTGTTTGATGGTGTTTTTGGCGCAAGCGATGAGGTGCTGGGCGCACTCGAAAGCGGCGTAGATTTTGAACAACGTATCAATGCTATTTGTAACCAATGCCGGACGGAGGAAGAAATTACCCGCGCCTTCGATGCCTTGCAGCATGAACTCCAAGACAGTATCAATGCCCGACTGCAAGAAACTCACAACGCGCTCTTTGAGAACTTTGACCGTCATGTGATAGACAAGCTCCACGTCAGTAAACAACAAACTGAAGAGCGCCTCACAGCATTTGAACAGCGTTTGTGGGAACTTACCCGCTTCGCGCTCGGCGCACACGCCGAATTTGCCGCCGATAAACGTTCATTTGTCCTCACAACGAATCCTTTTCCTGACCGTGACGATATTTCCGTGGGTAACTATCGTTTAAGCCGCCATTTTCGTAGCGGTGAACAGTTTCCTTCTATAAATGCAAACCCGGACAATGTTGCCGACGCGCACGTCTATCGCCTTTCGCATCCTCTGGCGGAACATTGTATTGAGACGATAAAGCAGCAGCATCTTCCTCCGGCGTGCCTTGTTTTCGACTGTTCCGGCACTCGTCCGCAGGTTTTTAGTTTGCAGTCGCTTATTGGTAGAATGGGATGGCTCAGAGTATCGCTTCTGACGGTAACGGCGTTTGAAACAGAAGATTTTTTTCTCCTTTCTGCGTGTACCGATGATGG
>CALCNX010000056.1 GCA_937899715.1 uncultured bacterium | reverse complement strand
AAATATGGAAGTTGGATATAATTTCCATTTACACAAAACAATTTACACACTCATTTATTTTATCGGGTTTTTTCGTATATTTACGCTCCCATTCTTTTGCTCATTTCACCAAAGGAAACACGATAGCGACCCAACGCTCCTCAAATTGTTTGTTCTACAATGCCGGAGAATCGTGTTTCTATGCCTAACCTTAGAGTATTTGCCCTTTTGTTGGGCTTTGTATGCCCTTGTATGTGCCTCGCGCAGCAGTTTTCGCCCTATCCGCCGCCTGTATTGCCTTCAACGGATTTGTCCATCCGCAAGTCTGCATATCGTTCCCTTGCGCCGAAGCGCTTCACTGCGCCGCTCTTTGCCGTGCCGTTTTTGCCTCTTCATCGCTCACCGTCAGATAGTCTCTTTGTGAATGAAATTTTGCTTGGCGATGGCTCGGTGGCTGCATCGGCGGCGATTGAGCAAACGGAGTCGAACCTGCGGGCGACAGGACTTTTTAGCCGAATGGAAACGCGCCTGGATACCATTCGTGACAAAGAGCATCCGCAGCTTTCGCCGAGAGAAGTTGATGTGGTGCTATCGCTCTTTGAGAGACCAAGCATTGCGCCGTACCTTGTCTTGGAAACAGGCGGTGGAGCTACGATGAGCGGTGTAGGAGCAAGCCTGAGCAATATAGGCGGCACGGGGATAGCTCTTGAAACAAGTCTTGTGTACCGAAGCGAAAATGCGATTGGTTGGCAGGGCGCTGTCCGCGCCAAATGGCGTGTGCAAGAGAGCGACGAGGCAATCCCCATGACGCTGGAAGCAAGCCTTGTAGCGCACCGTTTTCGGAATTCGCAAGAGTTTTCCATCCTTTCGCCCGCAAGTGAAAAGCAGCAGTATAACGAATGGTCAGTGAACCTATCGCATCACGGCGGAATGGAGTTTCGCTATCTTCCCTCAGAGCGTGCCTCAATACTGAATCCGGCAGCGTTCGCTCTGCAAGCGTTTGACTCATGGCGCTTTAATTCCACCGGAATTGTGCGTGGTTCGTATTGGGATACTGATTTTTTCTTGAGCGGCACGGTGCAAGCGGATTGGACGCAGCGCGAGAATAGTGAATTTACCAATATTTCGATTGATAATAGCTTGCTTGGTCTCGTTGAAATTGGTACAGAACGTCGGTATGGTGCGCTCTTGGAAGAGCAGTTGTGGGGGAGAACAATTCATGGTGCTCCAAAGACTATTGGTCAGATTATTCCGGAGGGCTTTTATGCACAAGGAGGACTGATAGCGGGTTTTAAGGCTTTTAATCGAACAAGTACTTCCTTACAAGTGTACTTTCTCGCCTCGTCAAGTTCGCCCATTTTCCTCACTGCTCGTGCAGGTGGTTCTGTCATGCTTGGTAAAAGAGTGTATTTCAGTGTTCGCGGTGAAGCTCTGGGTGAAAATCTCGCACGAGGTGAAATAAAACTACACGTAGCATTGGGAAACGAGATAATCCTTGCCAGCCGTTTTCTTGCAGTACTGCCGAATGGTGGCTTTACGGTTTTTGACAGTGATTTCGGTGCACGGGGGTACGGTGCAAATTCGCTTGTAGGTCGCTCCGGCGGTGCTTTTTTGAATATAGAATTGCGTGGTCTTGCACTTGCTGATTTTGGGGCATACAGACTTTCGGGAACTCTATTTTTCGATGTATCACAGGGACTCTCGTCAAATAATTACTTCGGCGGAGCCTCATATGGTGCGGGATTGCGTTTGCGCTATCCTGCATTCTTGTCATCCCCCGGCTCAGACGGCATTTTACGGCTTGATCTTGCGTTTGTGCCTGAACTTGGGCGTTTTGGGCAGGTGATTCTTTCCACGCGCGAGTCGTTTACGCTCTTTGATGACTTCCCGGCACGGCAGCAACGCTTAATTGCTACGCAGCGCTTTGTAGAATAAGAACCAAAAAAGCCCGATACATTCTATCGTAGGAATTCTACCGTAGAAAATATCGGGCTTTCAGTTTTCAAAAGAAATTTACTTCACTTGGCTGGCTATACGGAAAAGCTGAGGGTCAACCTCTATGCCCGCGCCGCCAATAGCAGTGGTGTTTGCAAGGAGTGATGGCTTGCCGCCCGCGTTCACAATAGCCATCATTGCCACGCCGTCGGTGATAAAATCTTTGCTGCAGGTAATGATGAATTTTTTACCCACTTTTTTTGCAGCGCCGGCAGACACACCCGGAACGAGATAAACCACGTTGCCGCTTGCTTTGCCGGCATTACCTTCTTCGACCGCATCCACTTCCAAGCCAACGTTTTTGAACTGTGTTGTCAAATCATCTTTCGACTTTGCGCCCGCAGCCGAGTGTACGATGGTGATTTTCGGCGGACCGATTTTGACGTAAGCAAATACCTTCTTGAAAATAGCAGCTTGCAACTGCGGCGGAACGTCTAAGTCCTGAGCAAGTAAAACGGTGTTGCTTGCGGCAAAGGTCATAACAGCGAGCGTCAGTGCTGCGCTGAGGCTTTGTATGAATCGTTTCATGGATAGTACTCCAAAAGTGTGAGAAATAGCGTCGTTATTTCGGGTATTTGTTGAGGTGCTGGGCTTAAAAGAGCGTTGAATATATTCACAAAATGTGTGTGAAAATTCATTTATGTTCCCGAAAGCGAATTTACAACAAAAGCGGGTTCATAAAAAGAAATTTTCCGTGTTTTTGTTGGGGCGGTGAACATTTATTGGAGCAGCTTGGAGGAAAAAAAGGTTTAAGAGTGCTCCCAAGCCTTGTTCCTGTTTTGCCGAAAGCCAAGAAAAGTGCAAATTGAATACTCGTAACAAACTTGGACAGCAAACGTCATGTTTGATGCGCCTGCAACGAAACACTCAACATCAAGAACATTTACTATGGCACAAAAACCGATTATCCGCTCCACAACAGTTATTGGCGTTATTCGAGACGGAAAAGCTGCCCTTGGCGCAGACGGACAAGTAACGCTCGGCGCGACGGTGATGAAGCAATCCGCAAAAAAATTGCGCAAACTCTACAATGATTCCGTTATGGTCGGCTTTGCTGGCGCGACCGCCGATGCTTTTACGCTCATGCAGCGCTTTGAGGAAAAACTGGAGCAGCATCGAGGCAATCTTTCGCGCTCTGCCATCGAACTTGCCCGCGACTGGCGCACAGACCGCTATCTACGCCGCTTGGAAGCAATGCTAATTGCTATGAACAACCAGAATGCTTTTATTATTAGTGGCACGGGAGATGTAATTGAGCCGGACGACCAAATTGTTGCTATCGGTTCCGGCAGTATGTATGCGCTCTCGGCGGCACGTGCTCTGCAAGCAAATACGCCGATGGGTGCCAGAGAAATTGTCGAAAAATCAATGGCGATTGCAGCCGACATTTGCATCTATACCAATAATCACATTATCGTTGAAACCCTTGACACAGCAGGCGAGAAGCCTCTTCAGCTTTCATAAATGCAGGGCTTACGAAAAAAAGCTGAAGTGAGAACGGAAGTTCGCATTGAATACTGATTCCACCGACCGAACTTCTGTTTGAATTCCAAAAAACTTTTTTCGTAAGTCCTACTATTGATAAAATAGAGCCTAGCTTTTTCTACCAAACCCAGCACAGTATGAATCGTTTTGCACCGCGTCCTAACGTATGTTTTTTTATCGCATTATTTTTATTTGGGTTGATTGGCTACCTCCATACCGCTTGTGCATCTGCCCCAGATAGCGCATTGGCACAAGCGCCGTCGTGGTTCAGTCTGCACGGACAGCAGACGGTTATTTATCAGTATCATCCCGCTTTTAACGCTGATTACTCAGGTACGAACAGTTTGCAGCCAATCTCTGAAGGGGCTACATCGCTGACAACGACACTTTTTCTGGATGTCTCGTTGTGGCAAGGTGCGCATTTTCATCTGCACCCTGAATTGGCAGGTGGAACCGGCGTGAGCGGGGCAGTGGGCGTAGCTGGCTTTTTGAATGGCGAGACTTTTCGTATCGGCAATCCTACACCCACGATGTATATTGCACGGGGGTATTTGAAGCAGGTCTTCACATTCAATCCCGATGCTGAAAAGCAGTCCGATAAGGCAATCACAAAATTTACTCGCCCCGAACTCTTTACCGAACCTCACGAGTTGACCACAGGCTTGAAGGATGTAGAGAATGTGCAGCGTTTGACGATTATTGCGGGCAAATTTGGTGTGGCGGATTTTTATGACAATGATTCGTATTCCCACGACCCCAGAACGCAGTTTATGAACTGGTCGCTGATGAGCGCCGGAGCGTGGGATTATCCTGCCGATACTCGCGGCTATACGTGGGGTGTAGCGGCAGAGTATGCGTTTCCAAAGCTGGATATTCGGGCGCTGGCAGTCCTCGTGCCAGTGACGGCAAATGGCTTGGAACTCGACACGCGCGTATTTCAAGGAGCCATTGGCACAGCACTGGAAGCCGAATATCGTTACACGCTCGCACGACCGGAGCAGCAAGGAATAGTGCGGGGACTAGCGTTTTTGAATATGGCAAATGCGGGAACGTTTCGCACGGCACTAGCGCTTGCACAAAAGAACGGCGGCATACCAGACATTAAAACCGCACGGAACTATGGCACTTCCAAGTACGGCTTTGTTGTGAGCGTTGAACAGGCGCTCAGCGAAAATTTGGGCTTGTTCTCGCGCTTGAGTTGGAATGACGGTGCTACCGAGACCTGGGCGTTTACGCAGATTGACCAATCATTTGCTCTCGGCGCTCAGTTTGATGGGGCGCTTTGGGGGCGCACTGATGATGCTATTGGTATTGCAGGCGTTGTCAACGGTATTTCCGCCGATCATCGTGATTATTTGGCTGCGGGTGGCTTGGGCTTTATCATCGGCGATGGGGCACTCCAATATGCGCCGGAAACAATTCTGGAGGCGTACTATCGCTTTCAAGTTTTGTCGTGGTTGCAGTTGTCGGCGGATTATCAATTTGTCGTTAATCCCGCATACAATCAGTCTCGCGGACCCGTCAACGTTTTTTCGTTTAGAACACATTTAGACTTTTAGAATCTGATTTCTCATTCTTACTCTTGAATGTTATGGGCAAAGTTTATGCAGAAATAGATGACGTAATGAGCGCTTGGGTAGGCGCACAGCACGTATTTTTCGTTGCGACAGCGCCTCTGTCCGCCGAAGGACACGTCAATTGCTCGCCAAAGGATGCGGCAGCTTTTCGGATTCTCTCGCCAACGTCGGTCGCTTATCAAGACCTGACAGGAAGCGGTGCGGAGACGATTGCGCATTTGCGTGAGAACGGGCGTATTGTGGTGATGTTCTGCTCCTTCGATAAAGTGCCGCGCATAGTCAGGTTTTATGGGCAGGGCGAGGTGGTAACGCCGGAGCACACTGAGTATAAAAGTCTCGCAGAAAAATTTCCTGACCGTCCCGCCATGCGCTCGGTTATTCGTGTTCAACTTGACCGCATTGCTGATTCATGCGGGTTTGGCGTTCCATTTTACGAATATGTCGGTGAGCGCGATGTGTTAGAGAAATGGGCGTTCCACAAAGGCGAAGAGGGCGTTGCGGAGTATCAAGCAAAGAATAATGCGGTGAGTATTGATGGGCTTCCCGCATTAGTAAATCAATAGGTAAAGTTTACACTATTTTACAACGTTATGTATGACATTATCATCATTGGGGCAGGACCCACAGGTCTTGCGTGTGCAATCGAAGCGCAAAAAGCAGGATTATCTTACATCGTTATCGAAAAAGGCGGTATTACCGACGCAATACGGCGTTTTCCGATAAACATGACGTTTTTCTCCACGCCGGAACTTCTTTCGCTGGATGGGTTGCCTTTTACTACCGTCAATGTCCGCCCCACACGCAGCGAGGCGCTTCAATACTATCGGGGAGTCGTGGGGTATCATCGTCTCAATCTTCTCCTGCATACCGAAGTGAAGGCTGTTCAAAAGCAGGGCGATGTTTTTCTTTGCACCACCTCGCGTGGAAACTACGGTGCGCGTCGTGTGGTTGTAGCGACGGGCTATTTCGACGCAACCAATCTTTTGAACGTGGAAGGCGAGACACTGCCGCACGTAGCGCACTATTACGACGAACCGTACAAATATGCGCTTTCGGATGTGGTCATCATTGGCGGGCGAAATTCTGCCGTGGAAGCCGCACTGGAGCTGTGGCGGCACGGAGCGCGAGTGCATATTGTCCACCGCACTGCCGAACTCAGTAAGGTGGTGAAATACTGGGTGCGCCCTGATATTGATAACCGCATCAAAAATGGAGAAATTACCGCACACTTCGACAGCGTTGTAAGCCGTATTACGACTGAAGCGGTGCATATACGAAACAACGCCACAGGTGCAGAAACAGCGCCTGATACTTTTCGGTCAGACGGTGATGCGTGCTCTCGTGCCCTCCGAAGAGCTGCACATCGCGACGCGCGCAGTAGTTCACCAGCGGATGCATGGCCAGATCGATCGCGCAGTGCGAAAGCAGCCCACCGACGAGCGCAAGCCGCTCGGAATCGGTCAGCGCGGGCACGGTCCGCGCCGCTCGGATGTACGAAGCAACCAGGCGCTCCGGATGCACCGAGTGGCCACGATACCCCCACGGCTCGTCGAGCGCCTGCGCGCCGAGGCCATAGCGCACCGCCTCAAACACCATCGGTGCGTAGTAGTAGGGCAGGTCGTGAAAGATCGAGCCGAAGCGTGCGTACATCGGCTCAGCTGCACAAGCTCTGCGCATGGCTGCAGGCACCAAAGGGTTGTGCTGAACCATGTCGCCAAAAGTTAGGTGAAGCTGCGGGGCAGGCATGGGCCGATTCTAACAAGCTGCTCTGAATCACAGCAGGAAGAATGTTCCGATACGGAAGAGTTTTTCCGTCGCGGACACTTAGCACGCAAGGTTGGACCCTAAGCCATCCAGCGATTGGCCGGACGCTCTCTAACATCGGTGAGTAGCTGGCTGGAAAACG
>CALCNX010000055.1 GCA_937899715.1 uncultured bacterium | reverse complement strand
TCGACTTTTGCTCAGGAGATTGGCGAAAAAATGACTTTCCAAACAGACTCTTAGGGCTTACGAAAAATCGGAGTGCGAATTTATTCCGCCCCGGAAGTGGCTTGAAACCACCGTATACGAAATAAATTCCGCACTCTGATTGCCATAGCTCTTGGTGTTTTCCTAAGTCCTGATTTCCTCACGTTCTCGGTATCGTGTGGATAACCCATGTTTTTCCTTTCCGAAACTTTCTCTATCTTTGTTGCCCGTTTCATGCAGGAGGGATTTGTTTCTCGACCTTGTTTCACAGAGCAGAGCTTCACAGAGCAGCAGCATAATGAGCCTTTTTCATTCCGCAGAACTTTTCTCAGACGTTGTCAGCAATAGTATTATTGCCGAACAGCCTTCTGAAGCACATACGGCAACACTTCCCGGTATTACCTTGCAAGAAGGGTTTCGCCTTCGTGCAGGGCAGTTTGCTTTTTTACAAAAACTTGCGCGTGCGCTCCAAAGCGGCAATGTATCGCACTTGGGCGTGTTCGTGCCGGGCTATGGGAAAACTATTACCGCACTGGCATCCTTCGCCATTGCGCGGCACTTGGGCTTGGCAACTAAGCTCGTCGTCTTTGTGCCACGCGGCAATTTGCGCGACCAGTACGCCGATACCCGTGAACTTGCCTCTGTTTTCCGCAATCTCGGCGCTCCGGCGCTTTCCTTCTGCGTCGCCGATTCTGAGCGAACATTCCTGAAAAATCTCCACACCGATATTATCATCACTACCTACCAGTACGCAAGCGGCAAGGGCGGGAATGAAGCATTGAAGAGCTTTTGCCTCAGTGCGGCGTGTATGTTTGTGTTCGATGAAGTGCATCACCTTTCTGAGGATGGCTCGTGGGCTGGAAGCATTACGAAGTTTCCCTTTACGTGCAGTGTGGCGCTCTCCGGTACGCCGATGCGCTCGGATAACAAATCTCTTTTTGGCGTTCCCACTGAAACTCGTACCGGAGCCGACGGTCGGCAGACACAATTCTACACCCCGCTCCACGAGACACTTCTACGCGATGCCCATGCTGAGGGCTTCATTCTGAAGCGCGTTGCGGTTCACGTTATTGACTATACCGTGAAGCTAAAGAACACCGATACAGGCGAAATTGTAGAGCTTTCGCTTGACAAATTGAGCAAAGAAGCCGCCGGAAGTGCCGAAGTGGATGCTTTTCTTGCTCGTAAGAAACTTCGTTTTCACGAGGTGTATTTGGATGCTCTTCTACGCCCCGCTTTTGAGCGCTTCACCGAGAAACGACGGACACTTGAACAAAGCGCTACTTCCGCACGGCAACATCAGATGCTGATAATTGCCATGAGTAACAAACACGCCGAAGCAATGCTGGACTACGTGCAGGCGCATTTCCCCGAAGTTCGCTCAGGACGTATTGGGCAGGATGTTCCCGAAGAAGAGCGCCGTACCTTGCTTGCAGACTACCGCGACGGACGCTTGGATGTGATGGTACAAGTGGATATGATTGGGGAAGGCACCGATATTAAACCGATAAGCGTGATTGTGAAGGCAGATTTGGTGCGGGCGTTCTCAAAGACGATGCAGCAGATATTTCGTGGCATGAGATATTATCCGGGCTTCAGCGAAGAAGCGAATGTGTGTGATATTTATGCTTCCAACGATGCGGATTTGGTGCAGGTTCTGGATTGGATTTCCAGCGAAGAGCAAATTGGCGTGGCACTCCGCAAGCCGCGCACAAACGATGAACAGCGCTCGCGGACAAATGCCCCCGAACACAAAGAACTTTGGCAACTTGCCTCAGTAGAACATCAATCCATCGAAACGCACGGACTAACGCTCTTCGAGGGCTATTTACGTCCAACGCCTGTGGTGAAGCGCTCTGCAAAGAAATCATCTGTCCAAAGCGCTCTTGTCTTTCGCAATAATCCTCTTGAAAGCGGCTTGTACCAAGGCTTACAGCCCACAGCAACACTCAATCCCGATGCTCACCTCAATATCGCAGAACGCGAGCGTCTTCTCCGGCAGGAGTGCTCCGCTCTGGCAGTACGTCTGGCGCGAACACTGGAAAGTAGCAACGCCGCCGATACCCGCACGATGATAAGCAAGATTCATACGGCTGCTATTCGCAAGTTTACCAAAGCGCAAGAGCAGATGAGCGTTCCAGAACTTCTCAAAAAGCGCGAGTGGCTGGAACAATGCCTTGCGGCGAGGCGGATTGTGTGAAATGCAAACTCTAATGATTTAAGAAATAACATAATATCACTGTATTCCAATACCGGACAAAGTGAGGTGAGGAGGTGAGTATGAAACATCTGATATTGCTCTTACTAGGATGTATGCTGTCCTTCGCTTTGGTTGTTTTATGCAATCCCTATTCCGGCTGGTTATTACCCGTAGGAACATATATGGGTGATTTACGGGCGACTATTGCTGCAAACAAGGTTTATAATATCTTTAGTCTTAGTATTACCCCGCTCGCGCTGTTGATATACACAGTCATTGTTGGAAGTGCTTGCAGGACTGAACGTAATGCGCAGCAATTACGTTATGTGCTTATAACAGGAATTGTCGCCGGGGGGATATTTATCACATACTACTTCTTTCACGCCTTAGGTTCGCTAATGCTAAAAACATCAGGTGAGGCGGGAGTTGCAAATTTATTCGCCGTAGTGGTAAATTTATTTGTAGGATCAATATCTTTTTTTGTAATACCCTTATTTATTGTGTGGTGCATTTTACCTGTTATCGTCGGACTTCCTTTTAATAGAAAATTAGTGCGGGAACAAGTTGTGTGGATATCAGCTTTGGGAATCATTTATTTCGTTATGCTTGTAATATCAGCAGTCGTAACGAGTTCTTGATGGAATTAGGCGGGCTTTGCGAAAACTCACATTTTATTATACATAATTTCCCAACACCTTCAAACCCCAAGTAAATGCCACACGCATATATCATTGACCCCATCCGCACACCCGTCGGCAAGTACGGCGGCGCTCTTTCGTCTGTTCGTCCTGACGATCTTGCTGCACACGTGATTGCGAGCCTTGTCGAGCGTACCGCCATTCCACCCGAAGCCATTGACGATGTGGTTTTTGGCTGCTCCAATCAAGCGGGCGAAGATAACCGCAACGTTGCCCGCATGGCGACTCTTCTGGCGGGACTGCCCGAAACAGTGCCGGGCGTAACAGTGAACCGCCTTTGCGCGTCATCGCTGGAAGCCGTGATACAAGGCGCACGCGCGATTCAGTCTGGCGAAGCCGACGTTATTATCGCCGGAGGTGTGGAATCCATGAGCCGCGCTCCCTACGCTATGCCGAAGAACGTGAGCGGACAAGCGATGTTCGGGAATCTCACTGCCTACGACACCGCGCTTGGCTGGCGCTTCCCCAATGAACGCCTGAAAGCAAAATTTCCTCTTGAATCAATGGGCGAAACGGCAGAAAACCTTGCCGAGCAGTACCGCATCAGCCGTGAGGAGCAAGATGCTTTTTCGGTCGCCTCCCACGAAAAAGCCGTCAAGGCACGTTCAGCAGGTATTTTTGCAGAAGAAATTGTACCTGTACCGCTTCAGAGCAAGTCTGGTACGTCTTTTGTCGAAGCGGACGAACAACCCCGCCCCGACGCAAGCACGGAAGCACTCGCCAAACTCAAGCCTGCATTCCGTCAAGGTGGAACAGTAACCGCCGGCAATGCTTCCTCGCTCAATGACGGCGCGGCGGCAATGCTTATCGCAAGCGAAGAAGCCGTGAAAAAATATAACCTGAAGCCGATTGCCCGGTATGTTTCGTCAGGCGTAGCAGGCGTGAACCCTCGCACAATGGGCATTGGACCCGTTGCTGCTATTCCTAAGGCGCTTTCCCGCGCACAGCTTCGCATGGAGGATATTGGGCTAGTGGAAATTAACGAAGCCTTTGCCGCACAAGTGCTGGCATGTGTGCAGGGATTGAAGTTGGACGAAAGCCGCTTGAACATTCACGGCGGCGCAATCGCACTAGGGCATCCGCTCGGCATGAGTGGTGCGCGGCTTGTGGGAACGCTCACGCGCTCCATGCAGCGTGGCGACGTGCGGTATGGCGTTGCGTCATTGTGCATAGGTGTTGGGCAGGGCTTGGCGGCTGTGTTTGAGAAGGTATAAAATAATTTTTGTCGAAGTGTTTGCAGAGGGCGTTGTGTTTTACAACGTCCTCGCACAGCGAAAGCCTGAAGCCATCCAACGCTCGTTGGGGTGAAAAAAGTTTCGATACGTGGAGCGCATACTGGCACGTGGCGTAGCAAATGAGCCGCCGCGAAGCACTTTTTGATTGATGAACCATTTGTCGTTGTACTCGTCGAATTGCGACGTGAATCCGGGATAGGGCGCATAATCGCTGCTTGTCCATTCCCAGAGGTCGCCCATCATTTGCCAAAGACCGCTTGCTGTCTTACCTGCCGGGAACGCACCCGCTTCGGAAGCAGTCCAGAGATTGTTTTCCAGAAAATTGCCGTGCTGTTCGGTCAAATTGCTATTTCCCCACGGGAAGGCTTGTTTTATGCCGCTTCCTGCGTTGGTGGTGCAGGCATACTCCCACTCAGCTTCCGTAGGAAGGCGTTTGCCGCGCCATTTTGCAAAAGCTGCGGCTTCGTAATAACTGATGTGCTGCACAGGTTCATTGTTACTTGCGCTGCGTAAGCCCCGATAATCGCGGATGTGCCATTCTGCGCTGCTCTCTGCACCTGCTTTTTCCCAATACATCGGTGCTTCGATATTTTCCGCTTTTACCCAGTCCCACGCTGCCGAAAGCCACCATCGGTAATTTGTATAGCCACCATCCTGCATAAATTCAAGGAACTCCGCGTTTGTTACCATACGCTTTTCGAGAGCAAAATTGTTTACATAGACTTTGTGGCACGGCGCTTCGTTGTCCCACACAAATAAGTGTTCATCAGCTTTTGCACCCAATTCAAAGACTCCACCCTCAAATTCTATCTCGCCTTCTACCGTCTGCTGCGCCTTTGGCATTTCCTGCATGGAAAGCGGCTTGTACTCATCGGCAAGAAGATGTTTGATGTCATAGACTAGCAATTCCTGATGCTGCATTTCGTGTTCCAGCCCCAAGCGAAAAAGCCGTGCTGCCTCGTGTCCATCAGGCAGAGTTGGTATGCGTTCCAGCAAAATCTTGCAATGTCCATCAATGCGTGTGCGGTAAAGCAATGTTTCTTGAACCGTTGGACGTGATACTGCGCCACGCTTCTGGCGATTTATCCGTGCTCCAAATCCTTCGTAGTAGGAATTGAAATAGTACAAAAACGCATCGGAGTAAATTTTGTATTCCGGCATGAAGCGCTTCAGAAGCATTTCAAAAAACCACGACGTGTGTCCTAAATGCCAGCGCGGAGGACTCATAAAGGGTGCAGTCTGAATAACGTAATCCTCAATCGCAAGCGGCTGGCAGAGTTCTATCGTGGCAATACGCACGGCATTAAAATCCTCGCGCAGACGCTCTCGGACTTCTTCGAGTGAAGAAATGACGGGGGAAGCGTGGTGCAGTGCGCCATTCTGAACGGAAATAGTTGTAGGCATACAATGAGATTAGTTAGGTGAGTGCTTGCGTTGCTTTTTTTGTGCTGTTCGCTTTGTGCTGTTCACTGTTACAACGCGCAAGATACAGGATTATTGCTGAATAAACAGAGTTTTGGCTTGATAAAATGTCTGTGTAAAAATTGGTTAGAAGCGGCGAAGTGTGTAATTTTAAGCGTTCATTATTCGTGTTACTTTTCTACAAGAATCTGTCATGGAACTTCTCAATTCATCCGGCGAATTTGGTACGTCCAAGCGCCGTCGAATTTTGTACGGTGTGATTTTGCTCATAAGCGCTGTTTATGTAGGTCGCTTGGTGCAGTTGCAAATTATCGAAGGCGAAGAATACCGCTCCAAATCAGAGATGCAGGCAATTAAGCAGATTGTCCGTGAGCCTGTGCGAGGTGCTATTTACGACCGCACCGGAACACTTATCGTTCACAATACGCCGTCGCAAGCTGTTACCATCACGCCCGCAGAGTTCGACGTGCGTACACTGTCATTTCTGGCAACAGTCTTGGGTATGGATGAAGACGAACTGCGCACGAAAATTGACCGTTACCGCAAGACCTCGCCCACAATTCCGGTGAAAATTTTCCGCGATGCCGATGCAAAAATTATTGCTGCCATTGAAGAAAACCGTAACGACCTGCCCGGAGTGGCGATATTGTCGGAATCAAAGCGGGTGTATGATTTCAAGGGCGATTCTCCGCATCTTTTCGGCTATACCAAAGAAATTGCCGAACAACAGCTTGCACAGCTTGGTGATTATTACCGTCCAGGCGATGCTATTGGCTATACAGGCATTGAAGCGGGCTATGAGAATTTCATGCGCGGGCGCAAGGGTATCGAGTTTGCCGCAGTGAATGTGCTTGGTCAGCGCGTTTCCAGTTTCAACAACGGCAGAAATGACGTTGCTCCCGAAGATGGCTTTAGCCTCAAACTCGGTATAGATGCTCGCTTGCAGGATTATATTGATTCGCTTATCAATCGGCGTGGCGCGGCTGTGGTGATTGAACCAAAGTCAGGCGAGATTCTTTCGCTTGTCAGCAAACCAGACTACGACTTGCGTAAATTTAGCGGGCGCACCCCGAAAGCGATTTATGATTCCATTGCAAATGATCCTGAAACTCCGATGTTCAACCGCGCCACGCAGACTTCGTATCCGCCCGGTTCGACGTGGAAAATGCTCATGGCGCTTGCAGGCTTGCAGGAAGGTATTATTGACGAAAATTCGACGCTTACCTGCAATGGGGTTTTCCAGTTTGGCAATAAATCGTTCAAATGTCACGGTGGTACGCATGGAGCCATCAATGTCCGCCGTGCTATTCAGGTGTCGTGTAATTCTTTCTTTTATCAACTGAACTTGAAACTCGGTGTGAAGCGCTTTGAGCAATACGGTAAAATGTTCGGCTTTGGTGCAAAAACGAGTGCAGACGTGATAGATGAAGGCACGGGTATTTTACCGTCAGCGCAATACATGAATCGCCGATACGGGAAAAACGGCTGGGGAGACGGTGTGCTGGTCAACTGGGGCATCGGGCAGGGCGAAGTCGGGGTGACACCGCTTCAAATGGCAAGTTACGCTGCGGCGCTTGCGAACAAAGGCGTGTGGAATCAGCCGCACATTGTCCGCTCGCTCATTGACAGAAGAACCGGCGCAGAGCAGGTGCTGGGCTATGCTTCCAAACAGATTCCAATTAAGCAGGAGTATTTTGACATCGTTCACGACGGCATGGAAGCATCAGTCGGGCGTGGCGGTACGGGTCTGAATGCGGCAGTGGAAGGTATAGTAGTTTGTGGAAAGACCGGCACCGCGCAAAATACTCAGAATAAAGATCACGCATGGTTCATCTGTTTTGCGCCTAGAGAGAATCCGCAAATCGCTATTTGTGTGATGATTGAAAACGCCGGAGCGACCGGTGGCACGATTGCTGCACCAATAGCGCAGAAAATCATGGAGCGTTACTTCGCACTTCAAAAACTTGACCGCGAGAAGGCAAAGAAACCGCAAACATCGGATTCGACAAAGGTGATGAAAGAAATTGCGCAAGCACGGTAAGTAACGACTTGATTCTCCTCATTTTTCAGAACGATAGCCTTTTCATGCAAGATTTTGAAACAGAACACCGATTGGTTTGCGGTTCTGAAGCGCTCCGCGCTCTTTTTCCCCACACCGCACAAGGAAAAATCTACATAGACCATGCTTCTATTGGACCCCTTTCGGTCACGGTGCGCGGTGCTATTGAGGCGCATTTGCAGAATCGTTCTGAGGGCGATGTGAACACGTTTTTTCGTGATATTGAACTTACCCGTGAGTGCCGTAGCCTTGTTGCGCGGCTTATCAACGCAGAATCGCCGGAGCGTATTGCGTTTGTAATGAACACGTCCGATGCGCTCAATATTATTCCTGCTGGACTCTCGTGGCAGACAGGCGACCGCATTGTGCTTAATGACCAAGAATTTCCCGCGAATGTCTATCCGTACCTGAATGTACGGCGCTTTGGAGTGGGCATTGAGATAATGCCGACACGCGACGGCGAAGTAACGCCGGAGATGATAGAAAACGCAATCGTCCGCTCCGGCGGGCGCGTGAAACTGGTTTCGCTCAGTGCGGTGCAGTTCCTAAGCGGCTATCGCCCCGATATAGCGACTATCGGTGCAATTTGCAGGCGGCACGGCGTGGTATTTGTGGTAGATGCTATCCAAGCCGCAGGCGCTGTGCCGATTGACGTACAGGCAATGTGCATTGATGCGCTCGCTTGTGGTGGGCAAAAGTGGCTCATGGCAACGACGGGCATTGCATTCCTCTATCTTACCGAAGAACTGCAAAACCGCATTGAGCAGGCAACCATGGGCTGGATTTCAGTGGCAAAGCCGTGGGACTTTTTCAAATACGACCAGCCTTTGAACAAAAGCGCTACTCGCTATGAAAACGGTACACTCAATTTTCCCGGCATCATCGGTCTTGGCGCATCGCTCAAGACTTTGCTGGAACTTGACCCGCGCCGCACTGAACAACATTTATCTGTTCTAACAGATTATCTTTTGGCAGAACTTCCGGCGCTCGGCATATTTGAAGAAATCAGTGCCTTTGCTCCTTCAGAAAGGGCAGGTATTGTGAGCGGTCGTTTGCGCGATGTTTCACGTGGAGAGCGTATGTTGACACAACTCGCAGAGCGCCGGATCACGCTTTCGTGGCGTGAGGGGCGCTTGCGTTTTGCGCCGCATTGCCACAATACATTGGACGAAATGCGCTCGGTCATCGAAGCGCTCAGGGAAATTGCGTAGCAGGTCAAATGTACGAGTGCGGTGTCGTGTTGCCTTAAACCGCGTTGCGCCTGCTTTACGTCAAAATTGCAATCAATCTCAACTCATTTCTTTTCTTTAATTTTTCATTGCGAAGGGATAGGTCTATGAACCGACGAACTTCTTTTGTGCAACGCCTGAAGCTGCTGTGTGTGGCGCTTGTGCTGGCACTTTCGGGAGGCTCTTTCTCAAATGCCTCTGCGCAAGCACCCGCCACGGTTGCGCCCGCGCCCGCCAAGCCGGAACTTATCGTTCAGACGGGTCATTTTGGTGATGTGGTCGTTGTCAAATATAGCCCCAATGGCAGCTTTATTGCTAGTGGTAGCGAAGACAACACGGTCAAACTCTGGGATGTTACCACGGGAAAGGTTGTGCGTACATTGGTAGCGCATCGGGGCTACATCACGGCGCTTGATTTCAACGCATCGGGCGATATGCTTGTGACGGCTGCGAAAGACAACACCATTCGGATATGGGATGTGCGCAAAGGCACGGAAGTACGGACTCTGCCCGGACATTCGTTCTATGCGTCGGCAGTTGCATTTAGTCCCACGAACAACATTATTGCGAGTTGCAGCATTGACAAGACCGTCAAACTCTGGGATATTCGCATTGGGAAAGAAATTCCCATTCCAATCACGGGCTTAACAAAACCCCAAAACACGCTTGCTTTCAGCCCCGACGGGCAAACGCTTGCTGTGGGGGGCGATGACAACACCATTCGCTTACTGAATATCCAGCAAAATAGTGTCGTTACGCTTGATGCCGGAGCAGGTATTACTAATCTGGCGTATAGCGCGGATGGTTCCTTGCTGATTGCGCAGTGCGATAATCAAGCGGTAAAGATATACGATGCCGCAAAAAAAGCCTTTTTGCGTGAAGTCGTCGGTGTTGCAAAGCAGGCGGCTATTAGCCCTAACGGTCGTATTCTCGCCAGCGTTGATAAATCCTCGCAGGAAGACGATGATATGGATATTCGCCGCACCGTAGCGCTGTGGAATGTCTTTAACGGCAAGAAACTCCGCACCTTTATCGGTAATTCTCCGCGTGTGCTGTGTTTTGCTTTTTCGCCCGACGGCACAAAGCTAACGACGGGCGGCGCAGACCGTGCTATGCGTACCTACGACGTAGCCACAGGGCGTGATGCAAGCGAGTTCAACGGCTACCGCAAAGTTATCAAGGCTGTTGCCTTCGACAAAACGGGTAATCATCTCGCAACGGCACATTCCGACAAGGACGGCAATAATATCCGCTTATGGGATTTGGAAAAAGGTACCGAGCCTGCCGACTTGAAAGCACCGCTTATTCAGGTGGCGAGCCTGTCTTACACTGCCGATGGCAAGACGCTTGCCGCAGGCGGCACATCGCTGGACAATAAGAGTATTGTGGTTTGGAATGTGGAAACAAGTAAAATAACGAAAACCATTACCACCGACGACAGTCCGATTCAAGCGGTTGCTATTTCGCCCGATGGCAGCATGATTGCAAGTGGCGCTATTGATTCTGTGGTCAGTCTGTGGAATGTTTCAAGCGGTAAATTGGACAAAAAACTGCGTGGGCATAAAAAAAGTGTCTATTCCGTTGCTTTTAGTCCCGACGGTAAAATACTCGCAACGGCATCATCCGACCGCAGTGTGCGCCTATGGGACGTGGCAAGCGGCAAAGAGCTAAAGGCGCTCTTGGGACACACCGAACTTATCAACAGCGTTGTATTTTCTGCTAATGGGAAGCAGCTTATTTCCGGTAGCGCCGACCGCACAGCTAAAGTGTGGGATGTTGCCTCCGGGCAAGCCGTTAAGACCTTTACAGGACATAAAGGCGAGGTCATGGCTGTTTCTCTCAGCAATGACGGAAAGTATGCCGCAAGCGGTGCAACCGACGACGACGTAAAAGTCTGGGATGTGGCAAGCGGCAAAGAAACCAAAACGCTCAAAGGTCATGCAAACTGGGTTCTGGCAACATCGTTCCACCCCAACAACCGCACCCTTGCGAGTGCCAGCGCTGATGCAAAGGTCATTGTGTGGGATGCTGTGGAAGGGAAAGAAAATGCTACGTTGGTCGGTTTGGACAGAGGTGATTGGGTCGTGGTAACGCCCGACGGGCAGTTTGACGGTTCGGAAGATGGAACGAAGCTCTTGCACTGGGTCGTGGACGGTCAGCCGGTGCAGTTGGATGCGTTCTTTGAGCGTTTTTATTCGCCAAAACTTCTTTCGCGTATTTTCCCAACCTCGCCCGCAACCGTGGCATTGAAGGCACAACAAGAAAAAGCTGCCAAAGAAGCTGCCGCAAAAGCAAAACGCGATGCCGAAGCGGAAGCCAAGCGTGAAGCCGCCGAAATTGCCAAACAGCAACTTGCGCTCAAAGCACAGCAAGAGGCTGAAACAAAGGCTCGCGTGGAAGCGGAAGCAAAAGCCAAGCGTGAAGCCGATGCGCTTGCCAAGCAACAAGCAGACTTGAAAGCCAAGCAGGATGCTGAGGCAAAAGTGCGTCTTGCGGCGGAAGCAAAAGCCAAGCAAGAAGCAGAAGCCCTAGCCAAGCAGCAAGCCGCAGCCAAAGAGAAAGCGGCTCAGGAAGCCCTAGCCAAGCAGCAAGCAGAGCTAAAAGCCAAACAGGAAGCCGAAACAAAAGAACGTCTTGCGGCAGAAGCAAAAGCGAAGCAGGAAGCCGATGCGCTTGCCAAGCAGCAAGCGGACTTGAAAGCGAAGCAGGAAAACGAAGCAAAAGCCCGCCTTGCTATGGAAGCAAAAGCCAAGCAAGATGCTGAAGCACTCGCGCTCAGACAAGCAGAACTGAAAAAACAGCAAGAAGCTGCCGTTGCAGCCGCCTCAGCGGAAGTCGCTAATCCCGTTGCTGGTGTGCAAATGGCTCCCGATATTTCGCGGGACTTCAAGTTGCCGCCTCTGGTGGAAATTCTTGCTCCTCGTCCCGCCGATACACTTGCGTCGCCGCGCGTGAACATAACCGTTGGTGTAAAAGATAGAGGATCCCAGATTGCGGAAATTCGCATTTTCCAAAATGGTAAATTGCTCTTTCCTGAAGAGTTTAGAAATTTACCCTCAGCGCAAGGCTTTACGATTCTGCGCGACTACACGATTCTGCTTCTGCCCGGCAAAAACGACCTCAAGGTCGTTGCCATTAACACCGACAAGACCGAATCGAATGCGAGTGAAGTAAGCGTTGTGTGCAACATTCCCGTTCAGACGACGAATTTGCACGTCTTTGCAATCGGTGTGAATGATTATCTCAACAAAGAATACAATCTGCCGTATGCTCGCACAGACGCACAGGACGTTTTGAAAACAATCGTCGGCAATGCTGCGCAAGGCGGTTACGATAAGGTATTCAAGTACGAGCTCTACGATGCGGAGGCGAAAAAAGAGAAGGTGCAGGAAATCTTCAAAAAGATCACTGAGAGCGCACAACGTCAGGATGTATTCGTGTTCTTTTATGCCGGACACGGCAAAGTTGTGGCAGCTGACGAGCAATCAACGTTCTATCTCGTCATGCAGGACGTGAAAAACGAGCAGGATTTGGAAGCACGTGGACTGTCGGCAAAGGAACTGAGCGTTCTGCTGACGAATGTTCCGGCAGCACGCCAGTTGGTACTTTTCGATGCGTGTCAGTCCGGTGCGGCGCTGGACGACTTTATGCAGTCGAAATCCGTCAAAGGCGTGGCGCGTAAGACAGGTAGCGCTGTCATTGCATCGGCATCGTCCGACCAAGCTGCCAATCAGGTTACATCCATTCAGCACGGTGTTTTTTCTTACACGCTCCTCAAAGCACTTGGCGGTGAAGTGAAGAACGAAAAAGGCAAAGTTACCGTCAATGCACTGAAAAACTACGTCGAGGAGCAAGTGCCCGAACTAACGCGGCAGTTGCTCAAAGGCAAAGAACAAACACCATTCGGACAACTTTCGGGTAAAGATTTTGAGATTGTGCCGATAACGAAGAAGTAATCAAGCTCAAATTCAAGAAGCCATAGGTGTTTACAAGAAAATGAAAACCCCGCAATGTTTCGGAACATTACGGGGTTTTTCTTTGCCCTGAAGAGAATAGTTGTAAGCGCGTTGGAAGAGCGCTCTTTGCTTCTTTATGCTGCTGATGCCATCTCGTGATGACCGACCATGCCTGATGTGGTGGCTTCATGTGCCTTGCGCTCAAGGCGCATGGAGGTTCCGCGATATTTAGCGCTGAAAAGACCGCCAATATAAACACGGAAGACGTAGGGCCAGAAGCCGCGTTCTTTAAGTTCGGGTGCAATCAAATGCTCAATTTTAGCATGAAGAGCCGGAACCTCGCTCCAATGCACGTTTGCACGGACATGGTGTGCGGTGTGCAAACCGTTATTGAAAAGGCAGATATTGGTGAATTTGCTCACAAAATTGCGCGAGTGGTTGTACTCTGATTCCTCGTCGGCGTGAACGTGCTGAAGGTAATTGAAAATAAGCACTGAGAACAGCGCCGTTTGGTGCGGTACAACAATGAACAAAAGAGCTTTTTTCCAATCAATCGCCAGTGCGATGATATACATAATCCCCAACGCGCCGTATTGCCCGATGGATTGGAAGAATTTCGTGCGATTACGCATCCAGAGGTCGCGCAGATACTCTGTGATAGGGTGCTGTTGGAAATAACTGCTAATGGCGGGATAACTCAAAAGCGTCACCAAATTGTTGCCTTCGCTGTAGCGATAAGTGATGGTGTAGTCGCCTTCGCGGTTGGTGTAGTGGTGGTGATTGCGGTTGTGCGTCGGTATCCACACAAAGACGGGAAAGCCGTAGAAAAGCGTTATCCAGTAGTCCATGAAGAGATTCATGGTTTGATTTTTCCACATTGGCAGGTGATTGTGATTGTGCGCTATAACGGCAACGGTAATTGCTAAATACAGTGCAAGAATGTACAGCAAGGGGCTGAGAAACAGATTAAACGGCATATTCCACTGAACAAAAAGCAGTGCCGTTGTGACGGACATAAAGACAATTGAGCGTCTGTCGGCTTTGAATTTAAGCATACTATTAAAGAAAATGAGGTGAAAAGATAAAGAATTATTTTTGTGTCTTAATCATAGCATTGAATCGAAGATGTAATAGCACAATGCGCCATTCTATCTTCTGCTCATGCGTCGTAGTGGTGTCTATGCTGTGTATTGGAATGTTGTATGATGACAGGGTACAGTCAATATAAACCAGTGACAGTAGTTCTGATGAGCTATCGCCAAAGGTATTACCAAGAAAATTATTATCGAACAATAATGAGCCGTGTCGAAACGGTATTCCCTCGTGCATCCTGAAGGCGCACAGTGTATGCTCCCTGTGCAAACGTGCTGGCATCAAGCCTGATGATGTGCTCTCCGGCTGCCATGAAAACGCTTTC
Source organism: uncultured bacterium (assembly GCA_937899715.1). Classification (GTDB taxonomy): domain Bacteria; phylum Bacteroidota; class Ignavibacteria; order Kapaibacteriales; family UBA4661; genus PH2015. The sequence continues at coordinate 4,344 of CALCNX010000055.1, read as the reverse complement.
TGTGTTCCACAAAGTTTTTCCCTGCGCATCCACAACGCTCACAGCCACATCTTTCGGTTCGCTGAGTTCGTAGCGGATAGTCGCTTCATCGCGTGTGGGGTTAGGTGAGATGAGATGGAGCATCATCCCCCCGGTATTCTGCCCTGCTCCCTGCGCTTCGCGGACGGCAGTAAACCCGCCCGGCAGCAAAAAGGTTCGCCCCGTGCTGTCGTTGACAGCAGCAAGAATACGCACTCCGGGTCCGCCAAGATTTTGTGCGGGATTAGCGAAGCCTGTGGCGGTCAGCAGGATACGTTTACCACCCAAATTCTCGGAAAGAAGATTGAGACTGAACGTCCCAAGAGCAGTCGTGGAGCCGTTTGGACGTAATGCTAGTGTGTAGTTGCCAACGTTAAAATTGGTAGTAACAAAGCTAAGTCCATACACAAGCGAACCTAATGTTCCAAGGACATTGCCGGAAGCATCGCGCACATCAAAAAGAATATCGGGCGAATCAGTAACAGAATTTGACAAAAGTAGCCTTGTTTGGGTACTCGGCACGAAGGTCTCAGTGTCGGGCAAGGTGCGAAGCTGAAAACGAGTGCTGCGTCCGCTTGGGTTTGGTGCAAAGCGTGTCGAATCTGCTACACCCTCAAGCAGCGTGAAGTTTGCCACAGGAGCAAAGGTGTAGTTGGGGACGCGAATAATACTTGCGCCGGGAAGTGTTCCCGTCGTAACCGATGTAATAAGGGCATCCGTCGGGCGACCGGTATTTCCTGCAAGCGGCACTTGGAGAGTTCCAGCCGAAATACTGGTTCGTACGGGTGTTGCAGTACGAAAGGCGAGATTGGTGCTAATTGGGAAGAACTGTGCGCCTCCGAAAGGAGTGGTGTTCAGCCAAAAGGCAATCGGACTGAGCGTCGGGTCGGCAGATGTGTGAATGGTTTGGAGGCTAATTGCCGGAAGCGTTGTGCCTGCTGATGGTGGTGCTGCCGTTGTCAAAATAAACGGTGTAGCAACGACCTCCGTGTTTGGCACGGCAACTAATCCAAATGCCGCACCATTGCGGTTTTGCGCGGGGTTCAAGAAGCCGCTTGCACTAATAATAGCACGCTGTCCCGCATAACCAAGCGTCTGAAGCGGCGCATTATATGAGGCTATAAGCGTTTTTGGAGAACTTTGGTAAACATCAATCGTATAGTTTCCTGTGGGCACATTGTAACCGACAACTTGGTCAAATTTAAGTTGTGAGGCTATAATGTCGCCCGTTTCACGGATAATGACATCAATCGGCGGGGCATCGGTAACGCCTTGGTAGAATAGTATGCGTGTCCCTGTGGCTGCCACTGGAGGTGCAGGGTCGGTAACAACACTTATCCTGAGGCGCGTTGCCCCCCCGCTGGGATTCACTGAATATGATGCTGAGTCCACCACACCGCGCACAAATGCTACGTTTGCGCCTGTACTAAGCACTAACCCACCAAATTGTCCGCCTTGAATTGTTGGTGTTGCTGAGGTGCTGGTGCTCGATGTGAGATTTGCATTAAGAGGTTGTCCGATAAATTGTGCGACCGATACTTGCCCCAAAGGACCTGCAACGCCTGAAATGGCAGGAGTGGCACCGCGAAAAGAAATGTTCGATGTTGCGGGAAAAAATTGTATTGTCCCAAAAACAGGAACCCCCGCCCATACCGCAATGGGGCTGGTCGCCGGGTCAGGCGAGAGGTGAATGAATTGCAACGAGGTGCTGACGGAACTGTTTTGAGCGAGAACGGTTCTGCTCAATACCGTGAGGATTCCCAGCGCAACAACCGCTATTCGCAGACGAAAAAAGCGTACCATACACTACTCCTTGAAGGCGAAAGTGAGAGAGGATGAAGAAAATTGAATGAAAGCATACCTGAAGAAAGACCTGAATGGTCAAAAGGTTACGCTGCAATATACGAAATCTCGGCTTGAATACACAGGGAGAAAATCCCAGCGCTCCGCAAAATCTCGCTGGATGTGGTCGTTTCGTAGGAAATATGTAGATTGTAGGCGTTTAATTTTATTTGTGAAACCACGTTTTTTTTCGCTATGCACACCGAAACTTTTGCCATTCACGCCGGACGAGCGATTGACCCCGTCACCAAAGCCGTTGCGCCCGCTATTGTCCTTTCCACCACATTTCAGCACGCACCGGATAGCACCTACGACCCCTATTTGTACTCCCGATACGACAACCCCAATCGTGGAGCGCTCGAAGTCTGCGTCGCGGGACTGGAGGGTGGAAAGCAGGGAATAGCCTTTGCTTCCGGTATGGCAGCCGCAACAGCACTTGTTCACACAATGCTGCGCACAGGAGACCACGTGATAATGCCGCAGGATTGCTATTTCACGATGCGCCGTCTGGTGAGTGAATTGTACGGGGCGTGGGGCTTGGAGGCGAGTTTTGTGGATATGAGCGATTTGCAGGCGGTGCAAGCTGCGGTGCGCCCTACAACAAAATTGATTTGGATGGAAACGCCGTCCAATCCGGGGTTGTTTCTCACGGATATTCAGGCAGTGGCGGAAATTGCCCGTAAGGCAGGTGCATTCTCGGTCTGCGATAATACATGGGCAACGCCGCTTTTGCAAAAGCCGCTTGAACTTGGGTGCGACGTGGTTTTCCACTCTTCCACAAAGTATCTCGCCGGACATAGCGACGTGCTGGGCGGAATAGCAGTTACACGCGAGGCGGGCGAGGTCTATGAAAAAATTCGTTTGTTCCAAAAGGTCGGTGGTGCTGTGCCGTCGCCGTTTGACTGCTGGCTTACCTTGCGGAGCATATCCACGCTTCCGCAGCGCATGAAAGCACATTCCGAAAATGCAATGAAGATAGCGGAGTTTTTGGCACAGCACCCAAACGTGGAAAAAGTGCATTATCCGGGATTGCCGGATAATCGTTTTCACGAGTTGGCAAAGCGTCAGATGAAGGGCTTTGGCGGGATGCTCTCGGTGGAAATCAAAGGTGGCTGGGATGCAGCAATAGCGGTCTGCGGCAAGGTCCAACTTTTTACCTGCGCCACAAGCCTCGGTGCGGTCGAAAGCCTGCTTGAACATCGTGCATCAGTCGAAGGTGCTGACTCGCCCACGCCGAAAGGATTGCTACGTCTTTCGATTGGATTGGAGCATTACGAAGACTTGCAGGCGGATTTGGCGCAAGCGCTTGGCTAACGGATAGACGACACCGCAAATGTGGATATTCATAAAAAAGCCTCTGTACCCGAAGTGGAAAATTCCCCGGGTGCAGAGGCTTTTTGTTTGCTGTCGAATGAATGATTTTGCCGATTTTTTGGATGTTAAAAAGAAAATTTATTGTTGTTTGATATATTTTTAGTAATTTTTCTTGTTAATAAAATTTTCACCGCACAATATACGTTTTTATGCTCGACTCTATTGATAATCACCTTTTGGATTTGCTTCAGCACAACGCACGGCTTTCCTACGCAGAACTTGGCAAGGCTGTTGGCTTGTCGGTATCGGCGGTGAATGAGCGATTGAAAAAACTGGATGGGCAAGGATATGTGGAGCATTACACCGTCCGCATCAATGCTGCTCAAGCAGGATTTGATGTTTGTGCTTTTATCCATGTTCTGCTCATAACGCCGGAGCACGAAGACAAATTTTTGCAGCGTGTGGGCGAGCTTCCGGAAATACAGGAATGTCATCATATCACGGGTGAATTTTCGTATTTGCTCAAAGTCCGTGTCCGCACGACTGCTGCGCTCGAAACATTTCTCAAACAAGGCTTAAAGACTGTTCCCGGTATCGCCCGAACGCACACCGCAATCGCACTGTCGTCCCCAAAAGAAACAAGTAATCTTCCCATACTATCCAATATCTCGCCATGATAAACTTCTCTAGCAAGAATAGCCGTCCATTACGCGATTTGGTTGCAGGCTTTGAAGACGGAACCCTGCCCCGCGAAGAATGGACACACGCCGCGCACCTGACAATGGCGCTTTGGTATTTAGTGAATTATCCTGATGATACCGAGTCGGTACGTCGTATTCGTGATGGCATCAAGCATTACAACGCTGCTGTGGGTGTCGTCTCTACGCCGACGAGCGGCTATCACGAGACGCTCACGCTGTTTTACATCCGTACGATGAAGCGCTTTCTGGAGACCGCCACTTCTGGATTGCCGACAGAATCCCTTGTGGAAACGATGCTGGAAAGCGATATTGCCGGGCGTGAGTACCCCCTTCGATTCTATACAAAAGAGCGTTTGTTTTCGCCCGAAGCCCGTGCTGCATGGGCGGAGCCGGATATATGCGCACTGGACTGAATTTTTGGTTCTACTTGGATTTAGTTGGAAAACGGATAAATTTGCTTCAAAGAGCT
>CALCNX010000054.1 GCA_937899715.1 uncultured bacterium | reverse complement strand
ATTCGACTTTTGCTCAGGAGATTGGCGAAAAAATGACTTTCCAAACAGACTCTTATTTAATACAGAGACGCTGAGGCTAAGTGCTTATTGCAAAACAAGTATGCCATGCCGTTCAACTATGCAACAACTCTTGCTCCGTGTTTTTGCGGGGCTTCTTTCATTTAACCCTCTCTATTTTTATGAGATATTTTTCATTAAAGCAAAACTTTTGCTTTTTGGTGTCCGGGGCAACATCTGGTATAACCCAAGATGTTTCCAATTCTACAACTGCGCCTGTAGAGCAGCAGTATAGAACAGTACAGAGTACCAATGCCAGACTAGGCTCTCTCTTTTGCTCTGCCGCCGTAGTATTGTCTATTCTGTTTGCTTTTGCCATCCCTTCTCGGGCACAGCTTACAACGCTTGCCGGCAGCGGCGGGACTGGTTATACAGACGGCACAGGTACAAGTGCGGTATTTTGGTATCCTACCAATGCCTGTAGTGATGGTGCGGGTAATCTCTATGTAACGGATAGAAATAACAACCGTATCCGTAAAATCGTGATTGCAACCGGTGAAGTGACAACGTTTGCCGGCAGTGGTGCTTATGGTTCCGATGACGGTATCGGCACATCAGCTCAATTTAGTAGTCCCTCCGGCATTTGTTATGATGGCGCAGGCAATCTATATGTATCGGATTACGTCGCCAGTATCCGTAAAATTGTTATCTCTACCGGTGTAGTGACAACAATTGCAGGAGGTACTTCTTTTGGCTATGCTGATGGTATTGGTTCGTCAGCACAGTTTTCTCATCCTCTCGGCTTATGCTTGGACGGCGCAGGTAATCTTTACGTAGCGGATGAGACGAACCACAGTATTCGTAAAATCGTCATATCGACGGGTGTTGTAACAACCCTTGCCGGTAACGGTACATTCGGCACGGCTGATGGAACGGGTACGGGTGCTCGATTTGGTTCTCCCACAGGCATTTGTTATGATGGTGCCGGCAATATCTATGTGGCAGAACAGAGTAATAACCGTATTCGCAAGATTGTCGTCGCTACCGGTGTTGTAACCACAGTGGCAGGCAGTACTACGAGCGGGTATGTTGACGGTATCGGCACAGCGGCTCGTTTTAACCAACCGTATGGTATTTGCACCGATGGCACAACTCTTTACGTGTCCGACTATAGTAACCACAGTATCCGTCGTGTTATACCGGCAACAGGTTCAGTGACAACACTGGCAGGAACCCAGAATCAAGTGAGCTATACGTCCAATGCTTGTTTGAACGGTTCAGGTAATATATATATAATAGCACAAGTGGCAAGTGTGATCTATAAAATGGCGTTGCCCACCGATGTTGCACCGACAGCGTTCAGTGCACAAAGTCCGTCAACAACAGGAGTATACGGTACGGCATATACCTCCTATACATTTGTAGCAAATGGTACCCCGGCACCCACATATTCCCTTGCGAGTGGTTCATTACCTCCGGGATTAACCCTCAGTGCAGCAGGTGTACTTTCCGGTACACCGACTAACGGTGGTACATATAACTTTACTGTGCAAGCTGCGAACAGTGCAGGCTCTATAGTTACGGAATCTATTTCTATTATGGTTAATCAGATTCCAACAATGTTCAGTGCAGAGACCCCGCCAACAGGTGTGGTAAACACGGTATACCCCTCATACACTTTTGTGGCAAATGGAACTCCTGCATCGGCATATAGTGTTGCAAGCGGGACACTGCCACCGGGAATGACCCTCAACGCAGCAGGTGTTCTCTCCGGTACGCCGACTGCAGCAGGCACTTATACGTTTGTTGTCCAAGCAAGTAATGCACTTGGTTCCGTTAACAGTAATTCCGTTATTGTTACCATTGGTCAAGCACCGACAGCCTTCAGCGCAAAGACTCCGCCAACAAGCGCAGTAGCAGGTACGGCATACCCTTCATATACGTTTGTAGCCGATGGAACCCCAGCACCTACATATAATGTTGCAAGCGGGACTCTGCCACCGGGAATGACGCTGAGTGCAGCAGGTGTGCTTTCTGGTACCCCGACTGCCGGCGGTACATATACTTTTACCGTGCGAGCGAGTAATTTTGCCGGCTCGGTTGTAACAAGCTCTATCTCTGTTACTGTCTCTCAGGCTCCGACAGCGTTTAGCGCGCAAACCCCAACGGCAACTCGTACTGTAAGCACGGTATATCCCTCATACACTTTTGTGGCAAATGGAACTCCGGCACCGACATATAGTATTGCAAGCGGCTCATTACCACCCGGTTTGACATTGAGTGCAGCAGGTGTGCTTTCCGGTACTCCGACTGTGACGGGAACCTATATATTCACCGTACAAGCGAGCAATGCTTTAGGATCCTTAAACAGCAACTCTATTACAATCACTATTGGTCAAGCACCGACAGCGTTCAGTGCTCAAAGCCCAACAAGTGCAGTAAAAGGTACGGCATATCCTTCATATACGTTTGTAGCCGATGGTTATCCTGCACCCACATATAGTAAAGCAAGCGGGACACTGCCACCGGGATTAACCCTCAGTGCAGCAGGTGTACTCTCCGGTACCCCGACAGCGGTAGGTACATATACTTTTACCATTCGGGCAAGTAATTTTGTCGGCTCAGTTGTATCAAGCTCTATCTCTATTACTGTTTCTCAGGCTCCGACAGCGTTTACTGCAAAGACCCCGCCAGCAAGTGCAGTCATTGGCACGGTTTATCCTCCATACACCTTTGTGGCAAATGGAACTCCTGCACCGACATATAGTGTTGCAAGCGGTTCATTACCGCCCGGGTTGGCACTGAGTGCAGCAGGTGTGCTCTCGGGTACTCCAACGGCAACGGGGGCATATACGTTTGTTATCCAGGCAAGCAACGCTGTTGGCTTCGTAAACACTAATTCTATTACGATCACTATTGGTCAAGCCCCGACAGCGTTTAGTGCACAAAGTCCGGCTCCAATTAATATGATTAGTACGGCATATCCCTCATACACGTTTGTAGCCGATGGTTACCCTGCACCTACCTACAGTAAAGCAAGCGGCACGTTGCCCCCGGGAATGACGCTGAGTGCAGCAGGTGTTCTCTCTGGTACTCCGACTGTCGGAGGTACATATACTTTTACCGTTCAGGCAAGCAATTTTGCCGGTTCGGTTGTAACAAGCTCTATCTCTATTACTATTCAATCACTGGTATCAACATTAGCAGCATCCATTGCACTGCCTCTCGGTGTTTGTACGGATGGTGCAGGCAATCTTTATGTTGCTGCAAGAGATGGTCAAATTATCAATAAAATTGTCCTCGCTACTGGTGTTGTGACAACCCTGGCTGGCAGCGGTTACTATAGAAGCACAGATGGTATAGGTACAAATGCAGAATTTAAGAATCCTGCAGCTATATGTTATGATGGTGCAGGCAATCTCTATGTTGCTGATTATAGCGGTCATAGTATCCGCAAGATTGTTATTGCCACGGGCGCTGTAACCACAATTGCAGGTACAGGTACACCGGGATTTTTTGATGGCGATGGGGTGACTACAGCAGGATATTTTAACGGTCCATCGGGTTTATGTGTTGATAATGCAGGAAATCTTTATGTTGCTGACGAACTTAATGGGGCAGTTCGTAAAGTAGATCCTGCTACCGGTGCTGTATCAACGCTGGCAAGTGGTTTAGCCAAACCTGTTGGTATTTGTACCGATGGCTCGGGTAATCTTTATCTAACCGACAATACCAAAATCACCAAAGTTGTTATTGCTACGGGAGTTGTAACTACCCTGGCGGGCAGTAGTACTACCGCCGGTACGGCTGATGGCATCGGTACGGCAGCCCGTTTTGGTCAAACATATGGTATTTGCAGTGATGGAATTAATCTCTATGTGGGAGATTATGGTAATCATCGGATTCGTAAGATTGAAATTTCTACCGCTGCGGTCACAACACTAACCGGTAGTTCGAGTGGATTTGTTGATGGTACGCTTGCCCAAGGAAAGTTTAACTTTCCTGCAGGTGTTTGTCTGGACGGTGCGGGTAATTTGTATGTTGGAGACTCCTTCAATTACAGCATCCGTAAGGTCGTTTTGCCGATTCCGCCGCCGCCAGCTGAAATTACCAATACTGTTAACGCAATTACCGGAATCAATGATATCAGCCTTTCTTCGCTGAGTATCTATCCGAATCCGGCAAATGATGCAATTATTATTAGTGGTGCTGGTTTTACCGAAGGTAAAACCGTGACTATTGCCTTGGTTAATACCCTTGGTCAAACAGTTCTTTTACTTACACAACCATCTGAAGCAGGTAGTAGCCAAATACGAGTGCAAGTTCGTGATTTGGCAGTCGGCAGCTATACAGCTGTATTATCCGATGGTATCCAGCGCCGGATAATACGTTTCATGAAGTACTAAAATCTCCCGTCATTGAATTGTCGAACGATTCTATGTTACAGAACTCCGCCTAGGCGCAGAGCGACTTACCAAGCGCTTTGTGAAGCAGTAATTGACGTTTCGCAACTTCAGATAAAAAAACACCCCTTCAGCAAAACTGAAGGGGTGTTTTTTTGTAACGATGTCATTTGTGAAACTGTGAGTTACAAATGACTCAAAAACGACGTAAGGTTTTGCGCACGGGGAATATCAAACTTTTTCCGCACATTCAGGCGGTGGAACTCTACGGCATCAGAGCTAACAGATAAAATGTGGGCGATTTCTTTTGTCGAGAGGTTGATTTTGAGAAGTGTGCAGACTTTTATTTCCATCGGTGTCAGCGTAGGGCAGAGATTGTAGAGACGCTGCAAGAATTCAGGATTGGCGTTATAGAATTGTTTCTCGAACGGCTCCCATGCTTTTTCGTCCGTGATGCTGCTGTGAATTTCTTTTGCTATGTCGTCCAGCACAGAAGTAGTGCTGTGAATCACTTGTTTCAAGCGGTTTTCCAGTGCCTCCAGCAGTTCGTTTTTCTGTGCGAGCTGGAGCGCCATCAGCGTAAGTTCACGCTGCATGAGCCGCTCATTCTCTTTGTTTTTCTCGTCCAGTTCGCGGGTGCGATGCTCTACTTTTTGTTCCAGAAGGCGATTATGTTCCGCCAGATGCTGCAAAAGCTCTTTATTTTCCTGCTGCAATTGGTACATCTGTATAGCACTATCAATCGTCATCTTGAGGTCGTGATTATTCCATGGCTTTGCAATATACCGATAGACCTGTCCGGCATTGATAGCCGCAATCACCGCATCAATATCGCTGTAGGCAGTCAGCAAAATACGCACCGCTGACGGTGCAAGCACCAACGCCTGTTCTAAAAATTCAACTCCCGTCATATCCGGCATTCGCTGGTCTGCCAGAACGACCGTTACGGCACGCGATTTCAGCAATGCTATTGCTTCGGCAGCAGTGGTCGCGGTTAGCACATCGTAATAGCGCTCAAAAAGACCGGAGAAGATAAAGAGGTTTGGCTCTTCATCGTCCACGTACAAAATTGTCGGGCGTTCTTGCACACTCATTGTAATTGCCTTGACCGTTAGAGCGATTGTTGAATTGAGTTCTTTGAGTATTGCGAATCCGTTTGATGAATGGGCAAGCGGATACAAAACTCGGTTCCTTGTCCTTCGGTGCTTTCTACCGTTATGCTGCCTTCATGTTTCTCAATGATGGTGAAACTGATGTACAATCCCAAACCCGTTCCCTTGCCAATATCTTTCGTCGTAAAGAACGGCTCAAAAATCTTTTGCTGAAGAGCAGGGCTTATGCCTTGCCCGTTGTCTCGAATGCAAATATACACTTCCTCGCCTTTTTGCATAGTACGAATTGTAATTTCTCCTTGCTGCTTGGGCGGTATTGCTTGAATGGCATTGATAAGCACATTCATAAACACTTGGTTCAGTTCTCCCGGAACACATTCTATTTCCGGCAATGCCCCATAGAGCTTGGTAATACTAATTCTATCGCGGCATTGAGGACGGAGAAATTCGACTGTTAAATCAATGTTCTCGTTGATGTTGGTTTTCTTGAGAGCATTGTCGTAGGGACGGGCAAAGGTACGCAAGCCCCGCACAATCTCTTCAGTTCGCTTTGCACCTTCGGCAATCACCTCTACAGTCTTGAAGGTATGCGGCAGCAGCACATCCAAGCGTAACTCGCGGCGGAGCGCTTCTGCTTCTGCAAAATAAGCGTGAAGGTGGTGTTCCTCTGCACCGCGCTCATACTTTTCCAATAATTGCTGTATGACCGCAATATTTTCCTTGAGCAGCGACACGCCACCAATGATATAGTTTATCGGGTTATTGATTTCATGAGCTATCCCGGCAGTAAGTTGCCCTAGCGATGCCATCTTTTCTGTCTGAATAACTTGCGCTTGTGCTATTTGTAGCGAATGATAGACCTCTTTAAGTTCGTTATTTGCTTCTTCCAAGAGCATATTTTTTTCTTGCAGTGCTGCGTTGGTCTCCCCGATTTCATGTGCTTGGGTGTCCAGAATAAATAATTGCCGTTGGATTTCCTCGTTTTTGCTTTCCAGTTCCCGCGTCCGCACAGTAACTTTCTCTTCCAAGAGTTGATTAGCTTCGGTTTGCATGGCAAGCATTTGCTGCTGGGTGAGTTCTTTATCCAGCCGCATAATACGGTAGCGGTCTGCCAGTGCGAGAGACAAAACAACTACTTCAATCATGGAGCCGATGTGCGTACCGTACTCCGTCACGAGTACACTCGGAACAATATCGGCAATGCGAAGCATATTGATAACTGAACCCAGCAAAAATGTGGACATGGCAATCACCAGAAATCGCGCCGAACGATTGCCGCGCTGCCACGCCACTGCTCCTGAAATTAAGACGGTGGAAGTAACTGCAATGACTTGAAATGCCCCCGCTACGCGAACAAATTCAGTGATGAAGAGCATACTGACCACAATCATTCCTAAACTCACCCCGCCCAGCGTGAGCAATACATATCGGAGCCACGGCGGAAGGAATACTTTTGCATCCAAAAACTGATATGCAAAGGCGCACAGCGCCGCCCGCCATAAACCATTGGTAACAAGAAATACCTGATTTTCCCACCACGACGATTCAGACCACCAATACTGGTACGCATGACCGCTTCCGGCAAAATATTCAACGCCCAGAGGAATGATATACAGCACATAGAACAGATACGACACCGAGCGCAAAGAAAAAAAGACAAACAGATTGTACAGCGCCATCACGCTCAATATCCCGTAGAGCAAACCAAAGAGAATTTCCGTTTGCTGGCTTTTTGCGTAAAAATCGTGTGTTCGGGAAATTGTCATCGGTACTTGTAAAGAGCCGGAGGCTTCGACGCGAAGATAAAATGTGTGAAGTGCAGTGTCGGGAACGTGGAGCGGGATAACAAAATTACGATGGTTGATAGTGCGTGTATCGAACGGTAAAAAATCCCCGTACTTCTTCATTTTCCAACGGGTTTGAGGTTTGCCCAGAGCAGTTCTTTCACTTGCAGGAACCTCTTCTTGCTCATAAAACTCAATGATGTCAAGGTGCGGGTAGCTGATTTCGAGCAACCAGTCATTGATTTCCGGTGCCGTGTTCCAAAGGGTGAAGCGCAGCCAATAATCGGAGCGCGTGAATCCGAAATTGAGATTTTCCTGATTACTTTGGGCAAAGCGTGAGAATGTGGGCGCACTCACGCTGTCAATAGTAAGAATTTTTCGCGTGTCCTCTGTATAGCTACAGTATGTGCCTATTGTAAAAGCATTACCGTTGCCGCTAAGGGCAATAATTTTATCATTTGTTTTTTCATTCCCTTGTGCGGTACTATCAATTCCGGCAGAAAAAAAAGCCATCATCAGCCCAAATGAAGTGATGAGCATAAAAAGAGCAGCTCTGACAAGGATAGTTTGGTAATGCTTCAGCATAATTTTTTTTGAAGACGCTCCACAGCTTAGTTTTGTTCGATTTTTGCTAATTCTTTCCATATCAGCGCCGATGCGCCCAGAACGGCGGCATTTTTCTCCATCAATTCCGACAGAAGCAAGCGCGTTTTGCCTTGAAAAATATTGAGCGTTGTTTCTTCCATAGCACGGCGTGTGGGCTGCAGAATCAGATTGCCCGCATTGGCAAGCCCGCCAAAGAGAATGATTGCCTCGGGGCTAAAACTGGTAATGACATTGGCAAATGCTTTGCCCAGCAGTTCTCCAGTGTGGTGGAACGCAGCATTTGCCAAAACATCGCCCGCTTGCGCTGCGGCGCTGATGGCTGCTGCGGTCATGGCATTAAAACTTACGTCGCGGAGAAGGCTTGGTTCTGTGCGCTCGGCAAAGAGTTGAAATATAGTGCGCCGTATGCCGCTTGCCGAGGCGTATGTCTCCAAACAGCCACGCCGCCCGCAACCGCACATTCTGCCATTTGGCTCAATAATAGAATGTCCTAATTCCCCGGCAAAGCCGTCGGAGCCATAGAGAACATCACCATTCACCACAATTCCACTGCCCAATCCTGTGCCAAGCGTTACCACAAGAAAATGCTTCATGCCACGCGCCGCGCCGAAGAGCATTTCACCGAGAGCGGCGGCATTGGCATCGTTGGTGAGCGCAACGGGCACCCCAAAACGTAGTTGAATCGCTTGACGTAGATGCACCACTGCACCCCAATTCAAATTTGCTGCTTGTTCTATCGTGCCGGAGTAATAATTTGCATTCGGCGCACCAACGCCGATACCTTTCATTTCATATTTTTCTGCGAGCGTAGAGCGGAGCGATTCAATCGAATCGTAGAGGCGCGGCAGAAAATATTCGACCTGCTCCGAGGCACGGGTCGGAAGAAATGTTTCGGCAAGACAGTTACCTTGCTCATCTACAAAACCCAAAACGGTGTTTGTTCCGCCAATATCAATGCCGAGAACAACAGGTTGCAATTCCATAACAAGGAAGTGAAAATGTGAAAAAATAGTCAGTTTGTAAAATAGCAAAGTTCCAATGCCAGACACCGAATTTCCCCCGAACCAAAAGCACAAGGAAAATAAGAGGAAAAATACGAATTACGCACGGGGAACGCAACAACGCAATGCGCACGTGCTGATAGAAAATCATACTGGCAATCGTCTTGTAGTGCAGATAATCAAATCTTCCGCTATTTTCAACTTCTGGTTTTATCTAAATCTAATTCTCCCTCAACCCTTGAAGCCGTCAACGTTTATGAGTACCTCCATTTTTCGCAGCCTTGTCTTCGCTTGCCTTGTTCTTTTTAGTAGCCATATAGCTTTTGGTCAAAAAATAAAATCTGGCAAGGCTACTCAATCCACTACTCCGCAAGCGAGCGCTGAAGCACGATATACCGACTACGTGAATCCTTTTGTCGGGACGGATGCTCACGGACACACATATCCGGGAGTGGTTGTTCCATTTGGAATGATTCAGCCAAGCCCAGACACGCGTCTGACGGGGTGGGACGGCTGTTCGGGGTATCATTACTCCGATTCCATCGTCTATGGTTTTTCGCACACGCATTTGAGCGGGGTCGGCGTTTCGGAATATGGTGATGTTCTTATTATGCCGACCGTGGGTGCTATTTCATGGCAAGGCAGAGAAGATAGCACCAGCACAAAGGGCTATGCCTCACGCTTTCGCCACAGTAAAGAACAAGCGCATCCCGGATATTATGCGGTGCAGTTAGAAGACGATAATATTTTTGCAGAACTAACTGCTACCACGCGCGTTGGCGTTCACCGTTACACGTTTCCGGCAAGCCGCGAGGCGAATATTATCATGGACTTGCAGCACCGCGATAAAGTGTTGGAATCCACCATTCGCGTCGTTGGGAAGAATCGAATTGAGGGCTATCGCCGTTCCGATGCGTGGGCGCGAGACCAACGAGTGTATTTTGTGGCAGAATTTTCCAAGCCCTTTACGCAGTTCGGTATCGCCACAAATGACACACTCCGCAGCAAAACCGACAGCGCAAGCGGCACAAACCTGAAAGCATTCGTACGCTTCACCACAAAAAAAGGCGAACAAATTTTGGTAAAAGTTGCTATTTCTGCCGTGAGCGTGGAAGGCGCTCGTAAGAACTTGCAAGCGGAGGTTAAGGATTGGAATTTTGATGCTGTCCGCAAGGATGCTGATGCTGCATGGCAAAAAGAACTCTCTGCAATTCAAGTTTCGGGTGGTTCGCCGGAGCAAATGCGAACCTTCTACACGGCGCTCTATCACACAATGAACGCCCCAAATGTGTTTATGGATGTGGATGGGCAGTATTTCGGGTTGGATAAAAAAATTCATACCGCACAAGATTATACGCACCATACTATTTTTTCGCTGTGGGATACGTTCCGTGCCGCGCACCCGCTCTATACCATCATTCAGCCGAAACGCACACTCGATTTTATCAAAACATTTTTGGCTGATTATGATGACGGCGCTCGGCTTCCCGTATGGGAACTGGCAGGAAACGAGACCGATTGTATGATTGGCTATCACGCAGTATCGGTGATTGCAGATGCAGCAGCGAAGGGCATTACGGGCTTTGATATGCAAAAAGCCTTGCGAGCAATGAAGCACAGTGCGGAGCTGAATCATTTTGGTTTGGAAGCATACAAGAAGCAAGGTTTTATCGGTATCGAAGACGAACATGAGTCAGTCTCAAAAACGCTGGAGTATGCCTACGACGATTGGTGTATTGCGCAAGTGGCTCAAATGCTAGGCAAACGGGAAGAGTACGAAACCTATATGAAGCGGGCGCAGTATTACAAAAATCTTTTCGACCCCGCAACAGGTTTTATGCGTGCTCGCAAAAATGGCGGTTGGTTCGCGCCCTTCGACCCCAGAGAAGTAAATTTCCACTACACCGAAGGCAATAGTTGGCATTATAGCTTCTTTGCGCTGCAAGACCTTGGCGGTTTGACCGCACTCTTAGGCGGAAAAGAACGCTTCGATGCAAAAATTGATGCTCTTTTTACGGCTGACCCGCACACGACAGGACGCGAACAAGCAGACGTTACCGGGCTTATCGGGCAATATGCTCAAGGCAACGAGCCAAGCCACCATGCGGCGTATCTCTATAATTATGCCGGAAAACCGTGGAAAACGCAAGCAATGGTGCGGCGCATTCTTGATAGTTTGTTTACTCCGCAAGCAGACGGGCTGTCGGGCAATGACGATTGTGGGCAAATGTCCGCGTGGTATGTGCTGAGTAGCTTGGGATTTTATTCCGTCACGCCCGGCTCACCAGTTTATGCGATTGGTTCGCCGCTTTTTGGGGAAGCCCGCTTGAGACTTGAGAATGGTAAAACATTTGTTGTGAAGGCTAATAACAATGGGAAAAACAATGTGTATATTCAGTCTGCAACTTTGAACGGGAAGCCGTATTCAACGTCGTTTCTGGCACACGCTGATATTCTTGCCGGCGGAGAACTGGTGCTTACAATGGGTGCTACTCCGAACACCGGATGGGGCATTGCAGAAAATGGTAGTGCGATTTCCAGTATTCGCAATGTGCCGTTTGTACCAGTGCCAATCATCGAAGCGACGAATCATTCGTTCAAAGTTTCGATGGATGTCCGAATGAGTCATGCAGAACAAGGCACAAAAATACTCTATACCACAAATGGCTCCGAACCAAGCGCTAGTACATCGGCAACAACAAAACTTTATACAAAACCTTTTGCGGTGAATACGACTTGCACGATCAAGGCAATCGCTGTGAACGCACAAGGAGAAAAAAGTTTCATTGCCACAGCAAACTATTCCCATGTGCCGAATAATTGGAATGTTCGGTTACTTTCCGATTACGTTTCTCAGTATGGTGCAGGCGGCGCAGACGCACTTGTCGATGGCTTGCGGGGCGGACGCGATTTCCGCACGGGCGCATGGCAGGGGTATTGGGGCAAAAACTTTGAGGCAATTGTGGATATGGGCGAAGTGAAATCTATTACCACAGTAGGTGCAGGCTTTTTGCAAGATGTTCGCCCGTGGATTTTTATGCCCAAAAGCGTTGAATTTGCTGTTTCTGTGGATGGAAAGACCTTTACGAATGTAGCAACGATTCAAAATACCACTGCCGATACGGATTACACCGTTACCACAAGGGATTTTGTGCAAACTATTCCAGCACAGAAAGCACGGTACGTGAAGGTATTTGCTCGCAATTATGGTACTTTGCCGCGCTGGCATGAAGGCTTTGGCGGCGAGGCGTATATTTTTATTGATGAGATAATTATTCGGTAACTCGGAAACATTCCACTCATTTTCACCCACAGGTTATGATTATGACCTTCATACGATATTCTTGCATTGCTGGCTTTGCTCTTTTTGTTATGTCATGGCGCATTACTTTAGCCGCAACAACTCCACCGATTGCACCAGCGAAAGCGTCCAAAGATTTTAAGGTGGTTGGTTATTGGGCGAGTTGGAATGGAAAGGCTGATGCACTCGTCTATGATGGCTTGACGCACATTAACTTTTCGTTTGCCGTTCCGAAAGCGGATGGTTCGCTTGAATTGCGGGGTAATCCCGCAGCGCTTCGGCAAATGGTGGCGCTGGCGCACAAAAAAAATGTGAAAGCCTGTATTGCTATTGGCGGTTGGGATTTAGGCGACGGAGGCGGCAATGATGTCGCGTTTGAGCGGCTTGCTGCTTCAAGTGCCGCCCGCACAGCGTTTATCAAAAACACAATGAAAATGGTGAAAGACTATCATCTGGACGGCGTGGATGTTGATTGGGAATATCCTGATGTGGGCGCTTCTTCACTCTACTTCGATACGCTGATGACCGATTTGGGAAAAGCACTTCATGCCGAGAAAAAGATTCTGACGGCAGCAGTCGTGCTTTTTGGTTCTATCGGCGATGGGATTCCTGCCTCGGTGTTTAGTATGGTAGATTTTATCAACATAATGGCGTATGACAATCAAACGCCGCCTCATTCTTCCTACGAGGTGGCGCAAAAATCCCTCAAATACTGGCTGGACAAAGGATTACCAAAAGAAAAAGCCATTCTCGGCGTTCCTTTTTATGGCAGACCGAGCAAAGAAGACGGTGCGTACAAAAGCCTTGTGGCACGGGATAAAGCTGCACCGTTCAAAGACGAGATAGACGGATGCTTCTACAACGGATTGAGCACCATGCGAGCGAAAACAGCCTTTGCGATTGAGAATGGTGGCGGCATTATGATTTGGGAATTGGCATCCGATACAAAGGACGCTACGTCGCTGCTGAAGGCTATTACGGAGATTGTGAAAGGGCAGTAAGGTTTATGATTTATATTAATCTCATCATGCTTTTTGAGACACAATCTTTTACCATTTGCAATCAAAAGCCCGATAAACAAATGTTTATCGGGCTTTTGATGTAATGTGAGGTCCTGTGATTTTTATCTAGGGGAAAGAAATGGTACTTGCTTCGATAAACTTACCATCTTTTACTTTCCAGATAATATATGTGCCGCTAGTAACGTCACCTGTATCATTGAAGTCCAACGAGCCACTCGCGCCATCATAATTGATATTGCCGCCTTTCGCAATAATTGCTGCGGCTTTGGCAAACTCGCCGACGTTGATAAGCGTTGCACCATCGTTATCGTTTGCCACAAGGCGCATTGTTTTTGCTACATCTGCTGGAGCGGTAGATTTTGCTTTTAGCATGGCGTAGGCAAGAGTATAGATTGCGTCGTACACCGTCGCACCATAGGAATTAGTCGAGACCGCACCCAGTAAGGAAGCAAGGGAGTTGGCAGACATCTCAGTGGCATCGTTGTTTGCTTTGCTTTGATATGCTTCAAATGCGGTGTTAAATTTTTCGTAGTTCGGGTAATTCTGTGGGTGAATATAGACAAACCCAAGCATACCTTCAATCAAGGATTGTTCTGCGCCATAGAGAAAATCGTTGTTGTAGTTTGCATCGCAGCCCAGAAGCTGAGGTTTGTAAGCGCCCGTGAAGTGAGGCTTGGCTGCGTTGATGATTTTTGCGCCTTCCTCGCCATAGCTCACCAGATAGACTAGTTGCGGCTTCTGGGAGAATACTTGGTCGGCAATCGGTTTGAAATCGAAGTTTTCGTAATTCGTCATGTCCGGTATTTTTACCGAGGCAAGAATCTTTCCACGGCGCTTCTCGAATACCTCACGAAACGTTTTGGAAAGCTCATTGCCGTAGGGATTGTCAAGGTAAATCAAGCCCGCAGTGCGTACTTTGAGAGAGTCCATATACACAGCTGCAATGCGCCCTTGAAAAGCATCGGAGGGTACGGTGCGCCAGACAAGGTCATTATCCGCAAGGTCGCTGATTTTAGGCGATGAAGAAGAACCAGTAATAAGCAAAACTTTATTCGGAATCGTGATTTCAGCAGCTTTCATCGTCATGCCCGAACCGCCGGAAGTAATGATATACTTCGCGCCATCGCTTATCAAACTATTGATAAATGCTTGTGCTTTGGGATAGTTTCGTGTTTCATTATACACCGGAACGAGCTCCATCTTTTTCCCCAAAACTCCACCAGCAGCATTGATTTCCTCGACAGCCATGCGCGCGCCCTGAAGCTGCGTGTTTCCTGTTGGGTCGTTCGTAACAATGCTCATACCAATTTTAATCGTTTCTGCTGCTTTGGCGGGCGTAGCAGTTGGAGACGAGGGCTTAGGCGTAGGCGCTTGGGCAAGAGTCGTATAGCTATGCACTGTGCAGAACACGAGCAAGCAAGACACGCAAGCGAAAGTAATTCGTGTTTTCATGGCGTAAAAGAAAAAATATACAAACGGTGATTTCAAAAAGTTAGAGGTGTTCATCATGCTCTTCGGTTTGTTTGAATCGGCTTAAATAATGGTCAAGGCTATACAGACCCGGACCACTAACCAAAAGTGCGAAACTAATGATAGTGTAAGTAAAAGCAAGCTCACCTTTGCGAGAAAATGGGTCGTAATTCACAAAAAACAATGCTTCCACAACCGCCGAAAACACAGTCAACACAATACAAACCAGAGCCGGACGAGTAAATAACCCCAAAAACAGTAATGCTCCACCAGCAAACTGCGATACGGTAAAAAAGCTGGAAACAAATTTAGAAAGGGGAATACCGAAGGTAGTCAAGTGTGTTGTGAAGGGGTCGAAGTTGCGAAAAAGTTTGTCTGAGCCATGATAAATCATAATCAGCCCCAGCCACATCCGCAAGAGTAAAATTACGGATTCCCGTCCGAAAGGGCGTGAAATCTGGCTAAAAAAAGAATGTATCGTTTCTCTCAATCGTTCTCTCCATTTGGGGTTCCGTATTAGCGCTAGTAGCAAAGAGCGAAAATACTATTTTCCATAGTATTCTGCAATGAATGGATATAGATGAAGTATTTATTGTGAAGAATTTGCGATGAAAGCCTTATTTTCAGAGGCAGATATGGCATTGTATTTGTATATTTTTATTCTGTTAAGTCCGAACAATAGAGATTGAACAACAAACGAACAACACTCAATTTTTTTACAAGGATACGCGATTATGTCCTCCGAAACTCTTCTTTTTTGGGTACTGCCGATGCTAGGGATATTGATGGCTCTTGCCGGATTATCCTTGTGGCTGCTTTTTCAACTTCGTTCGAGTGCCACCACTGCGGCTACTGCGCTCATTGAGCAGGCAAATTATTCCAGCGAAATACGCTCGGCGCTCTCGAAGGCAATGATTCATGCACAGCGCACCACAGCCCTGATAGAATCCACTGCGAAAGAGCAAACAAGCCATGCGCAGAGTGCCTCCGAGGAAGTGAAATACGCGATGTCCATGCTCAATGATGCACTAGTAGAACTCCATCGGCAGTTACCCGTCGAGATTCAAAACCAATTAGAGCAGCAATTACAACGCCATTCTGAAAGCCAGCAAAACCGTCTTCAGGCTGAACTCAGCACAGGCATAAGCACAAGCATCGGTGAGCGTTTAGAGGAACACATTGCCAACGAATTACAAATTCAACTACAAACAGGGCTTGAGAAGCAGTTTCGGGCTAGTTTTGATGCACTCGAACTTGCGCTGCCAAAGCTCTTGCGGGAAGACTTCACAAATCTATTTGGCACTGAGCTTGACCTCATTCAAAAGCAAATCAACGAAACACTTGAGTCACTCTCTAATGCTGTGCAGAGTGGGGCAATTTATAACCATGAAAGGGAACTTGAAGGATACGGCGATTTGGGAGAAGAACAACTCCCCCGCACAGAGCAAAATCCTGAAGAGTATCATTTCTTGATACAAGCACTGGGTCGGGTCAGCCAGATGCTTGATGAAATGAAGCATCACCAAACTGAAACCGATGAGCGCCATCGTGTACTCGAAGAAGCTGTCGGCGAACTCAAAAACTATTTTTCTGCATTTGATTCGCTCACGCAAGAAATCACCGACATTCCCAGACTCACCGAACAGAGCCTTCGCAAGCCTATTCAGGAACTTCAGGCATTGGTCAAAAATCAAGCAGATGCGCTGAACGTAACTATTCCCGAAATCGTTACCACCCAGACCGCGAAAGTAACCCGTCGTCTTGCTTCGGCACACTCTGTGCAAACGGATATTACGAAGTTGGCAGGAGCATTCACGACCCTAGCTGATCGCAGGCAGAAAAAAGAAACTTTGCAAAGTACCATGACTGAGATGCTGGGCGCGATTGAGCAAATCAAAAAAGATATTTCCACCGAAGGAGAAAATCCAGAAACAAGCACTGACAAAATCCATGATAATATGAGGCTTGCAGAAGATTTGCAACGTTTACAGCGCCGCTTGTTGAAATTTGAAGAAGAAGTAGATACCATGCAGCAAAGCCAAAGCAGCGTCCAGCAGCGCGATATGTCTATGTTGGAGAGCATTCGAGCTGATGCTTTCAATGTTGCCGAAGAGATGTCCAAGCAGGATACGCACAAGCCGCGCCTTCTGATTGTGGATGATTCCGTTACCAATTTGTCTATTTTGAAAACGATTTTGCACCATGAAGTGTTTGATTTGACGCTGGTAACAAGTGGCAATGCGGCTTTGGATGCGGTCGCTGACCATGCACCGGACATTGTGCTCTTGGATATTGTATTGCCGGATATTGACGGCTACGAAGTCTGCAAGGAAATCAAAAGCCTTGAAGAAACGCAGGATATTCCGGTAATTTTTATGAGCGGTTTGAATGATACGCAAGCTATTGTGAAGGGCTTTGAGGCAGGCGGCGCGGACTACGTGATAAAGCCGTTTCAAAAAGCAGAAATTATTGCGCGTCTGAAATTTCATTATGAATTGTACAACATACGCCGCCAACAGCACAAATACATAGCGCAAGTGCAGCACGAGCGCGAAAAATCTGACCAGTTGCTTCGCAGTATTCTACCCGAAGCGATTGCCGACCGCCTCAAAAAGGGCGAAGGTATTATCGCTGACGGTTTGCCAAATGTCAGTGTTCTTTTCGCTGATATTGTTGGCTTTACCAAGCTATCCTCAAGTGTCGGTCCGAAAGAACTAGTTGAAATGCTGAACGTCGTATTCTCCGCCTTCGACACACTGACGGAGCAGCACGGCTTGGAGAAAATAAAAACGATAGGTGATGCCTATATGGTCGCAGGTGGGTTGCTTGATTCCCGCAAAGACCACATTGCTGCAATGGCGGAACTGGGATTGCAAATGGCGCAAGAAATAGAGCGCTGTTCAGAATTTTTGGGTGTGGACTTGAAGATTCGCGTAGGATTGCACTGCGGCGAGGCAACGGCGGGTGTTATCGGGCAGAACAAATTTGCCTACGACCTCTGGGGCGATACCGTGAACACGGCAAGCCGCATGGAGTCTCACGGCGAAGCGGGGCGTGTGCATTGTTCGTCGGCAGTCTATGAAGCACTCAAGGACAGTAAAGACAGTTTTGCGTTTGAGGAGCGTGGCGAATTGGAGATTAAGGGCAAGGGTATGATGAGAACGTATTTTATTGAGCAGGTACGGGCTAAAGAAGGCTGATTTTCTCTTGCTTTCAGGCAATAAAATTTTCAATTTTCTTCTTGCTTTCGTGCCCGAAAATCATCAATTTGTGTGGGCAAACCATGCTCATTGCTGCACTTTTACAACTCTTCATTTTGAACATCTTCCTTTTGCCGCTATGCTCAAAGTTGCATCTATTCATCCTGCCCATCGTGGCGAAGCCTTGGAACTGCCTATCTTTCACGGTTCAGTGAGAGCGGGCTTTCCTACACCTGCTGCCGACGACCACTTCGAGACAAAACTTGACCTGAACGCCATGCTCGTGAAGCAGCCTTCGGCGACGTTTTTCGTGCGTGTGGAGGGCGATGCCATGCACGATGTGGGAATGTGGTCGGGAGATTTGTTGGTCGTTGACCGCTCACTCACGGCGACTGACCGAAGCATTGTTATTGCAGCGCTTGATGGTGATTTGCTTGTGCGTCGCTTGCGCCGTGTGGGGAAGCGCACATTTCTGGAGCCTGAGCCAAACGAAGGCGAGGCAATCGAAATAACAGAAGAAACAAATTTCGAGGTTTGGGGCGTGGTAACCTATGTTATTCACTCGCTCGAAAACCGCTAATCTTCTCGTATTCCTTACTCTCCATGCCCATTTTTGCTCTGATTGATTGCAATAACTTTTTTGCCTCTTGTGAACGAGTGTTTAACCCGCGTCTGAACGGAAAACCCGTCGTGGTGTTGTCCAATAACGACGGCTGCATTGTGGCGCGTTCTAATGAAGCCAAAGCGCTCGGAATACCGATGGCAGCACCATATTTCCAATGGCGAAAGGTGATAGAGCAGCACAATGTTCACGTTTTCTCCTCCAATTTTGCGCTCTATGGCGATATGTCGCGCCGCGTGATGGATATTCTCGCCGGATTTCTGCCCGAAGAATGTTTTGAAGTGTATAGCGTGGATGAGGCGTTTATGAAGCTTGATTTCTTGATGCAGGACAACGATTACGCAGCCAATCGGAAAAAACTTCTTTCCTTTGCAGAAGAAGTGCGCCGCACCGTACGCCAATGGACAGGCATTCCCGTTAGCATCGGCATTGCCCCAACGAAAACACTCGCAAAAGCAGCAAACAGAATGGCAAAAAAGAATGCCGGCACAAACAGCATCTTTGCTTGTTTGGACGAAGCAACTGCTGATGCGATGCTTGCCACGATGCCCGTTGGCGATGTGTGGGGCGTGGGTAGAAAACTTTCGGAAGCATACAGAGCGCACAGCATTATGACAGCGCTCGACCTCAAAAATGCGCCCGAAGAATGGGTGCGCAAACGTGCCACTGTCGTTGGCTGGCGAACACAACGTGAACTGCGCGGCGTTTCCTGTGTGCGTTTGGAAAGCACCAACGAACATCAACATTCCATTCTGCACTCGCGCTCGTTTCGCCATGCCGTCACCTCATTAGACCAGCTCCACGAAGCCGTTGCGTCTTTTACGGGGCGGGCAGCGGAGAAATTACGCCGCTTGCGTCTCGTCTGCGGCTGCGTGTCGGTGTCGGTGCGCACGAATCGGTTTTCTTCCGAGGACTACTTCTCGAATGGCGGGGAAGCGATGCTGCCGTTCCCGACCGATTCCACGATTGACCTTGTGAACGCCGCTTCTATGCTTGTGGACAAGATTGCTCAAGAAGGGCAGGGCTACAAAAAAGCAAGCGTGACACTTTTCGATCTCACCCCGCGCAACCGCGTACAAACAGATATTTTCGCCCAGCCGGACACGCGGCATGAAAGCATTATGCACGTCATGGACGCACTCAATAAGCGCTTCGGGAAGGATGCGCTTCATCTGGCAGCCTCCGGCTCTTCTATCAAGGCAAGCCACGCATGGCAAGGCGCAACGGACGAGCGTTCGCACAGGTACACGACGCATTGGGGAGAATTGAAGGTAGTGCGGGCGGGGTGATTGTATTTTATTGCGGAGAGTTTTTTTGATAGTCAGGGCTTTTGTGCGTATTTTGTGCTGTGGTACTCGTCTTCCAAACTGTGGATTTGTGCAACATTGAGGAGCATTTCCTCCCCATCATTTCTTATCTATATGCGATTCTTCCATGCCTGCAGCGTATTCATTTTCGTGAGTCTTCTCATGTTTTGTTCCAATTACTCAAACCTTTGGTCGCAGTCGCGTTTGCCGATGAAAGATTTGACGGTGGGAAATCGGTTTGTGTATTATGGTTACAACGGCTCAACAACAAGTACGGTTGCTTTTTATGAAGAGGTTATAGATGAAACCTACATCAATGGATTCACTTACGGTGTGGTTTTTAATTCTTTTTCTCAGTCCGTGCGATACGAGCGCTCAGACAGTAACAAATTATATGAGTTTTATCCGAATACAAATTCAGAAGGAGTAACACATTGCTTTCAAATGGCATGTTCAATGAATGCGTGGGCATATTTTCCTGCAACGACATTCTCACCTCGATTTATGAATTCGCTCCACGAAAATGAATATAGTTTGTATGAAGAATCAATTATTCCACCAGTTAGAAAAACTTTGAGTATTGGCTACAAGAAGCCTTTTGGCATTAATTTTATTTCTACAAGCACTTATATCGGATCGTATGTAAATCCCAATCAGTGTTCTCGTTGTGGCTATTATACAGAACCATACTTTTATGGTTCTGGGGCATCGCTTGTTGGGGCTGTTATTCAGGGAAGAGTTATTGGCGATACTACATTCCATGCCTCCTTAAAAGTAAATTTCGATACAGTAGCCGCAATTCCGTATGGAAAAACACTGTTTGTACCTTTGCTTCTTTCGGCTCTTCCGGCATTCGTACAGATTCCGAAAGTTGACTCTATTAAATGCCGTATAGATATTGACACAAACGCCCTTGAGGTAGTATCCATTCGTAATAGCACGTCGAGGGTTCCTGGCAATATCGTACTAAAAGCGGATTCTATTGGTACAAATCAAAATAATACAACTTCCTACTTTTTGACTTTTCCAATCACTTCCAAAATAAGCCCGAACTATGTGCTGAGTTTTTTTGAGCTACGCTCAAAATCACAGCAAGCAACAACCTCTACCCTACGCATATCAAACGTTGTATCATTTCCACAAAATAAAATAGAGTCAAGCGCAGCAACTATTTATCTCACAACAAGGACGATTGCGCTTGGAGTACAAAATATAGCACTGCCGTTTGGCAAAAAACAAGAGATTCCAGTTTTTGTTTACGACCACAATGGAGCTTCGCCCGTAGGAATTGTAAGTGACCAGCTTTTAAATCTACAAATGCTGAACTTCACTACGAGTGTAGATACAACTCTTATTGATCTACCTGTGTTCTATACTAATACGAAAAAAGAAATAGCTCCTCATTCAGTTGAGACCTTCCTAGGTCGATTTCTAATGACCTTCCAAGTACCAGCCAATAATTTGCAAAATGGGCAAATTGGTGTGATTTTAACTAGCTCAAAATCTTTGAAAAACACAAGCACATCAATTGAGTTTTTAGGAACTATTTCGTCTGTCGGATACCAATTTACTTTGAATAGGTCAGTAATAATTTTGCAACCTGTTCCCGCCAACACAACGCCCCTCACCCCAGAAGTCATCACCAAAGCCGAACAAGGAAAAAATGCAATCCAATATCTTGCTCCAAATCCCGCTACGGATAATGTCAGGATTCGCTATGTTGTTGCCAAGCTCGGTATAATTGAAGTGCTACTTTTTGACAATACTGGCAGACCAGTCTATATCAGTGAGCCGGGGCAAACGGAAAAAGGGATTTATGAGATTGTTGTTCCACTGCAGCAATTATCAAACGGTACATATACCGTGCACATTCGTTCGGAAGGTGGTATTGAAATACGGCAATTAGTCGTAATCCATTGATGGTATTCATAGCCCCTATCAATTTCTACAATGCGCTTAACTTGAACCATGAAATTTCTCCACACCTCCGAGCGGCGTATTTTCAATCTTCCTATTCCCACAAAACCTCAAGACCAATGGATGAGCACGATATACGCTGGGAACAGCGATACGCCAATTTTACCAAAGCATTCAGCCGCCTGACCCGTGCTGTGGAGCTTGCCCATGAACGACCGCTATCGGAACTGGAAGAGCAAGGCTTGATTCAGGCGTTTGAATATACCCACGAACTGGCATGGAATGTGATGAAAGACTATGCTCATTATCAAGGAAATGCAAACGTGGCGGGCTCACGCGATGCAACGCGAGAGGCTTTTTCGCTTCAACTCATTGCCGATGGCTCAGGGTGGATGGAAATGATAACGAGCCGCAACAAGACATCGCATACCTACAACGAAGAAATAGCCCAAGAAATCGTTCATAAAATTGTGAACAACTATTTTCCTTTGTTTGCAGCGTTCCAAAAAACGATGGATGCCAAACACAGTGGAAAACAGGCATAGCAACAAACACAATGTACGGCTTACACAACGACGACATCAAACGGATATGTGCGGTTTTTGCTGCCCACAAGGAAGTACGCCAAGCCATTCTCTATGGCTCACGTGCGAAGGGCAACGAGCGCCCGAATTCCGATATTGACCTAACGCTTCTCGGCGACCATCTAAACCTCTCACTGCTTTTCCACATAGACAATGAACTTGATGATTTGCTCCTACCGTACACCATTGACCTTTCACTCTACCATCAAATTGACAATCCTTCGTTGCTGGCACACATCACAAGAGTAGGGAAGGTATTCTACGAGCAAGAACAACAAAATTCCGCCACCACACCGAGCAGTACATTAAAATCTTTTTCAACAGATGAGCGGTAGAAGCCGGAGATTCCTACATCAGACTTTCCTACAAAAGCAAACAACACAAACAATACCATGAAATTCCTCCACACCGCCGACTGGCACTTAGGTAAACGTTTGCACGGGCAAGACCTCATCGCCGAGCACGAAGCTGCTTTGAATGCAATCCTGAATCTGATACGAGAACACCGCATAGATGCTCTTATTCACGCCGGAGATGTGTTTGATACAGGAACGCCGCCGCAGTCTGCTTTGAGGCAATACTATTCTTTCCTGACTCGCGCCGTGCAAGCGGGCTGCGGAACAATCATCATCACCGGTGGCAATCACGATTCACCAGCCGCACTGAACGCTCCGTGCGATCTTCTGGAAGCAATGAACATTCACGTCGTGGGCGGGGCAACGGAGAATATTGCCGATGAAGTCATTGCTATCAAAAGCACATCGGGCGCAATGCTTGGGTATTGCTGCGCCGTACCGTTTTTGCGCGATAAAGATTTGCGGTATTCCTTGCCGGGCGAAAGCGATGCGGAGCGCTCGCAGCGTCTCGTCGCTGGAATCCGAGAGCATTACGAAAAGGTCGTCGCAGAGGCACAAACACTGAATACCAATGGTTTGCCTATTATCGCAACGGGTCATTTGTTCGCGCAAGGCGGTATCACGGGCGATTTGGACAACAAGGAGCAAATTCACGTCGGAAATTTAGGGCAAATCGGCGCAGATGCTTTTCCCGAAGGGCTTCAGTATGTGGCTCTGGGGCATTTACACCGTCCGCAGATTGTCGGTAAGCGAGAGTGGGTGCGGTATTCAGGTTCACCCGTCGCGTTGGACTTCAGCGAACGCGATGACCAAAAGCAAGTGGTCGTCGTGGAGTGTTTGCCCGCCAATCCCGCCAGCATAGAAATTGTGCCGCTTCCCACATTTCGACGTTTGGTGCGCTTTCCGGGGACACTTGCCGAAGCAGAGCATACTCTCACGACATTCGATTGTAATGCGTATCCGCTTCCCGTCTTTGCTGAAGTGCAGTTGTCTCCCGATGCAAAAACTTCAACCCTCGACATTAACGAACATTTTCGCACACTTGCCAGTAATCACCACCATGAGAAAATGCAGATTTTGCGTGTCGTGCAGGCGCGGGCAGAAGGTTCGTCCTCGGCTTTTCACGATAGCACGGATGCGGGTTTAGAAGAATTTTCGCCTACAGAGGTTTTTGCTGAAAAATTAAAAAAATCGGGACTGGAAGGCGAAGAAGCAGACGAGTTACGCAGTACGTTCACGGAATTACTCACCCTTTTGGACGAAGGAGCATTTGCCGCATGAAAATTTCTTCTGTGCGTTTTTCTAATTTGAACTCGCTTCGCGGCGAACATTTCATTGCGTTTGATGCTACACCTTTGTCGGAAAGCGGCTTGTTTCTTATCACGGGCGAGACGGGCGCAGGGAAAACCACGATTTTGGATGCAATCACCGTTGCGCTCTACGGACGCGCTGCCCGCTACGACAAGGATAAGCCCGAAAGCCTGATGGCACGGCACACGGGCGAATGTTACGCCGAAGTAGAATTTGAATCCGGCGGTAAACGTTACCGTTCCAAATGGTCACTTTCCCGCGCTCGCAAAAAAGCCGACGGTGCGCTGCAATCCGATAAAATGGAGCTTTCGGAACTGCAAGCCGGTACGGCAGAAGGCGTACTACTCACGCAAAAAAAATCGGAAGTTCCAGCGAAAGTGGCGGAAATAAGCGGTCTTTCGAGTGAACAGTTTTTGCGTTCGGTGATGCTGGCGCAAGGCAAGTTTGCCGAGTTTCTCAAAGCCACCGAAAACGACCGCGCGGCACTGCTGGAGCAAATGACGGGAACAGATGAATATTCTACAGTTTCTGCTGCCGCCTTTGAACAAGCACGGTCGGCAAAGGAAAAATTAGAAAAGAAAATGAGCCAACTGGGAGATGTGCGCTTGCTTTCGGAAGAGGAACTGGCGGCTTACCAAAACACCATTCACGAGAAAAATACGGCAAGCGGAGCATTGGAAGATGAAATGAAGCGTCTTCGCACAGTGCTTCAGTGGGCGAGCGATGTGAATGCTTTGGAAATCGAAAGCACAAAGCGTAAAGCAAGATTGGAAGCGGTGCAAAAGGAGTTTGACGCATTTATACCAGAGCGAGAGCGTTTAAGCAAACATCACCAAACTGCACCATTTCACGCCAAACTTGCGGTTTTTGACAAAACTATAAGTGATATTCAGACGCTCCAAGAAACGATTGTGATAGCGGAAACAAAGCATATTCCCGAAGCACAAGCCGCTTTGCAGACCGCGCAAGATCATGCACTCGAAGCTGACCGTACGCGCACGGCGCGAAAGCAGGAGCTTGCTGACGCACAAATGCTTTTTGATGTGGTTGTAAAAAAAGATAGCGTTATTGCGGCTGAGGAAGAACAGCTATCCAAAGACCGCTTGAATGCTGATGCCGCCAATACAGAAGCGGTAAAAGCAAAAAAAGAGTTTGAACGGCGTACCAATACACTCAATGAAAAGCGCACCAAAGCTTATGCTGCGGCGGAATGGTTACGGCACAATGGGGGTGATAAAGCGCTGGAATCAGCATTACCACTTCTTCGCAGCACTATTGCACAAGTGGAAGAAGCACAAAAAGCATATGCAACAGCACTGGACGCTTTGGCGGAAAATGAGAAAAAACTGCGTGATGCTGAACTCAGTATCATAGCGGATTCTGACAAGCGTAGAACACTTCAGGAGGCGTTTGACAAAACAACCGCGCTCGTGAGCAATCTTCAAACCAAGCTGGAGACTGCCTTGGAAGGAATGTCAGCAGGTGAGTTGGAGGAAAAAATTGGGCTTTGCAAAGACCAGGGTACGGCACTAAAAGACCAAGTTGCGCTGGCGAAGCAAAGTGCGAAAAAGAGCGAGGAATTACGAGGACTTGAGGCATACCGCGAGAAGTGTGCGTCGGATATTCTCGGATTTCAAGACCAAAGTCGTGAACTTCAGAAAAGCCTTGAAGATGCAGAAGAGAAGCGCGTTCTGGCGCAGCGTGTTCTCGACCAATCGCGCCTCATTGCCAAATACGAAGACGACCGCAAACGCCTTGTAGCGGGCGAGGAGTGTTTTTTGTGTGGTTCGACGCATCACCCCTTTGCCGAGCATCAGCCCACACGGGACGAAAGCAGTGATGAAGCAGCATTGAAGAAAATAGAAGCTCTTGTCAAAAAACTGAATAAGCAAAGTAGCGATCTCGCTGCACAGCAAAGCAGAATAGAAAGCGACCTCGCAAGCACAGAAGCAGGGATTGTGCGGGTGCAGTTAGAAATAGCGGAATTACTTACACAGTTCGACGCTCTGAACGCGCAAAACAATACCTCATATTTGATGGATGCTGCGTACTTGGAAACGGTGCAAACGACAAAACGCGACGAGTACAAACGCCTGAACGCCATAAAAAAAGCAACGGAAGAACTTCAAGCCAGTATTGCCACAGAGCGCACTAATACTGAAACGGCAAAGGAATCACTTTCCAAAGCAAATACCGCTATTGCAATTTTAGAAAACCTTTGCGTAACACTGAAGGGAAATATACCTGCGCTACTAGACCGCACAAATACTACTTTAGCAGCATTTGAACGATGCAAACGAGAACTTGACGAACAATGTGCTGCCTTTGAGGAAACTGTGCCTGAAAGCCCGAAAGCCTCACAAGAACTTGTGCAGCGCCTCACGAAACGTTCTGAGACGTATGCCGAACAAAACGATTTGGAACGTCGTTTACGTGGGGAAGCCGAACAGTTGCAAGCCGGTCTGGAAGAGCTTGGGCAAGCGTATGAGGAAAAAGAACGAACATCTAAGCGGCTTATAGAGGAAGTGAGCAACAAAGAAAAACGTTTGGCTGAACTTCGCAAAGAACGAGCAGAAATTTTTGGCACAAAAAAGCCTGATGAAGAGCGCAAACGCTTGGAAGCCGCCATACAAGCAACGGAGAAGGAATATGACCAAGCACAAAATGCCGCACGGACAGCAGAAACAGCGCTCGGCGCACTTCAATCGGCAACAGAAGAAAACAAGCGTCGGTACAAGGATTTGGAACGTGACACAGAAAATAACGTAAACGATATTCTCAATGCCGCTCGTGGTCAAGGCTTTGCCTCATTGGACGACATTCGCTCAGCGATGATGACTGCGGAAGAAGCAGAACGACTCGAATATCGCTCCAAAACTCTTTCCGATGAGCTTCTGCTAGAGCAAACCGCCTTACGTGAAGCACTGGCGCGGTTCGAGAGCGAACGCAAAAAAAATCTTTTGGGCGAAGAGTCCGAAGAAGAGACAACATCTCGCTTGGAAGAAATTTCCGGCAAACAAAAGGTGCTTTTGCAGGAAATGGGAGCCTTGCAGCAGCTTTTGGCAAACGACGAGATGCACAAACGGGAACACACCTCGCTTACAGAAGAGTGTGCGACGTTAAGCATGGAAAATAATCGCTGGCAAAAGTTGAACAATCTCATTGGTTCGGCAAACGGCGATAAATTCCGTCGGTTTGCGCAAGGGCTGACGCTTGCACGGTTGGTGCGGCTTGCGAATGTGCAGCTTTCGCGCCTGAACGCACGGTACGAAATTCTGAAAGCCCCCGACGCAGATTTAGCGCTTGCCATCGTGGACAACGAACAAGCAGGAGCAGTACGCCCGATGGAAAGTTTGTCAGGCGGGGAATCGTTTTTGGTGAGTCTGGCGCTTGCATTGGGGTTGTCCGATTTGGCAAGCCACAAGACCCGCATAGATTCGCTCTTTGTAGATGAAGGCTTTGGCACACTTGATTCCCAGACGTTGGAAGAAGTGATGACGGCTCTTGAAAACCTCAGAATGCGGGGCAAAACCATTGGCATAATCTCGCACGTGGAAATGCTCAAAGAGCGCATCACCACACAGATTCAAGTTCGGAAACGCGGCGACGGTGTGAGCGATGTGCGTGTGGTTGGCAGAAAATATGAATGAAGCAGTGAAAGGGAATGAACTTTATAGACCGAAAATGACAACTCACTCTTCATTTTCGACAATTCACGCACGTTACTGCGATTTTCAACATTTCTCGGCGTAGATTTGGGGTAGGTAAATCACTCAATCAAATCACTTTTTTGAGCAAAAGCAATGACTCCCCAAACAACTGCTTCGCCGCGTTCCTATGACCTCGATTGGCTGCGCGTTCTCGCCTTTTGTATTCTCGTTCCATTCCATGCCGGAATGATGTTCAATACGTGGGATTTTCACATCAAGAACGCAGAAACAACAAGCCTTTTAGACCATATTATGATTTTTCAAGGGCAGTGGCGTTTGTCGTTGTTGTTTCTCATTTCAGGCGCAGGGGTGTTTTTTGCACTCCGAAAGCGCACGGTCGGTGAGTTTCGTCGTGAACGCTGGAAACGGCTTGGTATTCCGCTTCTTTTCGGAATGGCATTTATTATTCCACCGCAAATTTGGGTGGAACGCGCAATGAAAGGGCAAACCACGCTTGGATATGTTGAATGGTGGATGAGAGATGCTTTTACGCAAGGCACATACAGCAAGGGCAATATCTCGTGGCATCATCTCTGGTTTGTGGTGTATATCTTGGTGTATTCCCTTCTGTTTATCGGGTTTCTGGCGAAACTTCGTACGGACACGGCACAAGAAAAAATCAATCGCGCAGCAGATTGGCTCGCAAAGCCGTTTTTGTTCTTGCTTCCGGCGATTGTTTTCGGGACGTTTGAGCAACTCAAAACGTACTTTCCTGTAACGCATAATCTCACATGGGATTGGTACAATCATGCGGTTTCGATTCTCATGTTTTCCTGCGGCTTCGTGATTGCTTCCAGTGAACAGGTGCGCAATCTCCTTGAGCGTCAACGTTGGACGGCACTGTCGGTGGGGATTGTTTGTACGGTCATTTGCTATATTTTTTATTGGCTTCCTGAGGATAATTTCACGCCACTTCAACTCGTGCCATATCGCTTCCTGAAGGCTCTCAATTACTGGGCGTGGATATGCGCTTTTCTTGGCATGGCACGTCATTACTTGCAGTTCACGAACCGATTTTTGCGCTATGCCAACGAAATGGTAATGCCGTTCTACATCCTGCATCAAAGTATTACCCTTGTGCTGGGCTATTACATTCTGCCGCTTCAAATGGGGCTTTGGACAAAGTTCGCACTTTCTACTTTCGGTACATACCTGATTGCGCTTGCACTTGTTGAGGTCATTCGGCGTGTGGTGTTTCTTCGCCCGTTCTTTGGTTTGAAGCCGCTTGCCAACGCTACTGTTAAGGATTCTGTGAAGCCCCTTCCCGATAGTGCTTCTGAGCAAATTTCTGTTCTAAACTGATTTCTTTTCTCAGTTAATTTCTTTTCTCAGTTGATTTCTGCTCTACGCTGGTAATCGTTATGCTCTTCATCGGTATTCTTCTCAAAATGGTCATGCAAAAATCAATTTTGTACGCCTGCATACTCCTCGCTGTGGTGCAATTTTCGCAGAAAGCATTGAGCCAAAGCGATAGTCTGCATCATCGTGATAAAATCTCCCTTGAACTGCTTCAAATCAAAGAATCGCAGAATGGTGGTCATGTCTTTACCGGCTCGCAACTTCAGTATGCGCACGAATGGGCTTGGGAAGGCAGTGAGGCGGTGTCCACGCTGAAATCACAAATAGGAGCCGGAGCAGTATTCAGCAGAGGAATTTTGGGCGTGAATTTTCATCTGATGCCTGCGGAATGGCTTTACAAGTGGAAGGTTACACCTTCTTTATTCATCGGTACGGTTCTGGCAGCCGACTATAACTATCAGTTGTATCCTGAGTTGCAAAGCGGGGTAAGCTATTGGTTCTCGCAGTTCAGTGCAGGCTTGGCGGCGGAATATCGTTTTCAGGCACTGGAAAATAATTGGCGTGTAATGGGAACGACTTCATTGCTGGGGCTTACCTCGCGCCCGCCTGAAGTTCGCAGTCCCTACTTTTTTGATTTAGGATTTGGAGAGGCTTTGCGCTATTTACATCAAAATATTGGATTTGGAAGCGTAAACCAATTTAGCAGAACGCGCTTTGAGGTGCAGTGGCAAGCGAACAATACGGGAAATAATGAGCCAATTCGCCTATCGTACACCTTCGATATTGATGCTTACTTTTATTTGCCGCAGTGGATTGCGCTGCGTCATGGCTTGACCTTGACGTTTTAATCGTTTTTGTATTCAAGACATTTCGACAATTATCATGCAACTCACAATAGTTCACCGTCTAGCTCGAAAGCGGTTTCGGCACGTCAACATAGTGCTGCTCTTTGTCGCCAGTCTTATCAGTATGTGCGTGTTTAGTGCGTGCTTGCAAGAAGATATGCTCAAAACACAGTTTGTCTCATATCAGCCACAAAGCATGGATGACGGCTGGAAGCTCTCTACGCCTGAGAACGAGGGCATTGATGGGGTGGCGCTGGCAGAAATTTATCGTCAGTTCCACGCAAACGATGCGCTCTGGCAGGTGCGAAGTATGCTTGTCTTTCGCAATGGCAAACTGGTTGCCGAATCGTACACGAAAGACCCAAGCGATGCAATTACTCCACGCGCTATTTGGAGCTGCACGAAGCAAGTAATGGGGTTGCTTACGGGCATTGCTATTCAGCAAAAAATGCTTTCGATTTCGGATACGCTCGGTAAATTGCTGCCGGAAGTAAAAAACTATCCCGATAAACGCGGCATCACGCTTCGACATCTTTTGACGATGAGGTCGGGCATTGATTTTCAAAACGACGGTCTTTCAGGGCAAACACAAGCATTGCTGCGGCAACTGCCTGATAACAGCGTTAATTTTATTCTGGAGCGACCTCTGGAATCAACGCCGGGTGAGAAATTTCATTATACCGACGGTAGCCCGCACCTTGTCTCGGCGGTACTTCAATACGCCACAGGCAAGCGGACACGAGACTGGGCGCAAGAAGTCTTGTTTTCCAAAATTGGAGTTCAACATTTGAAATGGGAAGAGTACCGCGATGGTGTAACATTCGGTGGATTTGGAATTTTGACCACTCCGCGTGAGCTTGCAAAATTTGGTCAAATAGTTCTTGATAGCGGTAAATGGAACGGTGTCCCGATTGTGAACAGCGCATGGATTCAGGAAATGACCACAGAGGTCAGTAGTGTGGATTTATACTCAGCACAGTTTGGCTATCTCTGGTGGCTTTACAAATCACGCTCGTTGATTGCTATGGATGGACATGGAGGACAGTTTGTTTTTATCGCACCGCAAAAAAAATTGGTGATTGTGATGACGGCAGAAGTCAATACACAAGGGAAGTTTCAGTTTCTTAACACTGAAGCATTGCGCTGGGTGGATAAAATTGTTGGCATCACGCGCTAACGCCCCTTGAATCTTTTCCTCAATGCCGTCGTAGTTGTTTACCGCAACAAACAGTTTTTTGAAACCATACATTTTGCTGTAATGAACCAATTTTTTTCTCTCGTGCTCTTAACCATCGTCTGTCTGCAAGCTCCTTTTCTTAAAGCACAGACAACGACAGTGCAACAACCAATCACTATCAACCATAGCCCGGAAGCGGTCTTGATAGAAAACGTCGGCGGACAAAATGTCGTCAATTTTGATTTCATCATTGAGAATACAAGCCAAGACACACTGGAAGTAAGCAGTATTAAAATTTCGCTTTTTGATGCTAAAGGTATGCTTTTGCAAGAGCGTTTTTTGGACAACAATGGTACTGCACCCAGCATCAAAACTATTCCAAACCGCATCTGGAATGGGAAATCGAAAGAATTGATTTTTAACCCGTTTCCCGCCTACGGTGCATCGTTGCAAGTGCAGACGATGGTGTTTGAATTTACCTTCGCAGATAATGCCGACAAAGAGTGTGTGGTGAAGCACACGGTCACGCCGAAGCGGTACGAACAAAAAATCTCTCTCGTGTTACCGCTCCGAGAGCGCCTGTTGGTCTATGATGCACACGATTTCAATGCACATCATCGCCGATTCAACTACGAATTTCCGTTTATTAAACAACTTGGATTTTCGGGCAATTTTATGCGCTATGCGTATGATTTTGTAGTGGTGAACGAAAGTGGCTTGCAGAAAAAGACCGACGGAAAAGAAAACACGGATTGGTTTGGCTTTGGTACTCCGGTGCTAGCTGTGGCGGCGGGAAAGGTCGTTGCTGTGGCGGACACGCACCCGGACGATAAGAAATTTGACGTTCCATCGTTGAAAACAAACCCTCTGGCGCTCTATGGTAATTGCGTGGTCATTGAGCACGCAAGCGGAGTCTATAGCGTTTACGGGCATTTGAAAAATAAAAGTGTTCCTGTGAAAATAGGCGATGCAGTTAAGCAAGGACAAACAATCGGCGCTATCGGCACTTCCGGCAGTTCGTTTTTTCCGCATTTGCACTTCGAGATGCGCAATAGCATCACCCATAGTGCAGAGGGTATTCCTTCGTACTTTAGCAATTTTTCATTCCTTCGCGGAAGTCAAAAGCAGACGGTCAAGTACGGAACGGTTGATAGCGGTGACATTGTGAAAAGCGAAAAGTAATTATGTTATTATTGCACATAGCTGTTTCGGACAAAGTAGAGGAGTCCTTGGTTTTGTCGCTGAACGACGTAAAATTGTCGCTCAATAGCTGCAACTTTTCTTGACCCCCGCTATCAGTTTGTAATAACGTGAATTTCAGCGAAAAGGCAGTTTTTATCTGCTCTTTGCAGTATAGTTTTGCGCTACGCCATTTTATTACGAACAACATGAAGAGCAACACTATGAAAACCTGTCTGAAAACTTTCCTGCTTTGTTTCGCACTAAGCGTCGTGCAATACAATTATCTTTGCGCACAAACACCGCGTTCTTCAACAAATATCTCGCCAGCAGCACCGTCGGAACCTATTCTCTTTGAGCCAAACGTCATTTCCGACGGTGGTGTCTTCGGTTTTACGCTTTCTCCTGATGGCAAAGAAGCCTTTTGGGTGCAATCCAAAGGCAAGCGCGATACGCTTATTATCTTGCAATCGCACTTGGTCAACGGCAAATGGCAAGCACCCAAGCCAGCTCCATTCTCGGCTCATGGCGGAAAATGGAAAGACATTGACCCTGTTTTTAGTCCTGATGGGAAAACGATTCTGTTCCAATCCAACAGACCCGTCGAATCAATGCCTGCGCGAAAGGGTTTTGATATTTGGGCAGTAAAAAAAACGCCGCAAGGCTGGAGTGAAGCTGTTCATCTGGGTAATGTCATTAACACCGATTCGTCTGAGTCATTTGCATCTATGACGAATAACGGTAATATCTACTTTATGAAGTCAAACGAAAAGGGTGTATCGGATATTTATGTTTCCAAATTTGTCAAAGGCACGTATCAAAAGCCTGAAAATGTAGGCTTTCCAGTTAATACAGATTTTAGAGAATCTAATCCCTACATTTCGCCCAAAGAAGATTATCTTATCTATTTTTCGACCGATTCGACTGGTTTCGGTGACGTAGATTTGTACATTAGCTTCAGAAAAAACGGGAAATGGTCAACGCCAGCAAATCTGGGACAGCCCATCAACTCAGCAAGATCGGAAGAGCGTCGTGTAGGGAA
>CALCNX010000053.1 GCA_937899715.1 uncultured bacterium | reverse complement strand
TTGCTTGGTGAGATATATATAAGCATGGCATTACCACGCGGGGGAATCCTATCGGCATTCACTGCAAATATACTTAAAAACATTCAATTATAATCTTTACGTGCATCAATCCTGAACTCGAATACGTTGCCGCTTCATCGGTTACCAGCTTCACCCATAGCGATGTTTTTGATACTGTGCTCGCGTTCCAAACAATCGGTAAGTCATCTGTATTGCTTGTCTTGCTTGCAATCGTTACCACGTTCGCCGCAAAAGCAGAATCAGCGTAATCGGCTGTTACTACGCTCACTTTGCCGCATAGTTTCGGAAAGTCCGCCGCGCTTATACTTTCCGCCGCATTTATCGCAACGGCTGTCGAAGCGGGTAAAGTGTGGAATAAATACGCTGAAATGCCTTTTTTTGTGACAGTCGTGGCATGGTGGTTTTCTACAGTGAACTCCAAAACCTTCCCGTTACCGTTATCAAAGTCAAATACATCTCTCACCTCCACCGGTGAGGTTATATCACCATAAAGCGCATCGCCCGCCGTGAAAGCGGTCGTATCCGGTACGAAACTAAACTCAATAATTTTGAGCTTTTTACCCATTGCACCGACTATTGTTCTACAGCTACAACTCATAACGCTAACTCCCAATAAAATAAAGAAAATCGTTTTTAACGCACGAAAAACGTGCAAGGCATATCAAACTATGGCTATTTTAGCCGCGTTTAGCCGCTTTTTCGCTGCCGGCGTATGAAATGGAAATATAACCACTTGCCCCGGGGTGTGCGAGCGTATTGAATAAAATTCCAACGCCCGCTTGGTGCAATAAATACACCCTAATAGAATCCCCTTCATTACACCAAATTTTCATAGAACCTTGCAGGCGCATTATTTCCGTACCCATGATAACATCGTCAACTTGATACGTGATACCCGCGCTTGTGCCAATATTCAAAAACACACGTACCACGGGCGTAGTAAGCGAGTAGTTTTGAAATGCTGCATCAACATCATAATACCCCGCGCGGCCCGCCGTAAATCCCGTAACCGCCGAATAGCTACCGTCCGTCGGTGTGTAAACGAGTGTGTAAAATGGAATAACAGTGAGCGTGTTATCCGGCACGGAAAAAGCTGTTGGAATATCCTGTGCGTGGCATATCACCTCATAGTGTGCGAGCTTGCAAAGAAGTTCGGTTTTGAGCACATTAATCATTTTCATTAAAAAGCCCATTTTGTTTGCCGAGTCTTTCATGCTCTCGGGTGACGTGATTTCCGCTGCGTTATCTTGTACTACCTGCACAACTTGCCGCGCAAAGCTACCACCACCCGCGCCGGGCTGTACGAACGTTTGCGATTTCCTATCTATGCTTTTTGACGGCGTTTGAATAATCGGCATTACACACCCCTTGTAAAAAATGTAATATCGACCGTACCTTTTTGCCAATTACAATCCATCTCCAACATTACCGCGGACGTGCTGCTATCGAATCCGTCAATCGCGGGAATAGTGGCAATATCACCGCAATTTTCCGGCATTGTTTCTTCATTTATCATAAACATCGTTACGGGAATTTCATTTTGAGTAGCATCGGAAAAACGTGATAGATAGAAGTTTGCGACGGCATAAGGTAAGCCATTTTGCAAGGGCGTTGCGATTGCCCAATCTGTACATTCCTGCACCCGCGCCTCTGATTCGTAATTGCCCGACGTTGCCGCGAGTGCGGGAAGTGCGAGAACATTATCGTAGAGAGTTGAATCTATGTTGTCGCTTATGGTGACTGATTCGTGGACTTTTGTAACATACCCGCCCGAATCCCAATAGTACAATTTTCTCAAGTGCAAACGCGGCTCTCTTATTTGCTGATTTGCTTCTATGTTCGATGTTGGTAGGTTGTGGTGTATCAATTTCGCATTTATCCGTTCATCGGATTGCGTCCCTGTAATTTGCGCTTCAAAATTGGAAATGTCAGGTTCGCGCTGATTTGATAATTCGGCGGTTGCTGACGTGTAAACACCGCTGCACGGTGTGAAATTCAAATCTCCGGTGTGTGCGTCTGCAAATCTATCCGAAAGGTCAATTGCCGTGTTTGAAGGATTGTGAAAAATCTTATCGTAACTGAGCGAATACGACAACCTATCGACTGCCAAACCGTCCGGTATCATAAGCGGCTTATAGGTTAATTTACAGCATTGCCCTTCGCAAAGATTTTTTAATAAATCCCACAAATAGGGAAATTCTAAATATGATTCACCGCCCTTGTCAGGATATAACATACCCGTAAAAGTACCCACGTCCGATACCTTGCCAACTACAAGCACATTCCCCGACGTTAGGGCACTACCTTTGGTATGTGCTACGGTCGTACCCTGCTTATAATACGTGATTTGTTCAAACGGAGTGCCGTCAATATTTGCCACGTATTCGGTTATATTATTCCGTGTCCACGCTGCAAGTATCGGAGTTATCGCACCCATAAGTCCATGGGTGAACAAATAAGCGCCGACGTACAAATAAGCCGTTACCGCCGAACTCATTCCCATGAAACGATTTGAAGAAGCCGAGTAGTCATATTTTACGTTAAACGGCGCAACGTTCAAAACCCAATCGCATAATCTTTCCGCGAAAATAGTAGGTTTTAAGAATGTGTCCGTCGGATT
This sequence comes from uncultured bacterium, assembly GCA_937899715.1. GTDB lineage: Bacteria > Bacteroidota > Ignavibacteria > Kapaibacteriales > UBA4661 > PH2015. The sequence continues at coordinate 29,662 of CALCNX010000053.1, read as the reverse complement.
TGCAAGTATATAATCTGCCCAACTTTGCGTACTCGTCTGCTCCAAAACCAACTTCATAACATCAATCGCTTCAACCGTGCATTTATGCGTTTCAAACGCACCTGTTTCAGGATTCTTTTTCAGTGTAAATTGATTCGCCAACGTCGCTTTTTGACCGCCGCAAAATTCGATAAATTCACTTGCTCCGTTTGTGCCACGGTCGGATTTTAGGACAAAGATATTGGTAGTAACGCATGAAATACCCTCCGATGTGTGGTCGTAAAACGGCTTTTTCAGCATCTCTTTCAGATTCGCGGGAAGGTCGGTAAAGTCAAATTCAACTGATATTGAAGTTGCATCCCGAACCCCGAACGGTATTTTATCAAAACTTGCCTTTTGATTCTTCACCGTCACCATGCCACGCGGCATTGCAACGTAAGAAACCGCGTCAATATTCGCGCCGGCATCGACTGATTCGCCCGCCGGAATTACTTCAAATCGCATATTCCAACCAACGTCATTTACCCATTCTTTATAGTACGCTTTTGTTCTATCTATTGCCATATTATGCCAGTGGTACGTACCACGTATTTTTGAAAGATAACGTCACATTTTTATAACCGTCCGCATCCTCAAAACTAATATCCGTGAGCTGCACGGGAATAGCATTTGCGGCGGTGTGGTAGGGACTTGATACGCCTAAGAAGTCACCGATTGCAGTCAGTTCGAGCCAAGTGTGTTGATAGCGTTTTGCCTTGACCAAATACGGTAACAACGCCCGCCACGAACTTAAATCCCATAGCGAAACTTTATAGGAAAATGGAACAAGTTGAATGTCGAATGATTCGCGTAAATAGATAGAACCTTTAATTTGCCCATCAATATACTGTATCTCCTCACCCTCGGACTCTACTTTCTGAAACGCACCAAGGACGCGAAACGTTGCCGACGTGTATCCTGCAAAGCCGGAAATAGTCGAAACCGGAACTTGCACGTAAGGCGGTGTATTTGTGTCCACGCTTGCAATATGTAGTGTTACTGTATCTGCCATTATCTTCGTGCCCTTTCGAGTTTTAAAGCTGCTTTTTCTTGCTGTATTTTATACGCTCTATTTTCGGTAACTGTGAGCTGCACGGCGGACGTGTGCTTACTACGCGTTTCCAAGATTTTCGCGTTCGCCAAACTACGTTCGATATTTGCCAACGAATTTTGCATAGCTCCAAAGTCCTGCGAGTTCGGACTATTTCCCGCCGTCACAAGTTGCGCCGTCCTAATTTGGTTGCTATGTGCTAATTGCAAATTACCGTTTGCCGTCACCACGGAGTTACTGAAAAATTCACTTGCCGGACGGTTCGTGGAATTTATGAATTTCAGCAACGCCCGATTTTGCGCGGTCGCTTCAGGATTGATAATTGATTCTCCATCACGTACCCAAATCGGTATAGTATCGCGTGAACTGCGCGGTGTGGAATAGCTGCCGTCAATGCCTACCACACCTTGGTCTGCACCGATTGCGCCCTTAGCCGTGGCAAGTAGCAACTGTACCGCTCCGATTGCTGCGAGCCCTGCAATGAAGCCGAAAGGCGGCGGTATCGTGCCCGTAAAAATTGCCAAGATTGCAGGAGCTTGAGCCATGACAATCTTGGAAATAGTGTCTATGGTTATTCCCAAAGCCGCGTTCGCTGCTGACTTTAATGTCAATGTTCCCGCCGCCGCCATTTGCCCGAAAATGCCGATAACACTCTCAGCCGTACCCTCACCGACGGATACAATGTCTTTGCCGAATCGTTCGAAGTCTTTGGCAACGTTCTTGTCTGATAATCCTTTTTCTTTAATCGCTTGCGCCGTCCCTTTGGAGAGCTTTTTCATTTCCTCGAGTGACGCTTCCACGCCCGCCGTTGCGTTTTTAGCCATAACGCCGAACGATTTCCCAATCGCCAGATTCGCCCTTTCCGTTGCACTTGCCGCACCACCGCCCTCACCTTTTTCACGAATAGCTGCAATTTTTTCCTGAAAATCCTGATAGGAAATTTCCCTTTTGGCAAGTTGCGAACGGAGTGTTTTTGTTTCGTCTTCGAGTTTCTTGGTGTCCTCCGCGCTTGTCCCTTCGAGCTTCTTTTGAACACCCGCCGCGTAGTCATCAAACGCTTTTGACAGGTCATTGAACGTATTGCCGTACATTTCAGCAATACCGTCCGCAATCCCCATTCCAAGATTTTGCAGCGTGTTCGCCGTCCGCGTCGCAAGGTCGGTAGTTTTGCGGTTATATTCCTCATCGCTGTCATACCGCGCCGCATTCGCTTTTCTGTGCGCGTCCAAGATAAGGCGTTCGTTACCGGCTGCTGCTAATAATTCAGCGGCAAAGGTTTTTTGGATTGCCGCCTCACGTTCTGCGCGCTCGCGGTCTGCATCGTCTTCAATTAAGGAAATGCGAAAATCTGCCAAACGGGCGGCATTCTCTTTATCGACTTTTTGAAGCTCAATAGCGTTTTTCTGCTTTACCGCTAAAACCGCCGCGTCCGTTCTTTCTGCCTGATTTATAGCAGTTAAAACCGCCGCACTCGCTGTGTCGATTTTCGCCGTGTCGCCGCTCGAAATTGCTTTCTTTAATATCTCATTTGCCTTAATTACCGCCGCGTTTTTCTCGATAGTCTGCTCGATTTCATACTCATTTTGGAGGTCAATCAAACGCCTTTTTGCCTCATTTTGAGCGATAACGGTTTTTAGCCCGCCACCTTCAATAAGTGCGATCTTCTCAGCGTTCGTTTTAGCTGATTCAATTTCAGTTTTCGCAAAGTCCGCCTGTCTTTTTTGAGCATCGTCAAACGCTTTTAAAGCCGCCTTACCTTTGATTTCGTTTATCTTTTGCTCGGTGTCGTATGCTGATTTTAACTTGTCAAATTCGAGTTGTTCAATGTTTAATTTTGACGTGCGTTTTTCTTGCGCCGTTGCCGTTTCCGCAACCGCCGCCGCTTGTCTTTTTGCTTCTTTAATCTTTACATCGAAATTCGCGGCATCTGTCTTTTTCTGAATTTCCAGCGTTTGAAGTTGTAATTCTTCCTCCGTCGCAAGTCTGCTTTTTGCTGTTTTTTCGGCATTAAACTTCTCTGCATCTAACCGTAATTTTGCCGCTTTTGCATCATTAGTAATTCGTTTTTGATTCTCTTTTTCGCCGTCTTCTATGCTATTCGCCGATTCAATTTTCTTCAATTCCCGCGATTTGTCGAGATTTTCTTTCTGCGTTTTAGCCAAATCAGCCCGCGCCTTGTCCGCTATTTTTTTGGCTTGTTCGTAGGTTTCAATCGAAGTTGCGCCGCTTGCCGTTTTGAATGCCTCAAGTGCATCGAGCCGTTCTTTTTCATTGCCCTTTTGCGCCTTGGCTAATTTCTCAAAAGCAAATTGCACCCCGCTCGCCTGATTTATGGCGGCGGTTTTTGCACTATCCGCGCCCGACTTTGCATCGTCGAAAATCTTGCCTAACGTCAGTGTATTGAGTGCAAGTTTGACCTCTGCGATTGCGCCCTTCATATCCTTTTCGAGCTTGCCCGCCGCGCCCTTGCTGTCTATCTTATCGAGTCCATCATTCACACCGCCCGAAAAGGCATCACCAACCGCACTGCCAATCGAGCTGAAAAAATCACCGATTGCACTACCAACGTTTTTAATGGTGTTTACCAGTCCATCAATAAAATCTTTAAACGGTTTTATCTTATCGTAAGCCAAACGGAAAGCCGCTGTAAACGGATTCATGTACGATACGATATTAAGGACGGCAAGCCCGAAAGACTTGATTTTTTCCCAAACGTTATTTATAACATTGCGGAAACTTTCGAAATGATTGTAAGCGTAAACAATGCCCGCAACGAGAGCCGCCACGCCGATTGCAAGCCAACCAAGCGGACTAATTGCCATAACCGCATTAAGAGCAACCTGGGCAGCATTAAACAACCATGTAGCCGCCGTAGCCGCGCTTGTCGCTACTGTGCTTGCGATTGTGGCGTATGTCGAACCTGACGTTACCGTAGTCCAAATTGCTTTTACAGCTGTTATCGCTCTCGTAGCAACCGCCGCCGCGTTATTCGCCACCGTGTTCGCCGTAGTCGCCACTGTATTCGCAATTACCGACGCATTCATGACAATAAAGTAAGCAGCTACGCCCGCACCCACAGCCGCCACAACTTGCAACGCCTGACTTACGCCGTTCAAAATCCCCTGCAAACCGCCAAACGAATTAAACGTATTTATTACCGCGTTTTTTAGCCCTTCGAATACAGGCAAAACGGCATCCAATCCCGCTTTTAGCAAATTGCCTATTCCAACAAAAACGGGTGCAATGATGTTATAAATAGAATCGAAAGCCGTGCTAATCGCGTCAATGATATTTACCAGTATCGGCTCGATGAATCGGTATATATTTATGAATACATTTTCGAGTGCTGATTTTGCACGGCTCATTTTCTGTGCGAGCGTGTCCATATTCACCGCCGCTTGCTCCGTTGCCGCTTGCGTGCCTGTTACGCCCTTGGTGAACTCTTTTAACATATCACCGCCACCAAGCAATGCCGCCGCTGTATTCAATCCAGTTTCACCGAACATCGAAACAAGGAACGCGTTTTTCTCGGACGTGCTACCTAATTTTTCCATAGCACCACGTAGCTCTGTCATTGCTGCACCGATACCTTGCGTAGTCAGGATTTTACCGAGTTTTTCAGACGATGTTCCCATCGTTTTCAGTTGGTCTGCAGCCGGACCGCTTGCCGCTTGCAATTTGTTGATTACCGCCGTTAATCCTGTACCCGCCGCCGAACCTACAATGGACTTTGACGCTTGTACCTGCAATGCCGCATTTAATTCCTCAAATGAGATATTCGCATTTTTAGCAGTACCACCGACGTTTGCAATCGAAGCCGCCACATCAGAAACGCTCGCAGAACCTACACCCGCACTTGCTGCCAAAACTTGGATAAATCGAGAGCTTTCCCGTGCTACTTCTTTCGTGTCATTCACATTCACACCGAATTGTAACATAGCACCCGAAAGTGCATCGACTGCACCCGCCGCGCCTAATGCGCTGTCGGTTTTCGAGAGGGTGTTTACATTATCCGCAAACGTGTTTAATGATTCGCCGTCTTGTGCGAGTTGCGGTCCAATCTTCGATAACGCCGTCTGAAAAACCCCTAATTGGTCACTTGCAGAACCGCCAAATTTACCCGCCAAATTTTGCGCTCTATTTCCAATATCTTCCAACGCCGCGCCTGTCACGCCCGTTACCGCCGATACTGATTTTAGGTTCGTTTCAAATTCTTGACCAAGCGTAAATGAAGCTGCAAGCCCCGCCGTTAGCAATCCAATACCCGCTGTTGCCGCACCCATCGGAGTAGCAAGCTGCCCGAGTTGCCCTGCTATACCACCGAATATACCACCGCCCGAATTTGCTTGTTCGCGCCCTTCTTGGAATGATTTTTTCAGATTACCAAATGTCGTATCTGCTGCCGCGCCTGTTTCTTTTATCACACCGCCAACCGCTGAAAAACCCGCCGCAAACCGACCTGTTTCATCGCGAACTTTACCCATCTTATCAATGTAAAGCCCCGCGAATTTATTTACCTCTTCGCCTACGTTCTTTATGCCCGCGACCGCTTGCGTAGTATCAGCATTTACGGCAACGGGTTTTCCTGTCGAACTAACGAGTTTTTGCATCTCATTATTCGCCTGCTTCATTGCCGAAACAAACCCATCTATTGCCGCGTTTATTTTTACACTTAGTTCCATAGCTGAAAACAATTTCAGTAGTTAGAGATAAAATACCCGATACGCCGAATTTTACCCGAATCGCATTTAACAGCGTTTCCAGCCCCATAGCGCGATAAAAACACTTTTACCATACAAGCATACTCTACGATAAATAAGGACTTAACCCCGTGCCAATTTTTTCAATTTTTGAAAATTTAACATTTCAAATTTCCGAGAGTGAATATATTTTCAGTGGTTGCCCTGCTAAAAAAATAGCCCGTTGCCGAGCTATTCTTTTTTAATTGCCTCCATTGCCATCATTCTTGCATGGAATAAATACACGTCAATTATAGCCCAATCGTGGTATAATTCGCGGTAATTTGAGATTGAATTTCCCGCCAAATTTTGGCAAAAAACTTGCGTACTCATGCCGTAAGCTCTATCCATTTTCGCCTCGATATTTGGGTTTCGTAGGTAGTGGAAAACAGGAACGTCGTCTTTGTGCTTCTCTTTTTCTTCTATCTGTTTTGGTGTCCAATAACATTCCCAATCGAGAATATCAGCAATCTCATTTTGTAAGTTTAAGTACGTTTTGCCGAAACGATTCGCCTGCGCTCTTTACATCTGAATAGAGTTGATTTCCCCAAAATTCACCCGTTACATCGGACTTGACCAACGCCAAATCATCCTCACTTAGCACTGTTTCGAGTATCATAATTTGAATGAATTTTCTGTGGCATAGCATGTTCATACTGATTTCTTCATCGGATAATGATCCGCCAAAGAGCTTAATTAAGTTCCCCCGAATTTTCTCTTTGTCCGCTCCCTCGGTTAGGTATTCGCTTAATAGCGGTTTTGCTTTTTTCAAGCTTTCATCACTATCAAGCAATTCCGGCGAAATTGTCAATGTGTCAAGAAGTTGGTCAACACGAAAAGATAAATCCGTATAGTTCTTCAAAACCTTAACCATTGCATCCATCCGCGCGCCTGTAAATGGAGCATAGCGCGCGGTGAATGTAGTACCATCTAATCGTGTAAATTCAAATCCATTTTGCTCTGATTTCACATTTCTCCCTTATGATTATGCTTGTTTTGTCGATGTTAAAGTTGCACCGTATCCGCCCGCTGTGAGGGTGGTCAATGTCCCGGCAAGTAAGTGAGATGTTGAGAATTTGTTTGCCGGAATGACAACGGGGAATTCGTATTGCACCGCCGCACCACCGAATTTTATCATGGTCGGTTTGTCCGCTTCCCATTTCTCATCACCGCCCGTGAGTTGAATAACCGCCGCTTTGATAAGACGTTTGCTATCTGCATCGACACCACCATACGCCAAACAACCGACAAGCAAATTATAATTTCCGCTATTCACCGAACTGACCGAACTATCCTCGTATTTTGTTGAGGTCGTAGCCCCTTGAGGTGGTAAGTAGCTTGTGAGGAAACTGCGAATTGTAGCATTATCCTTATCGTGCGCCCAATCGAATTTCAAATCTTTTGTTTGTTCGTGACCTGTAATCGTAGTGCTTACGATTTGGTCAATTGCCAATAACGAGCTCCCGAAAGTCACATTTCCGCCCGCGCTTGTGAGGGCGAAAAATTCGACGTAATTACCGCCGCCGGTACGTGTTGAACGACTTGCCATTTTATACCTCTAAAATATATGTTGTAAATCTGATTTGCTATTTGATACTGTCTAAAAGCAGTATTGTCCTACTCAAATAATCGTCTGCGTGCGCCTTAATTGCAGGGTCATTTGTTGTCAATATTTCCCTCATAAGTCCAATTTTATTGCGCTCTAATTTTGCCCTTATTCCGTCTTGCTTGCACTCATAACCACGGTGAAAAATGGTAATGGTGCTATCCAAAATCAAGTACCCCGCCCGTTGGATTGAAAAGCTCACAACTTCATGAATTTGAGATTGCCATAAAATACGCCTGTCATTCCTGAATAATCGTACGCACGCTTGGGCATCTCTCTGATATTTATCGTCAACTCTAATATGCGAAAACACCGTTACCGAAATACCGCCCGCTGATAGTGGTGCGTTGTGAACCATGTCCACGAGTTCGGGTAATTGGTCTTTTAGTAAATACTCATCGGTGTCAAGTGATAAAATCCATTCACCCTCAGCGAAATACTTTGCCGCGTTTCTTGCGTCCGCGTAATTAAATTCACTGTTGTAAATGTACTGCGTTTTCTTATAATTCATACCACCGATTAACTCGCATGATTCAATCGGCATTAACCCGTTTTCAGGTGCTTTCGCGTCATGTATTGTTTCGCATAGAATAACCTCAATTTCACCAATACTGTGACCTACTAAAACAGGCAATTTCTCCATGTATTGCTCGAGCCATTCTGCCGCGTTCTTTTTGTCGAAAATAGTCACGATTGAGATTGTTGGCGTTTTGGTTTCGGGCTGTCTTTCGCCGCTCTTTACCGCCTCCAAAAAGCCCGAAGGCGCAATGCCCTCACCGCCGATAATTTCATTTATCGCTGCACGGCGTTTGTGCGTTTCGCCGCTGTCTATCTCATTTTGTGTCGGGTATAAATGTGCGCTTGATGCTGCTAAATTTGCTTTGATTTGGTCTGCTAAATTGCCTATTTTCTTGCTTGCCGTCGTTGCATTCTTACTCATAAAACACTTACCTTTGCAGTTAATTGAAATTGCACAACGCCCAAACCGACACCTTGACCATTATTCGGATTTATGGTATATTTCCCTACGTATTTGATAGGGTCAAATTTTACCGTTTCGTCGGTATCGCTGTAATCGGCAAGGACAAATCCGCGAAAACCTTTCTTAACTTGATTTGCAAGTTCCCAGTAAACTTCCTGAGATAACCCTTGCTTTAGCACGTCCGTCGGTGCTTTAAATCCTATGTACGCTAAGATTGAGATAGTCTGTTTTGAATCCAAACTGCTATTATCCTCGTAGTGAAATGAAGCATCGACTTCCTCCGGCATATAGATGTAAATGTACGGGAATTTCCCTTGCTTATCCCACGTAGAATCCTCAATCATATTTAATTGATTGAACGTAGGTAATTGCTCTCTAATTATTCCTGCGATTTCGTTGGAAATGTGTTTATCTACGTTCATGCGAATAAGTTGGTAATTGGTTTCATGGCATTTATTACTAATTTTTCGAGTGCTTGCTCTTCGAATGCCTTTATTGCAGGTGCTAAGTAGGAGCGTTTTGGCATCGGTATTCCGTGCGCCGGTATCGGTATTCCCCTGCCAAACCCGTTATCAGTGCCAGGGTGGTCAATCGTACCGCCGTATTCATGTATTGCCGCGTATGGCACTTTTGAGCCAAATTCAATGCCGTTACCCGTGTCTTTCAAGATGTTTAACGGATTGCCTTTTGTGAATGAACGGAATAAGTTGCCTTTGCGGACGTTCAATATGTTGGTGGTGTTTTTGGACTTATCGCCTACCTTTGTTCGATTCATTTCCAAGCCAACGAACATCTGCAATTCCACAGGAACGCGCCGCAAAATGTCCGCTCTAATTTCGGGTAAAAGCCCTATTGCCTTTTGAAATACTTGCTCATTCATGCTAACACCAAAGTCCACTTTCTAAGCATCTTTTTATGTCGTTCGGTAAGTTGGTAGAATGCGTTCGTTCCTGAAATTCCGTTAAAATTTTCCGCTTTCTGCGATACACCTAAACGGCTGTCACCCATTGCCGATTCTGCGTATATCTCAGCACATAATTCCACCGCCACTTGGTGAATCCATTCGGGCATATTGGTATCGGTATATCCAATATTTGCGGTAATATATCCAATGTCGTAACCGCTCCACGTTTGGAAATATACTCTCTGCAATCCATCGACACTGACTAAACTGTAATCGCTTGAGCTTATAGTAGTTACCGTATCAAATACCGTCCTCTTATAACCGATTGAAGTTATCGTAATTGGAACGTTAAGCACGGGTAACAAATAGTAATCATTACCCGTGCTTTCGTTCGTAAGGTTGCCGAAAGCGAAGGTAAATACCTTCCCCGTCGTACTCTGTATTGTCTGGTTACAATACTCTGTTATTGCCTCAAAAGCACCTGCAATCCAAATATCAAACGTACCATAGAGCCGCGTTTCCTCGTCGCTTGGATTCGCGTTCTGTGTGATATTTTTGAACCGTAAAAAACGGTCAAAGGTTTTTGGGTAAGTGCTTGTGTATGCCATAACTTAGATTAAACAGGCGGTAATGTGTGACCACCGCCAAGAATGACATTTACAGCGCGATTTGTATAGGGTGAACTTCCACCCGTATAAGTTGCCGCTGAAATGATTTTGATATATTTGTTCGCTGACTGCAAATCGACTTCCATCGTATTGCTTGTATTTGCGGCTGTAATCGTGAGCAAAGCCGCGCCGCTGCGGTCTGACGTGTAATCGGTGTAAGTTCCATTTGCCGTCGCACAGTGAGTAACTTGCGCTGTTATCGACTTAGCCGACGGAGCACCGAATACATCACCAACATTGAGAGATACAACCATGCTGTTAAAATCAGTACGGTCGATAGTGTCCACGGTCGTAAGAGCCAAAGACGATAACGCCCCTTGGTAAATCTTCACCGCGTCCGTTACTTTATTGAGAAACATTGTATTATCCTTTTAAAAAGAGTTTTTATTTAGTTTTTTTGAGTGGTTTTTCTTCGCCCCATTCATCGGCTTTCGGCGCAATTTCGGGTGCAACGTATGCAACTACCACCGTAGCATAACCGGCATTTACGTAACCATTTGCCCGCGCAATGCCGTTTACGTCTTCATCTTTGAACGTCGCAAAGTCACCATTTGCGTATTGCGATACGTTGTTATTGAATACTATTGTCATCTCATGCCCCTTTGAAATTAGATGTAAGTAACGCCTGTAAGTACGCTGCCCGCTTGCGAGTAGAGTAAGCACAAATCAGTTTCGGAAAGAAATGTGAATGCAGTTTCATCATTTACCGATGTAGAAACCTGCGAACCGCCACGTAAATAATTACCCTCTGTGATAATCTTTATTTGCATGTCCACACCGTCACCGATAACGATTTTTGAAGCATCAACAAAATAGATTTCCGACTCAGTACCACCACCTAAATTGTTAGGAATGTTATTCGTAACATAGACAGGATAACCGTTAAATGTTGGATTTGCGCCGCGTAGTTCCTCGAAAGCATACACGCCGTAAGAGTTGCGAATAGAGCCAAGGTACGAACGTGAACGGCTTGACATTGCGTAGCATCCGTTTGTCATTATCACGTTTGCGCTTTCACAGTCACTTGCCATCTTGGTAAGTTCAGCGGTAATTGTGTCAATGGATTTTGTTCCATTCATAGCAATTTGCTGCGAACTTGAAATCCATCCGCGTAAACCTTTGGGAGCGTTCGAACCGCCTAAATAGCGGAAATATGCAACGTCCAAGGCGTTCGCCGCGTCACGTTGGATAATTTTCAGAATTTTTTGGTCAATGTTTGTACCCGCATCTTGACGGCGCAATTCGGAGTTTTGGATTGCCGCTGTTGCTGCTAATGTTTTGACCGTCATTGTGTAGCTTTGGAACGTCGGTTCGCTTGCGTTCGTAGTTGCAACGGCGGGCGCGTCACCTAACCACGCGGTGGTAATACCACTTCCGGCTTCACGGTTTAACTTCATTGAGCCGCTTGGCAATGACTGAAAGTCAATACCTGCCATTTGACGGAATACGGATTTTGGATAAAGAATCTCTACAAATTCATTATACAAATTAGGCGTGTTGAATATACCGCCCGTTGCCAAAGTTGCAGGCGAAATTGCGCCTTTAGTTAATGTTTCGCGCAAAAAGTCATCACTCGAAAACTTTGTGACCGACTGCCAATCTTTCACCAAATTAGCCGCCGCGCTTGGGTCATTTTTAGCGATTGCCATTGCACGTAGTCCACGCGCTATTGCAATCCCACGCCCTTCTACTGTGTCCACGTCGTAACCCTTTACTTTACTACCGCCGATGTTGAACATCCCCGCAATTTGCGAAGGTGTCTGCTTTTTTGCGAAGTCCTCAACTGCTTTTGCCGTATGGGCTGTAAGTTGCTCCTGTGTCATTTTGATAAGCATTTCAAAATCCTTAAAAATTATAAATAAGTTATTTCTGTAGTTTAAGCCATTCGGCATAATCAATCTCTTCCGGCTCTGCTGCTTTTACAATCGGTTCAGGTGCTGATTCCTCTTTACTTGCCGTTGCTTCATCATGCAATTCCTTGACCTTGCCATACACCTCTTTAATTTTTGCTTTGTTCGCCGCGCTCCACGTTGCGCCCGCTTTCTGTTCGGTAAGGAATGATTTAATTATTCGCATCGCTTTTGCTTCCTCAGGTGTGTCACCCTCAGCGGCGGCGGCTGCTTCGGGCTCTGCGGCTGTTTCCGCTTCTCCTAATTCCATCGCGTATAAAATCGCGATAATTGCGCCCGCTGTTTTGCCGATTTTCTCAGCAAGTGGAGCTTCAACTCCATACGTTCCAAGGTGCGTTGCAATCGCTGTTGGAGTGTCCGCGATAACCTCACTTTGGGCTTGTGCTATTTGTTCAGCTGTCAACATAATATTTGCCTTTTTATTGATAAATTAAATTTTTTCTTGTTAATCGAAAGTGGGAATAGGTTAATTTTCCCGCCGCTCATTTCGCGCTCGATTGCTCGTTTTAGTTCGGGTGAAACGCCGTTGCTGAGTAGTGTGGTAATATGCCGAACCATTGCGCCGTCCGTTGCGAGCTTGCCGATTTCCATACATTTGCGAACGTCACTTATGAAGCCATTTGTAATTAGTGCGTATGGATTTGCAGGAATGTTTACTAAGGAATATTCGAGCAACTGCCATTTGGTATAGCGGCGCGGTTCGCACCAACTACCTTTTTCCGTTGGCATATTTTCCCATTCGGTAGGCATGAATCCAATAGATACCGCGCGTAAATAACCTTCTTGCACCATTACAAGCGCGTCCTTGGATAGTTCGGTTTTGCCGTGTATAATCGTTTCACCTATCACGCCCGTATCGGTCGGTGTTAATCCTAAGCATTTTCCAATCGGCATTAACTCCGAGTGTGAAATATGGTTGAAAAGGAAAACAGGATTTTCATTAAACAGCGTTGCATCCATGCCGGACGGCTCAATAATATCGCCGTAACGGTCAACATTATTTGTAGTAATAATGAATTTGAATACGTTATTTTCGGCACTGTCAACTGGCACAACCTCGGACGGTGTGGCACGGAAAAGAACGTCCGAATTGCCGCGCTTTACGACGGGTGTTTCGTGTTCTTTTAGATGTGCGTATTTGTCTGTAAAGTTTGTCATAGTCAAAAAACGAAAAAAGGGCAACCGCTCCGCAATGGAGTAGTTGCCCTTAAAATGGTTGTAAACCCTTGAGCGATATGTGTTTAGTGCGTAGAGATGGACTTGCACCACCGAGCCCGTAGGGAGGGAGGTTACAGCTCCCTGTCTTTGCTGCTTGACTATCTACGCGAATGTGGCAAAGGTAGGAATCGAACCCACACTTTCGGCTCTTCAGACCGACACTCTTCCTATTGAGTTACTATGCCATTTGCACCTTGGTCAGGATTTGAACCTGAAAATACGGTTTTGGAGACCGCTGTTTTATCCGTTAAACTACCGAGATATTTCGTTGCGTAGTCAGGACTTGAACCTGAATCTTGCGGCTTATGAGACCGCCGTGTTACCTTACACCACCACGCCGTAATTTACTTCTTTATCCCTGCTTCTTTTTGCAGTTCCGGCGCAATAATTTTCAACTTATTCAGCGGCAATGCCTTTACCGCCTCAATGCTTTGCCGTGTCAATTTGCGCCGTTCGTCATTGTTTGACGTTAAAGCTCGATTCATATACCTGTTATTCATTGCTAAAATAATAAAGTTTTATGAGTAATCCAAACTATTTTTTAAACCATTTCAGAATACGGCGAATTAAGGACGGCTTTTCAGGCGGTGGAACGGGTAAGGTTTGTGCTGATTTGGAACGCCGTTCGTATGTTCCTATCATTCTATTATTGTACGTCGGTATCATTTTCGGTTTCGGTTCGTGTACCGCTATTAGTTCAATCATTTTAGTTGTTATTAGAGTAGTTAATAGGTGCGTCTTTTTCGGGTTCTAATAGTTTCCATAACGGTTTTTTCTGCATATCAGCGAACGAATAACAGGTGGTAGTCATTGCCACCATATAACCGCCACTTTCAAAACCTGCCACCGCTCTTTTTAGTTCGCCGCTTGCCTTCTTGATTTCCACAAGGTCAACTTCTTTTGGTACATCATTCTTAGTCAAATTATCAATTTCCCGTGCAAGGTTTACCGCACCTTCTCTTATGATTGCCTCGGCTTGTTTTAGCTCAAATTCGGCTGTATGCTTATGATGCAATTCTGCTAAATTTACCCAATGTTTGCACGTTACGGAAAACCATCCTAACGTGAATATTACGTAGTTAATTGCGAGAGTTGTTACTATTAGTTCAATCATTTCTTCTTCCTCTCAGGAAATTGCATACATCGACAATTAACATTTTCACCCGCTATACCACCGCCGCACGGGTACGGCATTACGTCACCACCTACGTTATACATTCCATTTTCATCGCGCTTTTGCCCGTCTGCTGCTAAGTGCGTAGCCCTCACATCTCCGTCACGTTGTGTAAGCCAAACCATATCAATATCATACGCTCCCCATGTCGTACTTTGCGCCGCGTTGGTGGTATGATTTGCGCTTGTACGTGCGATTGTTTCGGCTCTCGATACTTTTAAGGTCTCGAATTTAGCGGTTAGCAGTTCTTTTAATTGCGCCGACGTTGCATCGGTATTATCGGCAAGCAAATTACGAACTTCTTCCCGAATAGTTCCTATACTCTCAGTGATTTTCGCCGTGCTGTTCTTTAACTCTGATTTCATGAGTTCGGAAAAATCAGACGGCAATGAATCCATGTTTTCACCGATTGCTTTTAAGCTCTCCAGTAGTGCTACTTTCTGTAAAGCGGTAAGTGTTTCGCCCGTTGCCGCTTCGAGTTTTCGTATCCATTCTTCGTCACTAAATAGCTCGGCAACTTGGATTAAATCAGATTTGACTATATATGAGTAGGACGTTAGCTCTATGCTTTCACGTATATTCTCGATTTCGGCAACGTCATTATTATTGAGAATCAGATCGCGGTATGCTGCGAAATTCTTACCGACGTTACCGATAATTTCCCGTTCCAAATCAGCAAAAACCGCGCTGATTTCACCCTTCAAAGTGTCCGCTTTCTTTTGTGTCAAGCTGTCAAACGAACGCCAAAAAATTAGCTTTTCGTCGGGCGGTTCGGATTTAATTACAAGATTGAACTTTTTTTTTTCGCCGTCAGTGATTACCAAATCCCGCGCCCCAAAAGCTGCCGGCGGTGTTGGTGCGATTGCTTTTAAAAGTGGCGTTAGTCCAGCGGGCACGAACCTTGCATTACCGCCGTTTGCATCACCAATAGTAGGTAAATTGCTTGCCTTTAAAAAGTCATCTATTGTCTTTTGACCTGTTGAAAATTCGTGTAATTGCTGTGCTCTTATTTCCTCTGCATCATGGTCAACATAATATTCATGTTCGATAATGATATTCTCATCCCATTGCCGGAAATGCTTAGTTAATGCCGAATCTATAACCCTCATAAACGGATTCACCGCGCCCGTATGGAAATACGTTTCCACCACTTGAGCCGTTGCTCGACTGCCATAAGTGCCCTCAATCATAACCAACGGAACGCCAAAAACCTCCGTAATCCCTTGCCGTGTGAGTTTGTTAATTTCCACGATATTCATATCCGTTGCCGAACCTTGCAAGCTCTCGATTTTCATACCGCCCATTAACCGAGCGGCTAACGGGTTGTTTTTGAGCTTGCTATTCCAGTTATCCAAGAATATCTTCTTTGCCGTTTCATCGGATAATAAATTGTCCTCATCTCTCAAAATCTGCGGCGGTCTTGCATCATTCGCATAGTACCGCTTGACAAACTCAGACGCTTCAGCATCGACTATTGCGCTGTCCAAAGCCGCCTCAACAATACCCGTTCCTGTTAATTGCCGCTCGTAGGTTGTTGAAGGTTCTAACGTCCTGATATGGCAAATTAGCTTTTCAGGAAAAAACATTACACCGCCAAACCCTTGATACTCATAACCCGTGATTAGATTATCACCAGTACCCATGACTATACGCATTTTCGTAGGATCGAGAATCCACATTTGCAGCGGGAAATTCGTATCATAGTCAGGTGTGAATAAGAATATATTGCCGTTAATCATTACCCACTTATCTACCATTGAACGTATTTCCAAGATAGAGTAAATTGGATTTGGATTTTCAAATAACGTTACCGCTTTGTGAGATACGGGTGCCAGTACCGAATCTTTCTGATTTGTCCGTAATTTGATGAATATCGGTACTGCTAATTCTGCCTTGGTGTATTTGTCAATGCACGTGAAAACAAGCCCTTTTGCGCTCACTTCTAACGCCGTTCGTTGCTTTGCCGTCCGCCCTGCGAACATACTGCCATAACGGGCGAATACCGTATTGAATAGTATTGCAAGTTGCTGAATTCGTTTTTCACCACCCAAATCAAAATTAACCGCTTTTGAGATTCTTTGAAATATGTTCATAGCATTTCGATTAGACTTTGATTTGTTGTTAATTTGTTGTAAGCACCGCCCGTTGCATCAATCATATCTTTTAGCTTGCCATTTGGAAACATTCTAAATTGCTGCATTGCACCTTCTTGTCCATGCAAATATTCACCTTCGACTACGTAGAAATTACCTATTTCGACTTGACAACTTAGCGGCTCTGCGCGTGTGACTTTATCACCCGTTACTTTCTCGATTTTGCAGGTATATCCTTGTAAGTTCCTGACAGTATTCTCTGCGCTTTCCTTACCGCCACTACCTGGCTCTTGCTCTACCCAAACGTGGACTTTCTTACCGTCAAGTTCCGCCGTTTGTTTTATTATCTTTTCCCGTTCGGGTGCTGCCCAACGTCCTGAAATTACGTCTGCGAGTATTACCTCATTCGCGCTTGTAATACCTACCAATGCGCCCGCCGTTTGCGCTCCCTTACCGCCCTCAGTTCCCGCCTTATCCCAGTATCGAATCCATCGGGTAACGTTCGGCGGTATCGCTTTTAAAATCTTAATATTCGCCACTTTAAACAATTCACCTTCGTCAGGTGACGGCTTGCCTTGGTAGAGAGCGTTCCAAGCTTTTTCACCGATTGTAAGTCGTATTCTATTCAACATCGGTATATCGTACCGATTGCCGTCTAATGGTTCACCTATTTTTCGCGGCTCTAATCCAAGTTCCTCAAGTACCGCTGCATCGACTTCATTAGGATTATCACAAATAGCGGGCAAATTCAAAACAGTGTATTGCTCACTGTTTTCTTCTTTCATGCTTTCGAGTAGTTTTCCCGCTAAATCGTCTTCATGCCACCGCGTCATAATAACGCAAATTTTCGCCGTTGGTGTTTTTCGTGTGTAAAATACCGCACCATACCATTCCCAAACTCTCTCTCTAACGGTGTAGCTTTTTGCCTCTTTTGCATCCTTGAAAGGGTCATCAATTAAGCCGCGCTCAAAACCCATGCCTGTAATAGCACCACCTACACCAGCTGAACGATATACGCCGCGCCGTCCTACTATTTGGAATACGCTGTTGTTTTTTAGAGCGTTGCCGCGTATTTCAATTTCGTTGCCGTCGTTGTCAAAAAGCGGCGTTTCCCGCATCTCTTTATACCGTAAATCCTGTATTCGCGTGTTCGGAAATATCTCTCTGTAAATCTCACTCTCGATTATCCTCTGACAATCTCGATTCATTCTGCTCGCAAGAGCATCGGCATAAGAGCAGGATATTATCTCATAATCAGGATTATGACCAAAACCCCAGGCGGGCAAATTTCGGCTCGCAAGCTCTGATTTGGAATGCCGTGGCGGGAGTGATAGGATAAGGTTAATTTCGCCTTTCCAGTACTTTTCGAGATAATACGCAATTATCTTATGCGACCATCCCGCCTCAAAATTAGGGTTCGTTAGTTTTGTAAATTCGAGCAGGGACGAACGGGCTTTTGCGAGTAGCCGTTCACGTTTTGCCCGCTCCGCTTGCCGTATATATTCGGCTCGATTTGTCTTTATCATTCGTTACGAGTTCCTATCTTGTTTTCAAGCTCTTCCATGCGTTTTTGGTGTGTAATGTACTCTTCGAGTTCTTCATCATTCAACTTGCTAAAGTCTATGTCTGTAAATACTTTGCCCGTGTTGTTGTGCGTTTCGGTAATGTTTTCCACACGCTCAATATAACCGCGCTTTTTGCCCTTTGTTTTCAGGTGAAATATCACCGCCGTAGGGTTCGGCTCTTTTTTATACACATTTACACCGCCTTCTTCATCGACTTTTTCAATCATAACGCCGTCAATAAGCTCTTTTAACTTGCTTTCGGTATGGTCAAGTGAAACATTTTCAAGCTCTTCATAAGCAGACTTATATTCTGGGTCTTCTCGTAACCACCTGTAATGGGTTTCCCTTGCGATATTGCACTCTTTGCAAGCGGGCGAAACAATGCCGTAATGCTTTTCAAGTGCTGCTAAAAGCCGCTTTTTATTGTCATTTGTGTCATTACATGGCATGATTATTGTCCTCTCTCAAAAACTAACACCTTACTATCACAAATACTCTCAATTTCCCGCCGAACGTTCCAATACCACGTATTTTCAGGTTTTAGCTCATCCCCATCGTCGTACACCCTTTCAAAATCCGGCAATCGCTTTTTCGTGCTTGCCTTAATCGTGACGGTATCGGCAAGAACGGATATAACCCAAACGTGTGTATTGATAAAACCATATTGCCCGCTCTCCGGCGCTGATTCGGCTTGTAAGTAATTACCCGTTACTTGCTTTATTTGCATCCCCTCGGCTGCGAGAACGGACGTAAGCCGCTCGAATAGCATTTGGTTGCTTACTTTGCAGCTTGCTTTGTATTGGTATGTGGAATAGCTGCACCCTGAGAGGAAAAGCAGCAATAAGAGTATTTTTTTCATAGTTCACCCCAGACCCCTTTATTCTCTTTAAAGAAGTTAATTTTCGCGTTAATATATAATATACTAATATAATAGATAACCTATACCTACACCGCCATAAGCACCGATACCACCGATACCGCCTAAGGGTTGTACAAAACCCGCTCCGGCTTGTATGCCGATAGTTAATTTTCTTGGCTGTAATGTCACCGTGTTTGTCGTAACTGTATTCACGTACTTGACTTCAATCGGTGCTCTACTTAACCGATAAGAGAACATTGCAGACGGGTAATTAAATTCTAAGTTGAGCGTATCCCCGGCTTGGATTGTGTCTAATTTCGCCGTAAAGCTCACCGAATCACGTAGGGTAATAAATACTGTATCATTCCTAATTATCGTATCTCTAAAAACGCCGGAATAGGTGTATTTTAGCTCGCCTTTACCCGTACCCTTAAACACCGTATCATGGATAAAAATAGTGGTATCTCTATACTCTGTATTTGTTGTCGGTTTTGGTGTTGGATTGCACGATTGAAAATAGATAACCGCCACTGCGATACCTACGACGAACGTGAATATGTGAGTAAAGATTTTCATTTCTTACGTTTACTGTCGAAATTTTCCACTTGCTTAAAATAGTCTTCGAGGTTCTTTTTCGCGCCGTCAAAACTCCACACCGCTTTGGGATAATGAAATTCGCGCCCTTGTGACTTGAATATCCAGTATATTGGAGTTTCGGTGCTTACCATGAAAACGCCTCGATTTCTTCAATAGTTTGTAGGGCGTTCACCGCTGATTCTGCCGCGTCTGAATCCAATCTTACCTGCTTTATCGCTTGCCAAATATTAAGCATGGACTGCCATTCGGTTAATTCCTGTTCGTTCCATTCGCGTTCGTGGCGTATTGCGTTTAACTCCACCGCACGGGCTGTCAAATTCGATTGTTTCCAGCTTGGGCAAATATCGTTTATGCGCTCGGCTGCTTCTCGTTTGATTTGGGCAATTTTGGCTTCTTTGGTCATTGTTTCCTGCATTTCGCCCATAATGGAATCCAATAAGCGTTTGCGTTGGCACTTGCCCACTGAACGGTAAAAGTCAATGTTACATTCGATGTAAAATCCACCGATGTATATATATTGCCATTGCCCGAACCGTAGTAATCGGCTGTACTTATTACCGCGCCGTAAACTGATGCTGTACTACTCATATCGCCGTAGTTTGCCCCGTTGCCTGTATAGTATATATCGCTACCAATACGGGTAAAAAAGAAACTTCTACGGGTTTTGCCTTCGGTTGCCGAATTTGATACAGAGCTTGCCGATAGGGTTGTAAGCGAACTTGCATTTA
The DNA here is from genome assembly GCA_937899715.1 of uncultured bacterium. Taxonomy (GTDB): domain Bacteria; phylum Bacteroidota; class Ignavibacteria; order Kapaibacteriales; family UBA4661; genus PH2015. Next base: position 9,550 of record CALCNX010000053.1, on the reverse strand, counting down.
CCTTGACTTTGTACGTTATAGCTATTGCGCCGCCGCTGTTTTGCTTGTGACGTGCGATTACGGAAATACTGACCTCTTCACCGTCTAACCATGTATTTGCAGGTATCGTCACACTTACTACTGTTGTTTCCGCGCTTGTGTTACTTGCACTCGCAATCGTTACAGATTCAGCAAGCAAATTCGCCACCGCCGCGCCTTTGGTTGCCGCACCTGTACCGCCGTTTGCGATGGGTATAGTATCACCCGTAGCAATCTCGACGGCATTCCCTGCATTATTTACAAGCGGTTTTTTATCTGCCATTTTATACCAAAGTTATAGGCATTCCACGTTGGAAATTTAACACTGTTGACGATGATGCTTTGCCTAATCGCTGATTCACATTACCAGATGAAGACGGCGCACTTGCTACAGCTACAACACCGCCCGCCGTAGTGGAAAGTACGTATTCTGTTCCCGCTGTCAATCCTGAAACAGCTGTATTCGAGCCGCGGAAATATACCGTTGCCGTTGCACCGTTCGACACACTCGAAAGAACAAATCCGTCCGCTTCTTTACCCGCCGTGGTTGCGTCTGCTTTGCGTACTTTAATACCGCTCGAAATGTGGATATTTACAAAGTCACCAGCCGTTAATGCTTCACTTGCTGTAATGGGCGATGTGTCCGCTCCAACACCTACAGGCATAAAAGAACTATCGAGCAATCCCGCCGCGTCCAATGCGGGAATTTTGCCGCTGTCACCCGCGCCCGCCGATGATAGCACGGAGTTTACTATACTATCATCGAGTACGCCGCTTGTATTAAGAGCAACGATTTTCCCCGCATCCCCCGCGCCCGCACTCGAATCGACCGCCGCTTCTTCGATTGCATTACCCGCGTTGTTTTTAAGATATTTTCTGACTGCCATTTTAGATTAAAATTATAGGTTCTGAAATACTAATAAATAAATTAGTTGCCGTTCTTGGTTTTCCTACTATCAGTGAAAATCCGCTTGTAATTGTCGATTGTGTTAGTTGTCCGTTGGTCGATAGGAATACAGGTAAATCAACATTCCAGTTCCAACTTGATTCTTCTATAAAACCGCTTACCGCTACCGTTGCCTCTGTACCTATACTTGCCGCGCCTGTAGTCATTCCTAAAACTTTGTTTTTGTCCGTTGCCGTGTCCTTGCTTGCGTAATAACCCTCAACTGTTATAATCCTGTGACCGCCTAAATTTTCAGCCGCTGTAATCGCTACTGTGTCCGCTCCGTAATTATTCGTTATCGTCACATTCCCAGTATTGAACTCGATAACCACCGGATTACTTGCGACCGATAAAGCTATTTCGCTACTCTCTACCGTAATCGCTACGGGGTTACTGACTACCGAAAAACTAATATTCGTACCTGAAACAGACAGGGCAAGCTCTGAACTTGCGACCGATAAAGCTATTCTTTCATTAGTAACGCTGAGAAGAACCGGATTTGAATTAACTGTAACATTACTCACAGCCCCTCCAAAACAGTCACATTCTGACACAGTAGAGTTTTCGCCGTGCTACCATTTACATAGTGCAAAACATACTCGTATTTAGTACCAACCGTAAGCAATGCCGTATTCGCCGCGCTCATTGTTACCGTACCTGAAGTAGCCGATACCGCCGTCACCGTTGCCGAAAATATCGTAGTATTGCTGCCTGAAGTTCGAACATTACAAGTCCAGGTATGCGTCGTAAAATCGCCGATTTCTGTACTTGAAAAAGACAGAATTTCGGAGTTACCTTTACGTATTGTTATATCGCCGTTTTGTTGGACTGTCATGTTAATTGAGCCGAAAATGTACGTTTGGATTGTTGATAGTTTTGAGTTTCAGAGTAGCTTCAAGCTCTCCAAAAGTAAGCATTTTAAGTAACTGTCTATGATATGCGCAATCTTTCATACTGATAATGTTTTCAGTGTTTACTACTGAAAATAGAAAATTCTTTAAAATAGCGCAAATTAAATTTAACAGCCCTTACAAGCTCACTACCGAACGAAATGCACTTTTTGATACTACCATACTCTACGATTTTATTAGACTTAAGTGCGTGCCAAATTTTGGAATTTAACATAATTTAACACTTTATTTTTTAGGTGGTGAAATTGTTTTCAGTAGTTAGGAATAGCTTTCTTTCCGCTTCTCTCCGTCTTGTTAGCCCTGCTAAAACCTTACCGCCGCCTTTATTCCATCTCGAAAATTGGTCTGCTGCTGCGCTGTAATTTCCCTTATTAAGATAAGATAAAAGAGTGCTACCACCGAACGCAGAAGTGCCAATATTATACGCCAAACTCACGCACGCCGCGAACTGATTATCAGTAATTTTCACCTTTATTAAGCTCTCAACACGACGGCAATAATCGGATAAATCCTTCTCCAAAAGCTCCTCACATTGCTCTAATGTTAGCCCGTTTGGATACGCTCTCCGTGCCACCGCTTCATTCTCTTTTCCCGAAAGCATCACACCGCCGGAACGGACTACGTGACCATAACCGATAGTCCAATAGTTTGCAGGACAAAGATAGGCATCGTAGTTTGGAGTTAGTCTGTCGCCGTCACGAATGCCTTCAAAGCTCTTAATTAAATCTATGCCGGCTTGGTTAATTGTTCTCATTTTTTTTCTCAGTGGTTGGTTTATTTAAATACGCCTTGAGCCAAACGGCAAAACCAATACCAACGGAAAATGCAAAAGACTTCAATGAAAACGCTTCTTGTGGTGTGGAAATAACGTAATCAATGGTCATTGTCAATACAGCCGTTCCCGCGCCGTATAATAGACTGTGAATGTTTTTTTTGGCTTTGCGTGTCATTGCGCTTGCTCCTTTTTAGTGATATAGGCATCAACTACGTGAAAAAAAGTAATCAGTATTAAACACGTTAGAATCATTTGTCATCTCCGTAAATATGTCGATTAACTATCTTATTAAGTTCTTTTTCTTTACGTTGTGTTTTTCTTCTGTCGAGATAAACAGTAACCCATCTATACACCGTAAAAGCACCACCAAGTATTGCCGCAATCGCTACAAATACACTTGAATTATTACTGAAAAAAGCAAATATTGTTGGTGTAAATGCTAATGTTATAGCTAAATAATCCGAACCGTGGAATCCGTCGTAGTGTAATATGTGCCAATCGTGCATAGTTCTTTTGTGTATAAATAATAGCCGTGCTTTTGCAGGGCACGGCTACGGAAGAAAGAGCATGAAAGCAATACAGCCGTATTGCATGGCGAAAATACTAATTTTTGGTGTTATTTGCAAAGAATATTTTTAGTGTGTAAAATATTAAGTGCAAGAACCATATAAGCCAATACAAAAGGGTTGCAATAATCTATGTCTTTACCAGAAAATAGGTAAATCATGATTTTGCCTCTCTTGCTAGTTTTTCTTGGATTGCCGTAACGATAAACTTACCAACTTCATCCTGAAATTTTATTGCCGTTTCATTATCCATTTTACCGGGTTTGGTTAGCCATCCCCATCCGCGTACATCGAAAATAATTTGCGTACCGTGATTCATTTCAACTACGCCCGCAATTAGATTTTCATCGTAGGTTATATCTTTTAACCATTCTTGAACTGTCATTCTATTCCCTCTCCTTAATATTTTCAACTGCTTGTAAATTATTACTTATCCGTGCTATTTCCGACTTCAAATCTTCTATTTTCTTCTTAACTGTTAACTCTCTTATTTGCTCTGCTTTCAATTCGTTTTGGTACTGTTTTAGTAGCTTCTCGAATGATTCTTTGATTTGGGCTAAGTTTTTAGTCATTTGTTAATTTCCTCCGGCGTTATAATACCATTCTCAATATCGTAAATTAGTTTGTTACATAGGGCTTCGGTAAGGGTATTGCCCTTAAAATAATCATACCCCTTATACCTTTCATACCATACCGTTATATCCACTGTTTTATCGGCGTTCAATCTTATCTCGTAGTCACCTTGCATCATTGATATTAGTTCTTCGGCGTTGTAAGCAGAACACCTTGCAACGTAAGTACCTTCTTTGTATTGGTGGTATTTTCCCAAACGCCAAATATCTCTAATGTCTTCTAAATACCACGCTTTACTTGCTTTTCTCCTCACCCCTAATTCCCAAAGTCTTTTTGCTTGCTCTAAATTTATAGTCATAAATCTATCTCCAAATTGTGATTATTTACCATGTACTTTTGGTAGTCTTCCTCTCTGTAGAGTTTTAGTGCTATGTAGTTAATGGATTCTATAAATTTAGGGTCTTTGCTGCGGTCTCTGTGCGCCCTTAATTTCCGCAGAAATATACGCTCCATTTCTCGGTGCGATATAAATACAGCTGTACTTACAGCGTTTTCAAACTTTACCTTTGTTTCATATTCGCGGGATTGTTTATCTGTCACGATTCCACCTCCAAAAGATTCCAATAATAAATGTTAATTCCGAAAGCGTATAGCTCCCATTCGCCGCGCTGTTTGTAAAAGCTCCATAAGCCCCAATATCCAAAGCTTATTTCCAATGAAGCGATTACAATGCCATAACCATACACCGATTTGATTTTTTTAAGTGGGATTGTCATTTTACTGTAATTATTAGTTAAAAAAGCCGCCGCCGAGAACGTGTTTATGTCCCGTTAGTCCGCACGTTACGTACCGTGGAGGATTGCTACTGAGCGGCTATAATGAGTTTTCTTCTTTCCTGTATTATCTCTATTTTTCTTTTTAGTTGCATTATTAAAGCATCCTCAGCGTCTTCATAAGAATTCAAACATTCTGCCAACATCACGGCAAGATGTGATTCGTAAATCCTTATAGGGTCTTTCGTAAAATTGTTTATCAAAATATGATAATGGCCGCCACCATCGGGGCTAATACACAGATATTTAAATACATCAATTTGAAAGGACTTTACGATGTATATCGTATCGCCTGTTTTTAGTTCGTTAACTGTCATTTGTCACCCCGCAAATAGATTGTTGATTGCACTTAGTTATAAAATCTTGAATATCATTCATTTCTTTTGTCCAAATCTCTTCAAATTCAGATAAAGTGCTTGTAATCCCCGCATAAGTCACCCGCCCTTGTTTTGCGTTGTACCTGACTATTCTTTTATTGAATCCTAACGATACCAAAGACTTTCCACTCCCTTGAGTACCCATTATTAGTATTGGTTTTTCCATTATAATACCCCGCCTTTTTCGCCCGTACATCCGTTACACATATCCGCGATTTTACTCAGCACGTCACCCACCTTCCGCGCCTCATCTTCCGTAAAACCCGATTTCTTACGACCGGTAATAATGTAATGTAAATTCGTGTTATCTATTCCCGTTTCTTTGGCAATGTATTTCATATTTACTATGCCGCGTAGGTTGCTTAGTGTTTGTTGTTTGGTCATTGTGTGTCCTTAATATATTTTTCTGTAAACTTTCTAAGGTCGTAATTTGCTCTTTCGAGATGATTTTCTTCTAATTTTACACGGTTTTCAAAAATGGATTTCAACCATTCAACGGATTCTTTTCTCGATTCACATATATAACACCAACCACCATCTCTATTTATACGCCGTCCGTTTTCAAGTAATACCGTTTTATTTGTGAATGATTTACATTGAATTTCTTCAATTTCAATTCCTATTGTTACTGCTTTATACATTGTTATCATTTTTATTCCTTCCTAAATAAACTATTCGTATTCATTTGAGATACCAAAGTCAATCGTTGTTTAAGAGCTACAATCCGGTGCTTAAATTCACCAACTACTCTCGATTGATAATTACTTACGTTTTGCCCGTCTTTTTGGTACTTCTTAATTCGTTCAATGTTTTCCTGTAACATTATTAGTTCTTGCTCTAATAGCTGTAGTTGTTTCATGTTGATTCTCTCTAATAAATGATTCTAAAGTATTGCGTAATAAATATTCTTCGTGCCCCTCACTATCGGTAAGTGAACACACTGCAAACGGCATAGGGTGTATTGCTGTAACGGTAAATTCTTTGCCTAACCATTTGACTTTATCGTATAGTTTTATTTTCATAAATTCCCCCAATTTACCACCAACGGCGTACCTTCAATACCCCGTACAGTTGTTGATAAAGCATCGTTTACATACCCAATATATTTCTCTAATTTTTCTCTTACTACCTGTTTTTCATCAGCTGTAAGTTCGTGATTTATTTTTATGTCGATGTTAATTGTACCTTTCATATTACCACCGTCGGAGCGTGTACAATATCCATGCCGTAACCTACTGATTTTTTCGCCATATCTGGATTGTTTCTCATCCAATCTTGGACAAACCACAATTGACCGCAACCGCCGCCAATGTCGTCTTGACCCGCGGGGTCAAACATTCGCGTAGAAAATCCGTGAACTGCGAGCATTTGCATGAAATTACCGGCAAGTTCGCGCTGTCTGATATTTGCAGCCGCAATACTTTCGTCACGCTCACACACCACGGAGATAGTAGCATCAAAAACATCAGGATTAAATAAATTCAATATCCTATCAGCATCACCTTGCGTAGAATTATCCTCTTTTGCGCAATAATTAAAGTATGGTTTTCGCCCTGTTCTCGCAAGAAACACATTACCAACATTCGATATTTCTTCTAATGTCAATTTATGTTTAAATGGTATTAACTTATTCCGTTTTTCGTCAGTGCTTTCGTGTACTGAAAATTGTAATCCTACAGTTGGAATACGTTCAGCCATTACCATTACCGGTTCGTAATCTATTCGTGGCGCAATGGAGCTTATTAGTAGCTTTGCGTTTGGATATTTACTGTATAACACATCAAACGCCTTTTCTAATTCCTTGAAATTTAGTAACGGCTCACCCATACTCATTACCATGATTTGGAATCTCTTAATCTTTGAAGCATCAATATTCTGACTATTTAAACAGTGCTCTACCTGAAATACGATTTCATCGGATTTTAACGACCGTACGAAATAATCACCTGCGCCGCAAAACCTACAACCTACGGGGCATCCTGATTGCGTAGAGCAACAAATAACCGTCCTGTCTTCGTATGCAGGGTATTTGTACAGCACTGCTTCTGCTACTGCATTTTCTTTCGAGAAAACGAACTTCATAACGTTTTCATCGGAACTTTGGATTGTTTTTATATCTGCAAACATTAGCTTTTCTCCCTTTAAAATTTACAAATTATACTTACTCTTAATAATCTCATATTGCTTCAAGTCACGTTCCTTTTGCCGTTCGGAACGTTCTTGCTCTATTCTCTGGCGTTCGGCTTGTTCGGAGTCGGTTTCCTCGTGAACCGAAAAGCATTCAAACTCTATACACTCATATCCGTGGTGGTAACTTATTTCAATTTCATTACCTCCAGCCGCTTCGAGTTTGTCTAAATCCTCACGTATTTATTGCGCCGTTGTTGTTGTGTTTAGTCACACCTAAAAAATAAAATGTCGATTGAGATAATTCGTACTCACCTTCTTTTGCTACTATCTCTATGAATTTAGTTTGCATGGTTTTCCCCTAAAAACTGTGATAAATACTTTTTACCGTCTTCATTTGAATCAAAAAAATGCGAGTGGGCTTCTACACCTAATAGCATTAAACCTGCTATTTGAGTACCTACCTTGTCTTCTAATTCTTTACCGTTCGGGCTAAGATTTACCGCCCACCCTGCAATGCAGTGCGTAGTTTCGCACGTATGCCAGGTATTCATTTCCAATGATTTTTCATCGGCATTTACAGCGATTGCAATTTTCTGAATTAACCCGTCTTCGATTTGAAGTGGTAAGTTTTCCGCACGGCGCAAATCCGCATCGCGCAAGTTCGCACCGCTCAAATCCGCACCGCGCAAATCCGCACGGCGCAAATCCGCACCGCGCAAATCCGCACGGCGCAAATCCGCACCGCTCAAATCCGCACGGCTCAAATCCGCATCGCGCAAATCCGCACGGCGCAAATCCGCACCGCTCAAATCCGCACAGCTCAAATCCGCACCGCTCAAATCCGCACGGCTCAAATCCGCATCGCTCAAATCCGCATCGCTCAAATCCGCATCGCGCAAATCCGCACCGCGCAAATTCGCACGGCGCAAATCCGCACGGCGCAAATCCGCATCGCTCAAATCCGCATCGCTCAAATCCGCACGCACTCCACCGTCTTCACCATTAAACCAATTTTTATGCAATTCTAAAATTGCCGTTAATTTTGCCGCGTCCATACTCTTTTCTCCAATAAATTTAAAAATGTTACCAACTATCTAACGCAAAAATACAATATATTTTAATACGATGCAAGTTTTATTTTTAGTTTGTGGAATTATTTTTAAAATTATACACTGCACTCTCAAAACCAAACAATTCTATATTTTTGAGTAGTAATATTGCATTGTCTTTTGAATCCATCGTAATTATCGGATTACCGTACTGCAATCCATTCTTAGCGTACTTTTCTTGATTCGCTGACAACTTGCCGCCTTTACGTTTTACTTCAATCCTAACGGCTTTCAGGTTCTTAAAACAGCATAAATCAGGAAAGCCGCTTGTCATGCCGGTAGTCATGTTTGTATTGAATGCAACGTATCTATTTTCACCTTGCATAACACCGCTATTGAAACGAACTACTTCCCATCCTGCTTTTACAAAAACCGCCGCAATTTCCTTTTGAATATCTGCCTCTGATTTTTCTTTAGTTTTTGGCTTTTTTACCTCGATTTTTATCGGCTGTCCGTGGTCGTCTTTTGCGTATTTATATGTTTTCATAGTGTTTTATAAAATTCAATAATTCGTTTGTCTGTAATTATATCACTTCTTTTTATTCGCTGATTTATCGTGTCTATTGCACGGGAAAACTCTTCTGTGAATACTATACTCAAAATGGTAACTCCTCACTATATCCGAACCGCTCTAAATCGTAATCTCTCAGTGCGATTCTAAGTAAATTTATATTATTATGAATTAATGTTTTATCGTCTTGCTGAATAGCTATTAACAGCAATTCGGCATATAATCGTATTTTTTCAATCGGCTTTTGGATTGTTAAATCCGGTAGAGTTTTGGGTTCTTGGTGCATACTAAATTGCGATATAAAGCTGCATATCGTTTATTTGGTCGAGAATTGATTGGGCTTTTGCCATGTACTCAGTAAGATAAATTTTTGCAAAGTCTGATAAATTTGGAATTATATAAAATTCATAAGCATAATCGGGTGCGCTTAGGTTTTTAAATAGCTCTATAGCTTTAATCCTTGCGTCGGCTTTGTCGGTAAAACTAAGGTTGCTATTTTGCGCTTTTATATAGTCCTCAAAATCTCTATAAGATACTACCACTCTGCACCTGTCTATTTCTTCGGTATCTAAAAGAAACCGTATTTCTTCATGTATAAAGTAATTATGTCTGTTGTAGATTTTGATGATATATGTAAGTTCGTTTACAAATATACCTGCATTGCTATTATTTGAAACGCCAAAAACACCTTTTCTCAATCTACCATTATCGACCCAAACGTACCACTTTTCTTCCCTGCCACTTGACTGTAAAATAACATAACCCAAAATCATATCTTTTTTCAAATTCAAGTAAATGCCG
>CALCNX010000052.1 GCA_937899715.1 uncultured bacterium | reverse complement strand
GATCTACACAGGCGAAGACACTCTTTCCCTACACGACGCTCTTCCGATCTAAAATGCGGTGTTTACCGCGTATCGTTCGGAATGCTATTCGATATCACGGCGGGCTTGGATACCGAGGATTTTGGCGTTTATTTGGTACGGCGCAAAAGAAGCGGTGGCGCACCTCAAAACCCTTACGGTTCGGTGTTTTGGCAGGGGGTTGGAATTGTCAATAAATTTTGGGCTTGTGGTAGTGATTTGATTGAACTCGATATATCGGATAGCGTAGCGATTGGAATGCGTAATGGAGCGGTAGCGGGGATCAGCGGTGGCAATTATACGCTTACGGCATGGATTGCAATAAACTATACGGGTAATCAGTGCGATTTATAGCAGGGAGCGGCAATTTTTAGCCATACTTTGATATGGCTCGCACGATTTTCGTGCCTTAAAAACGATTTTCTATATTTTAAAGGGAGTTAGAGATGTGTTGTGATAAGAGATACATATATACGTCGGATTTATACAGAGAAACAAACTATTCTGAATGGGATTCTACTGCGAACCCTATCGACACAACAGCGCTTGCAAGTGGTGATTTTATCCACGATGGATTCATCCCAATTTCATGTGCCACGGCGGATACGGCGGGGCTTGGTGAGATAGTGGCACTGAAATTAGTTGAACACGAAACCGGCTCGCTGCAAAAGAAAGATTTGCGTATTTGGGTATTTAATACAGCCGTTGGAACGGTTGCCAAAAACGCGGCGCGGGCTTGGACACAAGCGCAATCATTAGTAATTGCCGGATTTATTGACGTAGTAACCGCTGATTATACCGACGTCGGAGCTACTGACAGCTTGGTGTTTAAAGACCTCCGCAATGGCACGGCGTTAGGTAGTCAGGTGGTGTCATTGAACACGGTAACATCGTCTTCCACTTGTTATTTAGCTATTGAAGCACGGGCGGCGGTGACGTTTGATAATAATGCCGCTATTCGGGTGCGACTGAAGATTCGCAGGACTTGATAATTGAGTATATTTGCAGCGAATACCGAAAGTAACCCGATTACCGATAGGATTCCCCCGCGTGGTAATGCCATGCTTATATATATCTCACCAAGCAAATAAGTCTTGGAGGAGTTAAGAAGTCGTATTCGTGCGATTTCAGCAAGCCCGAAAATTAAGTTTTTCGGGCTTTTTTGTTTATTTGACAGAAAAATAAATTAAGCGCACGAAATAAGCGCAACCGCTTGAATTTATTATAGTTACTTATTTGCGCTTATTTGACTGTTAAAAATATTTTCTATATTTATAAGGACTTACGAAAACACTCGAAAATATTACTTGCATGGTATAAGGAAAAGCCGTATTTTTGCGATGTAATTAAACACAAACATTATTTATAACGGAGGCGGAGATGGAAAACTTAGCAAAACTCATAACAGAGTATCAAAATAAAGCAGTATTGAGCTTAAAAACAATCGAGAATATCAATACGGAACTTAAAAAAGTAGGTCGTGATTCTGCTGATGCAGAGTGGTTTTATGCCGAGAGAAAAGTCGAAAACGCAAAATACATGGCTTATATCCAATTTGTACACGACTTAGAAAATTTAATCTAACGACTTTACACGCGCAAATAATTTTTTAACAATTTTAAGGGAGAAGGCGATGAAATACGTATTAACAGTAACACGCAAAGCAGACGGTAAAACTTTCGTAAAGAGCTTCAAAAGTAAAAAAGACCTACAAAGGTTTCAATCAAACAACTATACTATATACACTTGGTAACTATAATTTTAAGGGAGAAACAAAATGTACAACGTATTCATACAGTGGCACGAAAACACAAACAATTACAAGCGGTTTGATGGAGGGTTAACAACCATAACGGAAGACAACTTAAAAACCGTAGAATATGCGAATCAAAGACTCGTTGAGCATCTTTGGAGGGCGCACGATAAATATATCATTAAAGAAGGCGGTCTATTCGATGTAAATACCGAGGAGTATGTTGTTGAGAACGCTTCCCATGCAGAGCCGTTATCAGTGGATTTCGGCGGCGGTACTATCTATGTGGCGGAGGTGGTGAAATGAGGACATTCACAATAACAATAGGATTCGGCACAACGTCGGATAAACAAACGGAGCGGCGCGATATTCGGGAAAAGGTACTCAATATCGGCGTGGCGGTAATCGTGGTGGTAGGTGCAATTTTATCTTTGGGGGCGTTATGAAAAAAGGCAAACAATACAGCGTGCTATTCCGGTTCGCAAAAATGGACGGCGAAATAAACATGATAGTTGACGTACCGGACGGAATAACTATCGAAAAAGCCGTGCAAAAGAAAAACCAGACGAAAAGAGAAGTAATTATTTTATCAAAAGTATTGTTGAATGAATGGAGTTACGGAAAATGAAAACCATCGGAACTATAATTGTAATTTTATTTGTTTTATCGTGTATTACAGAACCATTTGGAGGGATAGGACAATGACAATAGACTACCTAAATAACGCAATTATCGCACTCGAAAACCTAATGAGAAACGGCGTAGAAGAACATCTTGAAATTGAATGCAGTTGCAGCATAGTTGAGGATTGTTTGGAACACTTGAAAGCCGTTCAAAACTACCACCCCGAATCATCTGAATCACCCGCCGAATTTGAACGTAACGGCGGGTATGGATTGAGCGCGGCGGAAAGAAATAAATAAATTTTTAATATATTTTTGGAGAATAAATTGAACACATTCACATTAGAATACAGCAAAGGGCAAAAACAATGGCATCATAACTACGGACATAGCCCTGTTAATACAAACGGATTTCATACGGTTGCCGAAAATTGTACATCTGAATTAGCGGCGGGCTTTTCCAAATGGTTAGATACACGATTCCCAAAAGGCGGCTGGAAGGTTTTCGATTGGGGTGATATGAAGTTTGAATATGAGGCATTTTATTTGCCGTCGGTACTGAACGGAAATAAATAAATAACCCTTGCACAATACAAGTAATTTAGTTAAATTGCATTTTTAAAGCGGTGAAATGGAGTAACCGCTGGTATTTTAGGAGAAAAACATGAGTAAAGAATTAGCAAAAACAGACGAGGCAAAGGCGGTCGTTCCAATAATTCAGGCGAAAACCTATATTACGGAAATCGCGCCAAAATTTTTGGAGGTCAAAGGATTAAAGTTACAATTTGAGAAAGAATTTGGATTTGCAATGCAAATTCTACGTAAAAATAATTCATTGCTTTCGATTGCGGTGCAGGATAAAATCGAGTTACAAACGGCAATTATTAACGTCGCACTGACAGGGCTGTCATTGAATCCTGTGCTTAAATATGCTTACCTTGTACCACGCGGCGGTAAAATATGTTTAGAGCCGTCGTACATGGGTTTTATAAAGATTTTAACCGATGCTGGTTCGGTAAATCAAGTTTGGGCAGACGTTATTCGTGAGGGTGATAGTTACCAAGTTCACAGAGGGACACACCCACGAATTGAGCACGGTTATAATTTGCAGGATACGCGCGGCGAAATTATCGGCTGTTATGCCGTTGCATTATTAGCGGACGGTACGACACAATTTGAGGTTTTGCAGAAAGTTGAAGTCGATAATATTCGCCGTCGGTCAATGGGTGGTACTGTGTGGACTACTGACGAATCGGAAATGTATAAAAAAACAGCAATACGGCGTTTATTCAAATACTTGCCAAAGACGGAAATACCCGAGGAAACATTAAACACGTTATCGGTATTCGACAGTAATCACGAATTTGAAGAAACGGACAACAGCGTAAAAGGTGTGAATAATTCGAAGGAAAAAGCGCGTCTGCTTGCGTTTTTAAAAGCACCTGGAACGACGGCGGAAATGCTGAGAGAAAAACGGGCGGAGTTTGAAAAGCACGGTTTGGAAAAAGAATTGAATCATGAATTATTAGAGTTTGCGGAGGGTGCGGAATGAATAACATCCTATTTCGTTGCTCCTCTTTAGGCGCAATCATGACAGAACCGAAAACCAACAAGGCAAAAGAAGCGGGCGAACTTTCCGAAACGGCAAAAACGTGCGTAGAAAATAAATGGCTACTCGACACTTTCGGATATTACGAAGAAATACAAACGGACGATATGCTCAAAGGTTCGTTATGTGAGCAGGATAGTATGGAGCTTGCACAGTTCGTTCTTGGCGGTGAATTTAGGACGGCTTACGGCGCGAATATTCAGAATGATTACATAACAGGAACGCCGGACATTGTCCTGAAAAAAGACGGTATTGTCGAAGACATTAAAACAAGCGCGAACCTAAGGACGTTTTTTAATGCCGAGCTATCGAAGGATTACCACGCTCAATTGCAAGGTTACATGGAACTGACAGGCATGAAAAAAGCGCGGTTAATTTATTGCTTACTACCAACACCGCCGGGAATTCTCGACAAAGAAATAAATAGAATTGGTTGGCAGTATGGGCAGAATTACGACAATCCTGACTATCAAAGACGGGTAAAGCAGTTGCAAAAAAATAATAATTTGATAGACTTGATTGAGCCAAAGAAACGGGTAAAAGTATTCGAGATTGAGTATGATCCTGATTTTGTTGGAAAAATGTACACGCAAATCGAAAAAGCAATAATTTATTATTTAACTTTAAAATTATGAACAAAAAAGAACTCGCAGAAAATCAGTGTGTAAGCATCGCAAGGATAGGGCAAATAATGAAGGAACTGAAATTAAAAAAGAAGACGGATTACAATTGGAAAGTGAACATTCGGAATAATAACGAAATAGTGTTCACATCGGAGGGCGTGAGAAAGATTCAGAATAGGAATAAGAAGACGGGGCCGAAAAGGAAATTAGAACTCTAAAATTCAGCAACGGCGTAAGTTCACGTAGTTTAAAGGACTTGCGCCAAGTTGAAAATAAAGTTTTTTTCGTGAATTATTTACTTGTAGGATATAAGAGATTGTTGTAATTTTGTAACAGTTGAAAGAGCGAAACACAAAATAATAAATGCTCTTTGTAATTTTTTTAGGAGAATGGGAATGAAATACTTTATATTTGAAATATACACTTGCAATGAATTAACAGGCGAAAAAGGATGGGAAATTAAATTCGTTGCAGTATGTGCAAAAGACACGACAACGGCAAAACGGTTAGTAAAAGACTATCCAAATTTCGATACTGTTATTTCATTCTCGCATGAAGAAACATTCCCGTTTGGTGATATATTTATGGACTTAACAGAACACTATAATAAATCGTTCGCAACTAACTAACAACACGGCGGCTAAAAAGTAGCCGCCAATTTTAAACAAATAGGAGAGAGCAATGGAGAATGCAATAGTAAAAATTAACCCAACTGAGTACGGATTGACAGACGAAACAGCGGCAAGAATCGAAGCGCAATTTACGCCAATGCTTGCGAAAATGACGGAGCTTGAAAGTGAGTATAATGCAATCTTAGGATTAAATATAGAAGCCCCTAACACGGCGAAACTTGCCAAAGATTTACGATTGAAATATGTAAAAGTACGAACCGGCACGGCGGAAATTCACAAAGTGCAAAAGGCGTTTTTTTTGAACGGCGGGCGTTTTGTCGATGGATGGAAAAACGCTCAATTATTCGCGTCGCAAGGTAAAGAAGAAGCACTTGAAAGAATCGAAAAACACGCTGAAAACTTAGAGCGTGAGAGATTGGAAAAACTACAACAGTTACGCGTTGCCTTGCTTGCTGAGTATGTAGAAAACGCAAGTGAATTGAGTTTATCGGGCATGGAACAAGACGTATTCGAAGCGTACCTTAGCACCAAAAAACAGCAATATGAAGACCGCAAAGCTGCTGAATTAAAAGCCGAACAGGATAGAATCGCGCGGGAAAAAGCAGAGGCAGAGGAACGGGAAGCGCAACGATTAGAGAATATTCGATTGAAAGAAGAAGCGGATAAGAGAGAAGCGGAAATCGAAGCCGAACGGATTGAACGCGACAGGATTGAAAAGGAACTTGCCGATAAAAAAGCCGCCGAAGCAAAAGCCGAAGCCGATAGAATCGCAGCAGAAAAAGCCGCCAAACTCGAAGCCGAAAAGCTCGCAAAAGCACCAATTAAGACGCAATTAACGGCATGGGTGAACTTATTTGCTATTCCGGCTGCAAGTGTCCAACATGAGAAAAAAGTGCTTATCGAGGAAAAATTTAACCGTTTCTTGGATTGGGCAAAATCTGAAATTAACAACATTTAGGGCGCAATAACGCAAGCAATATTTCCATGATTGCCCAAGCGGCTACTGTTATTGGTTGGGTAGCCGCTCCCTACTTAATGGAAACGCTGTTATTTTGCGGAATCAGCAACCGCACAACATTTTATTTTAAGGAGTTAGAGATGGACATTTACAAAAAAGCAAATCAAATCAAATTGAGATTTGCAACGAACAAAGGATTGCTATCGGTAGAGCAATTATATGATTTATCGTTAAAGGATTTAGACACCTTGGCGGTATCGCTGAAAGTGGAAAGTACGCCACGAGAATCATTTTTAGTTGAAACATCGGCGCAAAATGAGATTGCACAACTATCATTCGACATTGCTCTCGATGTTTTGCAAACGAAAATGAAAGAACAAAAAGAAGCCCGCGAAGCACTTGAAACAAAGCGGAAAAAAGACAAGATTCTCGATATAATCGCAAGAAAGCAAGATGCTTCTCTTGAAAATATGAGTATCGAAGAACTTACAGCAATGATATAATTAACTATCCTTACAACTAATTCCGGTTACGAAAATAGTAGTGCCGGAACTTTAAAAAAGACATGAAAAACTTTCAAAAATTGATGCAAAATAAGTTTGCTGAAATGATGCGAACAGGGAAATTATTTCGAGTGCAATTAACGGGAAATGAGATTTGGGAAATGTACATAAACGCATTTCCCGCTGAACAAAATCCTATTTTTCGAGCACCTGACAGTTCGGTGCATAACTGCAATCACTGCAAAAACTTCATTCGCAGATACGGCAATATAGTTGCTATTGATGCTAATTATAACGTCGCATCTATGTTTGACGTGGACGCTGATAGTGAGTATTTGCAATCGGCAAAGGCAATATCGAGCGCAATAAAAGAGTCGAAAGTAGCGGATATATTTTTCGAGACGTTTGCCGAATTAAATAAATTGCCGTATGAATCCTGCTCGAAAAATGCAGCTACTTTCCAACTTGGAACTATCAGCAATACAAAGCGATACACGCAAGAAGAAGCGGAAAAGTACGGAGTGGTCAAAGCCGATGAAATACGCACATTTAACCACTTGGCACTTTCCTTGGATAAGCAGTTTGTTGACTTTTCCGGCAATTCAGTCGAATCAATTATGGGTGCTTACCGAGATGCTAAAAATGTATTCCAAAGAGCAATGGAGACAATCTCGTTAGACACTCTAAACTTAGTTAAGGACTTGATAAATCAAGGTTCTTTGCTCGATGGTGCTACTCACTTGTTCAAACTCGATGCGATTATTCTTTTGAAGCAAGAATACGACACACTGAGCGCAGGGCAAAGAGAAAATTGGTGTTGGATAAAGTCGTATAAATTCCAACTCGCAAAGTTTAGAAATGAGCTTATCGGTGTACTTTGCACGGAGTTAGCTGAGGGCAAAGAGTTGAATGAAGCGTGTAAGGCGTGGAACAAAAGAGTTGACCCTGTAAATTACATGAAAACAACCGCGCCGATTACGAAAAGACAAATTGAAGAGGCGCGAAAGTTCGTAGAAGAAAACGGATATACCGAATCATTCAACCGCCGATTTGCAACGATTGACGATATAAAAGTGTCGGAAATTTTACACAGTAACATCGGCAACGGCGAGATTAAATCAGTGTCCATTTTTGACGGTGTAAAGTCAAATTTTACACGTCACAAAAGAAATGAATTTGACGGTATTGAAGAAATTGGAATCGAGAAATTCATGAAAGACATACTGCCAACGTGTACGTCAGTTGAGGCGTATTTATCGAATTTGCATGATGGTAATTTAGTGTCACTTACGACGGCGAACGTGAAAGAATCGAAACCAATATTCAAATGGTCAAATAATTATTCATGGACTTTTAACGGAAATTTGGCGGGAAAATCACAGATAAAAGATGCTGTAAAAACAGCGGGCGGGCGTGTCGATGGAGTGTTAAGATTCTCGATGATTTGGAATGATGGTGACGGTCGTGATAATTCCGATTTGGATGCGTGGTGTGAACAGCCGAACGGGGTGAAGATTGGATATAGCGAAAATTACCGCGCAGACAGAGGCAACAAGCAAACAAACATGAGCGGTCAGTTAGATTTGGACAATACAAATCCGTCCGGCAAATTAGCGATTGAAAATATTTACTTTGCCGATTTGCGGAAAATGGGAAATGGTGTATTTAAGTTTTGGGTGAATCAATTCAGTGCAAGAAATTCGCAGGGTTTTAAAGCGGAAATTGAGTTTAACGGTGAAACATACACCTACGAGTACAATCGAGCTGTAGCGGGCAATGTACACCTCGCTGAGGTGACTTTAAAAGACGGCGTATTCTCAATTAAACACATATTACCCGAATCAGCGGTAACATCGAAAGTGCTGTATGGATTAGAATCAAATCAATTTCACAAAGTGAATCTCGTCTGCTTATCCCCAAATCATTGGAACGGCGAAACAATCGGCAATAAACACTATTTTTTCATGCTGGAAAATTGCAAATCGCCCGTAGCAATTCGCGGTTTTCATAATGAAAATTTATTGCCCGAACTTGCAGAACATCGGAAAGTATTAGAGGTTTTGGGAACTACCAATATGATTGAATCGACATCGGGGCAATTATCAGGTTTGGGCTTTAATGCAACCGTTAGAGATGAGTTAATTGTGAAATTGCAGGGTACTCACAAACGGATGGTTCGTGTGAAATTCTGATAACAACAACCACACGCCACGACGGATATAAACTAAATTCTAATCAAAGGATAGAAGGCGTTTGTTATTTTGAACCGTGGTGGTGTGTGGGGATTTTTTTGATAAATTTAGGTGGAAAAACACTATGGATATGATAAAATTACAAAAAGCAAAAGCATGGAGGTTGAGGCAAATAAAAAGCAGTAAAGCAAAAGCAGATTACGAAAAGCAAAGATTAATATGGGAAAAGCAAAAGCGGCAAAGTGATTTTTTAGAGAGTTTAGAATTAGGTCAGGCGTATAAACAACTACGTAGGCAAGGATTTAAAAAGTCACAGTTGATTGAACATCAGTGGAAAAGCAAAAAAAATGGAATTACATACACAGTTTACAAAAATCACGGCTTATTACAAGCAAAGGCAATATTAAATTTAACTAAAAAAATATGAAAAACATAAAAGAACTCAGAGATAGTTTACTCGAAAATTACGAGCAAGCAAAAGACGGCAAAATGGACTTGAAAACCTGCAAAGAACTTGCCAACACCGCCGGAAAAATAATAAATACAGTACGCGTAGAACTTGATTACATTGCGTTTTGCGGTGTAAAAAAGAACATTGCGTTTCTCCGAACAGGCGAGGAATCACGGAAACAATTAACAGAATGACCACCTACTACACACCCGCCTTTTTTCAAATTTACGATTTCCAAGAAGGCGGGAATTTTTTAGAACGAATAACGGAGAATTTAGAACATGAAAAAACTACTATTGATATTGCTGGTTATCGGAGCGGCGGGGTGTGAGATTTCGGAAAGCAACGCTCAAAGTCCACATCATTCGGTTGATACTTACACCGCGCGCATCAATAATCTTGATGCCGTGGTCGATGGGTGCGAATATTTTTTTAACAATCAAAGCGGCGAACTAACTCACAAAGGCAACTGCAAAAATTGCAGAAAATTTTACAAAGAATTATTAAAGGAAAAATAAAATGAAACCGACAGTAAAAGCAAATGAATTAAATAAGCCAAAAGTCGATTTAGACTATACGAAAACACGCCCGAAACGGCTAAATAAATTCGAGAAAGTGAACGGTATGAAGGTGGTAAGAGCGGGATGGGTAGAGCCGGAAAGAATTAACAAGCCCGAATTACTTAGAGCAACTACAATCAAAGGGCGTAAAAAAGAAATGCGTAGAAATGCTGCTGAAAAGGCAAGAAAACAGATAGAAAAATCACTCTACCAGGGAAGGGTTACACCATGAAACAACAACTAAAATACGGCATAAAAGACGGCATTACCGGCATAAGAAAACACAGATTTGCAAAGATGCCACTACGCGAATCCAAAATGACCGCCTTCGAAATTGACGATATGTTACAACGGATTGCAAACCGCAGAATTGACCCGTTGCATTATTTCCCTGCTAATTATGTTCCGGCTGTGACGGTTTACTTTAAAGAGGAGATGATAGGATGAAAAAAACTTATTGGCAGGCGATGGATAAGGACGGCGAAACTTACTTATTCCACGATAAAAAACCAAGATTCGATGACGGTTTTTGGGGTAATAATGGCGGAAATTTTTACAGCGGAATTCTTTTCCCTATCCCCTTAAAACCCCTCCAAATCGCCACAATCACGGTGAATGAAAATGGCACTTGGTCGTGGGAAATTGAGAGGGAAGAGGGTTGGTATAGCGCTGCGTGGACGCAAAAAACAGAGCTTGGAACTTGCGTAAAAACCGTTTTTATTAAGTATGAAAATGGGTTCTATTATTACCCAAGTCGAGCCGAAGTATCTCAACGTGAACTGAAAGAACTCACCATTTCCTCCACCCGCATTCCTGACGAGTGCATAATTTGAGGGTAAA